>JBBIRO010000025.1:0-27311 GCA_037441775.1 Syntrophobacterales bacterium
TCGCTGGACGGAATGAGTCCATTGGAATATAGGCTAAGCCTTGGTCTAGCAGCTTGAACAGTCCAAGAAAACAGCCGCACCCCAAAACCGGACAATTCTATTTGCTCTTGATATTCTCTTTCTTTCTCCTTGACATGGTAAAATGGCTTCCATATACTCCGCCCACAAAAAGCGATCTTTTATCACTGCCCCCGCCGCTTTACTCAGGCTTGCCGGCGGGTAACCCCTGGGCAGTGAAAAAAAGGTGGATCGCCTTACGGACTCCGGTTTCCCGCTCAACCCTGCTTACGGCTTTTTTTACGAAGTCGTCTTATCTGGCGATCTCGTAAAAAGTCTGCAAAACCATAATTGAGGAATGGCAAGGGAAAAAGTTGTTTTTGTAGTACCCGCCCTTGTGGGCGGGTCTAGCATTGCCTGTTGCCACGGAAAAACAGGGATTCCTGTTGTCGGATAAAGGCCGTACTAAAGAGCTCGGGATTGGTTTTCCCGTAACCGCAATATCATTACCTGAGAGGTGAACTATGAAAAGATTAGCTGGTTGCGTTATTTTGGCATTATTCCTGTTCCCCTTTTGCTTTGCCTATGGGCAATCGATTGACCGGGCACTCTTGGACCGGGCCAAGGCGGAAGGGAAGGCGTCCTTTTACGCCAACATTACCGCCATCGAGCCAATCATGGAGGAATTTACCAAGAGGCACGGGGTGAAGGGAGAATACACCAGGATTTCTACCGCCAAGTTTGTCGCGACGGCGATAACGGAACATCAAGCCGGAAAGCTCTTGGCCGACGTTGTCCAGGCCCCCATACCCATTTTGGAGGCGTTGAAGGAAAGGGGTGTGCTGGCCCCTTACCGGTCACCCGCTGCGGCGGGATACCCGGAATGGACGAAGAAGGATGACACAATCCAGATCTTCGGGATCGAATACGTGGCCATAATCTACAACAAGGACCTGGTCAAGCCCGCCGATGTGCCCAAACGCTACGAGGATATCACTGACCCCAAGTGGCGGGGGAAGATCGTCATGGCCGACCCCTCCGTTCATGCCACCACTATCTCCTGGCTTTTGGGCCTGAAGGAGCAGGTGTTCAAAACGGAAGAGGCCTGGATGAGGTTTGTTCGGGGCTTGGCGGCAAACAGGCCCATGCTCGTAAGCTCTTTTGGACCAACCCCCGCCCCGGTGGAAAGCGGCGAGAAGCTGCTCGCCATCTCGATGCCCAAGTACATCATCACCAAAGCCCCGGCGCCTCTGGACTGGGCCAGGGTGGATCAGCCCCTCCTGGGCACGCCCCGCGGAATTGCCATTACCGCCAAGGCCCCCCGGCCCAACGCCGCCAGGCTCTTCATGGATTACTGGCTTTCTAAGGAATCATCAAATATTCTGGCGGAGAAGGTCGGCGAATATGTCCTTTATCCCGGGATATTCCCCCCGATTCCCGGGATAGACAAGGCCAGGGTCCTGCCTATCAGGGAACTGTCCGATGAGGAGATCGCCAAATGGGGCTCCGAATTCAAAAAGATATTCGGGTTGTAGTAACCCTAAGCAGCAAAGACCCAGGTTGAGTTCCCGGTAGGAACACGGCATGCCTTGCCCTACCGGGAAATTGTCATTAATACGAGGTGTACAAAGGATAAGCCGCGCGGGCTGGCCCACTGGCGGACGCTCAGTGGCGTTAAGGGACGTATGACCCCGCCATATAGTCGAAATAGCAGGGTACATTAAACCGTGAGCAGGATAATCTGAGCGGAAGACAGCTATGGAAATACGAATAAAAAATCTCAGCAAAAAGTATGTCCTGGAAGACCGGACAATCCACGCCCTGGCGCAGGTTAACCTCACCATTCCGGCGAACCGGATTTTCACCCTCTTGGGCCCCAGCGGCTGCGGGAAAACGACCCTGCTGCGAAGTATCGTTGGGCTGGAAATGCCCGATACTGGGGAAATAAGCATCGGCGAGGAGGTGGTGTTCTCCCGGGAGCGCAACATCTTCGTTCCCACGGAAAAGCGGGCCCTCGGCATGGTTTTCCAGACCTACGCCATTTGGCCCCACATGAATGTCTTTGACAATGTGGCCTATCCCCTCCAGACCAGGAAACTGCCGGGCGAAGAGATACGCCGGCGGGTCGCCAAAACCCTCCAGTTTGTTCAGCTGGGAGGATTTGAAAACCGGCCGGCCACGAAGCTCAGCGGCGGGCAGCAGCAGCGGGTCGCCCTGGCCCGGGCGCTCGTGGCGGAGCCCAAGGTCATCCTTTTCGACGAACCGCTAAGTAATCTGGATGCCAAGCTGCGGGAAGAAACAAGAAAAGAACTGCGGACCTTCCTTTCGGAACTGAAAATCACCGCCGTTTACGTGACCCATGACCGGATGGAGGCTCTGTCCCTGTCCGACTGCATCGCCGTCATGAAGGATGGCGGCATCATTGAAATTGGCACCCCCAAAGAAATCTATTTCGATTCTGATCAGCGCTTTGTCGCGGATTTCATCGGCCGGGCCAATCTGATACCGGGGACGGTGAGTTCCACTGACGGACCGTACATCACGGTGACCACCGCCATAGGGAAGGTCATCTGCCGCAAGACCGCCGACCTGCAACCCGGATTGGAAGTCACTATCTGCATCCGCCCGGAATTTCTCGAAGTCTCCAAAGTATCCTTCGATGAGAGCCGCAACGTTTTCCCGGGTCAGGTAGCTACCCTGATCTTTATCGGCGAAGCCTACGAAGGGGAGATACTGATCGGAGAAACACGCCTCCTCATCAGGGCGGAAGCGACGGAAAACCTTCAGGAAGGGGAGCATGTTACGGTCCGCTTCGATCCGGAGCATTGCCTAGCGCTGGCGCGCTGACAAGGCGGGTGACATGAAAAAATCACGAGGCGTTCTCACTTACAGCTTGATCATTATTGTCGGCATCCTGACGATATGTCCGGTGCTGATGCTCATCTTGGGGAGCTTTTCCGAAGGCCTGGGATCTTTCGGGACCTTCACGCTGGACAAGTATGTTAAGGGCTACAGCGATGCCGCCTTCGGAGTGATCATCGGCAACACGCTGATCTTCACTATGGGCACTGCGGTGGTCTCCACGATCCTGGCCCTGTTTTTGGCCTACCTGAACACCCGGACCAACATTCCCTTCAAGTTCCTCTTCGGGGTCATTTCCATCATACCCATGATGATCCCCCATATTCTCTTCGCGGTAAGCTGGGCGCTGCTTTTGAATCCCTCCAACGGGATCATCAATCTCTTTTTACGAAACCTTTTCGGCCTGGAAAGCAGCCCCTTCAACATCTACAGCCTGGCGGGCATGATCATGGTGGAGGGTCTCCTGGAGCTACCCATCGCCTACCTGATCATCGCCCCGGCCATGGCCGCCTTCGACGTCTCCATGGAAGAATCATCCAAGGTCTGCGGCGCCACCCAGCGGCGGACCTTGATCCAGATTACCCTTCCCATCCTTAGGCCGGCGATCCTGGCCGCCTTTACCCTGGTCATTGTCCGTACCCTGGCCTCCTTCGCCATCCCCTCCGTCCTCGGGATGCCGGGAAGGATCTACGTCCTTGCGACCCATATCTACCGGACAATTTCCACTGGCTTTTCCGCAGATTACGGCCTGGCGGCGGCGGTGGGCATGAGCGCCCTGATCACCTCCATCACCCTAATTTACCTGTACCGTTATCTTACCTCCGAGGGAGAGAGATACGTGACCATCTCGAGCCGGGGATACCGTCCCAGCGTCATCGATCTCAAGCGGGCGCGACTTCCCCTTTTCGCAGTCGTAGCGGTGCTTTCCGCCCTGCTGATACTGCTTCCCGTCCTAGTTCTGCTCTACATCTCGCTGGTGCCATATTCCATGGTGCCCAGCATGAAGGCCTTCTCTATGATGAGCTTAAAACACTGGATGGCCGTGCTCAATGACCCTATATCGCTTCTGGCCCTGAAAAACAGCCTTTTACTGGGGGTGGCAGGCGCATCCCTGGGGGTGATTCTCTCGATCTTCGTCTCCTACGTAATCGTCAAGGTCCGCTCCACCGCCTCGGGCGTCCTGGAATCACTGAGTTTCCTTTCTTTCTCCTTCCCGGGCATTGTGATCGGCGTCGGGTTTATGTGGTTCTTCGTCTGGACCCCGCTATACGCCACCATCTGGGCGCTTTTGATCGGCTACATCGCCACCTATCTGCCCTATGGCATCCGGCCCATGAGCAGCGCCTTTGTGCAGATCCACAGCCATCTGGAGGAATCATCCCGGGTCTGCGGCGGCGGTACCCTCTACACCCTGCGGCGGATCATTATTCCCCTCCTGATTCCCGGCGTGGTCTCCGGCTGGATTCTAATGTCCAGCATGTTTCTCCGGGAACTGAGCCTCTCGGTGGTGCTCTCACGCCCGGGCACGGAGGTTATGGCGGTACAGATCCTCCGGTTCGCCGAAGACGGCCTCTGGGGCAGACTCTCGGCGCTGGGCATCATCATGATTCTCATCTCCTCCGCCCTGGTGATCGCAGCAAGCCTTGTCGGCGCCTGGCAGACCAAGGTCAGACAGGTCAAGGCATGACCTGTGTGCAGAGTGGTCAGGTGGGTCATGATCTGGTTTCAAGCAGTGCGACCACCTCGATGTGCGCCGTCTGGGGGAACATGTCCAGAGGATGGAGTGACCGGAGGAGATAACCTCCTGCCGTGAGATGTTTTATATCCCTGGCCAGAGTCGCGGGGTTGCAGGAGACGTAGACCAGGCGGCATGGCCGGAGGGAAAATATTCCCGCCATAACCTCTTTCGCCAGCCCCGGCCTGGGAGGATCAAGAACCAGAACGTCGATCTTTATCTCTTCACGAAGGAAACGTTCCCTTAGTGCCCTCCCCACATCTCCGGCGAAAAACAGGGCCTCCTTACGCCCGGCCATGGTGAGGTTCCGTCGGGCCAGGTTAAGCGCCGCCACATCGGCTTCAATGCCGAAGAGTCTCCCGGCCCGGTCGGCCAGAAAGAGGGAAAAGAGACCGGAGCCACAGTAGCAATCCACGACCGTTTCGCTCCCCTCCAGGGCAGAGAGTTCCACCACCAGCTCCACCAGCCTGTTTACCAGGTAAAGATTCGCCTGAAAGAAACCGGTGGCGGGGACGGATAAAAACCGGTCCTTCACCTGCCGCACCACTGTTCCTTTGGCGTTCATACAAATGAGGCCCTTCCCGTCTGGACTGGACCAGATGGGCAGTCTGGGCGGAAGGGAGGGAATTTTTCCCGCGCCAATATCCTCTCGCACGCTCCTAAGGGCGCTGTTGATCGACCAATCCGCTATTTCACAAGTGTCGATTTCCACCATCAGATTACTCTCCTCCTGGTGAAATCCCACACGGAAGCGATGATCAGTATCCTTGGCAGCGTGAAAGTCCGCCTTGCCCCGATAGTGGTAAATCATAGGTGAAGGGATAATTGGCGCCAGAGGGGGACTATCGAGGCCGCCGATCCGCACGAGGGCATCATTAACTTGGGCCTGCTTCCAGTAGATCTGTTTTTCATACTCAAGATGCTGGTAATGGCAGCCGCCGCATTTACCGTAACTGCCGCAGAGATGCTCTGCCCGGTCCGGAGAGGGCAGTTGGATTTCTCTGATCCTACCTCGGAGAAATCTGTCTTTAACCTCGGTTACCTCAACCAGCGCCCGGTCCCCCGGGGCGGTCAGGGGAACAAAAATGACCTGACCAGATGTCCGCCCGACTCCGGCACCGCCGTAGGCCAGGGACTCAACCTCTATTTCCCGCAGTTCGCCAGTTTTCAAGATCCCCGCTGACAAATCTAAATCACCCCCAGACCCAAGATCAGGGCCAGGGAGAAGAGCACCACCGGCTCTCCGGCCTTCGCCGTCAACAGGGCACCTTCATCAAGCAACCGTCGCCAGGTGAAAAGCTGGTTCGGATGTAGCCCATACTTCCGGGCTATCGATGAGATGCTCATCCCTGGCTGCTCTGTCTCCCCGACGATGGCCTTCTTCTCACTGGGTGTCCAACGCCTTCGTCGTTGGACAGATGTAATGATTTCAAGGGGTCCCATCGACACATGCTTCCTCGTGGTAGTTGTATGACTATATCTATAACTGCAACTTATTTCCACTACTCAGATGTCCGGGTGAAACGGGGGGCTACTCCACGTTGCTTGAAAGTCTGGCTGGTGGTATTCCTAGATGCTTCATTGTGTTAATTCGCGGAAAAAAGAAAGCGCGGCAAGGTGGCAACGGGAATCAGTTTCCGCGCCCGCCGTCCGGGAGGGAGTCCGTGGTGTAAGCCCATGTAATGCGGGTTACACCTTCTGGCATAACTCCACTAAAACACCAAAACTATCCTTCGGATGAATAAATGCGATACGCTTACCGCCGGCGCCAGGACGGGGTTGCCGGTCGATCAGACGGACTCCCTTAGCCGCCAGTTCTTGGAGCGCCGCCTCAATGTCCTCTACCTCCCAGGCAATATGGTGGATCCCCTCGCCCTTCTTCTCGATGAATTTGCCGATAGGACCTTCCGGATCCAGCGATTCCAGAAGTTCTATCTCCGTATCGCCTGTGGGCAAAAAGGCTGTTCTTACGCGCTGTTCGGCCACTACTTCTTCACCCTCGAGTTTCAATCCCAGGGTGTCCTGGTAAAACTGGAGGGCCTGGCTGATACTCTCCACGGCAACGCCGATATGGTCAATCTTAAAAGTTTTCATGATTGCTTCCTGTCCAGGTTGGTCTTAACAAAGTCGATGATCGTTTTCGTCTCCGTTCCCGGTCCGAAAAAACCCTTGATCCCCAGGGCCGCCAAGCCGGGAATGTCTTCCGCCGGAATAATTCCCCCGGCTAATACCAGAATATCGGTCATCCCTTTTTCCCTCAGCCCTTCCATCACCCGGGGGAAGATGTAATTGTGCGCCCCCGACAGGATGCTCATCATCACCACATCCACGTCCTCCTGCTCGGCGGCCGCGGCGATCATTTCCGGTGTTTGCCTCAATCCCGTGTAGATCACCTCCATTCCGGCGTCCCGCAGGGCCCGGACGATGACCTTGGCGCCGCGGTCATGTCCATCCAGTCCGGGCTTGGCCACCAGAACCCTGATTAGCCTGTCATCGCTCATAGATTGCTCCTTATCGGCAAATCTGATCAATAATAGTTAGCCGCCGTATACTCGCCAAAGACATCCCTTAAGGCGCCACATATTTCGCCGATGGTCGTCTCTGCTTTTACGGCCTCGATAATGGGGGGCATGAGATTTTCCTGAGTCTGTGCCACCCGTCGGATGTTATCCAGGGCGACGGTGACGGCCGAAGCCGATCTCGTAGCCCGGATCGCGGCCAGGCGCCGCGCCTGGGCCTCTCCCACTCCGGGGTCAACCTTGTGCAGGCCGGTAAGGGGTGGCTCGTCCATCTGGTATTTGTTTAGTCCCACCACGATCCGCCGCCTTGCCTCCACGTTCTTCTGGTATTCGTAGGCGCTTTTGCTGATCTCCTCCTGAAGGTAACCGCTGGAAATGGCGTTGATCACCCCGCCCATATCAGCTATTTTTCTCAAATACTGTCCCGCCTCCTCGTCGATCCGGTCGGTCAGGTTTTCCACATAGTATGATCCGGCCAGGGGGTCTGCGGTTTCTGTCACCCCGATCTCGTGGGCAATGACCTGCTGGGTGCGCAGGGCAATCTGGGCGGCCTGCTCCGAGGGCAGCGCCAGCGCCTCATCATAGGAATTGGTGTGGAGGGATTGACAGCCTCCCAGCACCGCGGAAAGACCTTCGTAGCCGGTGCGCAGGATGTTGAGAATCGGCTGCTGGGCGGTCAACGAGCAGCCTGCCGTCTGAACATGGTAACGCAGCATCCAGGAACGGGGGTTTTTCGCCCCGAAACGCTCCTTCATTAGCCGGGCCCAGAGGCGCCGGGCGGCCCGGAACTTGGCCACCTCTTCAAAAAAATCCTGATGGGCGCTGAAGAAGAATGAGAGTCGCGGCCCGAAATCGTCGATCTCAAGACCCGCCTGCAGAGCGGTTTCCACATAGGTGATGGCGTTGGCCATGGTAAAGGCCACTTCCTGCACCGCCGTACAGCCCGCCTCGCGCATGTGGTAGCCGCTGATGCTGATGCTGTTCCAGTTGGGCATCCGCCGCGCGCAGAATCCCAGGATGTCGGCGGTCAGCCTGAGCGCGTGCCGCACCGGAAAGATATAGGTCCCCCGGGCAACGTATTCTTTCAATACATCGTTTTGGATCGTGCCCCGCAAATCATTTCCGCTGAATCCCTCCTTTTCCGCCTGGGCGAGATACATGGCGGTCAGTACCGCGGCCGGGGAGTTAATTGTCATGGAGGTGCTGACTTCAGACAGCGGAATCCGGTCAAAAAGGATTTCCAGATCGTGGATGGTATCGATGGCCACTCCGACCCGTCCCACCTCGCCCAGGGCAATGAAATGATCCGAATCGTAGCCGATCTGGGTGGGGAGATCGAAGGCCAGACTGAGTCCCGTCTGCCCCCGATCGAGGAGATAGCGGAAGCGCCTGTTGGTATCCTCAGCCGAGCCATAGCCCGCGTATTGGCGCATGGTCCAGAATCTTCCCCGGTACATGCTGTTCTGGATTCCCCTGGTAAAGGGATAGGAACCCGGAAGGCCCAGGGTTTCACGATAGTCTTGGGCCGGCAAATCCAGCGGTGTGTAGAGGCCCTTGACCGGCAAGCCGGAAAGTGTTTCAAATGAGCTGCGCGCCTCCGGGGTTTTATCCAACTGTTGCTGTGTCTTTTCTTCCCACGCCTTGAGTTCCAGGGCAAACTTTTCCTGATCGCAAACATTGCAACACATAAGCTATCCCTCTATTGATGAACTCCTAACGACTCCGAATTTTCCTCCCCGAATGCCTGCCTGTGTCGGCACGGCAAACAAATAAAGCATAAATATTGGATATCACTACGCTAATAACCATCGCCCCAGCCATTTGCCCTCCCGGTAGAGGGAACTTTTGATTTTTTCGCGGTAATCGCTATTTGCGGCCGTGCAAAATCTCCTTAACCCTCATTCCAATCAGGGCGGGGTTTTTTTCTACCAGCACGCCGGCTCGCTCAAGGGCGAGAGACTTTTCCGCCGCCGTGCCCCTTCCCCCAGAAATGATTGCGCCCGCATGACCCATACGGCGGCCGGGCGGGGCGCTCTGACCGGCAATAAAAGCCACCACCGGTTTTTTCACCCGCTCTCTGATAAAGTCCGCCGCTTCCTCTTCAGCGGTGCCCCCAATCTCGCCGATCAGAACGATTGCCTCAGTTTGGGCATCCTCATTATACAGCTCCAGAAGGTCCACAAAGTCCGACCCCACAATGGGGTCGCCGCCAATGCCGATTGAAGTGGATTGACCAATTCCAAGCGAGGTGAGCTGCCAGAGCACCTCGTAGGTCAGGGTGCCGCTGCGCGAGATGACCCCCACCGGTCCTTTCTTATGCGTAAAATTGGGCATAAAGCCGATCTTGCCTGCTCCAGGGGTGGTGATCCCGGGGCAATTGGGGCCGATCATTCGGACGCCGGAACCCCTCAGCGCCGCCTTCACCTTAACCATGTCCAAAACGGGCATTCCCTCGGTCAGGCAGACTATGAGGCCGACGCCGGCTTCAATGGCCTCCAGGATCGCATCCAGACAGAAGGCGGCCGGCACAAAAATACCAGTGGCATTGGCGCCTTCGCGGATTACGGCATCAATAACCCGGTCATAGACGGGGATGCCGTCAAAGACAGTCCCCCCCTTGCCGGGGGTGACCCCAGCGACAACCCTGGTGCCGAAGCTGATTGCCTCCCGGGTGTGAAAACTCCCCTCGTTTCCAGTAATTCCCTGGGAGAGCACCCTCGTATTATCATTTAAAAGTATCGCCATAACCAGTCACTCCTTACTTGATGCCTTCGTAAAAAGTCCGGATATTCAAGTTACGCTGAATCCCTCGTTACGGGAAGTTGTTGGTGTAGCCTAGGTGCCTTGCGTCCGCTTCCGCTTTTTAGTAGTTCATATTACTTGACCCGCCGCACAGGGCTACGGCCTTTTGGGCTGCTTCGTAGAGTTCATCGGCCATATGGAAGGCAAGGCCGGATTCGGCCAGCAGTCGCCGCCCCTCCTCCAGATTCGTCCCCTGCAGCCGCACCACCAGGGGCAGCGTAATGTTTGCTTTCTTTTTCGCCTCGATAATCCCCATCGCAACCCGATCGCAGCGCAGAATTCCACCGAAAATGTTCACTAAAATCACCCGGACATTGGCATCCGCGACGAGTATTCTAAATGCCCGTTCGATCCGCTCCGCCGAGGCGCCGCCGCCGACATCGAGAAAATTGGCCGGTTCGCCTCCGGCCATCTTGATCAAATCCATGGTGGTCATCGCCAGGCCGGCTCCGTTTACCATGCAGCCCACCTGGCCTTCGAGCTTGATGTAGTTGACTCCTGCGGCAAGAGCTTCCACCTCCAGTGGTTCCTCTTGCCCCGGATCACGCAGTTCCTTTAGTTCCGGGTGGCGGAAAAGTCCATCGGCATCGAAATTGATTTTGGCATCCAATGCTAAAAGCCTGTTATCTTTGGTTATTACCAGTGGATTGATCTCGACCAAGGAAGCGTCATTTTCAATGAACAGCCGATAGAGATTATGCAGCAATAGGCTAAAAGATGGGTGCAGATCGCGTTTTAGCCCCAGGCCGAAGGCCAGTTTTCGCGCCTGGAAGGAGGAGAAGGCGCCGGCGGGGTTGACGGCCGCACGAATGATCTTTTCTGGCTGCCGCCTGGCTACCTCCTCGATATCCATTCCCCCCGCCGCGGAAGCCATGAAGGTTACGCACTCTTTATTGCGGGCCCGGTCAACCAGGAGTCCCAGGTACAGCTCGCGGTCAATTTCGCTTGCCTCCTCCACCAGCACCCGGCTTACCGGGCGACCGGCCGGTCCGGTTTGTGGGGTTACCAGCATCATCTCCAGAATTTCTTTTGCCGCGATAAATGCCGCCTCCGGACCTTCCGCCAGGCGGATTCCGCCGCCCTTTCCCCGCCCGCCGGCGTGAATCTGGGCCTTCACCGCCACCCGTAAACTAAGCCCCGCGGCAATGTCCCGCGCCTCTTCGGCTGTCCGGGCCACCGCCCCCCGGGGGATCGGCAGGGAGTAACGCGCCAGAATCTGTTTTGCCTGATATTCGTGAATTTTCATGATGAACCCGCCTTGCAGTTAGTTTGGGAAATCATTCCCCTAAACAAGGTTGATGAATTCGTAAAAAGTGCGCAAAACATAAGCTTCAGGACGGCTTCGTAAAAAATGTGCAACTGAAACATCGTTTACACTTTTTAGTTACGAATAATTTTGTTCTTTCTCAAATCTATAGAGCCGAGACCGTCAAAACGGCAGCGAATGACAACTCGTCAGGTAACTTTAGTCTCAATTTTGTATTTTTTTCAAGCAGAAATAAGATTGCGGGGGGGCGGTGGTAATAGCGGCTTCTCTTAACTGTCCAGAAAATCCAGATATTCCCGCCATTCCTGGATGCCAACCCGCAGTATCCAATCGTTATGGCCGGCTTGAGCGATGGTCCATAATCTCTTCATGCCAGGCAGGGACCGGTAAAGGTTCATGGCGTGCCGGATGGGGATAATCTCGTCTTTCTGGGCGCCGATGACGGCTATTTTTCTTGGAAATGCCCGTAGGTTTACCGCATTGTCATAGCGGTCTTTGAGAATCCAGTTCACCGGCAACCAGGGAAATTTGCCCTTGGCCACGGCCGCAAGGCTGTCCCAGGGTGTAAAAAGGAGAATCCCGGCGATCAGCTCCGGCTCTTTGCCAGCCAGAGCTGCGGCCACGCCGGAGCCCAATGACTCGCCCAGAAGATATACCGGCTTCCCATATTGAGCAAAAACCAGCCGCAGCGTTTCGCGGGCATCTTGGACAAAAGATTCTTCCCCCAGAGCGCCAGGCCTGCCGCCATAGCCGGGATACTCCGCCAGAATCACCCGGTAAGCCAGGGGGGCCAGCGCCTGGGCGTAATAGGATCGATCCGCCGCGGTCCCGGCATTGCCGTGAAAAACAATCACCGTGCCGCGGGCATGTCCAATTGCCGTACCCACAAAACCGCGATAAACTGAACCCTTATCCGGCCAATACTCGATTTGCTCCGCAGCCATTTCGTTCTTTGTTGGCAGAAGCTGGCTCGGATAGTAGAGAAGCCGATCCTGAATACTGCACCCCGTAAGTAGGAAGCACGACTGAAACATAATCCACCCCCATAATATTTTCATCCGGGTTTGCTGAAACACAATGTTGTCCATCACATAATTGATGAAACGGTAATAAGTCAAAAACTCCTAATCCTTGGAGACGGTAGCAGTTGACAGAAGGCTGCTTAACACATTAGGCATGAGACAGAAGCAGGATATTTTTGTTCTTTCCCTCATTATCAAATGGGGAAAGGGGGTGCAACAATAAGATTGTGATTTTATTATTTAGCTTGACATTGGTTCCTCAACCGGATAACGTCCCATGAGTAATTCTTGACGATTGCCCCGGAAGGCGTCAAACGCAAGTTATAGTGGAACTTCAGAGTCAGAGCGGCGGCTTGACCGGCAATCCTACCGTTATTCTTCTTTAGCGTCCCATACTTTTACTGTAACCAGCCGGATATATCCAACGGGCAGAAGGAGTCCTGCGGGATTAGCCTGTCTTTGGAAAAAGGAGATTTATGTCATTCGAAGTATTTAAGCTGCATGCCGATCTGTTGAAAGCGATCGGGAAAATGGGCTTTGAAAAGCCTACATCTATTCAGCAGATGGCGATTCCGCCGTTAATGCAAGGGCGGGATATGCTGGCGACAGCTGTAACCGGCAGTGGCAAGACCGCCGCCTTTCTGCTACCCATCCTGCAGGGCCTGACAGGTAAGCCTAGAGGTAAAACGAGGGCCCTGATCCTGGTTCCCACCAGGGAACTGGCGGTGCAGATAACCGATCACCTGAAGGATTTGGCCCGTTACACAACGCTTAAGGCGGCAACCGTCTATGGCGGTGTTTCTCCGGCGCCGCAGGTTCAGGCCTTCCGCCGGAAGGTGGACCTGATTATCGCCACTCCCGGCCGGCTGCTGGATCACTTAAACCATAGCTACGCAAGGCTTGATGATATCAGCTTCCTGGTCTTGGATGAGGCCGATCGGATGCTGGACATGGGATTTTTACCGGATATTAGGCGCATCCTGGAAAGACTTCCAGCGCAACGACAGACCCTTTTCTTTTCGGCAACCCTTCCGGCGCCAATAGTTAACCTGGCCAAGGATATGCTGAAGAACCAGGTTTCTCTGAACATTACCCCCCAACCGGTAGCGGCGGCAAGGATCAGCCATGTGGCCTATTCCGTTGGGCAGGAGCAGAAATCCAACCTGCTTTTGTCTCTGCTGTCGCAAAACGAATCCCAAAGCGTCCTGACATTTACCCGCACCAGACACCGGGCAAACCGGTTGGCTGATTTTCTGGAAAGAAACGGTGTCGGCTGTGACCGCATTCACGGCAGCCGGACCCAGGGTCAGCGAACTGCAGCCATAAATGGATTTAAGGAGGGGCGTTTCCGCGTCCTGGTGGCGACGGACATTGCCGCCCGCGGGATCGATGTAGAGGCGCTGGGTATGGTCTGCAATTACGACGTGCCCAACCAGGCGGAAGATTATGTGCACCGTGCGGGCCGAACCGGGCGGGCAGATGCTTCGGGCGTGGCCTGTACGCTGGTTTCTCCTGACGAGGAAGGCAGGTTTCGATCAATTGAGCAGAGCCTGGGGAAGAGGGTGCCAAGAGAGAAGGTTCCCGGATTCGATAATGAAAAGAAGTTTCCCTCAATCTCAAGATTATCGCTGCCGTCGGGCCCCCGGCCGCTGGAGCTGATGACCCGGAGGGATTCGATTAAAAGTAAATCATTCTGGGAGAGCTCGAAGAGAAAAAACTATGCCTCCCAGCGGTCATTAGGGCAGGGGCGTTCGAAATAAAGTTAACTTCATTAATTACTGCCGTAACAATGTGCAAAAGTAAGGAGGAACCAATGGCCAATCACCCCGGTTTCCACAGGATTGACAAGCGCAAAAAAGAATTGGCTCGCCTCAAGAAACAGGAGGAGAAGAAGTTTCGGCGCCTGAACAAGGCAGCTTCCGCGGCGGCGGAAGATCCAAGGGAAAGCCCGGAGGAACCGCGGCCTTCTTCGGCAAAGGAAATAGACGCCGCTTAAGCCCTGTTTCAGTTTATTAATAGAGCCCAGAAAAAAGGAGTGCAACGATGAATATTTACACCAGCAATATCCCCGATCAGGCAACCGATGAGGACCTTAGTCAGAATTTTTGAGGCTTTTGGCCAGGTGCAATCGGCAAGCACCATAAAGGATAAATACAGCGGCCAGTCGTATGGTTTCGGGTTTGTAGGGATGACCGGCAAGTCTCAGTGGCAAGCCGCAATCCAAGGCATAAACGGTCGTGAATTTATAGTGCAAATACTCAAGGTGAGAGAAGCCCGCCCCAAGAGAACCGATCGGAATCCGTCCTTCGCCCGGATTCCGGCGGCCGTTCAGGATTTCGCGGTAAGAGACGCTATTAAAACGTTTTTTTCCCGGTAGGTTCTCTCCATTTTGATAAAATTTTCGCCAAAATCAAAGGTGTGTTTTTTCATGGCCTCCCCTGCCGCCTCGGCGTCACCGGCTATCACCGCCGCTACAACCAGGCAGTGCATTCCCGTCGGATGCACAACATTTGGGTCGGGATTCACGGCAACGATCACTTTTTTTGTCAGTTTCAATAGAGATTTCATGAGGGCTTCAAAAAAGCGATTCCCGCACATCTCACCTAAAATAATATGAACTTTTTGCTTTATGTCCACATCCAGCGATAAAGATGCCGCCGCAAGTTCTTCCTGGGTGAGCGCTTCCTGCAACCGTTGACAATATTCCGGGGTGATGTTTAAGGCGGCCAGCCGGGCGACCTCCGGTTCAACAAGAAGCCTTACCTGCTGCAGCTCAGGAATTGAAATCTTGTCGGCTAAAAACAAGTCTAAAAAGGCGTTTACCAGGTATTCAAAGGTCAGATCGCTCACGTAAGTCCCGCCGGTTACGCCCTGCCTGGTGGAGATGAAGCCCGAATTTTCCAGCATTCGCAGGGCCTCACGAATAGCGACCCGGCTCACCTGGAACTGTTCCGCCAAATCCCGCTCCGCAGGCAGCTTGTCTCCCAGCTTAAATTGACCGGAAAGAATCGTTGATTTGATGTTTTCGGCAACTTCCTCTGAAACGCGATGCTGTTTTATCGGTTTAAATTTCAGCATATATTAACTCCATGATTTCCTTATACTACATTGCGGTAAATATTCAACAAAATTTTTATTGACAAAATATATTAATTGGTCTAAATGTTATACCAAATTCCATGTCAATTGCTATCCCGTGATATTGTTTGACCGATAGTTTGTTTCCAGGATTTTCATTGCCTTGAAGTGCATATCGGAGCACGGAATGATATGAACCTTTCCAGCGTTGTCAGACAAGGTGCCAGGTATTTCCCGCACAAAAAAGCCCTGCTGTTTGGTAATTTGAGTTTGACCTACGCGGAGCTCAATGGCTCCGTCGAAAAAGTAGCTTCATCCCTTGCGTTAAAGGGTATAAAACAGGGCGATCGAGTTATTCTGTACTCGGAAAATAGACCCGAGTGGGTTATGATCTACTATGGCGTCATTCGCATTGGCGCCACCGTGGTCTGCATTAGCCCCGCTTATAAAAGCTTTGAGCTGGAGCATCTTCTCAATGATTGCAAGCCGGCTCTGGTCGTGACCTCGGCCTCCCTTTTCCCGAATATTGCGGAATGTCATAATCTTCCCTTATCAGATGATATCTGGGTCATTGAAAACGATGATGTCCTGTCGTCTTTGTGCGAAAAAAAAGGCGATTACGCAGCGGGCGAGTTTGCGTCAATTGTCAATTGCCAACCGGATGATGTGTGCGTAATTTTGTATACGGGCGGCACAACTGGCACACCGAAGGGGGCAATGCTCACCCATCGAAACATCCTCTATACCTCTCAAAACATCTGCTATCACGAAAGAATAGTTCCCGATGATGTCGGCATCTGCTTCATGCCGCTCAATCATGTCTTCGGGGGCAACCATATCATGAACTCCATCTTTTATGGGTGTGGAACCCTTGCATTGCACAAGGGTTTTGATATAGATGAAATTACTTCATCCATTCATATCAATAGGGTTAGTCGGCTTTATGCCGTACCCACCGTTTATATCCGGTTTCTGAATAACCGGGATTGCCATAAGTACTTGAGATCCGTGGGATACTGTTTTTCTGCGGCGACCAGCATGCCATCGGAGATTGTCCGGCAGTGGCAGGAAGCAATGGGACTTAATATTCATGAGTCCTATGGGATGACCGAGACAGCATCGCTTGTCACCTTCAACCACCTGTACCGGCATAAAGTCGGCTCGGTTGGGACGCTTGCCGGCCTGGTCGAGGTCAAAATTGTTGATGTTGAAGGAAATGAGCTTCCGACCGGAGAAAGGGGGGAAATACTTATTCGTGGGCCTAATGTCATGAAGGGCTACTTCAATAAGCCCGAGGAGACAAAGCTCGCCCTGCTTGGGGGTTGGCTTCATTCCGGTGATGTGGGGCTTTTTGATGACGAGGGTTATCTCTATATCGTTGATCGATTGAAACATTTAATTATCACCGGAGGCTTGAATGTATTCCCCACAGAGGTGGAGGAAGTGCTCTACAGTCATGGGGTCGTCGAGGAGTGTGCAGTGGTAGGCTTTTCCGATAAAGAGTATGGAGAGGCGGTGACCGCATTTATCCGACTGAAAAAAGACTCTTCATCCACTCCGGAGGATCTCATCAGGTTTTGCAAAGGAAAGATGGCGTCATATAAAGCCCCCAAAAAAATATTTTTTGTTGAAGATTTTCCCAAGTCGCCTCAGGGGAAGATTTTAAAACGGGAATTGAAAAAACGATTCATTGAGGTCAGCTAAATGTTTGTTAAGGGAGGTGATATTCAGGGAAGTTTGCCGGTGAATAGTGGCTCTGTAAGCTAAAATGTTTTTTAGCCTCAGATATGGTTGACTAATCGATACATTTTAAAAAAGGAGGGGGAGAAGTGAAAAAGAATCTGATATTCATTGTAGCGGCATTATTGGTCATCGGATTTGTTTTGACAATCTGCCAGCAGGATGCTTACGCTCAAGCCAGGCCTTTGGAACTCAGGATCAGCCATATGGCTCCTGCCGGTTCCACCTATGATAGGCAGATAATTGCCTGGGCGCGGAAGATCGAAGAAGACAGCAAGGGCCGGCTTACCTTCCGCATATTCCCGGGAGGAACCCTGATTGCTCCCTTTCCAACTTACGATGGCATTGAAAAGGGTGTCGCCGATATTGGCGCCAGCTACCGTTATGTACGGGCAGGAGCTGAGCTTACCGGACTGATCTCCATGTTTCTGGCAGGGTTGCCTGATCCGACGACCGCGTCACGGATCATGGCTGAAGTATGGAAAAGGTTTCCCGAGGTCGCCAAGGAATGGGAAGGCGTGAAGGTTTTATGGACGCACGGATCCGGGCCGGCAGTTGTTGCCTCGACTAAACCAGTGCGGGTCATGGCTGACTTCAAAGGGCTCTCCCTGAGATCGCCGGTACCCGAAGCTTCTGACGCCCTTCGGGAACTGGGAGGAACTCCGGTGAGCATGACATCCGCTGATATGGTGATCGGCATGTCAAAAGGGACAGTACATGGTGGGCTGGTCTTCAAGGAAGCAATTGAATCATTTAAGCTTCCCGTAAAATTTGTCACGGAATTCGGCATGTACGCATCCAGTAACTGGTTTATGGTGATGAACTGGGACAGTTGGAAAAGGCTGCCGGCAGACCTCCAGAAAATCATCGATGCCAGCCTCGAGTGGGGCAGAAGCGAATCCATCAAGGCCTTTGAGGCGGCAGAAGCTTCTTCAGTGGCTTATGCCCGGGGGCAGGGCGTGGAGTTTATCAAGCTGGCCCCAGCCGAGCAGGCTGCCTGGTTTGCCAAGGTTGACGCCAGCAACAGGAAACATGCATTGGCTATGGATGCCAAGGGATACCCGGCAACCAAGGTACTCGAATTTATTAACAGTATAAAATAGGAGCCATTCGTTGACAAGCGTTCGTCTCACCCCCCCCTGAAAACGGGGTGAGACGAACCGGTCACTTTGTAGGGAATATTATTGTGAGGTATTGCCAGTGACATCCCAGTCGGACTTTGCCTTCAAAAAAATCCCATTGGTGATAGCGTCAGTTGCCCTGATCGTTATGATGCTGGTAACCGTTATCCATGTTATCGGGCGACTCTTCTTCGATTCTCCCTTATATGGAGGCATTGAGATTATCAGCCTGTCGGGAGTTGTTCTGATACCTTTTGCTATTGGGTACACCCAGGCCGAACGCGGTCATATTATTATCGAGATGCTGATCTGCAGGCTTCCCCGGCGCTGGAAGCCGCCTTTTGCCATTTTTTCTTTGCTTATCAGCCTTTGTGCAGTGGCCCTGGTGGCATGGGGAGCATTTATATTTGCCTGGGATGCGGTCATCAAACCCGGCTCATTGACCCCAATATTGCGCCTGCCGTCCGCCCCCTTTAAATTTGTACTGGTAGCTGGCTGCATCGTGCTGTGGTGCTATTTCGCCTGTCATCTGGTCGAGGCAGTGCGCAAGCTGAGTGAAAAGGAGACAGGAGATAAATGAGCCCGTTTCTAAGCGGTATCGTCGGCATAGCAGCCATACTCGCGCTGCTGATGCTGGGAGTTCCCATCGGAGCGGCCATGATCCTGGTGGGGTTTATCGGATTTGCCTACCTCACCAGCGTGGGCGCCGCCTTCAATGTCGTAGGCACGATATCCTATGGGCTGATATCCAACTATGACTGGCTGGTGCTGCCGCTTTTCCTGCTCATGGGCACCGTCTGCTTTAGGGCCGGATTGGGGCACAGCCTCTTCAAACTGGCATACAGCCTGTTTGGTCGGCTGCCGGGAGGGCTGGCAATAGCCGCCCTGGGGGCCTGCGGTATTTTCTCCGCCGTAAGCGCCTCAAGCATTGCTACCGCAGCTACCATTGGCACAACAGCAATACCCGAAATGAGGGGGTATAAATATGACACCGGGCTGGCTACCGGCTGCATTGCCGCCGGCGGAACCCTGGGCTTCCTTATTCCACCCAGCACCATTTTAATTATCTACGGCATTCTTACCGAGACATCCATCGTCAAGCTATTCGTCGCCGGTATTGTGCCCGGCATTATTCTGACAGTGATGTTTATGATCATGGTCTATATCCGGGTGCGCCTTAATCCATCTCTCGCCCCGGCCGGACAGATTACCAGCATCAGGCAAAAAGCGGCAGCCGCGGCCGAATGTGCCGAAATGATATTACTGATAGTGCTGGTGCTTGGAGGACTGATTATCGGCTGGTTTACACCAACTGAAGCCGGGGCAATAGCGGCTTTTGGCGCGATCGTATTATCTCTGATCAGAAAGAAGATCAACTGGCAGGGCATCAAGGACAGCCTCATTGATGCGGTCAAAACCACGGGCATGATTTTCCTTTGCGCAATCGGCGCGTTTATTCTCATCCCCTTTTTCGCAGTGAGCACGATTCCCATGGAGCTGGCCGGCTACATCGCCGGGCTTGGCATACCACCGATACTCGCCTTAGGCTGCATAATCTTGCTCTACCTCATCCTTGGCTGCTTCATTGATACCATGGCCATGGTGCTTTTGACCGTTCCGATATTCTTTCCCGTGATAAAAAACCTTGGCTTTGACCCCATCTGGTTTGGAATACTTATCGTTGCGCTGGTGGAGATGGCAATGATCACCCCGCCCATCGGGATGAATGTTTACGTCATTGCCGGGGTCGCCAAAGATGTGCCCATGGAGACCATCTTCAAGGGTATTCTGCCGTTCTGCATCGTGCTGCTGGTCTTCATCATTCTTCTGGTTGCCTTTCCGCAGCTTGCGCTTTTTTTGCCCGGGCTGATGAAGTAGTTCGCGGACGGCATAGGGTCAGGCCTGATGATGCGTTAATAAATCGGGAACCATCACATTTTGTCATTCCCGCCTAAGCGGGAATAACGCGGCGGGGACCTTCTGCCGCATCTTCAGGCTTCTCTCCTGGCTGGTTCAAGCTGCAGGCTTGCTATTTCGAACGCTCAGACGAAGTGGACCCCGCTGTGCAGGCTCGTGCGCAGCTCAACCGCGACGATTTTTGGGGGCCGGTTGGCGTAGACAATCCGCAGAGTGTAGCGGCCGCTGTTTTCCTCAAGATGGTCAAACTTGAAATCGCCGAATGCATTGGTCGTGCTTTCCGCGACAACCGCTCCCGTTGCACCGATCAGTGTGACCCGCGCGCCTACGGCGCATTCCTCCCGGCCGTCATCTAATTTCGTCGCGACGCTGCCCCCCAGGAAACAGCAGGTAAATCGCTTCAGATGGCGATAATAGACGCCGGGAGATGTCATCCGGTCTGGCTCATAGACCTCGAGCTGCTCCCCGGCAATAATGCCTTGCAAATCCTTCTCTTCGACCCGACGGAGGCTCAACGCCCCCGTCGGGCAGGCCTGGACGCAACGAGTCTTTGTCCAGCCGTTGTCGAGCAGGTGGGCGCAGAGGGTGCATTTCTGGGGCAGGGCGAGTAGCTCGTTCCAGCGGATGGCGCCGTAGGGGCAGGCCGAAACGATTTGTTTTTGTCCTTTGGCCTTGACCGGATCGATCAGGACGATGCCGTCCGGTCTTCTTGCAACCGCGCTATCTTTGGCCGCGCCGATGCAGGGAGCGTTATAGCAATGCAGGCAAGGCCTCGGCAGATAGGCGACGTCGATCAAGGGGTACTGTCCCCGTTCCTTGCCTAGAATAGCTATCCAACTGGGCCCCTGTCCCGGCTGGGGAGCGGCATAGCCGGGCCAGTCATTGTCCACATGTTCGTCCTTGCAGGACAAAAAACAGTTGTTGCAGTTTTCGCATTTTTCCACGTCAATGACGAGCAACCATTTTTTCATCTCATTGCCCCTCCCATTTTTCTATTTCCACCAGGCATGAATTGGCGGCGAAGCTGTGCGATTTTTTGATCATCGGCCGGCTCGGCGTTAGGATATTCATGCAGCCGCCGCGATCGGGCGAGGCGCCGGGCTCGCCAATGGGATCATAGGTTGCCGCAGATTCATAGGAGTGTACCGTTCCCGGCGGCACCCGCTCAGTCACCTGCGCCGCACAGATTACAGCCCCCCGGCCGTTAAATACCCTGACCAGGTCATGATTGTTAATATGGCGGGCCGCCGCATCATTAGAGTTGATCCGAACGATCCAATATCGGTAGCCGTTGACGAGAATGCGATGGTCTCCAATTTCGTTGACCCAACTGTGCTTGCCGTCTCCCATGGTGTGGAAGCTGTAGCGCGGGTGAGGGGTGATCAACTGCAGGGGGTACTTTCCGTAGAGATCGGCGGTATGAGGCCCCTCCCAGGAGGGGAAGTACTTGGTCATCACCGGCCGTTCCGGGTCGTCGGGATCGTAGCGTTGCAGGCTGGAACAGACAAACTCGATCTTTCCCGATTGCGTCTGGAGCCCCCGAAAAACCTGCTCTGTGTAATCAGCGGGCAGGGGAGCGATTTCCGGGGTGTCCTTGAGCCGGTCTTCCGCGAAAGCCCTAAACGAAACGGGATCACGAAGGGGCACCGTGGGTGCCGGGACTACGTAGTAGCCCTTTTTTAAAAACTTCTTCCAGGAGATGACCTTGGGCAGGTCCGTGGCGTCAAACAAGCGACGGCACCAGTCGATTTCGGTTACACCTTCGGAGAACATTGCTGAAAAGCCGAGGCGCTTGGCAAGCTCCAGGAAGATCTGAAAGTCGGATCGCGATTCGCCCAGAGGTTCGATACATTTATGCTGCATGATGGCGACGCGGTGGTTGCACTGATTGAAACTGTGCTGGATATAGCCGCCGCAGTTGGCAAATTCACTGATGTCCCAGCGTTCGAAGCTGGTGCAGGCGGGCAGGATGATGTCGGCAAACTTGGTTTCCCCTTCAAACCAGATGGACTGGTTCACCACAAATTCCAGGTTCTCGGATTGATATGCCTTTACATAACGGTTCGTTTCGGCCATGGTGCCGATATGCGACCCGCCGTACTTGTAATACATTCGGACGGGGGAATAACCGGGTGCCGGATAGTCGAACCGGAAGAACTGTCCCTCGATCGTCTTGGGATCGGTGGGATATCCCGAGGTACGCCCCTCCAGGATCGCCTCCGGGATCTGCAGCCGAGGCACCTGCTGATAGACGGTGTTGACCGTGGGAATTTGCGGCATGCGGTTGTAAAGACTCACGCCAAGAGCTGTCTTGGCAATATCTCCCGAAAGGCCTCCTTCGGCATAGCCGGGGAAATAGAAGCCGGTATCAATCGGCGTCCCTTGCTGCATCCCGCCCATATTAACCCCCGGCTTGCCCAGCCCCTGCATCGCCATGAGGCATACCATCGCCCGGGCCCACTCGTTGCCGGTTGCGCTGCGGCAGGCGCCGCCGAATCCGGATAACCCGCCGGCGGCAAGGTAGGTTTTTTTCGTCCCCCACTGTCGGGCCAGCGCTCTGGCTTCCCGCGCCGGAATCCCGGTCTCTTTCTCTTGCCATTCGGGGGTCTTGGGGATGCCGTCCTCTTTTCCCAGCAGGTAGTCCCGCCAGGGTTCAAAGCCATGCGTCCTTTTGGCGACGTAGTCCTTGTCGTATAGTTCCTCCTGGATCCAGACATAGGCAATGGCTAAAGCCAGCGCATTGCTCGTAGCTGGTCGGGGGGCCAGCCACTTGCCGCCCAAAAGAGCCGCGGTGTGGTTGTAGAAGGGGTCGATGTGGACCAGTGGTATCCCCAGCTCGTTTAGCCATTGGCGGCGGACGGTGCCTTCAAAAGCCGCATAGACGCCGCTTGTTGCTTCCGGGTCGCTCGACCAGAAGACCACCATTTCGCATTCCTTAAGACAATCCTCCACGGTGCCATAGCTTTCCGGCGCTCCCAGGTGCATGCTCTGCCCCCAATGGTGCATTGCCCCCCAGTACCAGCCCTCCCAACTGTCCGGGTTGTGGGCGACACTGGTCCAGCCGATATGGTTGAAAAAGCGGAGGCGGGCGCTCAGCCAGTAGCCCAGATTTCCCCAGAGATGGTGGGAGCCGCTGCCGTTCATGATTGCCCCTGGGCCGTGATCCCTCTTGACCCGCTTGATTTCGCCCGCCACGATGTCCAGGGCCTCGCCCCAACTGATGCGGACGTAGCCGGAGATACCCCGGTTCTGGCAGTTCCTATTGCCATTTTGGTCAAAATCAACCCGTTTCAGGGGGTAGAGGATCCTGTCCGGCGAATAGATCATTGATTTGAAGACGAGGGTGTGGGGCGATACCGTAGTCCGGCGCGGAGGGGTAAAGGATTTTCCGCGGGCATAAATGGTCCAGGGCGGCGCGTCCTTTTCGTCGAAATCTATCGGGGTGATCCGGAGTATCTTCCCATCCTTAACATAGACAAAGACCGCTCCGCCGTTGGTATTGCTGGTGTAGCGCCGGAGTCCCGGAGATACTTCCGTTCCGTATTCCATCCCCGAGTTCTGCATCATGCTCAAGGTTTCCATCCACCATGAGGTTAACTCCTCGGGACCCTCCATGCCCAATTGGAAATTCTTCATCGCATTGATTGTCGCCAACTGGTCGCGGGGCGGCACCAGCAGATCAAGGGCAACCATGGCGCTTCCGAAAATAATGGTGACATCCGGATCTGGGTGGATCCCGCCGCGGGAAAGAAGCTTCCCGTCCCGGAGAAAATAATAGCGGCCGCGGGTTCTATCCTTGAGCCGGAACTGGACGGTAAGGTTCTTCTCGGCGAGGCGCTTCTTGAAGGCCGCGTCCCTGGCCGCCGCGGCGGTAAACGCAATCTTGACGCCGTACAGGACGACGAATAAAAGAATGTTCGCCAACGCCGCCGATTTTGCCAATATTTTCACGAGTGTTTTCATATTGACTGCCTTGCAAAATGTTTTGAAAATGTTAATCTAAGGACTGGTTCGTCATAAGGTAGTCCCTTCTTGGTGAACGCTTCTCAGGGGTTTTCAGGTGGTAAAAAGCGTTGCCGCCAAAGAAACTCACGACCAACAGCAAGTGCTGCTGCGAGGAGTCCAACTGCGTTTACGAACAGGCTGAGCTGATGACCCGTGGCCGGAAATATCGCCGCCAGCCCGGCCGCGGCAAAAAAGAGACGATTAACTGGTCCGAGCCGGCGAAAGAAATATCCCACTACCGCCATGGAGATAAGACAGGTGCCGATCAAGGCAGTTATGAAGTTGAATGCAATCAGCAATGGCGTGCCTTGCATCAGCAGGGTGGGAGAAAAGACGAACATAAAGGGAATGACAAAGGCAAGCCAGCCGAAACGCATTGCGGAAAAACCGGTACGCATGGGGTCGGCGCCGCTCAGGGTGGAGGCCGCAAAGGCGGCCAGGGCCACCGGGGGGGTGATCATGGACATCATTCCGAAATACAAAACGAACATATGGGCGGCCATCGGTTTGATGCCAAACTCTACCAGTGCGGGTGCAGCCATCGTTGCCAATAAAACGTAAACTCCGATGGTGGGCATGCCCATTCCTAAAACGATGCAGACAATGGCGGTCATGAGTAAAAGCAGAATCAGATTGCCGCCGGCCAGTTGGGTAAGAGCCAGGGTAATTCCGAAACTTAGGCCGGAAATATAGAGGGTGCCGATGACCATACCGGCCGCGGCGCCGATCATGATGATTTCCAGAACTGCAAGGCCCGTTTGCTTTAGTGCCTCAATCAGGTCGGAAACATTCATGCGTTTCCCCTGGTAACCCAGTAAAAATCCGCAAACAATGATCAGCGCTACTGCCTTGAGGGCGGCCTTTTCCGGCAGGTCGTTCCACCAGAACATGGCCACGACGAGCAGGGCAAACGGCAGAGGAAAATACCAGCCCACCTTAAGCAATGGTCGCACTTTAGGTATGAGGGACTCCTCGATGCGGGAGATCCCCCTGCTGGCGGCCTCCAGGTCTGCCTGCATGAACAGGGCCAGGTAATAAAGAAGGGAGGGAATGATTGCTGCAATGACAACCTGCGTGTACGGAATAGACAGGTATTCGGCCATGAGAAAGGCGGCCGCTCCCATCACCGGCGGCATGAGCTGGCCGCCTGTCGAAGCAACGGCCTCTACGGCGCCCGCCAGATGGGGGGGATAGCCCGCCCTTTTCATCAGTGGAATGGTCACCACTCCGGTTGTAAGCACGTTTGATACAGCGCTGCCGGAAATGGAGCCGAACAGAGTTGATGCCATTACGGCGATCTTTGCCGGCCCCCCCCGGTATCGGCCCATGACAGCCGTGGCAATACCGGTGAAAAAACCGGAACCTCCCGATGAGTTAAGTGCCTGGCCGAACAATACAAAAGCAATGACCACCGTTGTTACAATTCTCATCGATACTCCCAGGACGCCGGACGAATCCCAGGCCAGGTAGTAAACGAGCTTGTCCGGTGGCACGAAGCTGCCCTGAAGCGATCCCGGTATTTGATGGCCCACCAGAGCCAGGATAAAAAAACCGATCACTACCAGGGGCAAAACGATGCCCACCGTCCGACGCAATCCCTCGATCAACAGAACCAGAAAAACGGCGCCCACGATGATGCCGTCCAGGGGTCGCTGCGTGGTCAGGTTGGCGAGAACCGGATAACGGATGGCGATGTAAGCGGCGGCGATAAAGCCAGTCATTGCCGCCAGGACATCGTACCAGGGGATGTTCCGCGACCTTTTTTGTCCCCGTTGTGCCGGGACAGCCAGGTAAACCAGCGGCAGGGCCAGGCACAGCATGAAGCCCAGATACTGTTCAGTATAAAGAACAAGTCCTGCCATCCGGTCGACGTCAAAGGCTCTGATAATGGCCGCGCCCGTCAAGGCGATGGCGAGGAAAGTGATGGCTATGTTTGCGATAGAAAATGTCGGCGCCGCCGTTGTATTATTTGCGATCATAGGATTCATCAGAAAAAACCCCCGATCCCCGCATCAGTTCCGGGGCAGTCTCTCAGCCTTCGCAGTTGGTTCAGGTTTGCAGCCAAAGCGGCATGTGGCAATGTTTGTCCCGCCTACAAGGGGCGGGACTGTAAAAGCCACTTTTTTTCGCTCAGTCATTCCTTGGGCGGCCATAGTCCGGCTTCTCTGAAAAACTTAACCGCTCCGGGGTGGTATTCACCGATTGATAAGGTTTTAGCCATCTTATCGGGGAAGAAATCCTCGCCCAGCGGCCGGAAGTTCGAGGTCAGCGCCTTCTTGCCGCCGTAAAGGGCCTTGCACACTTGATAAACCAGGTCATCCGGCGCATTTTTGCTGGTCATCAGCACAAAGTCGATGGCCATTAATTGAGAAGGCCCCACGATACCGTAATTGACTTCGGATGGTTCGACCAGCAGGGGATACATTGGCGGCAGGAATTTTCGGGAACGGGCAAGCGCGTCCGGTGACGGATCGATGGACAGGGCGCGCAGACCTCCCACCTTGGAACCGGCCTCCAGGACTTTTCCTGACCCCATGGCAAAATAGAACGTATCAACTTTTCCTTGCATGAATTCGTCTGCCCCCATATTGACATTGGGAACGGGAACCACCTGCACGTCGTCGTAAGTCAATCCAGCATTGGCTAAAAGAGCGGAGGCCAGGTCACCGATGATCTTCTGTGCCGTCCATCCCCCAGGCACCTTCTTGCCCTTCAGATCCCTGATGGACTTGATTGGAGAATCTTTCCTTACCCAGAAGGCATTACGGATAGGGTAGAGCACGGAAACCATTCTCAGATCATTGAGCGTCTGCCCCTGATAGGCGCCGGTTCCAGTGAAGGCAGAGGAAAATTCGTGAGAAGTAGCGATGCCGAAATCCGCTTCTCCGGCATTGACAGCGGGGATAAACGCGCTTTGACCGCCATGAGGGATGACCCGCGCCTGCGCCTTCATCGTGTCCGCCAAGAGCTTGGCGATTGCCGAACTGGCGGAATGGGTGGCCGATCCCGGGTTGCTGCTGCCGATGTTGATGGTCCGGGCAAGAACCGTCGATGCCATGAAAAGGGTTAAGATTAATGTGATCGCAAAAATTTTTTTCGTCATAACTTTTCCCTCCTTAAATTTTTAACAATTGCCTGGCATTTTTCGAAAAAATCCTGACTTTCTCTGTCGCTGTTATTTCCATCATTTCCACCGACTCGATGACTTCCCCCAGCGCAATATCGGCCCTCGCCGCGCCGCCCGCG
>JBBIRO010000025.1:27321-45421 GCA_037441775.1 Syntrophobacterales bacterium
CCCAGATAGGGATAATCGCTTGCGAAAACCATTCGGTCGGCCCCGAAAAAGGCATAGCCGCACATCAGCGCTGCCTTGTCCCCTCCTAAAACCGTATCGGCGTAAAATCTCTTGTAATATTCCAGGGGAGGCCTGGTAAGTTCCATGACCTCACCGCATTCTGGCACGCCTAGCAGCGTGCGCCTGGCAAAAAAAGGCAGCATCGCGCCGCAGTGATGGGTAACCACTTTGAGGGCGGGGTATTTCTCCATAATGCCGCTCATTACGAGGCGGCTCATGGCCATCGTTGTTTCATAAGGCCAGCCGAACTGGACGTACGAGCCATACTTCGCTTGCTGTTCATCCGGATAATCTGGGACATCTCTGTCCCGGACGGGGTGAAGAAAGGCCGGCGCATCATAGAGGGACAAAAGCTCGTAAATCTCCAAAAAATCGGGATGATCCAGTGGTTTCCGGTTGATGGAGCTGTATAGCTGGATCCCCTTGAATTTCAGCTCTTTAATTGCCCGTTCCATTTCACGCAACGAAGCCGCTACGTCATTCATGGGCAAACCAGCCAATGCGGCGACAAAGCGGTCAGGATGCCTGACCAGCAGATCCGCCATCTCGTCATTGCCTATGCGGGAGAGGTCCGCGGCGTTTCTGGGTGAAAGGACCAATTCGACCGGCGGCGCGCCCAGGCTCAATACCTGCCGGTATCCCGGATATTTGTCCATTGCCTTAAAGCGGAGATCAAGGTCGGCCAAAGCCGGCAGCTTCCTGGTGGTATCAAGATAATAAGATGGCGACGACGTTTTCTTCAATAACGCCTCTTTGTATTTTGGCGGCATAATATGGCAGAAAATGTCGATCTTCTCGCTGCAGTCCATCTTGATTTTCCCCCAATCAAGATTCAATGTTGATGATTTTGCAAAAGGTCAAAATCTCCCCTTCCCTTGAGATAAAGAGGGCTGGGACGAGGGTAATAATCGATGATTCACGTGCGTGGTACCATGTTGAGCAGATCCTGCCGTTCACCCTTGAGGTATCGCTTCAGGTTTTCTCGGATAATCTCAACGGACTGCTGGACATAGATATCACTCATGCCGCCGACATGAGGCGTGATGATGACGTTGTCCAGCCCCCAGAAGGGGTGATCCGCCGGGAGGGGTTCCTGGCAAAATACGTCCAGTGCAGCT
This sequence comes from Syntrophobacterales bacterium, assembly GCA_037441775.1. Taxonomy (GTDB): domain Bacteria; phylum Desulfobacterota; class Syntrophia; order Syntrophales; family CAMTWB01; genus CAMTWB01. The sequence continues at coordinate 28,500 of JBBIRO010000025.1, forward strand.
CCGGCTATCAACCGTTTTTTGAGGATCTGTAACAGGGCGTCTTCGTCCACCACCTCCCCCCGGCCCAGGTTGAGGAAGAAGGCTGTTGGCTTCATTTGGGAAAAAATTTCGGCGTTTAAGATATTCCGCTTGTCAGCGGTGGCCGGCAGGAATGAAACCAGATAATCGACCTCTGCCGCGACCTTGGGCAGTTCATCGTAGGTGTAAAACTCATCCACCCATGAGACGTTTCTTTTGGTCTGCCCGACGCCGATGACGGTCATCTCAAACGCCTGGCACTTACGGGCGAACGACTCTCCGATCACCCCGACCCCCAATATTCCTACCGTCTTCCGGTAGAGCAGCGCCGGTGGCCAGCGTTCCCACACCCTGTTGTCCTGATTGTGGACGACGCGGGGAAACTGGCGATTCAGGGCGATCATCAGCATGATGGTCAATTCGGACATTTGCGGTCCGTGGATACCGCGGGAAGAGGTCAGGAGAATTTCCGGGCGGGCCTTAAATGATGGCAGCTCAGAAATATAGTTCGTTCCGGTGATCATGGATTGGATCCACTTTAGATTTCCGGCCCGGCCAAGCAGGGCGTCTGATATCCTAAGACAGATCAGGATATCGGCTATTTCTATAAAATCGCCGACTTCGCTTTCTTCCCGGGCCGAGAAGAAATTGACTTCAGCAAAATCGACCATCAGAAATTTTTTGAATTCGTGAGCATTTTGCTCCTTGCCCAGTATCAGAACATTCATTCATCGCCCCCTTTTTATATCAAGATACCACGATGATTTCTTTTGGCGTTTTATGCAGGCATTCGCCGGGGCCGTCCGGCCCAACAATGTAGTTATCGCAAACGGTGCACCAGAGCGAAGAGGTGGCGGCAGCCGGGTGAACCGTGATGTTCATCCCCGCCTGGATGGCCATCGTCTCATCCTGGAGAAATAACGGTCTTTCCACCAGGTCATAGCCCTGGCCGTGGGCGTACAGGCGCAGTTCCGGCCGAAAACCCCTTTTGACCAGAAACTCGCTGTTGGCCGCCAGGATGTCCCGAGGGTTTGCGCCTGGTTTCATTAGGCTAAGCGAATATGATTGGGCCTCGACCGCGTGGCCAAAGGCGTCCACCAATTCCTGGGAAGGCGGACCAATCGAAAATATCCGGGCGATTTCGGCGTAAAAGCCGCCGGGTCCGCTGACCTCGATCAAGAGAGAAAGCTGGTCCCCCTCGCGAATAGTCCGGTTCTGGAAGTGGCGGTGCTGAAAGACTGCAGGCACTCCCCGGGGTGCGGAGCCGGCCAGAATCAGTTGCCTTTCGCTGCCGCTTTTAAGCACCGCGGCGGTTACTTCATCGTATATATCAGCATCCTTCAGCCCCGGCCGGATCATCTGCCGGACCCGTAACATAGCTGCGTCCTGCAGGGCCGCCGTTTTTTTGATCAGATCGATTTCCTCTGCGCTTTTGATTGCCTTGAGCTGGTCGATCGGTTCGGTCAGATCCTTAAAGGTTGCCCCGCTGAGATGTCTGGTTAAGTACTCATAAAAATTGACCGGAATCAAGGACTTGCCAACCAGGCCGATTACGGCGTCTTTTTTTTCCTTCAGGGCGCCTGCCGCCAAATTGGCGTCATAGGTGTGGGTGTAATGGGCGGAAGGAAAATAAGGCGCGGAAAGCCTGGTCTTGACGCCGCGCACCGCCCATGGCGGCGGCGCCGGTTCGCCGGGAGAAAATGGTCCCACGGAGATCAGCGTCATCTCATTATCCCGAGGGAAGATGACGGTATAGGGATAGCTGTCGCGGGCCGGTAAATCGGTAAACCAGCGGACATAGCCGCCGAGGAATTCCTCGTCGCCGCGCATCAGCAAATAGTCGATTTTGTGCTCACGCATTACTTCTCGGGCCAGAGCCCACCTTCGTTCCAGTTCTCCGGTTGAAATGGAAGGCATGATTCTTTCTTTGGGGTCATACATGGCGAGAGCTCCTTGCTTTTTTCGGGTAGATTCATGGTTAGCGACGTGACAGGACAACTTATGTATCCTACCAGGGAAGCGAGTTGTTGCCTGTTGGGGGAGTAAACTAAGATAAATGCAGTTGACTGTCAAGAAGTTTTTGTTTCCAGATCAGACCAAAGGAGCCGCTTTGAAATAGCGCCGGGTATGAAGGTTTACGACTGCGTAAATAGTCCGATTTCACCTAACCTCGCGGGAGGGGATAAAGATGATTAGGACGTAAATACGCGATATATCGATAATAATCGCTTTCACCTAAACCGTCTTATCTCAAGGGAAAGCGGGCTTTTGTCCTTTTGCAAAGTCGTCAAGGTAGCGTCAAGAGTTTTGTGTCAGGAACAAAAATACCTTGACAAAGTTTCCTCATAATGTATTATAAATTTCCAAATAGAAAATCCCACCGATAAAAAACCACCAAGCTAACCCAAGGATATTGAGATGATTGATGAATCCGAACTGGGAAAAATTATCAGGCAATATCGCATCGAGATGGGACTCTCCCTTCAAGAACTGGCTGAGAAAAGCGGCATATCCAAGGGCTATCTCTCTAAAATTGAAAAGGCCAAGAAGGCCCCTCCCGTTTCCACTCTCATCAATCTTGCCAAGGGATTGAATATCCGTTTTTCGGACATTTTCGGATTAGTAGAAGAAAACAGCCCTGTCTGTCTGATCAAAAAGCGGGATAGACGCGCCATTGCCCGAGACGGTTCGGTTTTTGGATATGCGTACGAAACATTGGCCCACAAGTTTCACAATAAGCATATGGAACCCTATATTCTAACGCTTCCCCTCCACCCCAAGGAAAATGTGATTTTCCAGCATAAGGGGGAGGAGATGATGTTTGTACTGGAAGGAACGATGAAGTTTTTCCACGGCGAAAAAGAATTTATTGTCGAAGAGGGAGATTGTGTCTATTTCGACGGCAGCATTCCCCACTATGGGGTTTGCAGCGACGGCAGAGAAGTTAAATGTCTGATGGTCATTTACACCCCAGAGCAGAACAATGGACGTAACTGACTAATATCAAATTATAAAGTGGAGGTATCAAAAATGGGAAAAGCCAAACTGTACGATTTGAGTCACCCTTTTGGGGACAAGGTTCCCCTGTGGCCCTATTTTGCCGACGTCAAGATCGAGAGAATGCATTATCACGCCAAATCAGGGGTGCTCTCCCAGGTTATCACTACGACTATGCATTGCACGACTCATGCCGATTCGCCGGCGCATGTGTTCGAGGGGGGGATGTTTACGGACGAGATTCCCCTGGACAGGTACTACGGGACCGGCGTGGTGGTCGATATTCCCAAGAAGAAGTGGGAAAAGATCATGCCGGAGGATCTGGAGCGGGCCAGACCAAAGATCGAAAAGGACGACATCGTCATCATTCACACCGGCTGGCATCATAAGTACGGGGATAGCGTCGAGTATTTCTGCTACTCTCCCGGTCTTTACCGAGAAGCGGGCGAGTGGCTGGTGGAAAGGGGCGTCAAGTGTGTTGGCGTTGACCAGCAGGCGCTTGATCATCCGCTGGCAACAGCAATCGCCCCTCATGGTCCCGGTCCGCTAAGACCGGACATTTGCCGTGAATATAAAGAAACAACGGGACGGGATGTTCTGGAAGACTTCCCCGAATGGGAGCCCTGCCACAACATCTTACTGCGCAATGGCATCATGGGGTATGAAAATGTCGGCGGCGATATTGACATGGTGCTGGGCAAGAGGGTCACTTTTGCCGGATTCCCCATCCGCTGGATGAAAGGGGATGGATCAATCGTCAGACTGGTCGCTATTGTGGAAGAGTGAAGCAGGTGGACGTTCCGACACCTGATCAATAATAGCCCTGAACGCAAAAGCAGTAAAAGGGAGGTGATCGCCGATGAAAAAAGTCGAATTAAAAGATGTAAAGCCCTATCAGGCGCCGAAACATTTTAACATGACCGCCCTGAGATTGCAGGGAAGAGAAGAAACGGGGGTGCAGAAGTTCTGGATGGGCCTTTCCCATTTTCTTCCCGGAGGAGGGGCCGAGTTCGATTCCTCGCCCACAGAAAAGATCTATTTTGTGCTGGATGGCGAGGTCACCGTTAAAACGCCGCAGGAGGAGATTGTGCTTCGGCCCTGGGATTCCCTCTATATCGGCCCCAATGAAGGCCGGGAAATTATCAATAATACCAACAGGCCGGCGAGCATGCTGGTAGTGATCAATTATCCTGACTGAGGGGGATAATATGAAGAAACAGGATATTAATGAGCTGTTCGATGTAAAGGGCAGGGTTGCTCTGATAACCGGCGCAACCGGTGGTTTCGGCAGGGCGGCGGCAATGGGGCTGGCTTCAGCCGGAGCAAAAGTGATGGCCACCGGCCGTACGGCGGCATCACTGGAACAACTGGTGAACGATATTCGTCAGGGGGGCGGCGATGCCGCTTATTGCGTGGGCAATCCCGTCAATTATGACGATGTGAAACGGGTAGTCCAAAAGACAGTCGCCACCTTTGGCGGTATTGACATCCTGATTACGGCGGCTGGTGTCAATAAAGTCAGTCCCATAATCAAACAGTCCGTTGAAGATTGGGAAGAGATCATGAATGCCAATGTCAAGGCGACATATCTCTTTTGCAAGGAGGCGGGCCGGGTGATGGTCGAGCAGGGCAGGGGAGGCAAGGTTATTCTGGTCGGCTCCGCCCGGGGGCACCAGGGTTTGGCTAACTATAGCGCTTACTCTCCTTCCAAAGGCGCGGTTCATCTTTTAGCAAAGACCTTGGGTTGTGAATGGGGGCAATATAAAATTAACGTTAATGTGATTGCGCCCACTGTATTTAGGACCGCCTTGACCCAGTGGATGTTTGATGATCAGGCTTTTTACAAAAAATTTCTGGAACGCATCCCCCTTGGCCGATTGGGCGAGCCGGAGGATTTTATCGGCGCGGTCATCTTCCTTTCGTCCAAAGCGTCTGATTTCATGACCGGGGCCATTATGAATGTTGATGGCGGCTATACCGCGGGCTAAAGGGAGGCTAATGTCGCGACCAGATCAGATAGCTGTTATTGGAGCCGGATTGATGGGCCACGGCATTGCCCAGATATTCGCCGTGCAGGGATATGAGGTATTTCTTACTGATATCAATGAGAAAATCCTGGAGCATGGTCTGCGGAACATTCAAAACAATCTTGCTCTTTTGGCGGAAAATGGCATCGTCCGGGCCGAGGAGGTAGAGGCTGCCTTAGGGAGGGTAAAGGCCGCAAAAAGCCTTGAACAGGCGGTTCGAACCGCACAATTTGTCTTCGAGGCGGTTTCCGAAAACCTGGATATAAAGCAAAACCTTTTTGAAAAGCTCGATACCCTCTGCCTGCCCGACGCTATTTTAGCCACCAATACCTCGGTTATCAGCATCACGGAAATCGCGGCCAAAGCCAAGAGGAGGGATCGCATCGTGGGGACCCATTTCTGGAACCCGCCCTACCTCATTCCGCTGGTGGAAGTCGTTCCGGGGCGGGATACATCTCTTCAGACGATGGATGCCGTCTTTGACCTGCTTAAGGAGGTGGGGAAGCGCCCGGTTAAGTTAATGAAAGATGTCCCGGGGTTTGTCGGCAACCGGCTGCAGCACGCGCTCTGGCGGGAGGCTATTTCCATTGTTGAGCAGGGCATTGCCGATGCCGCCACCGTCGATGAGGTCGTTAAAATGAGCTTCGGAGCACGGCTGCCAGTTTTAGGTCCGCTGGAGAATGCCGATATGGTCGGGTTGGATCTGACTTTGCAGATTCACGACTACATTCTTGCGCATATTGAATGCTCGCCCTTACCGTCACCGCTGTTAGTACAGAAAGTTAAAGATAATGAGCTTGGTTTCAAGACCGGGCAGGGATTTCAAAAATGGAATCCGGAAGGCAGAGAGCAATTGCGGCGACGACTCCTCGAACACCTGGTTGACTGGAACAGGAAATCATAAAAACCCGTAAAAACGGTAATCTCAAAGAAAGGGAAGAATCATGATCATCGACGTCCTGGCGCATCATGTGTCCAAATCTGTTGCGGAAATTTTGGAGACCAAGCCTTATTACGGTGAAAGCGCCACTTTTAAAAACAGCGGCAAACAGCTCCCCTATCCAATACCCAACGCCGATCCGGAAGTGCGGCTGGGCTACATGGAGAAATACGGCATCGATATGCAGGTGTTAAGCCAGACCGGATCGGTTCTTATTGGCTTCGACGCCAAAGATTCTGCAGAAATCTGCCGTCGCTCCAATACGGACAATTATGCCCTGGTCAAGGCCTACCCGAAAAAATTTATCAACATCTCCTTCATCTCCCTGCTCGACATGAAGAGCGCCATGGACGAACTGAGCCGGTCGATTAATGAACTGGACTGCCGTGGCGTTACGGTCTGCACCAATCAGCAGGGCAGAGGGCTCGATTCGCCCGAGTTTTACCCTTTTTATGAAAAGTTGGTTGAGCATGACTTGCCTTTTTTCATGCATCCCACCCATTGGGATTCCTACCCGCTGGTTGATATGGACGGGGGTTGGCGGATGATGCAAATCATCGGCTGGCCGTTTGACACGACCCAGGCCGTCTGGCGACTTCTTTTCGGGGGGGTGATGGATCGCTTTCCAACCATGAAAATCGTCACCCACCATCTGGGAGCTTTCCTGCCCTTTTTTATCACCCGAGTCGAGAAAAACATCAATACCTTCCTGGCTCATAAATTGAAAAGACCGCTTTCCGAATATTGGAAGAATCTCTACGCCGACACGGCCGTGGATGGCACGGTGGCGGCATTGCCCTGCGGGTACGCTTTTTTCGGCTCCGAACGGATGATGTTCGGCACCGATTACCCGTTTGGGCCGGAAGCTGGTGAGGATTTCATCAGAAGCAACCTTGCCGCGGTCCAGGCGATGAATATTCCCGCAGTAGAAAAGAAGAAGATTTTAGGGGAAAATGCGATGAGGATATTAAAAATTAAATAGTTATGGGAGGATGAAGAAATTGTCGCCTGTCTGCAAAGCGTAAGTTAGGGGACGGCTTCGCCTGAAGAGACGAACCGATATGCAAATTAACCTGAGAGGGAGGATGAAGCAAATGAAAAAACAATTTTACGCTTTACTGTTGTTTTTTGTGATGACTACCCTGGTCATCGGTTATGTTTCCCCGGCGTCGGCGCAAGCGCCAAAAGCTGAGCCCATTAAACTTTCGCTGATCTCCTATACGGCGGTTACGGATGCCCATTTCATGCACTGGAAACCCCTTTTTATCGATGAGATTAATGCCCAGGCAAAAGGCGCCCTGATCATCGAGGTAAGGGGCGGGCCGGAGGTGATGAGCATCTCCGATATGGCCAAGGCAACCGCCGCCGGTGTGGTGGATATGGCCATTGCCTCGACAGCGAATTTCGCCGACTTTGTGCCCGGCAGCGACCTGATAAAACTTTCCGAAATCACCTGGCAGGAAGAGATAGCCAGAGGTCTCCCCGCTTATCTGGACGAGATCTACGCCAAGGCGGGCTTAAAATTCCTCAGCAGGAAGATGCCCATCAACATCAATTATTTTCGCATTTGTTTGAAGAAAAAGATCATGACCAAAGAAGGGTTCAAAGGAATCCGCCTGGGAGCGCCGCCTCCGGTACATGGCGCCCTGGCAGAACTTGGGGCGGCGCCGGTAAGGGCCGTGATCCCGGAATACTATACCGCCATTGAACGAGGCCTGGTTTTTGGAAGCATCTTCGGCGGTGGCGTTTATGTGGAGAATGCCTTGCACGAGGTAGCGCCTTTTGTAGTGGATAACCCCTACTTCCGGCCGACGGCAATGGTATTTATGAACCTTAAGAAGTGGGAGTCCTTGCCCCGAGACATGAAAGAACTCATCTTGCGGGTGCGCGACGATATGCAGAGGAAGTATGAACCGATATATATGGAATGGGAAAAAGGCGCAAAAGCACGTGCTATTGCTAGGGGCGCTGAATATTACACCCTGCCTCCAGAGGTCGCGAGCTGGTATTTGAAGTCCATCTATGATGGCACCTGGAAAACAGACGCGCCCAAAAACCCGCCCGCAGTAGTGGAACGGATAAGGACGCTAATATCCAGATAACGGAAACTGCCAGAAAAGGCCATAAATGAAAGGGGAGGATTACATCCTCCCCGCCCGTAACTAGAAGGAGTAATTCTGCGATGGAAGAGTTGCCACAGGGACAAACTGTCTTCGACCGTCTCATTTATGGTTTTGCCTTGTTGGCCGGGTTTCTTTTTCTTTATTCCATGCTGAGTACCTGTGTGGAAGTGGTCTTGAGATATTTTTTTGCCCGGCCGACCAATTGGATCATGGAAACCAATGAGTACATCCTCTACATTTCCCCTTTCCTCGCTTCCGCCTGGGTTTTGAAACAGGACGGGCATGTGAAAATGGATCTTATCGTGGATTTATTTAGCCGGAGAAATCAGGCACGCTTAAATGCCGGGACCTCCATCCTGGCTATCTTAATCTGCCTCACGATAATCTGGTTTGGCCTCACTGTCACCTGGGATTCCTTTCAAACCCAATATGTAACCGCCAGCGGATATATAAGAATTAACCGTGGTTATATCACTATTGCCAGCGTCCTGGGGTTCGTGTTGCTCGCTATCCAGTTCCTCCGCAGGGCAATATTTCATCTTCGCCAGGCCTCAAGCGGGAAAACGTAAAATTAACTTCGGGTATAAAACCAGCACTTTTGTTGAAGGATGACAAGCGATGGAGTGGCCATACGTTCTTTTATTAATGTTCGGCGGTCTTATGCTGTTGATGATCACCGGCCTGCCGATTGCTTTCTGCTTTTTGTTGGTAAATATTATAGCGGGTTACGTTTTTTTCGGCGGATTGGTAGGCGTAGAGCGGCTTTACCACAGCATGTACTCAACGCTTACCAGTTTCATCTTTCTACCCATCCCGCTGTTCATCTTAATGGGGGAGGTGCTTTTTCACTCCGGAATGGCCCCAGTCCTTATAAAAACGCTAGATAAGTGGCTTGGTCGTCTGCCGGGAAGATTGAGTCTGTTAGCGGTAGGCGCCGGCACCCTCTTTTCCACCCTTACCGGCACCAGCATCGCCAGTGTGGCCATGCTGGGAGCAACGCTGGTGCCGGAGATGGAAAAGAGCGGATATAAGAAGCAGATGACCATGGGGCCGATTATGGGAAGCGGTAATCTAGCCATGCTGATTCCGCCCAGCGGTCTTGCCGTACTCTGCGGCGCCCTGGCCCATGTTTCCATCGGACGTCTATTGATTGCCATAATCATCCCCGGTCTGCTGCTTGCGGCCATAATGGCCATCTACATCATTGGAAGATGTTTGATACAGCCGTCATTGGCGCCTGTCTACGATGTGCCCCACACTCCTCTTGCGGTAAAGGTCAAGGAGTTTGTCAAATACATCCTGCCTCAGGGCATTGTTATATTTCTGGTCATCGGGGTCATGTTTCTTGGCATTGCCGGCCCTGGTGAAGCGGCGGCCGGCGGCGCCGTGGGGGTGATCATTCTCGCATTGTGCTATGGAAAACTCAACTGGCTAACCTTCCGCAATGCGCTGATGGGCACGGTTAAGGTGACGGGAATGATCTTACTCATTATCGCCTCAGCCAAATTTTTCAGTGAGGTTATGGCATTCAGCGGCGCCAGCGCCGGTATGGCGTCGATTGTTCAAGGGCTTGAGCTTCCACCTATTGTCATCATCATCTTAATGCAGGTTATCGTGCTGATACTTGGGTGTTTTATGGAGCCCGCCTCCATCATGATGATCACGATTCCCATTTTTATTCCCATTGTTAAATCACTTGGTTTTGACCTGATCTGGTTTTCGGTGCTGATGCTGGTTAATATCGAGATCGCCATGATCACACCTCCTTTTGGGGTAAGCCTTTTTGTGATGAAGGGTGTTGCTACCAAGGATACTACCATGTTTGATGTTTACAAGGCGGCCATACCTTTTGTCTTGCTCAGCCTCTTTGCGATGTCCTTGATCATGATTTTCCCCAAGCTGGCCTTGTGGCTGCCTGCCATGATGGTAAAATTTTAATGGCGTCGCCGGTGAGTGAAGGCATAACAAAATTGACGACTTCGTAAAAAGTCCGGATGCTTGCGTTCAAGCTAAATCCTTCGTCGCGGGAAGCTGTTGCTGTAGTCGGGGGCCTTGTGCCCGCCATGACCTGGTGTAACGCAATGCGCGAGCCGCCCACAGGGGCGGGACTAGATAACCGACTTTTTTCCGGGGGCCGTTTTGAAGATTATGTTTTTAGGACTTTTCATAAAGCCGTCAAAAGTTTGAGCGCTGCAGAAGGCGACTTCTATATACGAATTCTAATGTCTTTGACTATTTACAAAGGGGAGGAAATCTTATGTTTATCGAAGAGACCAACAGACTTTTGAATCCGGGCTATCTATCGCTGGAAACAGGCTATCAGCGGCTGTCAAACGGCCATTTTTACCTTGCCGTCTTAACCCGGATGCCTGGTTGCGCCGGAAAGATGGTTGACTGGTGGTTCGGGTACGCGGGAGATACGGAAAAATACAAAACGTGGCATCCCCAAGACCACATCATCGGGGAGTGGGACGATAAATGGCGGCCGGGCTGCTACATTGGCGCCAGCCATCTTGTTCATGAATATGTTGGCGGCGAGCTGGTAAAATTGAGGATTACTTTTCGCGAGCCCTCTGAATTCTTTGACACGGCAAGATTCGCGGCAGCGAAGGTGGGGGCCGCGGTCTGCGGAAAAATCGGGCTCCTGGAGGATGGAGTACAGATCGGCAATCTGATCCATTTAGTGCGGGATACCGACTTCGGCTGCGAAATGCGGAGCCGTTTCTGGCTTTTTGCCGCGGATGAAAAGCTCAGCAGAGCTCTCATGCAGCATTGCATTGAAGAGATGGGGAACCTGGCTGATCTGCTGCCGGCGCTTTATTACCGGGAAACAGGGGGGAAATAGCCCGCTGCCTATTCGGCGCCAGCCGATTCTTGGGCTTGAGGGTATAAAAGGCAGCTTAATGTTTGGCATTAGCCCTGAGAAGGAACGATTTTTTTTAAGACGAGACAGGAGGTAACGTGGGGATGTATCGGGGAGGATATACCGGGAAGATTTTGCGTATCAACCTTACTGATCAGACGGCAACAACTGAGCAATTGCCGATTGATGTCGCCCAGGATTTCATTGGCGGGGCCGGTTTTGGTGTTAAATTTCTCTTCGACGAACTTGCCGGGGGGATAGATCCCTTGGGCCCGGAGAACAAACTTATTTTTGCCCCCGGGCCGTTTAGCGGCACAACCGTTCCCTGCGCCAGCCGGATCGCCGTCACCGCCAAATCGCCCCTGACCAATACCGTGGGCATGTGCCTTTCGGGCGGACATTTTCCGGCGGAATTGAAATTTGCCGGCTACGATGTTCTCATCGTCGAGGGAAAGGCAAAAAAGCCAATCTATGTCTCGATCAAGGATGGCAGCGTCCGCTTTCGCGATGCAGGTCATGTCTGGGGAACCCAGACCTCCGATTGCCAGCAGATCATTAAGGATGAGCTTGACGATCAGAACATCCGCATCGCCTGTATTGGTCCCGCGGGTGAAAATTTAAGCAAGATTGCCTGCATTATCAACGAAAGAAGAGCGGCGGGCCGCAAGGGGCTGGGGGCGGTCATGGGATCGAAAAATCTCAAGGCTATCGCGGTGCGCGGCAGCGGCTCGGTGGAGATTGCCTGGGATGAAAAATTCAAGGCGGTCCGGAGCGAGATGTTAAAGGCGATGAAAGACAGCCCGTTTCTCTATTCGGGAATGGCCCAAATCGGCACCCCCACGAATGTTGATAATACCTGTGCCCTGGGTATTTTCCCCGCGAAAAATTGGACCGCCACGGGTGAATTTACCCCGGTGGAGCAGATCGGCGTCGATGCCATTCAGACCAGGAAGCTGGGGAGGTATTTTTGTTATAATTGTCCCGTGGGGTGCAGTCAGCTTAGGTTGGCCAAGAGCGCTCCCTATCGTGGCATATTAGCCGAGGGGCCCGAATTCGAGACGCTTTACGCTTTCGGCGGGCAGACCGGCGTTGATGATATAGACAGCATCATTGCCGCTGACCGTTTGTCTGACGAGTTAGGATTGGATACCATCTCCGCGGGAGTAGCCATTGGCTTTGCAATGGAATTGTTCGAGAAGGGGATATTGAATCTTGCTGATACCGGAGGGTTGGAGCTTAACTTCGGCAATCATCAGGCGATGGTGGCATTACTTAAGCAGATCGCCTTTCGGGAGGGGTTAGGTGCCCTCCTGGCCGATGGCGTAAAGGTTGCGTCAAAAAAAATAGGAAGGGGAGCAAAGAAGTATGCAATGCATATCAAGGGTCTTGAGCTTCCCGGTTATGACGTGCGCGGTGCCAAGGGCCATGGATTAGCCTATGCGACTTCCTACACCGGCGGCGACCATAATCGCGGCTATGCCTTTCAGGAGATTTTCGGGATCCCGGTACCCTATGAAGTGGACAGGTTAAGCATTGCAGGTAAAGGAAAACTTACCAAATGGAACCAGGATGTAAGAACCGCGACCTGCGATTGTCCCACTTTGTGTGTTTTCATATTAGACACGTCCCTGCCGGCTATGGCGGCAGAGCATACCTCCCAGATGATGGAAGCCGTTACCGGGCTTGCCTATACGGCGGAAGAGGTTGTCAGGGTGGGCGAGCGGATAAATAATCTGGCGCGCCTGTTCAATGTGAGAGAAGGGTTTACCAGGGCGGATGACACCTTCCCCGAGCGGTTGATGACCGAGCCGCTGCAGGCCGGTTCCTCGAAAGGGCACATGATCAGCAAAGATGATCTCGAGGAGATGCTAGATGAGTATTACCTGGCAAGAGGCTGGGATGGGCCGACTGGTGTTCCCTCCCGGAAAAAGCTCGTGGAATTAGGCTTGGCCTATGCTGCCGATCAGATGAAAATAAGCTGATTATGCGTGAACTGATTACCGTTAAACTGAAGACCATTTTGGCAATGAAAAATATTCTCGGTCAGCCTGAGCTGGAGGTGGCGCTGGCGGAGGGAAGCACCGTCCGTGATCTTCTGGCCTGGATGGTAAACAGGTGGGGCCAAGAACTATCCGAGCAACTGTTTCAGCCTGGTACGGATTTACCCCTCCCGCACCTGCGTTTTATGGTTAATGGACGGGCCATTCAATTTTTAAACGGATTGGAAACGGTTCTTAAGGAGGGAGATGAATTTATGATGTTACCCATGGTTGCCGGGGGCTAAATATTCCTGAGGTACCGACCTTAGGTAAATGGCAAAAAGAGTGGACAGGGATTTCAATGAACATCATAACTATAAACAGGTCTTTTTGCGGGCGGCGGGGTTGCATGTACGTAATATCAGCGGAATGAAAGGAGGTATGGTCGAGAATAGCTACATATGATCGCGGAGGCATGCAAGAGATTGCAATAGACTAAACCAAGAGCAACGAAAGGAGAGTTCCGATGAAGACGATAAGACAGAATGCATTAATTCTTATATTTCTCCCAATCCTGCTGTTGTTAGTAGCGATGCCCGCTACTGCCTCTACTCCGGCCGTAAAACCGATAGAGCTGACGTTAAGCTCCGCATTTGTGCCCGGCAGCTCCGATCATGCCCGTTCAACATGGTTTATGAACGAAGTCACCAAACGTACCAAGGGACAGATAACATTTAAATCCTACTGGGGTGGAGCGCTCGCGGCGCCGGCCGCTCAACTCGATCTGGCGAGAAAGGGAGTCGTGGACATAATATGCACCTCTTTAGGGTACTGGCCGGGAATTTTCCCCTTCGCCGGCTTCAGCTTTTCCTTTCCCTTCAGCTCGGAAGATCCCAGTATTGTGGGCACCGCCTTGCGACGGACCATGGCATCTTTTCCCCAGTACGAGAAGAAGTTTGCCGATGAGGGCCTGATCAATCTATCTAACACGACACGCTCTTACTACATTATCATGAGCACCGGTCCCGTCAAAACCGTGGCGGACCTTAAGGGAAAAAAGGTGGGATTAGTGGGCCGGTATTTCGGGATGTGGATGGAACCGGTGGGTCTTGTTCCCGTAGTTCAACCTGGTGGCGAGCGCTACATGTCGTTGCAGACAAAACTCATTGACATGAGCATCCTGCCAATTGACATGAATCATGCCTTTAAAATTAGTGAGGTAGCCAAATTTGCGATTGATGCCGGCCTGGGGACCTATCTTAATGAGGGTCTCTTGATGAGCATGACCTCATTTAAAAAACTGAGCCCTGAATTTCAGAAGATATTTATCGATGTCGGCAGAGAGGCGGAAATCTTTTTGTGGGACTACGATAAAAAACAGAAAGGCGCTCTGGTTGAAAGCATGAAGAAGGCGGGAGTTAGCTTTATAGAACTATCAAAAGCGGACCGGGAAAAATGGCTTGCGGCTACACCAGATACCACGGCCGATTTTATCAAGCACCTCGAAGCAAGAGGATTTCCCGGAAGCGAAATGGTGAAACGTTACCAGGAAGAAATGGCCAAATTGGGGTACGCCTGGCCGCGGGAGTGGGGCGTAAAATAATATAAGACTGGTTTTTTCATTGATGAGCAATTTCTGCGGGAGGCGAAACTATGCGCCTTTCGCGGGAATTGTGAATTTCCATAAAAAGGAAAATAGCCATGGGCGATTCTGAAACAATCACATTGAAGATAATTGCCGCTTCACAAAAAATTACCCGTTATCTGGCCATGGTGGGTGTGGGTTTCATGTTTTTCACCACAGCTTTGGTGGTCACCGATGTCACAGGCCGTTATCTTTTTGGCAAATCCATACCGGGAGCAACGGAAAGCCTGGGTCTTCTGTCCGCCTGGATCAGCTTTCCGGCTCTGGCCTGGGCGCTGATAACCGGCCACCATGTCCGTGTTACCCTGATTTCACAGCGTTTGCCTGAAAAATATACTCAGGCGCTCGATTGCCTTGCCAGCCTGGTGGGTGTTTTTGCTTTGGGTATGATGACCTATTTTGCCGCGATGTTTTTTGGCGAGTCATTTCTGAAGGGAGAATTCATGATGGCCAGAATCAACATCCCCCTGTGGCTGGGAAAGCTTGTTTTGCCGATCGGCTTTGGCACGTTCACGCTGCTTTTTTTGTTGCGCCTCATTGTGAATGTCGGGAATCTTTTTAACGTAGGCCAAATACCGAATGCATTGTTTGGAGAATCGGGTCAAATAGTGGACTAATTTAAAGGGGTATTTTTATGGAGCCTATTACAATAGGTGTCGCCGGAATAGTGCTTTTAATCTTGATGCTGGTAATGGGGGTGCATGTCGCTTTAGCTTTAATGGCCGTAGGTCTGCTTGGCAATGTCCTGCTTATGGGTTTCAACCCCAGCGGCTGGCTGGCGACTGGTCAGGCTTATTATGCGGTTGCCACGTCGGTTCTGATTACGATCCCCCTGTTTGTCTTCATGGGAATACTGGCCGGCATCAGTGGCTTGAGCAGCGATATATACAAGGTTATCGGGATGTGGGTGGGCCGGTTTCGCGGCGCCCTTGGGGTGGCCACGGTTTTTAGCTGTACCGCCTTTGGGGTTGTTACTGGTTCATCGATGGTGACCGCAGCAGTATTTGCCCAGGTAAGCGCTCCCGAAATGAGACGTTACGGTTACGACAAGAGGCTGGCTTACGGCATCTGTTCCTCCGCCGGCGCAATCGGCATGTTGATTCCTCCCAGCATTCTCATAATTATTTACGCTCTGCTTGCTGAGTTATCCGTCGGCAAGATGCTGATTGCCGCCGTAGTGCCTGGGCTGCTTTTGGCACTGCTGTTCTCTGCGGGAATACTTATTATCGCCTGGCTAAAGCCGGCTATGGTCGGAGGCGTTGCATCCATAGCCCAGGCGAAGGCAACCTGGCGGGAGCGATTCGCCGCACTTTTATTGCTTTGGCCTATTTATGTTTGTGCGGTCATCATCATTGGCGGTATCTACGGCGGTATTTTCAGCCCGACGGAAGCTGCCGCCTGGGGAGCTTTGATATTAATTATCATCACCTTGGTTACCGGAGGCCAGAAACGCTGGCATATATTGAGCAAATGCGGACTGCAAACTGTCGCGACCTCGGCAATGATTTTTTTTATTCTGGCGGGCGCCGCAATATTCGCCCGGTTCCTGATGCTTTCGCAGATAACGCCATCCGTTATGAAGCTGATATTTGGCATGGGTTTTTCGCCGGTACATTTTATTTTAATCATGGTGCTAATTTATCTCGTCATGGGATGTTTTCTGGATTCAATTTCCATGCTTTCTATTACCTTGCCGATCCTTACACCGGTGGTCAAGGCGATGGGTATAGATCCGATATATTTTGGAGTAATAATGATTATGGCGATAGAAGCGGGACTTATCACCCCGCCGGTGGGGCTTAATGTCTATGCGACCAAAGGAGTGGCTGAGCCGGATGTGACGCTGGAAGATATCTTCATCGGCTCGGCGCCATTTTTTATATTATTCCTGATAGCCATACCGATTCTAATTGCTTTTCCGGGGCTGATTACATTTCTGCCCGCGAGACTTTTCTGATGACCGCGTCAAGGCTGAATTGGGTAAAGATCCAGTTGCCGCAAGCCGGACAATAGGCGTGGGTAAAGCGCAAAAACTATGTCTTCCCCTCACTGGCGAAAGGAGTCGGGATTGCCCAATCCTCTGTAGCCGCGGGTCTTGTGGTCTGTGTCCACTTTGGCAATAGGCAACACCGCTTGCGCCCAACAGGGATGGCACTACCTTTTAAACCGCCGCCGCTCTAGACTGGATAGTTACTGAATTGTTGCGAAATACCTTGACATCATCTATAAAAATTATTAGGGCTTAAGCAAATTCCACTACGCGGCAATAAGCCCGGATGCTCGCGTTTCGCCGCAGCCCTATTCGGCATTATCAGCCTTTTACAGTTATT
>JBBIRO010000026.1:0-45063 GCA_037441775.1 Syntrophobacterales bacterium
CGGCTGCACCGGTTTTTTTATTGAGGGGCGCCGACGATGCCCACGGGCGAGCCGGAGAATGAACCGTGGCTACCGGGGTCGATGGCGGGCAAGCGAGCTTTCCCGCCGCGGCGCCGGGGAACGTGAAATTGCCGCTGCCGCTGATCGCCGCACTTCGCTTGACGCTATATGTTACTGTTCCCATTGCTGAGCTTAAAAAGAAGAAGGTGATGTTCAACATGGCGACGGACATCGTATTGCCGTAGCCAAAGCTCTCGGTGCCGCCCAGGTCAGCCCGTCCCACCTGAAAGACCGGGATATTTGTTGCCCTCTGGAAGGTGAACAGCTCCGCCAGGTGTAGGCGCTGCCCGGCCGTCTGCCTCCCACATGCCGATATTGAACGTTCCGTTTAGGGGAGAATCGCTGTCGATTAGCCTCGCATTCCGGTCGTGATCCATGTAAGGCGCCTTCAAGAAACCAAAAAAGGTGTGTGTGTTGTTTACGCTAGAGTCCCTCTGCCTGAAGGGAGAGGGCTGGAATGAAGGTGATAATAGCCGTTATTTCCAGTTCTTAACTTTCCCTTGCCTTTATCCACTCCCGTGAGGTGAGGGGAATCCGGAGTTTTTGCGAAGGCATCAGAATTGAGTGTCCACTGTTAACCGCCGCTATCAGGCAACAGGCATGGCTGCTCCGAGGGAAGCGAAATTTGGATTGTTCCGCCGCGGCCCAAGATGTCGTGCAGATGGACATAGCCCATAAGCTCATTGTTTTTATCAACTACGGCATAGGTGGTAATTTCCTCGCGCTGCATTTTCTCTATGGTTTGGGCGAGTGACAAACCTTCCGCAATGGTCTTGGGCGTCTTAGTCATCACCAGGTCAATTCTTTCTTCCATGGACAGCTGACCCGACTTAACCAGCCTCCTTAAATCACCATCGGTGAGGATGCCCACCAGATGGTTAGACGCGTCGGTAACGAGCACGAAACCCTTATTTTTACGGTCTATCTCTTCAATGGCCTGGAGAAGCGAGCTGCCGGATACAACACGGGGAATCATCTTGCCCGCTATCATTACATCCCTGACCCTGGCCCGGAGCCTCTGCCCCAGATTGCCGCCCGGGTGAATTTTGTAGAAGTCCTTTTCCTGAAAACCCTTCCGGATGATCAGGGCTATTGCCAGGGCATCTCCCATGGCCATTGCGGCGGTGGTGCTCGCGGTCGGGGCGAGGCCGAACGGGCAGGCCTCCCGCGCCACTCCTACGTCAATTGCCGCGTCGCTTACGCCGGCTAGAGTTGATGAAGGATTGCCGGTAAGGGAGATCAAAGGGGCGCCGGTATGACGGATATTGTTCAGAAGGGTATTCAACTCGTCTGTTTCCCCGCTGTTGGAGATGGCCAGGATTACGTCCTGCCTAGTCACGATTCCCATATCGCCGTGCAAACCCTCCACCGGATGGAGAAACATTGCCTGGGTCCCCGTGCTGATCATGGTAGCGACAATTTTCTTTCCGATGATGCCGGACTTTCCTATTCCGGTTACTATTACCCTTCCTTT
Organism: Syntrophobacterales bacterium; assembly: GCA_037441775.1. Classification (GTDB taxonomy): domain Bacteria; phylum Desulfobacterota; class Syntrophia; order Syntrophales; family CAMTWB01; genus CAMTWB01. The sequence continues at coordinate 1,535 of JBBIRO010000026.1, forward strand.
GGAGTTGCAGATTATATCGACGGCCCGGGCGAAACTTTCTCCCGTCTTGTCAATCAAGCCCGTGATTCCGTCAGCTTCGAGCCGCAGGACATCTCTGGCAACCGCAATGCATTCGTTATTATTCATAAGCCAATTTCTCGCAATGGGGTATTGATTTTGTTTATTTTGACGGCATTGTCTTTGTGTGTTGCTAACAGAAAAGGCGCTCTTAAACAAGAATTTTCAACGTCCCCGGGCGACGATTCAGTCTTGAGGCAAGGATTAAAATAAGGGCGATATAAAGTTAGTGTCGCCCCTTGAGGGCGGAAACGGTCTTGCTTGTTGCCAAGGGGACACGACGTGGTCACAAGGCCCGCTGTTCCAGAGGATTTGGCCATTACCGCTCCTCCCGCCAGGGAGGGAAAAGAGAGTATTTACGTTTTTTCCAAGCATAATGTCTGGCCGGCTGTAAATGAATCTAGACGTTCCGGGTTCTTACTTGTGCCTGAGCCGGAAGGCCGCCCGCGGCAGTAAAAAAAAGTTGACTATCCTGGGCTTAAATATTAAGACAAATCAAAAAAGTTCTTATATTTCTTGTTACTTATGGTCAGCAAAAAAGTATATATTCGCACGTTCGGCTGTCAGATGAACGTCTATGATTCGGAGCGGATGAAAGCGCTCCTGAAGGGTTGCGGCTATCTGCCCAGCGAGCGCGCCGAGGATGCGGAAATAATCATCGTCAATACCTGCAGCATTCGTCATAAGGCGGAACAGAAGGCATTCAGTGAACTGGGACGATATCGTAAACTGAAAGAAGGGAATCAGAAGTTGATAATCGCGGTCGGCGGTTGCATTGCGCAGGGGCAGTCGCAGGAAATATTTCGCCGGGCGCCCCAGGTGGATCTGGTCTTCGGCACCCGCAATATCAACCGGCTGCCCGAGTTTATCCGTGCGGTTGAGGAAACAGGAGAGCGGATGGCGGACGTGATTCCGGAGGCCGGGTATATTGATTCTCTTGATGAATCCCCCCAGCCGCCGCCCCCGGCCGTAAGCGCCTTTGTTACCATCATGCAGGGGTGCGATAACTATTGCGCTTTTTGCGTCGTTCCTTATCTGCGGGGCAGGGAGGAGAGCCGGAAACCTGCTGCGATTGTCGCCGAGATACGAGCTCTGGTGGATCTGGGCCTTAAGGAGGTTACTCTCCTGGGGCAAAATGTCAATTCTTATGGGAAGAAGGAAGGGGGGGGCGGTTTTCGGAGTCTGCTGGAGGAGATAGACAAGATTCCGGGGCTAAGCCGGATCAGGTTTACCACCTCCCATCCGCGCGACCTTTCTGACGAACTGATCGATCTGTTCGGCAGCATGGCAAAGCTCTGCAATCATATCCACCTGCCCGTTCAATCAGGTTCGGACCGGATCCTTGCCCTGATGAACCGGGGCTATCTGCGGGATGATTACCGGACTCTGGTTGACAAATTGAGAAAAAAATCGCCCGATGTTAGTATCACATCGGATATAATAGTCGGTTTTCCCGGCGAGACCGAACAGGATTTCTCCGCTACTTTGGACATGATGGAGCAGGTTAGATTTGACGGTGCCTTTTCCTTCAAGTATTCAGAAAGAAAAGGCACTAAGGCTGCGGTTCTGCCCGGTAAAGTTGATGAGGCGATCCGTAAGGCCAGGCTGCAGATTCTCCAGTCTTTACAGGAAAAGCATACACTGGAAAAAAATCAGTCCTGGGTGGGTCGCCGGGTGGAGGTCCTGGTCGAGCGGGTAAACGAAAATAACATGGCCGACCTGACCGGCAGGACCAGTGAAAACCGGATAGTGAATTTCCCGGGCAGCCCCCAATTGACGGGGACTCTGGTCGAGGTGACTATTACCAGGGCGTATCTGCACTCCTTAAGAGGGCAGTTGTGACCGTCCGGCAAAGGAGGGGACGAAAATGATAGAAATGAAAGTAGCAGGACTTACAATGGATCCGCTGACCAATACTCCGATTGTTATCCTCAAAGACCTGGATAACAAAAGAGCTATCCCCATCTGGATCGGCCTGTATGAAGCTACGGCAATTGCCGGCGAAATGGAGCAAATTGCCTTTTCGCGCCCCATGACTCATGACTTGTTGCGGGATATCATCCAGGCACTGGATGTGGCGGTGGATAAAGTAGAGATTATTGATATTAGGAATAATACCTTTTTTGCCAATATTCATCTGAAAAAAGAGGGCCGTCTGGTCATTGTCGATTCCCGCCCATCGGACGCCATCGCCCTGGCGCTGCGGGCCAAGGTTCCCATTTTTGTGGACCAGAAGGTCATTGATAAGTCCCGAAATGTGGATTTTGGCTTGAAGGACGAGGATATCGACGATATAAAAAAGGAGAAACTTAAGGAATTCCTGGAAAACCTGTCTCAGGAAGATTTTGGCAAGTACAAGATGTGAGGTTGCGGCGAGGATTGCCGTGCGGGGGGGCGGCGCTTGCCCCCTTGGAGTACGGAAATAAGGGCGCATGGGCTATAAACGGTCATGCGCTGCTCTTTTTTTATTTTTGGGCTATGGAACAGATACTCAAGGAATTTGCCCGCTACATGGAGACGGAGAGGAATCTTTCCCCTCTGACCGTCAAATATTACCTGGCTGACCTTCATCAGTTCCGATCCTATCTCGCAGCCGAGGGGATTTTGGCGGAAGCGGATGCAAAAGAGATTCTGCCGGTCTTTGACCATGACCTGATCGCCGGTTACCTGGCCGCGCTTTACCGTAACCAGGCTAAAAAGCCGACCCTCATCCGGATGATCGCCGCCCTGAAAACATTTTTCAAGTTTCTCCGCCGCCGGGGCAAGATCGCGGACAATCCGATGGAGCTGATCCAGAGCCCCCGCCATGAACGGCCGCTGCCGGTTTTCCTGTCCGTGGACGAGACCTTTGCCCTGCTTGATGGCCCCACCGCGCCGGGGATAACAGGACTGAGAGATCGCGCCGTTATGGAGCTTTTTTATTCCTCGGGGCTGCGGGTAAGTGAGCTTGCCGGCTTGAATGTGCTTGACGTTGACATTACGGAAAGATTGATGAAGATTCGTGGCAAGGGCAAAAAAGAGCGAATACTGCCGGTGGGTGAAAAGGCTTTGAGCGCGCTGCGGGAATACCGGTCCGCAGTAAATGATTCCTTGAAGTTTTCCGGGCAAGAAGATATAAATTATCCCCTTTTTCTTGGTAAAAGAGGGCAGCGGATCTCGGTTAGTGTTTTGGAACGGATAGTTGCCGCGCAGACGAAAAAAACGGGGATTGCCAGGAGAGTCACCCCCCATACCCTCAGGCATACCTTTGCGACCCATATGATGGACGCCGGTGCGGATATGCGGTCGATTCAGGAACTTCTGGGGCATGAGAGCCTCTCGACCACCCAGCGGTACACCCAGGTGACCGTGGGCCGCCTGCTCGAGGTATATGACCAGGCCCACCCCCGGGCCGGGTCATCAAAATCGTCAAGGAAAGAATAGATGCTGATCAAGGGAACGACAATATTAGCGGTAAGGCACAAGGGAAAGGTGTCCGTGGCCGGAGACGGCCAGGTCACGATTGACACCACGGTAATGAAGCACAAGGCCCGCAAGGTCCGGCGGCTTTACAATAACCAGGTGATAGTTGGTTTTGCAGGTGCCACCGCGGACGCCTTCACCCTTTTCGACCGTTTTGATCAGAAGCTGGAACAATATCGAGGGAATCTGCTCCGGGCGGCGGTGGAACTGACCAAAGACTGGCGGACCGACCGGGTGTTGCGCCACCTGGAGGCACTGATGATTGCCGTAAGCAAAGAAGCATTTCTGATGATATCGGGCAACGGAGACGTGATCGAATCCGACGACGAGGTAATGGCCATCGGCTCCGGCGGACCCTATGCCCTGGCTGCGGCCCGGGCCATGGTAAAGCATTCGGATCTCGACGCAGACGACATTGTGCTGGAAGCCATGAGAATAGCTTCCGAGATATGTATTTTCACCAATGGCAATATTACCCTGGAGACCCTCGACCTGGAAGAAGAAGCATGAACGGGAGCAGCGGGGCTCGTTACGAAGTAGTTCACAGTGACGCTGTCGTAAAAAGTCGATCAAACTTAAATTTTAGGACGGCTTTGTAAAAAAGTTTGCGGGCGAGACGCGCAAATCACGAGGAATGATACGTACTTAGAGTATGCCACGGTGACGAGTGATTTAGCGCAACTTAAGCGTCCGTGCTTTTTTCGAAGCCGTCAAGCATAAATGAAAGCAGAGGTTTTATGTCCACCAGCAACTTAACACCGAAAGAAATTGTCGACCGGCTTGATCAGCATATAATCGGCCAGGGAGAAGCAAAACGGGCTGTGGCCATCGCCTTGCGGAACCGTTGGCGCCGGCAGCAGCTCGATAAGAGTTTGGCTGATGAAATACTTCCCAAGAACATCATCATGATCGGCCCTACCGGCGTGGGCAAAACGGAAATCGCCAGACGCCTGGCTAAGTTGGATAGCTCACCCTTCATCAAGGTGGAAGCCTCGAAATATACCGAGGTGGGCTATGTGGGACGGGATGTCGAGTCCATGATTCGCGATCTGGTGGAACTGGCGGTTAATATTTTGCGGGGAGAGGAGCAGGAGCGGGTTGCCGTGAAGGCCGCCGAACTTGCGGAAGAGAGGCTTTTGGATATCCTCCTGCCGCCTGTTAAGTCGGAAAGGAAACCAGATGAGAATTATCCGGAGCGACATTTGGAAGAATTCGCGGTGGAAAACCAGCCCGCGCAAAATTCGACCAGAGATAAGCTCCGTCGTCTTCTCAAGGAAGGAAAGCTCGACTCCCGGCAGGTGGAGCTGGAGGTTACCGAGTCTAGACCGGCGCCGATGATCGAGATATTCTCCGCTGGGGGGATGGAGGATATGGGTCTTAACATCAAAGAGATGCTGGGAAATGTCTTCCCCCCGAAGAAAAAGATTCTGCGGACCACGGTGGCTGAGGCGTGGGTCATACTCAAGGAAGAAGAGGCACAGCGACTGGTGGATATGGAAAAGGTTGCCCGTGATGCCCTGGAAAGGGTGGAACAGTCGGGAATCGTCTTTCTTGATGAGATAGACAAGGTCGTCGGCTCTGATTCCGGACAGGGTCCGGACGTCTCCCGGGAGGGGGTCCAGCGCGACCTCTTGCCTATCGTGGAGGGATGCAATGTCAACACGCGCTACGGAATGGCCAAGACGGATCACATTCTCTTTATTGCTGCCGGCGCCTTCACCGCTTCCAAGCCCTCCGATCTGATCCCGGAGCTGCAAGGCCGGTTTCCCATCCGGGTGGAGCTGGACTCGCTGGGAAAGGAAGAGTTTATCCGGATATTGACTGAGCCCAATAACGCCTTGATCAAGCAGTACACCTCCATGATGTCCACCGAAGGGGTGCATCTGGAATTCACCGCGGGAGCCATTGCGGAGATTGCCGAACTGGCCGCCCTGGCCAACGAGAAAACGGAAAATATAGGCGCCCGGCGGCTCTATACGGTAATGGAGATTCTCCTGGAAGACATTTCCTTTGACGCCCCGGATATGGGTGGCCAGAAGGTAGTGATTGACGATAAACGCGTCCGGGAAAAGCTGGCCGATATAGTTGAAGATGAAGATTTAAGCAGGTATATATTGTAAAAAACAGGAGTCCGGAGTCAGAATAGAATAATGCCCGCTCCAGGATTTTTGAGACTCGATGGCCTGGTAAACAGGCAAGTGTAAATTGTTTGACCAACTGAACATTAACTCGATTCTTAATTCTGACTTTTTAAGTATTAACGAATAATTAACGGGGCTTGCCCCGGAAATTGAGGTGTTTATGGATAAGCCGATTACGCCGATCGAACGTGCGGAGATACTTATCGAGGCGCTGCCCTATATCAGGCGCTTTTATAACAAGACCGTCGTCATTAAATACGGCGGTCACGCGATGGTTGACGATCAACTGAAGGACAACTTCGCCCGGGATGTGGTGATGATGAAGTATATCGGAATTAATCCGGTAGTGGTCCACGGAGGCGGCCCCCAGATCGGAAAGGTATTGGCCAAACTGGGCAAGGAGTCGAAATTTATCCAGGGAATGCGGGTTACCGACGAAGAGACGATGAACATTGTGGAAATGGTGCTGGTGGGCAAGGTTAACAAGGAGATCGTCGGACTCATCAACAAATACGGCGGCAAGGCCGTGGGGCTTTCGGGCAAGGATGGCAACCTGACCAGGGCGGATAAATATTATCTCAGTGATGAGAAGGCCAAAGATGCGCCTCCCGAGATTATCGATCTGGGCCTGGTGGGAAGGGTAAAGGCCATCGATGCGTCGCTCATCGAGTCGCTCGTGAAGGACGGCTTTATACCGGTGATCGCTCCAACAGGGGTGGGCGATAAGGGGGAGACGTACAACATAAATGCCGATCTGGTGGCGGGCGAGGTTGCTGCCGCGCTCAAGGCGGAAAAACTATTACTGCTTACCGATGTTCCCGGGGTGCTCGATGGCCGCGGCGATCTGATCAATGCGATGGATAGCGGCGATGTTCTCAGGCTCATCGAAGAGGGTGTCATCAAGGGCGGAATGTTTCCCAAGGTGAAGTGCTGTCTCAAGGCCCTCAAGGCCGGGGTTCACAAGGCCCACATTGTAGATGGACGATTGAAACATACAATTTTACTTGAAATGTTTACCGACGAGGGGATTGGCACCGAAATTGTCGCCGGTCCCGAAGCAAGCGAGGTGAAAAGTGACAACTGAGGAGTTGCTGAAATCAGGCCAGAAAAATCTGATGGCCACCTACAACCGGCTGCCGGTGGTATTTGTCAAGGGTGCCGGGAGCCGCCTTTGGGATTCGGACGGGAAGTCATACCTTGATTTTGTCGCCGGAATTGCCGTCTGCAATCTGGGACATTGTCACAGCGCAGTGGTTCAGGCGCTAAAGAGGCAGGCGGAGAATCTGTTTCACGTTTCCAATCTCTACCATATTGAACCGCAGATCAAACTGGCGGAAGCGCTTACGGCCCATTCCTTTGCCGATAGGGTTTTCTTCTGCAACAGCGGCGCCGAGGCCAACGAAGCTGCGATAAAGCTGGCCAGAAAGTACGCCCATGAAAACATGGCTCCCGGCTCTTACGAATTGATTACCATGAAAAATTCGTTTCACGGCCGGACGATGGCCACCGTCACGGCAACCGGACAGGATAAGTTCCAGCAGGGCTTTTCACCCCTGCTCGAGGGTTTCCGTTATGTACCTTTTGATGATTTGTCCGCTTTGGAAGCGGCCATTACGCCTAAAACCTGCGGCGTCATGCTGGAGCCGATTCAGGCGGAGGGAGGGGTGTGTATTCCCCATCCGAATTATCTCAGGGGTGTCCGGGAGATCTGCGACCGCAAGGGAATCCTGATGATTCTAGACGAAGTGCAGGTAGGCATGGGCCGGATTGGGCGGCTTTTCGCCTACGAGGAATACGGGGCACCCCCGGACATTATGACGCTGGCCAAGGCGCTGGGTAACGGTTTTCCCATCGGGGCAATGCTTGCCACCAATCGCGTGGCGGCCGCCTTCCAGCCGGGCAGTCACGCCTCCACCTTCGGCGGAAATCCACTGGCCACAGCGGCCTCCCTGGCGACCATCAAGGTGATGACCGAAACAGGCGTACTCGATAATTGCCGTAAAAGAGGCGAACATTTCCTTGCCCTCCTGGCGAAGCTGGCGGTAAAATACCCCGTCATCCGTGAGGTGCGGGGCAAGGGCCTGATGATCGGCGTGGAGCTAACCATTGATGGAGCCGACATTGTCAAGGCGCTGATGGACCGGGGGATACTAATCAACTGTGTCGGCGGCCGGGTGCTTAGGTTTGTTCCTCCGCTGACCGTAACCGAGGGCGAAATTGACGAGGTGGTGAAGAACCTCGATCTGGTACTGGAAGCGCTATGAAAAAAGATCTCTTGACAGAATATGATTTGGAGCTCGATGATTTTACTTCGATATTTGAACGGGCGGCATTTGTCAAGAAGCTTTTGTCCCAGGGGGTAAGTTATGTCCCGCTTAAGGGCAAGAGCCTGGGGATGATTTTTGACAAGTCGTCCACGCGGACCAGAATATCCTTTGAGGTGGGGATGTTTCAACTGGGAGGGATGGCGATATATCTCAACAGTCGTGACATCCAGGTAGGCAGAGGAGAATCTATCGCTGATTCGGCAAGGGTTATGTCCCGTTATCTGGACGGCATCATCATCAGGACCAGTCGCCATCAGGATGTGGAGGAATATGCACGTTACGCTTCGATCCCGGTGATAAACGGGCTTACGGATTTTCTTCACCCCTGCCAGATATTGAGTGATCTGTTCACTATCCGGGAGAAATTAGGCACTCATGAAGGGATCAGGGTGGCGTACCTGGGGGATGGAAACAACGTGGCCAATTCCTGGCTCAATGCCGCAGCCAGGCTGCCCATCCATCTTACGCTGGCCTGTCCCGAGGGCTATGATCCAGATGAGGCGATACTTAAGCGGGCCAGAAGGGACGCTAAGCGGGGGGTTCACCTTTACCGCGACCCGGCGGAGGCCGTGGTCGGGGCGCAGGTACTCTACACCGATACCTGGGCGTCGATGGGCCGGGAGGCCGAGAAGGAAGAACGGATACGGGTATTTGCCCCCTACCAGGTCAACGAGAAGCTCCTGGCGCTGGCGGAACCGGGAGCTTTAGTGATGCACTGTCTTCCTGCTTACCGCGACCAGGAGATATCGTCCGGGGTATTAGATGGACCCCAGTCGGTAATTTATGACCAGGCGGAAAACCGCCTCCATGTGCAAAAGGCGATTTTGGAGATGCTGTTGAAGGCGCGGGTTTAAAGGTCGTGGTTCAAACCATGCGCCATAATTATAAAATCAGGGGGAAAGAAAGTGGCGGATAAAATAAAAAAAGTAGTTCTGGCCTATTCCGGTGGCCTGGATACATCGGTTATCCTCAAGTGGCTGATTGAAACTTACAACTGTGAAGTGGTGGCCTTCGCCGCCGATATCGGCCAGAAGGAAGAACTGCAGGGACTCTACGAAAAGGCCAAGCGAACCGGAGCAGCCAAGGTCTATATCGATAACCTGCAGGAGGAGTTTGCCCGGGATTTTGTTTTTCCGGCGCTTAGGGCCAATGCAGTCTATGAGGGAACCTATTTTCTGGGAACATCCATTGCACGCCCGGTGATCGCCAAGAGGCAGGTGGAAATCGCCCGTATGGAAGGAGCAGACGCGGTGGCTCACGGCTCCACCGGTAAGGGCAACGACCAGGTGCGTTTCGAGCTCACCTATCTGGCGCTTGATCCCGCCATCAAGATCATTGCCCCCTGGCGTGACGACAAGTGGAAATTCGATTCGCGAAACTCGATGATCGACTACGCTGAAAAACATGGCATTCCTCTGCCTCTCACCAAGGAGAAACCCTACAGCAGCGACCGTAACCTACTGCACATCTCCCATGAAGGCGGCATCCTGGAAGACCCCTGGCGGGAACCGCCGGAAGATATGTTCGTTCTTACGGTATCGCCTCTGGACGCCCCCGACAGTCCGACCTATCTCGAAATAGAATTTGCAGCGGGAAATCCCGTGGCCGTCGATGGGGTAGGGATGACCCCCGCCGTCCTTTTGGATCATGTCAACCAGATCGCGGGGAAAAACGGCATTGGCCGGGTGGACATGGTGGAGAACCGTTTCGTGGGGATGAAGTCCCGTGGTGTTTACGAGACGCCGGGCGGGACCGTTCTATGGGCCGCGCACCGGGCGGTGGAATCCATCACGATGGATCGGGAGGTGATGCTGCTTAGGGATTCGCTGATCCCCAAGTACGCCCAGCTCATTTACAACGGTTTCTGGTTCTCGCCGGAGATGAAACTGCTTAAGCAGTTCGTTGATGAAACCCAGAAAAACGTCACCGGTGTTGCCCGGTTGAAACTCTATAAGGGTAATTGCATTGTGGTGGGCCGTCGTTCTCCCATGTCGTTATACCGTGAGGATCTGGCCACCTTTGATGCGGATCAGGTATACAATCAAAAGGACGCGACCGGATTTATTAGGCTAAACGCCTTACGATTGCGTCTGCAGGCGCGAAAGTAGCCATGAATAAAACACAAAAACCCTGGGGCGGACGATTCCAGGCCGACACCGATAGGGAGGTTGAGGCCTTTACCTCGTCGCTTGCTTTTGATCAACGCCTCTTTCATCACGATATCATAGGCAGTATTGCCCATGCGAAAATGCTTGCCCGTCAGGGGATTATCACTAAACGGGAAGCGAAAATAATCATCTTGGGCTTGCAAGATATTCACAGTGATATCGCGCAGGGGGAGGCTGTATTTTACCCCGGTGATGAAGATATTCACATGGCGGTTGAAAGGCTCTTGATTGAGCAGGTAGGCGAGGTGGGCGGCAAGCTACACACCGGCCGCAGCCGCAACGACCAGATCGCGCTCGATCTTAGATTATACCTGCGGGAAGAACTAAAAGAGATAGATGAACTGACCCAGGTCTTCCAGGGGGTATTGCAGCAACTGGCCAGACAGGAGAGTAAGACCATCATTCCCGGCTATACCCATCTCCAGAAGGCGCAACCGGTATTGCTGGCCCACTATTTTTTGGCCTACTGGGAGATGCTGGAGCGCGATCGCGGCCGCTTTGCGGATTGTTATAAACGGGTAAATGTCCTTCCCCTGGGTGTGGCGGCCCTGGCGGGAACCGGCCTGCCGCTTGATCGGGCCTACGTGGCGAAGCTCTTGGCCTTCCCCGTGATAAGCCGCAACAGCCTCGATACGGTGGCGGATCGGGATTTCGTGGCAGAGTTCATCTTTTGCGCCTCTTTGACAATGATGCATTTAAGTCGTCTGTGCGAGGACATGATCATCTGGTCCAGTGGTGAGTTTGGATTTATTGAAATCGGCGACGCCTTTACCACTGGCAGCAGTATCATGCCGCAGAAGAAGAATCCCGATGTGGCGGAATTGGTCCGTGGAAAAACCGCCCGGGTTTACGGCAACCTGATGGCCGTGCTTACCATGTTGAAGGCGCTACCCATGAGTTACAACCGGGATCTGCAGGAGGACAAGGAACCGCTTTTTGACACTATAGACACGCTCAAGGCCAGTATGAGCGTTTTGACCGGGATGATGCAAAATGTCCAATTCCACCGAGCCAGGATGCTGGAAGAGGCGGGCCGGGGGTTTTCCACCGCTACCGATGTGGCGGAATACCTGGTCATCAAGGGGGTCCCCTTTCGCGAAGCCCACGGCATAGTAGGACGTATCGTCCGCTTTTGCCTGGATCAAGGCAAGGCCATGACTGACCTTAAGTTGGAGGAAATGCGGCGCTTCTACGGCGGCTTTGAGGATGATGTTTTCCAATGCCTTGATCTGGAAAATTCCGTAAAAAGAAAGAAGGTTCTAGGTGGCACCTCCCATGAAGCGGTTGCCGCCCGACTTATGGAAATGGAGAAGCAATCGTGAAACCCTTTTTCCATCCGGAAAAAGAGCTCCGCAACGCGCCATGTTTCTTTCTGGTTGCCCTGCTAATGGTGCTGGCGCTTGTTGTGGCTGGTTGCGGCTTGAAGAGTAACCCCCAGCCCAAAAGTTTTGCGTCGCCCGGCCTGATCCGTGATATGTCAGTTGAAACGACGGGTGAGGGCCCGCTCTTGAAATGGCGTCTGGCCGGCCTGACTGACGCGGCAGGGTCGTTTCGGGTCGAGCGGGCGCAGTTGGATCTGGTTTGCCCCTCGTGCCCGGTCAAGTATGAGCTCGTTGCCACCCCAGCCCGGGTTGCGGTCAGTGATCAAGAGAAAAGCGGGGCCTATCGGTTTATCGACCGCGGCGCGAAAACAGGATCAGCCTATCGCTGGCGGATCAGCGCCTGTAACGACCGGGGAAGATGCGGCGAAGGGGCCACTGTAGAATAGATGAAAGGGGATTTGCTGATAAATGCATGATTTTCACTATAAGAACGGCGCTCTATGCTGTGAGGATGTGTCCATTTTTGATTTGGCAAAAGCGGTGGGGACGCCTTTTTATCTTTACAGCAAGCGCACCCTGACGAACCATTACCGGGTTTTTGACGCGGCGTTTGCGGATATTCCCCACCTGATTTGCTATGCCGTAAAGGCCAATTCCAATCTGGCCCTGCTTAAGCTATTCATTAATAAGGGCGCCGGATTGGATATTGTCTCCGGGGGAGAATTATTCCGGGGGATAAAAGCCGGAGTGGATCCTTCCCGCGTGGTCTATTCCGGGGTAGGGAAAAAAATTGAGGAGATCGATGCGGCGATTGCCGCGGGCATTCTGATGTTCAATGTGGAATCATCCCAGGAACTGGAGGTGATACATAGCCGGGCCAAGCAGATGGGGATCAAAGCGGGGATTGCGCTTCGGGTCAATCCGGATGTTGATCCAGAGACCCACCCCTATATTTCCACAGGGTTAAGGGAAAATAAATTTGGGATAAACCTTAAGGAATCACTAAATCACTACCGACGCGCCGCCCGGCTGCCCTGGCTCGACATAAAAGGTGTAAGCTGTCATATCGGCTCGCAGATCACCAAAGTCTCTCCCTTTGTTGATGCTCTGGAGATATTAAAGAGGCTGATTGTTGAGCTAAGGCGGGAGGGAATGAGCATCCGCTATCTGGATTTGGGTGGAGGCCTGGGTATCACATATAACGAAGAGACGCCGCCCCATCCGGGAGAATATGCCCAAGCCCTGGTGGAGAAGGCTAAAGATCTCGATGTCACTGTCATTTTAGAGCCGGGGCGGGTCATTGTGGGCAACGCGGGCATCATGGTTGCGACCGTTCTTTACACCAAGGAAGCGGAAAACAAAAACTTTGTGATCGTTGACGCTGGGATGAACGATCTTATCCGCCCCAGCCTCTACGGCGCTTACCAGCACATCCAGCCGGTAATCAAGGAGGAACGGCCGGAAATTATTGCCGACATTGTCGGGCCGGTTTGTGAATCCGGAGATTTTTTCGCCCGGGGGCGGAAGATTCCGCGCCTGGAAAGGGGCGAACTAATTGCGATAATGAGCGCCGGGGCCTATGGTTTTGCCATGGCCTCCAATTATAATTCTAGGCCCCGGGTTGCCGAGATCCTGGTTGCAGGGGATAGATACCATGTCATCAGGAAGCGCGAAGAGTACGAAGACCTTATTCGTGGGGAAGAAATACCCGAAATGTAAAGGAGATATTATGTTCAAAGGAGCAATAGTCGCAATAGTAACCCCTTTTAAGGCCGGCAAGGTTGACGAGCGGGCCTTTAGGGAGCTGATTGAATTTCAGATTGATAACGGGGTATCGGGTATCGTTCCCTGCGGGACCACTGGCGAATCGAGCACCCTGTCCCATGAGGAACATGACCGGGTGATTGAGATCGCAATTGAGGCGGTAAATAAGCGGGTTTCCGTCATCGCCGGGACTGGCTCCAACAGCACCGAAGAGGCCCTCCGGCTAACCAGGCATGCCTGGCAGGCCGGGGCGGACGCGGCGCTGGTGGTCACACCCTACTACAATCGGCCCACCCAAGAGGGCCTCTACCAGCATTACCGCGCCATTGCCGAAGATACCCCGCTGCCGATAATCCCTTACAATGTGCCCTCCCGTACCGGGGTCAATCTTCTGCCGGAAACGCTGGCCCGACTGGCCGAAATTAAAAACATCGTGGCGGTCAAGGAAGCCTCCGGTTCAATTAAGCAGATCAATGACATTTTAGCCCTGTGCGGTGAAAGTTTTGATGTCTTGTCCGGGGATGATCTGATTGTTTTACCTCTTTTAGCCATGGGGGCCCGCGGTGTAATTTCCGTAGTGGCCAATGTGGCGCCGGGTCTGATGTCGGAAATGATCGCGGCCTTTGCGGCCGGGAATGTTATCTTAGCCCGGGAAATCCATTTCCGGCTCAGCCCCTTGATGGATGCCCTTTTCATCGAAACCAACCCCATACCGGTCAAGGCGGCTCTCACGATGATGGGCCGAATCGAATACGAGCTAAGAGCGCCCTTGTGCCGAATGTTACCGGCAAATTACGAGAAGCTTAGGCAGGTGATGACGGCGGCGGGGCTGATTTAAGGGGGCATTATGATTAAGGCCATCGTAACCGGCGCTGGCGGCCGGATGGGCGGGAGGATCATTAGCCTGATAAATGTAACCGCCGGTATCGAGTTGAGGGGAGCGGTAGAGGCAGCCGGTCATCCCCTGATCGGTCAAGATGCGGGAGAGCGGCTTGGTTTAGGAAGGCTTGGGGTTGTGGTGCGAGACAGCCTGGCTCATTGCATTACCGAAGGCGACGTAATAATTGACTTCACCCAACCCGAGGCATCCTTGGCTCACCTGGAAATGGCTGTTGAGCGGTCGAGGGCGATTGTTATTGGTAGTACTGGATTCAGCGACTGCCAGCGGGATCGCCTGCGGGCGCTAGCCCCTGAGACGAGGTGTGTCTTTTCACCTAACATGAGCGTTGGGGTAAATGTGATGTTCCAGGTGTTGAAGATGGCCGCAGAAATAATTGGCCGCGATTACGACATGGAAATCATGGAGGCGCATCATAACCAGAAAAAGGATGCTCCCAGCGGAACAGCGCTTAGAATGGCGGAAATACTTGCGGATAGCACCGGCCGTGATCTTTCGCGTGTGGCGGTTTACGGACGAATTGGAATGACTGGTGCACGCAGCAGGGAAGAGATCGGCATTCAGACCTTGCGGGCGGGGGATATTACAGGAGAGCATACGGTCATCTTTGCCGGTCCGGGGGAGAGGCTCGAATTTATTCACCGGGCCCACAGCCGGGACAATTTTGCCTCAGGAGCGATTCGGGCGGCCCAGTGGCTGGCCGGTCAGCCGCCGGGCCTTTATGACATGGCGGATGTCTTAGGCTTGAAGACTATCAGTCCTGTTACGAAAAGATCATGACCGCGCCCGGCAGGAAAGAGGCGCCACGACTGTGTACCGCCTATATTGGATTCGGCTCGAACATGGGAGATCCACTGGCGAACTGCCGCCTCGCCCTCGAGCACGTTCGACGGATTGCCGGGGTAAAGTTGCTCCGCTGCTCGTCATTTTATCGTACCGAGCCGGTTGGCTTTCGTAATCAGGAATGGTTCGTCAACGGCGCAGCCGAGATTACGACGACGTTGTCAGCGCGGGAGCTCTTAGCCGCCCTCCTTGAGGTGGAAAAAAATTTTGGACGGCAACGGGAGACCCGCTGGGCCCCCCGTACTATCGATCTGGATATTCTGTTTTTCGGCCAGGAGATTATCCGGGAAGAAGGCCTCACCATCCCTCATCCCGAATTGCAGCAGCGAAGGTTTGTCCTTACGCCGCTAATGGAGCTTGCTCCCTATCTGATCCATCCGGTATATTGCGTATCTGTAACCGGCCTGATGGGACGTCTGGAGGATGAAAGCAAAGTAGAGCTGGTTGAGCCTTACGAGGCCAATGGGCAATGGTTTGCTGACCAGTAGCTTTGACGGCTTTAAAAAAAGTCCGGATGCGGCTTTCAAGCTAAATCCCTCGTCACTGCTGCGTACGGAAAGTACTTCTCATCCCTCGTGATTTCTACGCCTTGCCGGAGTAATTTTTGCAAAGCCGCCCTGAAACTTTCATTTTTATGACTTTTTACGAGTGCATCAATTTCAGAAAAGAGGATCGGGTATGTTGTTGCGGTTGATTGTTGCCTTAGTGCTGATCTTCCTGCTCTACCGGGCGGGGAGATGGCTCGTATCATATTTAAATCAGAAAGATATATCGCCTCCGGGAAAAATACCACCCATCGCCAGGGAGGACCTGGTGGAAGATCCCAACTGCAAGACCTACATTCCGTTGAGCAGCGCCATAAGAGAAGAGGTAGATGGCAAGATATTATATTTTTGCGGCCGCCAATGCCGCGATGAGTATCGACAAAAGGAGCATTAGTTTTTTCTCTGGTGCCCGTTTTTTCATTCGATTGGAATCGCTATGATCGACTTTCTGAAAAACAATTACGACCGACTGGCCGGGAGGGCGATTAAGGGTGACATATACAACCTGCCCAATACCATTACTCTGGTGCGCATTGGGGTGATTCCCGTTCTTTTTTTTCTGCTTCTTTCGCCCGGTCCCACCTGGAGCCTGGTGATTGCCCTGCTCTTCATCGCCGCCAACTTGACCGATCTTTTGGATGGCTATATCGCCCGCCGCTATCACATCGAAACGGTTATGGGCAAGTTTCTCGATCCGATTGCCGATAAGCTGGTGGTCAATACCGCCATGATCCTCCTCATCCCCATAGGCCGGATCCCCGCCTGGATTGTTGCCCTGACGATCATTAGGGATGTCGCGGTGGACGGCATGAGAAGCGTCGCCTCATCCCGGGGGGTGGTGATAGACGCGAGCCGGTTGGGCAAGCGGAAGACCCTCTGTCAGATCTTCGCCGTGTCGCCTTTGATTATCCATTATCCTTTCTTCGGCATCAACGCTCACCTGGTCGGCATGGTGATCCTTTACCTGGCGCTTATTTTAACAGTGCTCTCAGGGATGGATTATTTTCACAAATTTTATCGGGAAGTTATAAAAAGATAGGCAATGGTGGTTTTGCACGCGCATAAGTGATGGCTTCGTAAAAAGTGTAGATTAAACCATCTATGGCAGTAACATTTCAATTATCCCGACGATTATCCCGCGAAAAAGCGAAATCAGCGGAGTCAGCGCCCCCAGATAGAGCAGGCCGATGATGATGAAAAAACCATATGGCTCCAGCCGGGCCAGAATGTTTTGAAAGTTCTCCGGCAAGAGGCCTGCCAGTATTTTTGACCCGTCCAGGGGAGGAATGGGGATTAAGTTGAATGCCGCGAGCATGATGTTTATCTGGGTGAAATAATAAAGCATGATTCCCGCGGCCTCCGACGGCGCCAGGTTCAAGAGGCGATATAAGAGCACTCCCAGGAACGCAAAGATGATGTTGGCGATGATCCCCGCGGAGGAAACCAGGAAGAGCCCTCGCCGGCTCCGGATATTGTTGAGGTTGACCGGCACCGGCCTGGCCCAGCCGAAACCGAAGATAAACAGCATGAGCGTCCCTATCGGGTCTAAGTGCTTCAAAGGATTGAGAGTAAGCCGGCCTAAATATTTTGCTGTCGGATCACCCAGCCTTAATGACACCCAGCCGTGAGCAAGTTCATGGATAATAACGGAATAGAGTAGGGGCAGCGCCAGCAAAACAAAGGCGAACGGATCATTAATTAAAAGATTCAAAAGTCCCATGGGGTTATTTGCCCTCAGCTTTCAAGGTGTTGTTCGCTTACATGGGTGCTTTTTTTCTCCGCCAGCATCTCCATGAAAGCCTCGATTCTGGTTTCCACCTGTGCCTCGGAAAAGCTTCTCTCGTCCACCATGTCCGCCTCGATGATAAGAGATGGTATGCCCCGCTCTTTGGTAATGATCCGCTGGATATCGTACTGACCGAATGAATAGGGTTTGCAACTGCGGTTGGAGTGCATGACTAGGCCGTCAACCTCGTACTTATCGATCATCCCGATTACCTCCTGGGCCATCTGATCGATGCCAATGTTCAGGTAGATCCGGCAGTAGCCCTCCGCCAGAGAATCGAGGAAGTTTTCCTCGTTGATATACTTGAGAGAGCCGCACCAGGCTGAGGTGTAGGTGTCAGCTACGAGGCAGGCATCGAGGGAAGAGAATTTTTCCGACAGCCATTTCGTCCGGTACCAGATGGGCAGATTGTCCCACAGTAAGCGGTAAGTCTCCCGTCCAACGGCGCCAATCCCCTGGGCAACCCGCTGTTGAATCTCCCCCAGCAGTGTCTGGTAATAGTCAACCGCGGTCTGGGTGCCGCGGAGGGTGACGATTAGGGCCAGGTGAAAAAAGGCGTCGAAGGCGCTTAAGGGGGCGGGCCTGTTTATCGCCATGTCCAGCACCGCCTGCCAGAGCCGCTGGGCTTGAAGGGAGAGCTTCCCCACCTCTTTTATCCGATCGTAATCGAACCGCCGGCCGGTTGCGTCTTCGAGAAAGCGAATATATTCATCAAACTGGGCCAGGACGTATTTTTTGGCCTCCGGACTGAAAGTGGTGTGGCAGCAGGGCGTATCGAGGATGAAAAGCGGCACATGGAAAAAGCGTGCCTGCACCTCGTACCATTTCAAAACAGTGCCGCAGATATTATTACAGCAGATGAGCATGTCCGGTTTGGGCAGCCCGCCGATGGGGCCGCCGTCAAGGGGCGCGCAGGCAATATCGGAGCGGGCGTAGGAACAGAGGTCGGGGGAGTAGCCCATTGCCTCCGCCTTTTGGCAGAGATCGACGCCCATTTTGCTTGCGCCGATCATGGCCCCGTGATTTTCCGGATAGACCGGGATGATATCCATCGCAATGAGCGGTTCGACCGGTCCGCCGCTGGTGATCCAGGCGACCTTCCGGCCGCTATCCCGGGCCGTCTTGGCTTCAATATAATAGGTGGTCATGAGCTCTTTCATTTTTTTTACCGCCCTGACCTTCGGTATCTCTTTGGTTTCCATTGGTATCCCCCGATTTCGAATCCGTCCCTAGATCGTCTCCAAAAAGGCCTCGATCCGCGTTTTCATCTGGCCATCGCCAGGCAGTTGATCTTCCAACTCTAGAGCCAAAGAAGGGATGCCCGCCCGGTCCAAAAAATCCTTCAGATAGGGGTAGTCAAAGGCGTGGGGGTCGCAAAATTTCAGCCAGGTGAAGATGACCCCATCGGCCTTTTTTTCCCGGACCAGTTGCAACAGGTGTTCACCCCGGCTGGTCACGCTTTGATGCTTGGCCGGACAACCAGGTCGCTTAAGGTATCGTTCTGTGATGGCCAGAAGCGGATTTCGGTCGGCGGCAACGGGTTCGCTCCATGACCGGCCGGCGACACAGAGATCATCACCCACCAGGTCCGCGCCAGCATTCGCGATAATCCCATAGATATCGGGTAGATCGCAGAACCCTCCGGCTATGATCAGCCGCTTCCCGCCCCCTGACTGGTACTCGGCCAGGCGGCTGTCCAGCTCGCTCTTTACCAGGGCAAGTTTTTCCGCCAGATCAAATCGATCCATCAGCAATGATGACCGGGTGAGCGCATAGCTGTCTTGGGCGCTTATTATTCCCGGTGCCGCCGCGTTAAGCTCAAATATGTCCTTGAGGGTTTGCCGGATCCGGTTCATAAGCGCGATGGCCTGCCTCAGGTCGTCATCGTTAATAGCGATTCCCCGCCAGGACTCGATTTCCACCTTGAGCCGGGTCAGAACCTCCTGGAAATAAATCCGGGCGGACTCGTTGTTGAGCTTCACCGGCAGGACCAGGTCAGCATGAAGGGGGGTAATCCCCTGAAGCCGCCAGATATCCGACAGTCGTTGAATGGAGTCGCAGGTATGGGGAAAGATCACCCCCTTGAGAAAACCGAATCCGCCTCCCAGGGCGGTCTCCAGGACGCCGCGCACCAAAGAGCAGCAGTAGCTTTGCAGATGCCCGTCGGCGCGGTTAATATTTATCTTGGCGGCCATAAGCCTAAAGGGGTGCAGGCCCGCCGCCAGGATCAGTTCTTCCGGTACCCAGGAGCATAGATAGCCCATCAGGGGCCGGTCTTTTGTTCGGTGATATTGATCGCCATAGGCCAGGGGATTGGCCGCCACATCACGGAATGCCTGCATTGTGTCCATTGCCGCTCCTGGTGAGGTTATCAGTTCATGCCTTCAGGCTTCGGTCTTGCCGCAGTTGCGCAGATAGATGATCCGCAGACCATCCAGGGTCAGCATGTCATCCACCACATTGATGGTCTTCGTTTCCGGGGCTATTACCCGGGCGAGGCCGCCCGTGGCCAGTACCAGCGGGTTGTCCCGGACCTCTTCTTTGATCCTCTCCACGATGCCGTCGACCAGTCCGGCGTAACCAAACATGATGCCGGCCTGCATACTGCTCACCGTGTCTTTGGCGACAATCGTTTTCGGACGGGAGAGCTCCACCCGGGGCAGCTTGGCTGCCCGCTGGAAGAGGGCTTCGGAGGAGATCATAATCCCGGGAGCGATGCAGCCTCCCATATATTCACCCTTAGCAGACACATAATCGAAGGTGGTCGCGGTGCCAAAGTCAACGATGATCATGGCCCGCTGATATTTTTCAAAACCCGCCACGGCATTGACGATTCGATCCGCTCCTACCTCCCGGGGGTTGTCGTAATAAATGGGCATGCCCGTCTTGATTCCCGGGCCTACGATCAGAGGTTTCAAGTGGAAATATTTTTCGCACAGGGGTTCCAAAACGTTTAACACCGGCGGCACCACACAGGAGATGATTATGGCGTCGATCTCCCGGTCGCCGATGCCGCTGGACTTGTAGAGATTATAAATGAGCATCCCATATTCATCCACCGTCAAGTCCGGCACCGTCCGGATACGCCAGTCGTGAATTAGCTGATCACCCCGGTAGATGCCAAGCACTGTGTTGGTATTTCCTACATCAATGACTAACAGCATAATTAACCTCTTTCATCTGCGCCCAGGAGAAGCGAAATATCCGCCGCCGGCGCGGAGTGGGTAAGTGCCCCGGCGGAAATAAAATTGACTCCGGTGGCGGCGATCTTACGTACATCGGCCAAGGTTACATTCCCGGAAACCTCCAGAGGGACCCTCCCGGCTGTAAAGCCCACGGCCTCTTTAATCTGATCCAGGCTCATATTGTCCAGCATGATCACGTCGGCCCCGGCGGCCAGAGCCTCCTTCAATTCAGCCAGATTTTTCACTTCCACCTCAATTTTCAGCAGATGATGGGCCGCCTGGCGGGCGCGCTCAATGGCTGCGGCAACACTGCCGGCTGCCCAGAGGTGATTATCCTTGATTAAAATTCCGTCATCAAGACCGAAACGGTGATTGCAACCTCCTCCCATGTGAACGGCGTATTTTTCCAGTGACCTAAGCCCGGGCGTGGTCTTTCTTGTATCGAGAATCTTTACGCCCGTACCAGCCACGGCATCCACGTATGCCCGGGTCAGGGTGGCAATGCCGCAAAGCCGCTGGAGAAGGTTTAAGGCCACCCTCTCGGCTGTCAGGATGCTCCGCAGATTTCCCTTCAGGGTGAGGAGGATTTCGCCCGGATTAACGCGCTTGCCCTCAGCGACAAAACAACTGATCTCCATTGCCGGATCAAGGCAAAGAAATACCTCCGCAAAAACATTCAGACCCGCGACAACCAATGGTGATTTGGCAATGGCCCGGGCCCGGCCGGTCTCTTCGCGGCCGATGATGGCGCAGGTGGTTATATCCCCCCGGCCTATATCTTCGGCGAGCGCCCTCTTTATCAATTGCCTGGTATTGAATTTTGGTTCCATAGCGATTTTATAAGGTCACGACTCCATAAACTTCAATCTGGCGAGCGATTCGGCCAATAACTGTCTCCTCTGAACGAGATCGCGATTTTTCCCCCGCTCCCTGTCAATCACTTGCGGGTCCGCCTTGGCCAGAAAGTCCCGGTTTGCCAGTTTATTGGCTGAGTTGGCCAGTTCTCGATCCAGCTTCGCCAGCTCTTTTTCAATTTTTGCCATTTTCCGGCCCAGATCCAGACTGTCTTCCATGAGAACAAAAACCCGGCCCGCGCTGATAATAGCGGATACGCTTCCCTTCGGCTCCGCCAGATCTGCACCCACAACGAGGGCCTCCAGGTTTGCCAGATGGGTAATGTACTGGGATGCGTCGGAGATGGTCTGCCGGGAATAATCATCCGGGATGGATATTGACACCAGAAGTTTTTTGGAGGGAGGGATCTCCATCTCCCCCCGGATATTTCTTATTGCGGTGATTACTTCCATGATCAAATTCATCTTCGCATCTGCATCTTCATCTACCCGGTCGGGATCAAAAACCGGGTAGGAGCTCATCATGATCGAGTCCTGGTTTTCATCCAGGGCTTGCCATATCTCCTCCGTCAGGAAGGGCATGAAGGGATGGAGCAGTTGGAGGATCGTGGTAAGGACGCGCTGGAGAGTTCCCTGAACTGCCGCCCGCTGATCCGGATTGACCTTGCCGTAAAGGGTCGGTTTAATCAATTCCAGATACCAGTCACAGAATTCGTGCCAAATAAATTGATAGAGGCTCCCGGCTGCTTCGTTGAAGCGATATTCCTCGATCTGTCTGGTCACCTCCGCCGTAACCTGATTCAGCCGGTGGCTGATCCAGCGATCGGGCAGTAGTAACCCATCCCCGGTTAAGTCAGCATCAGCGGAGACTGGCCCAGGATAGTCCCGCAAGTTCATCAGGGAGAACTTCGCGGCGTTCCAGATCTTGTTGACGAAATGTTTGTATCCCTCGATTCGCTCTTCCGACATCTTGACGTCTCTGCCTTGAGCCGTATAGGCGCACAGGGTAAAGCGGAAGGCATCGGCGCCGAATTTATCGATCATATCCAGGGGGTCGATGATATTCCCCCGGGACTTGCTCATCTTCTCCCCGTTTTCGTCCCTGACCAGGGCGTGAAGATATACGTCCCTGAAGGGAACTTCCTTTCTGACGTAAAGACCCATCATCATCATCCGGGCCACCCAGAAAAAGAGAATGTCAAATCCGGTAACCAGAAGCGACGTGGGATAGAAGGTCTTGAGCGCTTCCGTCTCATCCGGCCAGCCCAGGGTGGAAAAGGGCCAGAGGGCGGAGCTGAACCAGGTGTCGAGCACATCATCGTCCTGGGAAAGATGAGCTGAGCCGCAGCGCGGGCAATCAGCGGGATCAGTCGCGGCGACGATGGTATTGCCGCAATCCTGGCAATACCAGACCGGGATCCGGTGCCCCCACCAGATTTGACGGGAAATGCACCAGTCTCTGATATTGTTGAGCCAATCGAAATAGGTGGCTTCCCACAAGGCAGGGATGATCCTGGTCTTGCCGTTTTCCACCGCCGCCAGGGCCTCTTTTGCCAATGGAGCGACCCGGACAAACCACTGGGTGGAAACGGTGGGCTCAATATCCGTCTTGCAGCGGTAGCAACAGCCCTTGCTGTGGAGATGGGGTTCCCGTCCCAGCAGGTATCCTTGCGCTTCCAAGTCCTTAAGGACATTGTCGCGGCAAACGTAACGGTCCTGACCCTGATATTGTCCGCCGTTTTCGTTGATGCAGCCGTTGCCGTCCATGATCTTAACCAGCGGCAGTCCATGCCGACTGGCCACGGCAAAGTCGTTAGGATCGCAGGCGGGGGTGATCTTTACTACCCCGGAACCGAAATCGGCTGATACGTAGCTGTCGGCGATAATGGGGATAATTCGGTTTACCAATGGCAGGACAACCTGTTTTCCCGTGAGCCCCCGGAAACGGCCGTCCTCGGGATTTACCGCGACTGCCGTATCCCCCAGCATGGTCTCCGGCCGGGTGGTGGCCACCACCACATAACCCGTGCCATCGGCCAGGGGATAGCGGATGTTCCAAAGGTAGCCGGACGCTTCCTGATATTCTACTTCCAGGTCGGAAATTGCCGTATGGCAACGGGGGCACCATTGGACGACATAATCGCCCCGGTAGATGAGGCCATCGTTATAGAGGCGGACGAAAACCTCCCGGACCGCCCGGGACAGCCCTTCATCCATGGTAAAGCGCTCCCGCGCCCAGTCACAGGAAGCCCCCAGCCTTTTTAGATGGTTGATGATTACGCCGCCGTATTTATCTTTCCATTGCCAGACCCGGGCGATGAACTCCTCCCGGCCGAGATCATGTCTGGTCAGCCCCTCGGCGGCCAGAAGCTGCTCCACCACGTTCTGGGTGGCAATCCCGGCGTGATCCATCCCCGGCATCCAGAGGGCGTTATAGCCCTGCATTCTTTTGAAACGAATGACAATGTCCTGCAGGGCATTATTCAGGGCATGCCCCATGTGCAGCATCCCCGTTACATTGGGAGGCGGGATGACGATCGAGAAGGGTTTTTTTTCGCTTACATCCAAGGAGTGGAAATAATCTCCCGCGAGCCAGTAGCGATACCATTTTTCTTCTGAACTTGATGGTTCGTAGTTTTTGCCCAACTCACCTGTTGTCATCTATTTCCAACCTCGCGCAGAATAGACATTTAA
The DNA here is from genome assembly GCA_037441775.1 of Syntrophobacterales bacterium. Classification (GTDB taxonomy): domain Bacteria; phylum Desulfobacterota; class Syntrophia; order Syntrophales; family CAMTWB01; genus CAMTWB01. Next base: position 25,581 of record JBBIRO010000026.1, read on the forward strand.
AAAAAGCCGGTGATTCGAATTGTCCTTGCGGATATCTCTTCACCGGCCTTTTAATTTAAAACCGCAGTGCCTCTCTCATCATCCGGATCGACAACAGGGCATCAACACCGGGAACCGGGGCCAGGGGAGCAAATTCACCGCTGGTAAAATCCCTTACTCCCATGATCCCTCTGGTGGTTACCACCATGACGGCATTGAAGTAGGGAAGGTCGGCCCGCAGGTCCGGGAAGGGAGAGGTTTGGCCGATAAACTTGGTGGCCAGGGTGTTATCGCCCGTGACCTTAAGTAGGATGTCCTCGAGCATCAGGGCATAGGATGCCCGGTCAATGGGCAGATCTGGTTTGAAGGAACCATCAGGATAGGCCTCCAGGCCGCGAACGCCCAATTTGAGGATGCCCTCAATGTCCGCCTTCAGGGGGTGGTTGCCGCTATCAGTGGGCCGGATCGTCCGATCCACGGGCTTGGGCGCATCCGGGGCGCGGAAGGTGGTATCGAAGGTTTTCGGAGTCCGTTTTTCATAGAGCACATCTATTTTCATCTCCTCCATAAACAAAGCGGCCACGTCTGCCCGGGTAATCCGGGGCACGAAGGCGATCTGTTTGCCGGTGGTGGTGCCGGGCATGGCCCGCTGGATCTTCTGAACCATGTTCCACTCCTGGTCCGCCTCTTTCACATATTCTCCCTTGAACTCGATAACCCGGGAAAACATTTCGCCAGCCTTGGGAATGTCCAGCGCTGTCTTGTAGCACAGGCCCATATAATAGTGCGCGTAGGAAGATTTGGGATCGATCTCCATGACCCTTTTAAAGGCGTCCTCAGAATTTTCCAACCAATCCTTGACGGCGCGTTTACAAACCACCCCAACCCGCATGCAATCCGCCCTGCTCATGGTATTGACCCTGATGACCGCAACCTGCGCAAAGACCTTATCTTCATTATTGTTGGCGTGCTTAATTGCCGCCTCTACCGCTTGCAAGGCGGCCTTGAAATTACCACCGTAAGCCCTGGACAGGCCAAGTCCGGCGTGGGCCTGGGAATATTTGGCATCAAGTTGCAGCGCCAGATTGAATGACTTTTCCGCCTCAATGAAATTTCCCTGGTTTAGGAGCCTTATTCCGGTAAAGGTGTGATGCTGGGGAGTGTCTAGCTGACTTGCCTGCTGGCGGGGCTTGGGGGCGCAAGATACCATGGAAAGAAAGAGCAGCGTTCCCACGACTAGCAACAGCCAATGGCCGCGAAAAAAACTTGCCTTCATAACGTCCTCCTTATGAAAAATAACCGGAAAAAGATTAACTGCCAATACTTAACTGATACCGCCTCGTAAAAAGTCCGGAAACCTCATGTTTTGTCATTTTTTTCGCGCAGGCCGGAATGACGGTTTTAGGGCCTTACGAAGCCAACAACTGATGTGGGAGCCTATATTGGCGCGATTGCTAAGTCAAGCCAATTTCCAGCTCCGCCTTACCTATCGGCGACAGGAACCTGTCGATCTCGCCTGCTATCTCCTCTCGGTCCTGGGGCTCGAACCATTTGATCTCTTCGTCCCGACGGAACCAGGTAAGTTGCCGTTTGGCGTAACGCCTGGTGTCCCTTTTCATTGTTTCGCGGGCCTCCTGCAAGCTCCATCTTCCCTGCAGATAGCCCACGATGTGCCGGTAGCCGAGGGACTGCATCGTCTTGAGTGTCGGCGGGTAGCCCCTGGTTAGAAGCCCCGTTACCTCCTCGACCAGACCAGAGGCGATCATCTCGTCCACCCGTAGATCGATCTGCCGGTAAAGCAGGTCACGATCGGTGACGATACCTAATTTGAGGCACTCGTAGCGTTTCGTTGCGAAGCCATGCGACTGCTGCTGTTCTCGAATGGATCGCCCTGATTTCTGAAATACCTCCAGGGCGCGGATGATCCTTGGATGGTCCGCGGCGCTTAAGTGCCCCGCCGCCAGGGGATCCAGCCGCCGCAGTTGGTCATAAAGATAGTCAGAGCCAAATTGTTTTTGCTCTCTGAGATATTGCCGCCGGAGCTCTTCATCCGCCGGGGGGGAGGGACAGATCCCTCCTAAGAGCGCCCTGATGTAGAGCCCGGTGCCGCCGACAATGAAGATCGGTATATTCTTTTCGTGCAGGCGGGCGATAATCTCACCCGCCTTTTCCCCAAAGGCGCCGGCATTAAAAGCCTCATCGGGATCAAGCAGATCGATGAGGTGGTGGGTGATCTCTTTTCGTTGCGCCAAGGAAGGCTTGGCGGTGCCAATATCCATGTACCGGTAAACCTGCAGCGAATCGGCGCTGATGATCTGCCCCCCTACCTGGGCCGCGAGCGCAACCGCCAGGGATGATTTGCCCACAGCGGTTGGGCCCTGAATGACTATCAGGCGGGGTTTTCCGGCCAGTCTTTCCATGTCAGGCGTGCCTTACCTCCTTTTAAACATCCGGTCCAAATCATTGGCGCTCAACATTACCGACACCGGTCTGCCGTGGGGACAGGTGTATCCGTTGGGGGTGTCATCCAGTATCCGGCAGAGGTCGGCCGCTTCAGCCGGGGTGAGCCGCTCTCGCGCGGTAAACGACTTCCGGCAGGCGAGCGCTATAAGGACCCGTTCCCTCTTCTCCTCCAGTGCCTTATTGCTCTTAAGTTCGGGAAGATCATCAAGAATGTCGAGAATGATCCTCCGGGGATCCTCCCCTTTCAAAAATAGGGGGAGTGATCTGATTACCACCATATCATTGCCGAAAGGCTCAATTTCCAGGCCCGTTTCCGCCAAAAAATCTTTTATTTCCAAAAAGAGGGAAAAATCTGCGGGTGAAAGCGAGACAACTTCCGGCAGCAGCAATATCTGACCCGCCCCGTCGGTCTTAGACGGTCTTTTTTGCTTTAGGTCTTCGAAAATTATCCGTTCGTGGGCGGCGTGCTGATCCAGGATAACCAGTCCTCCCGGCGCCGAAAAGACCAGATAGGAAGCGCCATGCTGCCCCAGATACTCCAGATCGGCAAATTTCAACCGGCCCGGCGGCGCAGGCTCTGCTTCGGGGAAAAGGCCCGGATCAGGCCCGGCCGGGGAGTCTGGCTCTCCGGTTTTCGGGCTTAAGCGCGGGTAGAAAACAGTTTTATCGCGGCCCGTGGATACGTTGTAACGTCTGATCGCCTCTCTTACCCGGACATCATAGTCACTAAATGGCTTTTGATCAGGTTCAAAGGGCCTTCTTGCGGTGGGGGATAGGGCCTGGCCTGCCATGGCCATCCCCAGCGCGGTGACCACCAGATGATATATATCCTGGGGATGCCGGAAACGCACCTCCAGCTTTGCCGGATGAACGTTAACATCTACTTGCGGAGGGGGGATTTCCAGGAAGAGATAGGCCAGGGGGTACCTTTTCTGGTCGATCAGGTGTCGGCAGGCGGTCATAACCGCGTGTTGGAGGAGATGGTCCCGGACGAAGCGGTTGTTGACATAGAATTGAATCTGTTTCGAATTGGTGCGACTAAAGCTGGGTTGCGTTATATAACCCTTAAGGGAAATGTCCCCTTGGGTCTTGTCGATGGGAATCAATTTGTCCGGGAGATCATGGTCAACAAGCAGGGCAATCCGCTCGGTCAGATTACGGGTTGCCGGCAGCGATAAGAGCGCCTTTCCCGCTGTCTCCACCTTGATCCTGAGGCTGTTGTGGGGCAGGACGAGACGGCTTACCGCCTCCAGACACAGCTTCTGTTCCGCGTTCCGGGACTTGAGAAATTTCTTCCTTACGGGAACGTTACTGAATATCTCGCTAATCTTGAGCTGGGTGCCCGGCGGACAGCCGACCTCACTGATTTCCTCCACCTGGCCATTCTGAACAACAATTTTTGTTCCGGCAATTGCCCCTGCCGGCCGGGTGAGCATTTCCACCCGGGCGATTGAGGCGATGCTGGGCAGGGCCTCCCCCCGGAAACCGTAGGAACGCACCTGGTAGAGGTCGTCAAACTCGTAAATCTTGCTTGTGGCAAAACGGCAAAAAGCGAGAGGTACCTCTGCCGGGACAATGCCGGTGCCGTTGTCCTTGAGTTGGATTCCACCGCATCCGCCTTCATCAAGCACAACTGAAATTTCAGTGGCGCCGGCATCGAGCGAGTTTTCCAGCAGTTCCTTAATTATGGAAGCAGGCCTTTCGATCACCTCGCCGGCGGCGATCTTGTTGGTTAAATCTTCTGGTAATAGGACTATCTTCCCCGGCAATAACATTTGCTCCTTCGCGGCGAAACTGCTAATCCAAAACCACCATGACCCGGCATTTTTTCAGGAAGGCCAGATTTTCCGTAACTGTTCTGATGGCCTCGGCGTCATTGTTACTGATGACGATGTCCGCCTTGCCGGCCCCCTCCGCCTTGATGCCCTTGATGGTCAATGGATTGTTGGTGACCCGTGGATTGGTCATGGCTGCCGTCATATCACGGGCATAGCCGGTCATACCCTGTTGAACGGCAAACTCGCGGTCCACCTGCATCGATCCGTAAACCTCACGGCCGCTTTCATCCAGGATGCGGGGCGACATGGCGGGGCGCACCTGGATGCCGCGGGCATCCACCACCAGGCCGGTATAAACGATGCCTGCCGCCGGGGGTTTTGGCGGTGCTACCGCCGGAGGAGCCGCGGGGGCAGGAGCCGCGGGGGCGGGAGTCGGTGGGGCAGGAGCCGCGGGGGCCGCGGCCGGCGGTGGTGTTTCCGGTTTTTTGGCCAGCACGCGGGGCATGATGATGGGAGCCAGGGTGCCGGTCAGGCTCATCCGTACTGTCACCTCCACCGTGCCATCGGACAGGTACTCCTGTTTTACCACTTTGGCGTTATTTACAATTCCTGTAACCTGGGTATTGATGAGATCACTAACTACGGTAAAATCGCTTACCGAGCTGGCCGAATCCACCCGGACGCCTTTAGTAATTTCCAGGAGGTTACGGTAGGCGTCGACCTGAGCGGCTCTGAGAGCCATTGGTCTGGCCTGGGGGCGTCCGATAAATCTGTCCGGGGGGGTGCCAATTCCCACCGCTTCAATGTAGCCTTCGGACCAGTTGATATTACCCTGAGGGCCAATTTGCTCGATGATTTGAGTCCATTGGGCGGAGGAAACAGTACTCTGGCCGATAGCCGCTTTCAATGGCAAAAGCAAGACGGCCAACAGCATTACCAATGTAATCGTTCTTTTCATTGTCATTTTAATCCTCCTTGATCAGCAAAAAGTGAACCATAGCGGGACCAAACTATCTGAGACCACTGAATTGTGGCGTTTTTTTGTACTTTGCCAAAAACATGGCGATGACGCAATCTCTGAATAAGGTAAGACTCGGGCCGTGGTCTGCCAGCTTTGACGGCTAAAACGTTATCTAAGGGGGTCTCTATCTGGCACGCTTAAGGACAGTAGCAAAAAAAAAAATTGATTCAACCATAATGATGGTAATGGGGCAAAGATGCGGTCTGGGATGGCCGCGGTTAAAAAAAGGGCGATAAAAGGTAGCGCCGCCCCTTGTGGGTGGCAACGGTTTCGCCTATTACCTAGGTAGTCGCGGACACGAGGCCCGCGACTACAGGGGCATTCTTTCTTTCAGGCCTTTTTCTCCATCGGTCGCACTCCGATAATCGGTATGTGCTTAATATAAATCTGGGAAAGAAGACCGATGAGCACCAGTCCCAAGCCGATGAAGTCGGTGTATCCCTCGGGGATGAGCAGTGCTATTCCGCCCACCATAAAGAGAAGTCGCTCAAGCAGGGTTGTCGGCTTCAGCCAGTATCCCATCAGGAAGGCCTGCAGCGGAAACATAGCGACAATGGCCAGGGCCGTAGCGATGGCGATATCCTGCCACGTGCCCTGCATGAGAAAGACCGGGAAAAAAACAAAGAAGAAGGGCATGATGTAGCCGCCGATCCCCAACCGCATGGCAATCCAGGCCAGACGCAGCCAGTTCCCGCCGGAAATGGCCGCCGCCGTGAATACGGCGATGCACACCGGAGGGGTAAGGCCCGATTTAATGGCGAACCAGAAAATGAAAAGATGTCCCGCCAAGGGAGCTATTCCCAGGCTGGTCAACGCCGGAGCCAAAACGGCTGCGGCAATAACGTAGGCCGCGGTTGTGGTCATCCCCATTCCGAGGAGCATCGAAGCCACCATGGTGGCAAGCAGAGCTAAAATTATATTAACATCGGCCAGCGCCATGATCACTTCCGAAAGCTTCACCCCAAAGCCGGAAAGAGAGATCATGGTCACTGCCATTTGGACGCAGCTCATCATTACCATCAGCCAGGCCAGGGAACTGGTCACACCCTGATAGTAGGCCGCGGCTATTTGTTTCGCTCGGTTCCAGAGTCCATTAAACGACAGCGGACTTCCGAAAAAGATGAACAGGACCATAATGGAAATCAGCGCCCAGGCGGCGCACATCTGTGGCGGCAGATACAAAAACAGGAGGTACATGAGCAACCCCACGGGGATGAAAAACATCATCACCTGACGGGGGGCGAACACCTCTTTTAGTTTCGGGATCATCTCCTGGGGCAGCCGGCCCAGGCCGTCGCGTTTGGCTTCCACATAGACGCCGGCCCAGATGCCCACGAAATAGATGATTGCCGGAATCAGGGCGGCGATCATTACCTCTAGATATGAGATGTTGAGGAACTCGGCAATGATAAAGGCCCCGGCCCCCATGATGGGCGGCATGATCTGGCCGCCGGAACTGGCGGAGGCCTCAATGGCGCCGGACAGCTCCGGCTTGTAGCCCAGTTTTTTCATCGTAGGAATGGTGAAGGCCCCGGTGGTGGCCACATTGGCCACGGAAGAGCCGGAAAGCATGCCGAAGAAGGCGCTGGAAACAACGGCGATCTGACCCGCGCCCCCAGTGGTCCGCCCACCGAGAACCTTGGAGATATCCATGAATGATTTGCCGACGCCGGCGGCAAACAGCACCGGACCGAAGATAATGAACAGGGCGATCACCCGGCTGGTCATGTCCGTCAAAAGCCCCCAGATGCCTTCGGTCATCAGGAAGGCCTGGTAGATAATTTCCGGAATACTGTAGCCGGCATGGCCGAAAAATCCCGGTATGTGCTGACCAAAGGCGCCATAAGCAAGGAAGAAAAAAACGACAATGGGGATGGCGTAACCCAGTGCCCGCCTGGTGCCCTCCAAGAGAAGTACAGCCAGAACGGCACCCATGACGAGCTGGTAGTCCTCGTATTGCCCAACCGCCCGGGCGATCTTCTCCCAGTTCAGCATCACATAGAGGCAGGGCCCGACAGAAAAAAGAATGAACAGAATGTCCAGCGCGGAAGGGCTGTTTTTGGTGCCGTAGATCAAGCGGCCGGCCCAGGTTCCCCCATCCCCCGCGACCCTTTTATTACTGATTGGGTAGAGAAGAAAGACTAGCGCCAGCCCGAAGCTCAGGGATATTCCGCCTTGCAAAAGTGAATGGAGCGGAATAGTCAAGGCGGTATAGATTAGAAACAAAGACCACAGGGCAACGAGAAAAGCGGCGATCAACTTGGAAATACCTTTTAGTTCTCTCATCAATCATACCTTTCTATAGCTAGGGGCTGAAAGCGCTGTCATCGTCTCCCCGCCTGTACATTGGGAGTCTGGAAACAAGCGACTCCCAGGCTTGGCGGAGAATAACGAAAACAGTTGTTTCTGGCCTCTTCTGCAAATTATTGATGCGCAGGAAAAGCCTATTTTAAAACCTCCAGGTTAAAATGAGCCGCGCTGCCCTTGTTGCCGGTGGCTTCAATCTTGTAAACCCCAGGGGGCGTGCGGACGGGAATACCGGTGGCAACCTCAAAGTTTCCATTGGCGTCGGCTTTAACAACATCCGCCCTCTCCGTCCCCAGCCCGTGGTAAATTTCGGCCACCTGCATGATGATATCAACCTCTTCGCCGGGTTGGAATTTAGAGCCGTTGATCTTGATGGCCGCTGCGGCTCTACCGCTTGCCGGTTGAATCACCAGGCTGGCACCCGTCTGGGCAGATGCGGGCGCCGGTATGAGTAATACAAAAAGAAATACAAACAACAGAAGCGCCAAAACTTCCCTTTTGCGATCAGTATTAGCTAGCAGCATCTTTCTCCCTCCTTACGTATTGGGTTATCGCCTTGCTTCCGGCGGAATCAACTCCGGCGGCACCGGCTGACCGATCTCCCGGAAATACCGTACTGCACCGGCATGGAAAGGAACCTTGAGGCCAAACTTCGTGGCATTTAGAACCATATCGTCGAATTTCCCCTCCTTTAGTGTCGCCATGCTGCCCACCAGGGCGGCCCGGTTTTCCCAGATGGCTTTCACTATCTTGTACACCACGTCCTCCGGGGTGTCCCTGGTGACAAAATCGCTGATTACATAGGCATAGCTTAACTGATCGGACTTTACCGCCTTGAAGAGATCAGCTGGAATGGTCATGCTGCGGTGGATGCCAGGCTGCAACCGGTCCGCCTTTTCAAAATGCTCCGGTTTAAGAGCAATGACGTTGATTTCCATGGCGGATTCAATGTCCAGGACGGCGGCATCCTTAAATCCCGCCTTGTACCATCCGTCCACCACTCCGGATTTCATGGCATCGGGGCTGGCCCCCAAACCCATGAGCTTGTAACTCGGCTTGATATCCAGCGCCCTTAGGAAATATTCCATGTGCCATCCCGAGGTGGTGCCGGGGTTGGAGGCAAAGTTTTTACCGGAAAAACCCTCCACGGTAGTAATACCGCTTTTTTTACTGGCAACTAAATGAATGGGAGTGAAATATCCGCCCCACAGGATGCGCAGGTTGCGGTCCGGCTTGCCCTCCCAATCCATGATTCCCAGATAACTGGCCGCTCCGGCGCCGGAACTGGCGGGGCCGGCATGAATAGTATTGCGGCGCAGCCGCTCCAGGTTTTCCGTGTAACCACCGGTTTCAACCACGGTGACCACGATTTCACCCGGATAGGCCTTGTTTATGATCCCGGCCATGGCTACTGTGTTGGCGTAGAGCCCGGAACGGACGCTGGTCGCTCCGAATTTGAAATGGAACCTTTTAGTCTGGGCCGAGGCTATGGTGGTGGAAAGCACCAGCAACAGCGACAAGATAAGCCCCATACCAGCCAACAACTTCAATGTTTTCGTTTTTTTCATTGTCCCCTCCTTCTGTTGTAAGTTAATTTGCAGGCAACTCTTTTGGCTTACATAAAAACAAACTGCCGACAACACCGCCCCCCCGGACAAAGCAGATTACAATGCCCCGGCCAAAGCGGTAGAGCTTTATGCGATGATTAAGAAATGTTGCTGTCTTTGGGCGGCGAAAGAGAAGTAATAAGTATCGCGACAGAATCAGTTTTAGAAATAAATGCGATGTTGATGGAATCGTGCCCAGGCATCCGCCGCCAGGCCTATTCTAAAGAAGGAACGTTTTCTTCTGTTGCATCCAGACGGAGTTTTTGAACTCGTTCGATTTCCTTAAGCTTCATCCTGATGATAATAAGCAAACCGGCAATGCCCACCCAGAAGAGCGCCAGGCTTTCGTAAATGATGTACTGGTCGTAGCGTACAGTCGTGAAGACCTCGATCTTCTCGGCGGCACCCGTAAGCTGTGTTGTCAACAGTATCACAAATATGGTTAGCGTTTCCATGATCCTTTTCATCTTTACTCCTAACTCCAGAAGCCGACCAGGGTCATGACGATAAAATAGGCGAAGTAGCCGATACCGATCCAGGTAAACAGGGGGCTCTTCTCGCCGCGGCTGGTTTTCCGGTCAAACAGGGGCAGCAAAAAGAAAAACAGTATTGCCAGCGTAATGAGAACAATGGCGACGGTCTCACCGTTTAAGCCCAGAATCTCACCGGGAAACATCTTTAGTGTCTGGAAGAGGAAGAGGAAAAACCACTCCGGTTTAATGTTCTCCGGCGTGGGCGCCAGCGGATCGGCCTTGATACCGATTTCCGGCGGCAGAAATACCGCGAGCGTTGCCGTCGTTCCCAGAACCACCAGCCAAAGTGCCAGATCTTTGTAAAAAATGTTGGGGAAAAAGGGAACCTGGCCATAGCCCTTTTTCTCCTCCGACAGGGGCACACTCATCCCGTGGTACTGCACCAGAAGAACATGCAGGCCAATGATCATAACCGTCAGCAGGGGCAGGATCGCCACATGAAAGGCGTAAAATCTGATCAGGGTGTCGCCGGTGACATCGATCCCTCCGCGCAGAAAGGCCTTGAGAAAACCGCCGATAAAGGGAAAGGCGCCGGAACCACCCGTGGCTATCTTGACTGCCGCCATTGCCCGCTCATCCCAGAGCAGGAGGTAGCCGCTTAAGCCGAAAAATATCGAAATTCCCAGGAGGATAAATCCGGTAAACCAGACGAATTCCCGGGGCTTCCGGTAGGCCTTCGCCAAAAGCGTGCCGAAGAGATGCAAAAATGCAAAAACCATCAACAACTGGGCGCCCCAATGGTGAAAAGACCGGAAAAACCAGCCCATGTTCAATTTGGTTACAATATCGATGATGCTCTTGTAGGCATGTTCGGGATGGGGAACGTAATAGAAGGCCAGGATTATCCCAACGATAAACTGCAGGATAAAAAGAAAGAGGGTGATTCCGCCGGTATAGTAAAGGAAATCGAAACGGTGTACCGGCACCAGCTTGCCAGTGGCCATCTTTTTTATGTCACTCAGGTCGTACCTTTGGGAAAACCATTCTTTAAGCTTTAGGAAGTTCAACCTTTACCCCCTTTTTTGCAACAATCAGCTTATCCCCTTCGATACTGTGCACGAAAATCTCCAGCGGCCGGGGCGGCGGCCCGGCTATATTTTTTCCGTCTTCATCGAACCAGCCCTTATGGCAGGCGCAGTAAAATTTCTTTTCCAGCGGTTTATAAAGCACATTGCAGTCCATATGTGAACAGACGCCCTTGACGGCCATGATCGTCCCGTCGGCCTTTTTGAAGAAGATCCCCAGCTTGCCGCCCCAGGCGAAGGGCTTGGTGCTATTGGGATCGATATGCAGGAAATCCTCCGCCTTGAGAATTACAAAATCCGGTTCTTTACCTAGAGTGGGAAAGGCAAATTTGAACAGGGCGTAAAGGCTGCCGGAAAAAAATGCTATCAGCCAACCGCCGAAGAGGCTGTTTAAAAAAGTTCGACGACTTACCAGCGAATACCTTAGCTTCATCTTAACCCCCGGCCTAGGATCCTACGGGTCTTGTATTTAAGTAATCTTTTGCGCAGCGAGACAATCGCGTCGGTCGGCCGGACTTCCTTGGGGCAGGCCTCGATACAGCGCAAAACCGTATCGCAACCCCAGAGTCCGTGCGAGTCATTGATCTCGGTCAACACGCTTTGCGGTCTTTCGTCCCGGGAATCGGCCATGAATCTCTCCAGCTTGGCGAAGGCGTGGGGGCCAAGATAATCTGGATCGCGCCCCAAAACTGGACAGGCGCCGTAACAGGACGCGCAGAGAATACAGTTGACGTATTGATCTATCCGTTGCCGCTCCTGTTCGCTCTGAGGCAATTCCTTCTGGGGATCGGGACTTATCCTGACCAGGTATGGCCTGATCTTATCATAAGACGCCCAGAATGGCGTCATGTCAACGACCAGATCCTTGATGATTTCCAGGTTGGGCAGGGGCTCCAGAATGATCGTCTCCGTCCCGAACGCTGAAACCTGAGTCCGGCAGGCCAGGTCGATCCTGCCGTTGATCACCATGGCGCAGGAGCCGCAGACCGCGGAGCGGCAGGAACTGCGAAAGGCTAAAGTTCCATCGAGCTCATCCCTGATCCGGAGCAGAACGGATAAAACGGTAAGCCCGTCGATGACCTTGACCCGATAGGAAGCGAAATAGGGTTTTAGCTCCGGTTGGGCCGCATCGGCGCGCAAGATTTTAAATGTGTAGTATGTTGTGTTGATCAAAGCCAATATCCTTAAAATTCGACGCTCCGCCTCCAGGCGCGGCATTAATTTTTGCGGCTTTATAATACGAAATCGTCAATACTGACGCTTCATCGGTTGATACCTGGTAATTGCCACCTCCTTGAAGCTGATCTCCGGCCTGTCTTCGGCGCCGATACGGGCGATGGTGTGTTTGAGCCAGCCGGCATCGTCCCTTTCAGTAAAATCACGGCGGAAGTGCCCGCCCCGGCTTTCCTCCCGTAGGAGAGCGCCCAGGGTGGTGACATGGGCGACCTGCAGCATGGAATCCAGTTCCAAGGCCTGCATCAGCTCGTAATTCATTGCCCCGGCGATTCGGGAAACGCTTATTTTTTTGTATCTCTCCTTGAGACGTTCGATAGTATCGAGAGCTTGGAGCAGCTCTTCTTTTGTGCGGAAAATCTCGACCTTTGAGCTCATGGTTCGGACCAGCTCGGAGACGATTTTATAATAGCTCTCCCCGCCGCCGTTTGCCAGCTTCTCGATCCGGGCCTGGACCTGCCGCAGTTTCTCTCTCAGCAGGAGCTCGTCCGGCGGGGTTCGGGGACTATCCAGATAGTCTGGGATGGACATGGTTGCCAGTTTGCCGAAAACAATCGTATCTAAAAGCGAGTTCCCCCCCAGGCGATTGGCCCCGTGGACGCTGACGCACCCGCATTCTCCAATAGCGTAAAAGCCTTTGACGGAAGTTTCGCAGCGCTCATTGGTATCAATTCCTCCCATGGAATAATGTTGGCCCGGCATGATGGGAATGGGATCTTTGACCGGATCGATTCCGATGAAGTCAATACAGATATTCCTTATGCCGGGCAGTCGTTCGTGAATTCGCTCGGCCCCGAGATGCCGTAAGTCGAGCTGCACATAAGTCCCCAGTGGGTGCTCAAAACCCCTGCCGTTTTCCATCTCGGTCTTGATGCTTCTTGCGACAATATCCCGGGGTGCAAGCTCCATGGCGTTGGGAGCGTATCTTGCCATGAACCTTTCGCCCTGGTTGTTTAGCAGATAGGCGCCCTCGCCGCGACAGGCCTCGGACATCAGGATATTTGTTCCGATGAGGGAGGTGGGATGAAATTGAACGAATTCCATGTCCTTAAGGGGAATCCCGGCCCGGTAGGCGATTCCGATTCCGCTGCCGTTGTTGATCAGAGCGTTGGTCGAGTAAAGATAAACCCGGCCATAGCCGCCGGTGGCAAAAACAACCGCTCCGGCCAGGATGGGATGGAGCTGCCCGCTTCTGAGTTCGCAGGCGACGACCCCATGGCACCTGCCGTCCGCAACGGCCAGCTCAAGGATCTGCCACTCATTATAAAAGCGTACCCCTTTGGACACGGCCCGTTCATACAATGTGTTGAGCAAAACGTGACCGGTAATATCCGCCGAGAAGCAGGTACGGGGGTAGCCGGCCCCGCCGAAGGGCCGCTGGGCGATGGAGCCGTCGGCAAAGCGGCTGAAGGGTGCGCCCCAATGTTCCATCTCATATACGATATTGATGGCTTCCCGGCACATGATTTCCACCGCCGGCTGATCGGCCAGGTAGTCGCTTCCCTTGATGGTATCAAAAGCATGTTTTTCCCAGGTATCGTCGCGGCCTTCGGGGTTATTCGCCAAAGCCGCGTTCATCCCGCCCTGGGCGGCAATTGAATGGGAGCGCAGGGGATAAACTTTTGAAACGACAGCTACATTATAGCGGTCGCTAAGTCCGATTGCCGCCCTTAAGCCCGCCAGCCCGCCGCCGACAATGAGAAGATCATGACGCATCATGTTCAGGACACACTGAAATAAAAATAGATAAGGATAATCGAAATGGCCGAGGCAGCAACGTTCGATATCCAGAAAAGACGGGTCTCGTTTTTATATCCCAGGTCTATCGCGATAGTCCTGAGACCATAGATACTGTGAAAGGTAAACAGTATCAGGATTAAAACGTCGATAACCGGATGGCGATGCAGGCTCAGGGCCCAATCAGGCTTCTTGTCTTTCGTGAAGAGAAAGAAGCTCGTCAGAAGCTTCAACCCGAAAAGGACAATGAGCGCCACTCCACTGATACGGTGGAAAAGCCAGATAAACATCGTTCTACCCTCTAAGTTGCTGCCGCTGGATGCCCTGCCGCCCAGTGCATCCGGGCGTCAAAAAAAGCTCTCATGCGCGCGGTATGAATCAGCCTGGTTGTTTTGTCAAGGGGAATATCTGGTCCTTTGGCTAATGCAATCTTGCAATATTGAACCGGCGGAGTCCGTTGAGTTGATTGCAAAACCAGGCGGACGCGACGGCTTGGCTCCCTTTGGTCTCCAAAAAATGCCGTATGTTGCGCCTCGTGGAAAGGCACACGCCGTTGTGGACGTCGCCGTTTGCCGGTTCAATCTTATAAGATTGAACCGGCGGATAAGGCCCACCAAAAAAAGACCGGATACGGCATTGGGCTAAGTCATTCCGCGCAACGCCGCCCCCAGTTCAAGCGCGTTATCCGATTACAACCAGAACCTGATCAACCGCGACCGAGTCGCCTTCTTTAACCCTTATTTCCTTGACCGTGCCTCCCTCCATGGGGAAGATGGGGTTTTCCATCTTCATGGCCTCCAGGGTTACGATCTCGTCATCCTCAGTAACCTGATCCCCCACATTGACCAGTATCTTCACTATTTTTCCCGGCATGGGTGATCGTACCTCTTCGCTCATCTGTAAATCTCCTTTCAGGTTAAATTATTCCCGCTGTTAGGCGGGTACACTAAATAATGCCCATCCCCGCCAGCACCGACAGCATGACCGCTGCGGCGATAACCGAGCCGACCTGGCCGCCGGCGTTGGCGCCCATCGCGTGCATCAAAAGAAAGTTTCTTTTGTTATATTTCTGACCCTCCCGTTGGACCACCCGGGCGGCCATCGGAAAGGCGGAAATACCGGCGGCGCCGATTAAGGGGTTTACCTTGCCTCCTGTCGCCAGCCGCATCAGCTTGCCAAACAGTATGCCGAAAACCGTGTCCAGGCAGATTGCCAAAAGCCCCAGGCCCAATATCAGCAGTGTCTGTGCCTTCAGGAAAGCCGGGCCGGACATGCTGGCCCCGATTGCCAGGCCCAGAAACAGCGTTACCACATTGGCGATTTCATTTTCGGACGCCTTGGTCAATCTGGCCACCACGCCGGTTTCCCTCATGAAGTTGCCCAGCATGATGGTTCCCAGCAGCGGCAGCCCCTTGGGGGCGATGAGGCCGCCTAGAATGGTTATCACCAGCGGAAAGAGAAGTTTGGTCGTTCGGGAAACCGGCCGGGCGATGTATTGCATTGTCGTTTCCCGTTCTTTTTTGGTGGTCATGAGCCTCATAATCGGCGGCTGGATGATCGGAACCAGGGCCATGTAAGAGTAGGCAGCCACCGAAACAGCGGCCAGAAGCTGTGGGGCGTATTTGGATGATACGTAAATAGCCGTCGGACCGTCGCAGGCGCCGATAACCCCGATGGCCACGGCTTCCAGGTGGGGGAACCCCATGGCCAGCGCCAAAAGCAGGGTGATAAAAATACCGAATTGTCCCGCCGCCCCCAGAAGCAGCATCGACGGCCGCGCCAAGAGCGGGCCGAAGTCGGTCATGGCGCCGATACCGATAAAAATCAACAGAGGGAAGAGTTCCGTGTTGATGCCCGCATCGTAGATGGTCTTTAGAAAGCCCTCATCCATCATTACTTCTGACAGGGGAATATTGACGAGAATGCAGCCGAATCCGATAGGAATAAGCAAAAGTGGCTCGCAGTCTTTTTTGATGGCCAACCACAGCAGGATCCCGCCAATCACAATCATGACCAGGTTGCTGGGCTCGGTAAATATCTGCTGGAAACCGACGGTCAGGCCCGCCGCGCCGTTAATGATCGCCTCTAGCATAGTCAATTCTCCTCTTTGCCGGGCAGGCAGGGAAATATTCTGCCCAGCGCCTCCATGACCAGACTTATGATCCAGAGCGTCAATAGCGTGCCCCCCATGCCGCATACCAGCATTGTGATCCCGAAGTCCAATTTGTCCATCTGCATATGACTCTACTCCTATCGTGCATTATTTTAGATTATTAAGGACTCACGTAATGTTGCCGACTTCGTAAAAAATCCGGATACTGCGTCGCTCCAAGTCCCCAGTCACTGCGGCGTACGGACAGTACGCCTCATTTTTCATGATTTAGTGCGCCTAGTCGGCAAACTTTTTACGAATTAGTCCCCAAATTACGTTTTTATTACGTTTTGCTGGTTCATCATGTTTTGTTCCCGGCAGTCTTTCCCGAATCGCTTGACGTTTTCCGCATAGAGGTCCCGACCCTGAGCATCATTAATGACGATGGCAGGGAAATCCTCCACTGTCAGCGCCCGGATCGCCTCCGCGCCCAGGTCTTCGAAGGCTACCAGCTCCGCTTTTTTGATGGCCCGGGAAAGGAGCGCGCCAGCCCCGCCCGTGGCGGCCAGATAGACCGCGCCGTGCTGTTTGATTGCCGCTATGACCTCGGCGGAGCGCGGGCCCTTGCCGATCATTATCTTGATTCCCTCGGCCAGAAGAAGGGGAGCATAGGCATCCATCCGCCGGCTTGTGGTCGGACCGGCGGCGCCGATAGGTCGCGCCGGCGGCGGCGGCGATGGCCCCATGTAGAAAAAAGCCTGACCGGATATTTCCAGAGGCAAGGATTTGCCCTGCCGGAGCAGCTCCGTTAGCCTCTTGTGAGCTGTATCCCGGGCCGAAAAAATAACGCCGCTGATTAAGACCTTGTCCCCGGCCTTAAGCGGCTTTAAGTCCTCGGCAGTAACCGGTGTTTGCAACTTAATCTCGCTTGCCATTTTATCCTTCTTTTCTCAAATTATTATTTCCCGGTGCCGGCTCGCGTGACAGTTAATATTTACCGCCACCGGCAGGCTCGCAATATGACAGGGCTCCATCAGAATCCGGACCGCAAGCGCCGTCACCCGGCCGCCCAAGCCCGCCGGTCCGATCCCCAGGCAGTTGATCTTCTCCAGAATTCGTCCTTCCATTTCCGCCAAAAGCGGATCCGGATTGTCTCCCGGTCGCGGGCACACCAGGCTTTTCTTCGCCAAAATCGCCGCCCGCTCCAGATTGCCGCCGATGCCCACCCCCACGATAATAGGCGGGCAGGGGTTCGCCTGGGATTCCCAGACCCGGCCGACCACAAAATCCTCGATGCCGGGCGCGCCGTCCGAGGGATTGAGCATGACCACCCGGCTCATGTTTTCGCTGCCGCCGCCCTTGGCGGAGAAATGGAGTTTCAACTCCTCGCCGGGGACTATCTCCAGGTGAATAATCGCTGGTGTATTGTCACCGGTGTTTTTCCTGGAGAAGGGGTGGCAGATGGATTTGCGCAGATAGCCATCCCGGTAGCCGTCTTTTACCCCTTCATTAATGGCATCCGTGATGAGCCCCCCGGCAATTGCCACCTGATCTCCCAGCTCAACAAAAAAAACCGCCGAGCCAGTATCCTGGCAGAGCGGAATCCGTTCCTCTTTGGCGATCCGGGCATTTTCGATGAGCTGCCGGAGAGTCTCCCGACCCAGGGCCGACTCCTCAATTTCGAGCGACTGCCGGAAAGAGGCCAGAAGATCATCATCGAGGATATAGTTGGCCGCGATACATGCATCCTTGACCTTCCGGCGAATATCTTCAAATAAAATTGTACGCACCGCTTTACCACCCTTCTTCGCTTATTGCACAAAAAATTCTTTCCAATCTCCGCGTTTGTCCCTTCTTTGCAATTGGCCAAAACCAGTCAGGAAACGATCATCAAAATCGCCCCCGCCGGCACGAAGTCGCCTGGCTTTAGCATAATCTCGCTTACCTTGCCATCATAAGATGCGGTAAGGGCGTTTTGCATTTTGTCGTTGTTCATCGCCGCTCAGGTTACAATGGAATATTGCCGTGCTTGCGCCGCGGCCTACTTTCCCTTTTGGTCTTTAGCATTTCAAGCGCCCGGATGATCTGGGGCCGGCTCTCCCTGGGCCGGATTACGGCGTCCACGTATCCCCGGCTGGCGGCCACGTAGGGATTGGAGAAGAGCTGTCGATACTCATCGATCTTTTCCTGCCTTTTTGCCCCCGGGTCCGCCGCGCTGGTTATCTCCTTGCGGAAGATGATATTGGCCGCTCCTTCGGCTCCCATCACGGCGATTTCCGCCGTGGGCCAGGCCAAAACAATATCGGCCCCCAGGTCGCGGCTGCACATGGCCAGGTAGGAGCCGCCGTAGTCCTTGCGGATTACGACCGTGATCTTGGGCACGGTAGCTTCGGAATAGCACCACAACAGCTTGGCTCCGTGCCGGATAATCCCGCGCCACTCCTGTTCGCTCCCCGGCAGGTAGCCCGGCACATCGGCGAGGGTTAAAAGGGGTATATTGAAGGCGTCGCAAAACCGGATGAACCGGGTGGCCTTGTCGGAGGCGTCCACGTCCAGACAGCCGGCTAAATACTTTGGCTGGTTGGCGATAATTCCGACCGGCATCCCCCCCATCCGGGCCAGACAGACGATGATATTCTTCGCGTAATGCTCGTGCGGCTCAAGAATATCGCCCTCGTCAACCAGGCCGCGGATGATATCCTTCATGTCATACATCCGCCGGGGATTATCCGGCACGATGGTATCGAGCCGGTCGTCCATTCGCCCGGGCTCGTCCCCGCAGGGTTTTAGCGGCGGGTCCTCCCTGTTGTTAGACGGCAGAAAAGCCAAAAGTTTTCTGATCAGTGCCAGGGAATCGGCATCGCTTTCGCAAGCGAAATGGGCGACGCCGCTTTTCGTGTTGTGGGTCATGGCCCCGCCTAAGGTTTCAAAATCGATCTCCTCGCCAGTTACGGACTTGATTACCTCGGGGCCAGTGATAAACATGTAGCTGCTTTTTTTGGTCATGAAAACGAAATCCGTCATTGCCGGCGAATAGACTGCCCCGCCTGCGGTTGGGCCCATGATGGCTGAAATCTGGGGGACAACTCCCGAGGCAACCGAATTGCGAAAAAAGATGTTGCCGTAGCCGGAAAGGGCATCGACCCCCTCCTGGATGCGGGCGCCGCCGGAATCGTTGATGCCCACCAGGGGCGCGCCGGTCTTCATGGCCAGATCCATTACCTTGCATATCTTCTTGGCATGCATCTCCCCCAGGGTTCCCGCCCGGGAGGTGAAATCCTGCGAATAGGCAAAAACCTGCCGGCCGTCAACCCGCCCGAAACCGGTTATAACCCCGTCCGCCGGGATTTCCGTCTCCGGCATGTCGAATTCCACCGCCCGGTGTCGGACAAAGAGGTCAAGTTCTTGAAATGTGCCCGCATCAAATAGCAGATCCAACCGCTCCCGGGCGGAGAGCTTTCCGCCTTCGTGCTGCTTTTTTAACTGCTTTTCCCCGCCCATCGCCTTCAGGGCGGCAATCTTGTCTTCCAGCTCCTTTATCTTAAGAGGTGTTTCACCCATCATTTTCCCTCCTGTCTTTGTTGATATTTTTTATCATTGCCCGGACCACGATAGGGTGGACGGCACCTGAGGCCACTATGCAAACTACTCCCAGCATGACGCTTAACTAGAAGTTTATATCAGGGTTGTCAAGACGGAAGTTAATAA
>JBBIRO010000027.1:0-44907 GCA_037441775.1 Syntrophobacterales bacterium
CCCGGGCTTCCTGATGCCTCTCCCTGATCATCCGGAGGCCCTTTAACAAACCTCCACCCATCCTTGAGCCCGGGCCGAATAAATCCCTGTCAAGAGCCAATTGACTTGTCCTTTTTGGGGGTGTATTTATTAAACGACCAATAAACCGTCAAAACAGAATCGTGAGCGCATTAACCGCAGGTATGCTCTTAAACCTAAAGACAAGGGATTCCGTTTTAACTTTAGAATTCGGACTTTTTACGCTGTCGTCATATTATTTTTTTTTGAGATTACCTGATCTGCCTCAATGATCATTATAATAACCCCCCCTGTTGTCTTGCCCAGTGAACCCCCTGCCGGCATTGCCCGGCTCTCCGGAATATTAACCGCCGCTGCAATCCCCCATCGGCTCTGGGATGCGAATAACGAAGGGTTAAAGTTTCTCCTCCAGTTACCACAGAATCATTTCGATACCTGGACAAGTCGCGCTAAACGCCAGCAGGAGCGCCACCTGACGGCGCTGAAAAATTACGAAACCTACCTTTCCCTGCCGCGTTACCAGCGGGCGGTAACCGACCTGAATCGTATCCTGGAGAGGGCGACGAATGAGGCGGGGGTCAAAATCAGCCTCGGCAATTACCAAGATGATGAACTGTCGCCATTGCGAAGTACTGATCTTTGTCTCGCCGCCCGGAGCTACGACAAAAAC
This sequence comes from Syntrophobacterales bacterium, assembly GCA_037441775.1. Lineage (GTDB taxonomy): Bacteria > Desulfobacterota > Syntrophia > Syntrophales > CAMTWB01 > CAMTWB01. The sequence goes on from JBBIRO010000027.1 coordinate 689, forward strand.
CCTTTCTACCCCTTTTTCAGCCGGCGTCTGGCAGAGATTATTGCAGAAATTACACCCCACTACATCGGTATTTCTTTGAACTACCTGAGCCAGGCATTCTCGACTTTCGCTATGATTGGATTTATCAGGGAGAATTATCCGCAAATCAAAATCATGTTGGGCGGCGGGTTGATCACCTCCTGGATACGCAATAAAAAGTCACTGCAACCTTTAGGGCATCTTGTCGATCATTTCATCGCCGGCTCCGGCGTAGGCGAGCTGACGCAATTACTGGGTATCACCAGTGGCAACAAAAGCTCTTGTACCCCAAACTACAGCGATTTACCGTTAGGCGAATATCTGTCTCCCGGGTTTATTCTTCCCTACAGCGCCTCCAGCGGCTGTAGCTGGAGACGCTGCACCTTCTGTCCGGAGAGGTCCGAGGGCAATCCCTATATTTCCATTTTCAAACGGCAGTTGCAGGCCGACTTGGCCCTGCTTACCGCGAAAACGAAACCCGCCCTCATCCATTTTTTGGATAACTCTCTGTCTCTAAGCCATATGAAAGCCCTGATCGCCTCTCCGCCCGGGGCGCCGTGGTATGCCTTCGCCCGCGTTACTCCGCCGCTTACCAATCAGGATTTTTGCAATTCCCTACGACAGGCGGGATGTGTGATGCTTAAGCTGGGCCTTGAGTCGGGTGATCCGTTGGTACTGAAGCAAATTGGTAAAGGAATCACTGTTGCGGCGGCGGCAAAAGCGCTCGCCTGCCTGCAAAAGGCCGGCATTGCCGTCTATGTCTATCTGATTTTCGGGACCCCATCAGAGAATAAGGAAAGAGCACGCCGCACCCTGGACTTTGCCGTCCTACACAGTGATAAGATCGATTTTCTGAATATTGCAATTTTTAATATGCCCGCAACCGGAGAAGAGGCATCAAGCTTAGGAACAGCAAATTTCTATGACGGCGACCTTTCACTCTACACTGATTTCCGGCATCCCGAAGGGTGGGACAGGAAACAGGTGCGTCAATTCCTAAAGCTCGAATTTAAATCACATCCCCTTATTGCCCCGATTATCGAGCGAGCCCCCCGTTTCTTTGGCTCCCTTCATGCGCCTTTTTTCGCCCTGGCTCGTCAAGGGTTACGGGAATGAACCTGTACTCCTGATTTCCTTTTCAAATTGACATAACGGCGGTCATCGTGCTACTGAACCGCAGGTAATTAAGATACAATCTTTACAGGCGGTCCTGTCCCGCCAACCCGTCAATAAAGTGAGCAGGCCTATGAATCACCAAAAAACTACCCCCGACAGAGGGGCAACAGCAAACACTTTTCAGGATTTGATATTCGCCCTGGAGCGCTACTGGCATAACCAGGGCTGCGTCATTGGGCAGCCTTATGACATCGAGGTCGGAGCAGGCACCTTCAATCCGGCTACTTTTCTACGTTGCCTGGGCCCTGAACCCTGGAACGTGGCCTACGTTGAACCATCCCGGCGCCCCACCGACGGCCGGTACGGCGAAAATCCCAACCGGTTACAACATTATTATCAGTATCAGGTGCTGATGAAGCCCTCCCCGGACAATATCCAGGAACTCTACATCGACTCCCTGAGGGAATTCGGCATTGATCCACTGGCACATGATATCCGTTTCGTCGAGGATGACTGGGAATCACCTACTCTAGGGGCCTGGGGTCTGGGGTGGGAAGTATGGCTGGACGGCATGGAAATCACCCAATTCACCTATTTTCAACAGGCGGGCGGATTGGATCTTTACCCCATCAGCGCCGAAATTACCTATGGGATCGAACGGATTGCCATGTACATCCAGCAGGTGGACAATGTCTATGACCTCAAATGGAACGATAAAATCCTCTATGGCGATGTCCACCACCAGTCAGAGGTCCAGTTTTCTAAATATAACTTTGAACTGGCCGATGTGGAAATGCAGCGCACCCTGTTTGACATGTACGAACGCGAGTCAATGCGGATGATCGAATGCGCCCTTCCCTTGCCCGCTTACGATTATTGTCTTAAGTGCTCTCATACTTTTAATATTTTGAACGCCCGGGGAGCAATCAGCGTAGCGGAACGTACCAGCTACATCGGCCGGGTACGCAGCATGGCCCGGCTTTGCGCCGAGGCGTACCTCAAACACCGCACGGATTTGGGCTTCCCGCTTTTGAACCCGGAAGGAAGGCGGGTGAATTAATGGATCGAGATTTGCTGCTGGAAATAGGCACAGAAGAGATACCGGCCGGTTTTCTTCCGCCGGCTTTAAAAGATATGGCCGATATTCTTGGCCGCGAACTTAAGACACGAAATATCAATCATGGAGAAATAAGAACATTTGCCACCCCCCGCCGCCTTGTCATTGCCGTGAAGGGACTGGCCGAAAAGGCTTCGGATCAAATGATTGAAAAACTGGGGCCACCGGCAAAAGCGGCGTGGGATGAACAGGGGAAACCTAATGCCGCCGCCTTTGGATTTGCCCGCGGTCAGGGGGTGGATATTGCTTCACTGGAAGTCACGGCAACGGAAAAGGGAGATTATCTGTGCGTCCGGAAAAAATTGGTCGGCGCCCAGACGGCCGCCATCCTGCCGGAGTTGTTAGCCTCTTTTATATCGTCTTTGCCCTTTCGCAAATCAATGCGCTGGGGTACGCTCGACTTCCGCTTCGCCCGTCCCATTCGCTGGCTATTGGCGCTCTATGGTAGCGATCCAATACCATTTCAAGTGGGGAATATCATCAGCGCTCAAAACTCACGGGGCCACCGCTTCCTTAATCCTGCTCTATTTACGGTAACCGGACTTGCCGATTATCTGAAAAAAACCCGGGACCATGATGTCATTGTAGATCCGGAAGAAAGGCAACAGATCATCCGCGATCAGGCAACAAAGGCAGCCCAGGCTGTGGGCGGCATCGCTCATATCGATCAGGACCTGCTGAACACAGTTTCTTTCCTGGTTGAATACCCGCAGGTGCTTCTGGGAAGCTTCGACCGCGAATATCTGGCCCTCCCCAAGGAACTTCTGATGACTACAATGATGACTCATCAGAAGTATTTTCCCGTAACCGACAGTGCCGGGAAGCTTTTGCCCTATTTCATTACAGTAAGCAATACCAGAGCCCGGGATATGGATGTGGTAAGGCGCGGCAATGAAAAGGTTATTCGCGCCCGGCTAGCCGATGCCCGTTTTTTCTTCGCCGAAGACCGGAAGATTCCCCTTGCCAAACGGATGGACAGCCTGCGCCAGGTGGTGTTTCACTCTTTGCTCGGCACCTCCTTCGATAAGGTAAGGCGTTTCACCGCAATCGCCACGCAATTGGCCAGACAGTTAAAACCGGAGGCCATCGCTATCGTCGAGCAGGCCGCCGGACTTGCCAAAGCAGATCTTGCCACCCAAATGGTAGGTGAGTTCCCGGAACTTCAGGGCATCATGGGTCGGGAATATGCCCTGGCCGAAGGAGAAGACCCGCGGGTAGCGCAGGCGATTTATGAACATTACCTACCAATTGTTTCCGGTGGAAGCCTGCCTAAGTCCGATGCCGGATCGTTAATCAGTATCGCCGACAAGATCGATTCCATAGTGGGCTTCTTTGGGGTCAATCTCCCTCCCACCGGAACCGCCGACCCCTACGCCCTACGCCGCCAGGCGCTGGGAATAATAAACATCATCATCGACCGGGGTTACAAAATTGAATTAGATTCTCTCATTAACCTGGCCCTCTCTCACCTGGCCGAATATCTGAAGAAACCACAAGCTGCTATTCACCGGGAGGTTCTGGAGTTCTTCCAGGGCCGGTTTACCAATTTGCTAATTTCCCAGGGGTCTTCCTTTGACCTGGTCGAGGCGGTTATCGCCGCATGCGGCGTCTCCAGACTTCTTGATACCCGGGATAGAATTAATGCCCTGGAAGCATTCCGATCTCACCACCAGTTTGAAGAACTTGTAACCGCCTGCAAACGGGTGGAGAATATAATCAAGGGACAGCCCGGCGGAATTGCTATAAACCCTTCATTATTAATCGAAGAAGAAGAAAAAAGACTGGCGGTGGCCCTCATTGAAATCAGACATAACGTTTCCCTTAAGTCCGAAACAGGCGATTATCTCAGCTCTTGGAATGAGTTACCGGGATTAATGAAGCCCATCGACGATTTTTTTGCCAATGTGATGGTAATGGCCAAAGAGGAGCATATAAGGCGGAACCGTATTGCACTTTTACAGGAAATATCCAAGTTCGTCGGCGGCATGGCTGTTTTTTCGAAGATTCAGCTTACGGATCATTGATGAATTCGTTAAAGCGATACCCATTATTAAAATAAAACAGCTTTTCACATAGCGGCAATCGTACCCGCGCTAATTTGGCCCGCGCAGTTAAAGGCGCGTCATTTTCAGACCTGAGGCAACATCAAAGGACTCATTATGGGAACGATTCATAAAACCGGATGCGTGCTCTGTGCGCAAAACTGCGGCCTTGAAGTCGAGGTGAAAAATAACCGAATCGTCAAGGTCCGGGGCGACAAATCCAATCCCAAAAGCGAGGGCTACGTCTGCCGCAAGGGACTCAACATCGCCTATCACCAGCACAACGCTGACCGTCTGAAATACCCACTGAAAAGAGTGGAAGACGCCTTTGTGCGGATTTCCTGGGAACAGGCCATTGACGAAATTGCCGCCAAACTGCAGCGCATCATAGCTCTGCATGGCCCCCGGTCTTTAGCTTACATGGGCGGCGGCGGACAGGGATGTCATTTCGAAGCGGCTTTTGGCGTCCGACTGATGCGGCTACTGGGCTCTCAATACCAGTACAGCGCGCTGGCGCAGGAATTCGCCGGCGCCTTCTGGGTATGCGGCCGCACCCACGGAAAGCAGTATCTGCACGATCAACCGGATGTCAACAACAGCGATCTTCTACTGACGTTTGGCTGGAACGGCATGCAGAGCCATCAGATCCCGCAAGCACCCCGGCAGCTTAAACGTTTCTCCCAAGACCCGCGGAAAATGTTGATTGTGGTCGATCCGCGCATGACCGAGACGGCGAAACTGGCCGATATCCACTTGCCCATCAGGCCCGGCACAGACGCTCTGCTCATCAAGGCGATGATCGCCTTAATTCTCGAAGAGGGCTTGGAAAACAAGACCTATCTCAATGAACACACCTCCGGATTCGACCGAATAAAAAGCTACTTCGCGGATTTTGACGCCCGCGCCGCCATCTCAGTCTGCGAACTTGACTTCGAACGAGTCCGCGAAGTAATCAGGCTTTACGCCACCCGCAAATCTTCGTTACGTTATGATTTGGGCATTTTCATGGGGCGTCACAGCGCATTAAATTCGTACCTGATAGTTATCCTCCAGGCCATCTGCGGCCGACTGCTTGTCCCCGGCGGCAATGTCATCAATGGGCACATGATGCCGATCGGCCCGCACACGGACGAAAGAGACCCGAAACACTGGCGCACAATCACCACAAAGGCTTTTCCGGTATGCGGCTCTTTCCCGCCCAATGTTATGCCGGAGGAAATCCTGGCAGATCATCCCGAACGTCTCCGGGCTGTTATCGTCGCACAGTCAAACCCGCTCCGTTCATATGCGGACACCACCGCTTACGAAAACGCTTTTTCCCGCCTAGATCTTCTGGTCACGTGCGAGATCGCCATGACTGAGACGGCCACGCTTTCCCACTACGTTTTGCCTTCCCTTACCGGCTACGAGTCCTGGGACGGCACTTTTTTCCCCATGACCTATCCGGGCATTTTCTTTCAGATGCGTCGTCCCATAATCGAGCCTGATGGCGAACAACTGGAGATGGGTGAGATTTACTCAAGGCTTGCCTACCGGCTCGGGCTGATTCCGCCGATTCCGGATGATCTTTACCAAGCCGCCTTTGGAAACCGCGCGGTTTACACCAAGACCCTAATGGAATACGCCATGACCGAATCCCAGGCTCTAAAGGCCATGCCATTCATACTGGGGAGAACGCTGGGCAGGGCGTTAGGCTCAGCGCATCTGGCGGCGCTGTGGGGCCTGCTTCAAACTGCCCCCGCGTCTTTTTATGAAAACTCCATCCGTGCGGGTTTCAGACCCGGCCCGTCACTGGGCGATGATATTTTTCAGCAAATTCTCGAACATCCCGAGGGCATCTGGATAGGCCGTCTCGACCCGGAAAACAACAGCGCGGAAATTAAAACAAAAGACGGCAAATTAAATCTGCACATTCCGGAACTCCTCGACGAACTTGAAGGCGTGGAGGCGAAAGCGGAAGAAGCGGCGCTGGTTATGGATCCGAAATTTCCCCTGGTATTGATGGCCGGCAAGCACTTCTCCAAAAACGCCAACACCCTGATGCGTGACCCAGCCTGGAACGAAGGCCGTCGCGCCTGCACGTTAACCATGCATCCCGACGACGCGCGAGCCCTCGATCTTAAGGACGGTCAGCAGGTCTTGGTTACCACCGAGGCGGGCAGCGAAGAAATTGAGCTGGAAATCACTGATACAACGCGCAGGGGGCAGGTGGTGTTCCCGCACGGCTTCGGCCTGGTTTACAACGGCGTCAAATACGGCGCCAACGTCAACCGGCTTACCAAGAATACGCACCGCGATCAGTTTGGAACGCCAATTCACCGCTATGTCCCCTGTAGGGTGGAGGCCATCTGAGAGCGGAGAACGACGAAGCGGAGGAATCCAAAAGGCCGGCAAATTTAGAATAGGACCGGCTTAACTGAACAGGACCATGCTGTTATTATTTTGTGAGACTATCCCGGAGCATTTCCAGCGCACCGTCTGAGGCCTTCCAGTACTTCCCCATCCTGCGCCAGTATTCATATGCTTCATCAGCACCGCCCACCTCGACGTATCCGGGATCGGCGCTTTTTGGCCGTGGGTGCCTTTTCTTTAGCAGCTCTCGAGCCACCAGGGGATAATTTGCTATGGCAGTCCTCAGGCAGGCGCGGGCTTCGTCTGGTCTTTTCTGTCTGATCAGAGAAAGCGGGCGGGCGTAGGTAGTATCCACAAGAAAATCATCAGCATACGCTTCACAGATGCGCGCTGCTTCGGCTAAATTATCTGTGGCAAAAGCAATCTCAATAGCAGCGCCCCGCACCCCCTGGTGGTCTCTGGGATCCAAATTAAGCAGATCACTGAAGATGGCGCCTGCTTCACCTGGCTTACCATCATTATAAAGCGCCAGACCCAGCCCGGCGCAGGCCCGAAGAAAGGCGCGGTTCTCCGGCCAGATCCATTCCAGACGGTCCCGTCCGATGAGAAAACTTGACGGAAAGGCGCTTTTTCCCAGGGCAACCGCCTCGCGCCAGATGGCCAGCGCCGCCACCTTGTCATCCCTAAAAACCAGTAAATTGGCGAGAAAATGCCGCGCATCAATGTGAGCGGGATAGACTTCAATAATGGCACGCATTACCTCTTCCGCCTGATCATATTTGCCCTGCTCGATTAGGCCGACTCCCTCGTATATTCGCGCAAGAAGTTTTGCCTCTTTGGCCCTGAAGACAAAACGCCATTCATTGGGTAAAATTTGCTCCAGCTTTAGTGGATTTCTCGCCATTGCTCCCCCATGGTTAATTCTATCGATTACGTGAAAATGAACAGGCATCAAAAATGATGCACTCGTAAAAAGTCCGGATGACGCGTTGCGCTGTATCCGGACTTTTTAAGTAGTCGTTATGAATGAAAAATATTATCCTAGCTTGCCATATCAGCCAATGCCTTCCCGACCTTAAACTTTACGACATTTTTCGCCGGTATTTTAAGGGGCTTGCCGGTCTGCGGATTTCTACCTTCACGCGCTTTTCTTTTAATCACCGAAAAAGTGCCAAACCCAACCAATGACATTCTCCCGTTGAGTTTCAGTTCCTCCGCTACGGTTTCTTCAAAAGCCGCCAGCGCCTTTGCTGCCGCTACCTTTGTAATTTCCGCACTCTCTGCCATGTTCGCAACCAATTCTGCCCTTGTCATTCCAATACCTCCCCCCTAAATTTGTTAAAAGCATCCCCAATAATAAAACTGCCGCAAATCTTAAGAAAACTCCGGAAAATTCTTACTCCTCAGGCTAACATATTTATCAGTACGCCTTGAGTCACAAATGATTTGGCGCAACGTAAGCATCTGGACTTTTAACGAAGCCATCCAAGAATATTAGCTTGTTAACAACTTAAGATAAAAGGAATGACTATTAAAACGACCCCGGGCACCCTGATGAGCAAACGTCCCGTAAACCCCGGTTCGGCTGTGATTGAGTCGCTAACACAAATAAAAATGATATTCAAGCATTTTCAGCAGATTATTAAAAAAATTTTCTTTCAATCGGCTCTGGTTGCGCTGATATGATTAGAACAAACATCTCTAAAGCTCGATAATCATCGCCACTTCGTCACAGAAATCAGGATACTTGGGGCAGCGGAAGCAATCGGACCAGATCTTTTCCGACAAGGTGGAACGGTTTACCTCTTTGAACCCAATCCGATAGAAAAAATCTCTTTTGTAAGTAAGGGTGAATATCCGAAACAGCTCCAGCGTGATGGCCTCGGATATACAGGCCTCCACTAACTGCCGGCCCAGGCCCTGTTTGCGGAAGCTTTCGTCAACATAAAGGGAGCGAATCTCCGCCAGGTTTTCCCAGATGATGCTCATGGCGCACACTCCCGTGATGGAGCCGTCCTCGGCATCGTAAAGAAAGAAATCTCTAAGATTACCATAGATGTCCATAAGCGACCGGGGAAGCATTTCGCCCTTCTGGGCGGAAATGTTTATCATTCGGTGTATCGTTTTTACGTCGCCTACCCTGGCCTTTCTCAACATGAAAATCTCCTCGAAAAAAATGGCTAAACAATGGCTAAAATAACGGAATTAAATGGTACTCGCGACAGATCAATCACGCCATCTGCCTGGCGGTTTGAAGCATTTCCCAAGCGTGTGCAAGGGTTTTTTCAGTGATATTGACTCCTCCCAGCATCCGGGCCATCTCGTCCACCCGTTGGTCTTCGGAAAGAAATTCCACCAGGGCGATGGTCCTGCCGTTGTCTATCTTCTTCTCCACCCGATAATGGCGCTGACCGAAACAGGCAATCTGAGGCAGATGTGTAATGCATAAAATCTGCTGATGTTCGGCTGCCTCGCGTAATTTTTTCCCTACCGCCTGCGCTGTTCCCCCCCCTATTCCGCTGTCAACCTCGTCAAAAACAATCGTCCCAACCCGGGCGACCGCGGCCAGCGCCTTTTTCATAGCCAGGATAATCCGGGAAAGCTCTCCTCCTGAGGCAATACGATTAAGAGGTTTTGCATCCTCGCCCAGGTTCGCCCGGAGATAGAATTCCACTTCATCGCAGCCCTTTTCATTCCAGCTTTCCTGCCCTTCCCCGGCAAGGCGCTGCGTTACCGCAACCAGGAATCCGGCCTTGGGCATATTTAGAGAACGAATCTCTGTCTCAACGGCCTGCTGCAATAATTTGGATCTTTCGCCGCGCAGTTGTGAAAGTGCATCCGCTTTTTTTTTCAATTGCTCTCTGGTTGCCACAATTTCCTTTTCTAGGAGCCTAGTCTCTTCGTCCAAAGAAGATATCTCAGCTATCTGTCGGGTAATCTCTGCCCGCTGATTAAGAATATGCGGGATCGAGCCGCCATATTTTCTCTTCAGCCTCCCCAGAAGCTCCAGCCGGTCATCCACAGCGGCCAGCCGCTCGGGATCATGAATCAGTTTCGCCATGTAATCCCGAAGGGTGCGAGCGAGCTCTTCAAGTTGGTAGTAGAAGTTGTCACAATGCTCTGATGGCAGGCCAAACCCCGGATCAATTTTATTAATTTCCGTTATTGCTGCCTTCACACCGCCGAACTCCTCGATAAGCGAGCGCTCGCGATCATAGAGGCATTCGTAGGCGCTTCCGGCCAGCTGCTCCAGCTTCTGCGTCTGGCTTAATCTAACGCGCTCCTCGAACAGAGATACATCCTCGCCCAGTTTGACATCAGCGGCTTCCAGTTCCCGCAGCTGGAATCGGAGATAATCATCTCGTTCCTGGGCTCGAGCCTTGAGCTGCCGTAATTGATCCATCCTGGCCAGTAATGCCCGGTAACTCAAAAAATTATCGCGATACTCATCCCTCTGGACAAGCAAGCCGCCATATTCATCTAGGATGTCAATATGATTAGCGGAATTTAAAATGGCCTGATGTTCGTGCTGGCCGCAAATATTGACCAGGTTTTCCGCAATGGCCGATAGCGTCCCCAGGGTAACGTAGGTATCGTTGATATAAGCCCGGTTACGGCCGGATCGGGAAATGACGCGCCGGATACACAGTTCGTCTACTGGATCGAATCCCATTTGGGTAAGCATTGACCTGAGCGGAGCTCTCCCATCGAGTTTAAAGACCGCCTCCACTTGGGCCGTTTCTTCGGCAGAGCGGATCACGTCCGTCGATGCCCGATCCCCAAGCAGAAGACCCACCGCCTCGACAATAATTGATTTGCCGGCCCCCGTCTCCCCGGTAATGACGTTCAAGCCCTCGTCAAAAGATACTGAGAGCTCATCGATGATGGCAAAATTGGCAATTCTCAGCTCTGTCAGCATCCTGTTGGCCTCGGTTTTTCCAGATTTCCTTGCGTTTGCTGACTATAGGGTAAAGGTTAAATACTGTCAAGGTTAACGACTTCGCAATTGGGCAAAAAAATGTCGGGACTGAGCTGTAGCGGCGGGTTCAAAGCCGCACCCCTACAAGCGACGATTAATGGGATCGTTTGAAATAGAAGGCCAACGGCAGGCGATTATTACATTGCCGCTTTTACTGCTGCCCGACCCGGCTGCTTAGTGAAAAAAGTCAGGCCAGCCGCCAGCACCATCAATGCGGCGGAAACCAGATAGGCCGCATAGTAGGAACCGGTGCTGTCGGCAATAATCCCCGCCAGAACTGGTCCAAAGACACCACCTACGCCCCAAGCGGTAAAGAGAAGCCCATAGTTTAGACCGAGATTCCTGGTTCCCCAATAATCGGAGCAGACCGAGGGAAACAATGACAGGCAGGAACCATAGCAAAACCCCACCAATGAAGAACCGATTAAAAAAGCAACAAAGGTCGTGTTATTTGCGAATAAAAACATGACCGCCGCCTGAAGGACGCAGACAGCAAAAATGGTTTTGATTCGTCCGATGCGATCAGACACCAGGCCGGCCAATATCCGCCCGCCAGCGTTGAAAATAGCCAGGATGGCCACAAAGAGAAACCCGACCTGAATCGCGCCACCGGATTGAACAGCTACTATCTTAGCCAAATGCCCGATAATCATCAGACCCGCGAGAGAGCCACAGGCAAACTGAATCCACAACAGATAAAAAGCCCTGGTCTTCATCATCTGGCGCCAAGTGAAATCGATTCTCACGGCGGGCTGGCCACTTGTCACCGCACTGGCTGTTGCTGCCACGGCAGGGGGGTTTACTATAAAACTGGCCAGAAAAAACATCATTACGGTAAAAACAATGCCCAGGATGATAAATGAATAATCTACGCCATAGGAACTAAGCAGGTACCTGCTCAATGGCGCGATATAAACAGAAGCCAATCCGAAGCCGCTCAGTACAATACCGGCGATAAGGCCTTTTTTTTCTGGCGGAAACCATTTCAAGGCCGCGGGAGTGGCCGCCGCATAACCCAGGCCGATCCCGGAGCCGGCGAAAATACCAAACCCAATCAGCGCAGGATAAATGTTATCGGGTGTTGAGAATCCGGTAACTATCAGACCAATACCGGTCAAAATCGCCCCGGTCATTGCAACAACCCGCGGTCCATATTTATCCTGCATCCGGCCAGCCGGCACCATCATGGCCGCAAAAAAAGCAATGCCAACCGTATAGGGCAAAGCCGCCGCGGTTTTACTCCAACCGAACCCACCGTTTTCAATCGTCTCGGTCAATTGCTTGCCAAAAACGCTCCAGGCGTAAAGAACACCCAACGCCAAATTTAAACCCATTCCCGAAAAAGTCACCAGCCAGCCTTTTCTATTCGCCATTCTATACTAGCTCCACTCTGTGTTTTTTTTAACAGCCCCTTAAGGCAGCGGCTATATAAGGGTATTCATATGTTCTGTCAAGGTAATTATGATGATAATGATGTAATGAGGCTGACAATAGTTCTTATAGCAAATACTCAACTTTTTACCATTTTCATCACCTCGCGCGAGGGGACCAGAAAGGCGACTTTTTTCGAAATAATCAATCTTTAAATGAAAAAAACCTTTACAAAGGTACGGGAAATATCTATCATCACAGTGCCGCAGAGGTTTTTTTGACTGTTGCTTTACTTGCGTAAGTGATCTGCCCCAAGGATAAAACAGAGACGTACTCAATACTTGGGGCGCAGGTGGCGGGGCGATCTGGCCTGATGCCGGATTTCAGTTTTATCAGAGGCGCCATTTATGGGATATTTTTTATAACTGGAGGATATTATGAAAAATAGTAAGAATTTATTGCTGGCGGCGGTGTTGTTTTCCTGGTTCTTCTTTATCCCCTCTGTTGCGGGCGCCCTCGATTTTGGTGTTCGCGGATATTTACACTACTCCGCCCTCCGGGGTGACATGATATCCTCCGCTAGCGGAATTACCGGCACTGAGCTGAACTTTAAGGATCAACTGGCTTTAGGCGAGGTTGCCTACCCCTCCGTGGAGGCATTTTTCGGTGTGGACAGGCATCATCTATCCTTGAGCTATACCCACTTCGATTCATCTTCATCGACAACGCTCGCTCAGGGGGTAAAATTTAAAGGTACGACTTTTAATCCCGGCTTGATCCAGGTTGACATGAAGCTTCGGATGCTCGATCTTGAGTACCAATACAATCTACTGAAACTCAAGGCTGTTCTTGCCGGATTTTCTTTCGGGCTGATCGGGAAGGTCAAATATATTGAGGCGGAGGCCAGCCTCAAATCAGGTGCGTTATCAGCCAAGGATTCCTTCGGTGTTCCAATCCCGATGGTGGGAGTGGGAGCATCTCTCGGGCTTTTACTCAACATTTTGGAGGCCCGCGCGAAGATCACCGGCATCGGATACGGCGACAACCTGCTCTACGAGGCTATGGCCGATTTGTCCTTCACGCCGTTTCCATTTATGGATATTCACGGCGGCTACAAGGTGACCGGCCTTAAAGTCAATCAAAGCAATTACAATCTCAAGTCATCATTCGCCGGTCCCTACGTGGCTTTGACGATCGGCTTTTGAAAATAAGCTTTCATAAGTGAAGTGCAGGGGCGGCTAATTTTTCGCCCCTGCTCAATTTTTTGCCTAAGACGCCAATTTCAGGAGTTTAGAACTGTGCCGGGAGAAGATAAAAAAATACGTGTGGGAATCATCATGGGGGGTATTTCCTCCGAACGGGAGGTCTCACTGGAAAGCGGCCGCAATATTTTCAACAAAATAAGCCGCTCTAAATACCAACCAACGGCGATCTTTATGGATCGGCGGGGGCGTTTATGGGAGATAAACATCAGGCTTTTGATGCGCAATTCCACGCGTGATATTGAAGAAGACCTAGAGACAGATGCGACCAGGATATTATACGAGGAGCTGAAAACCAGAATTGATGTGGCCTTTCTTGGTTTGCACGGAAAATACGGCGAGGATGGTTGCGTCCAGGGGCTTTTGGAACTACTCGATATTCCGTACACCGGCTCCGGGGTTTTGGCTTCAGCTTTGGGAATGGATAAATATTACGGGCTAAATCTCCTTTCGGCAAACGAAATTAATGCGCCAGCGCGGCTGCTTATAACCGCCCAAGATTTCAGCGCTGAGACAAGCCGGCCGGTCATATTGAATCGCCTGGCCGCTCAGTTCGACTTTCCCTGCATTGTCAAACCCACGCGGGAAGGCTGCTCCACCGCGGTTACCAAGGTCTTGTCAAAGGACAACCTAGTCGCGGCGTTGGAAGAGGCGCTTAAGTGGGACGATAAGGTTCTGGTGGAAGAATTTATAACCGGAACCGAGGTCACCTGCGGCGTTATTGAAGATGCTGGCCGGCCCATGGCCCTGATTCCTTCCGAGACGATCCCCACTAGAGAAATTTTGTCTTTGGAAGATAAATTCCTCTACGGTCAGGGGGAAAATAAAACCCCGGCACGACTGCCAGATGAAATTATAAAAAGTATCCAGGAGACGGCAGTTAAGACCTTCATCGCCTTGGGTCTGCGTGGCTACGCCCGAATCGATATGTTTGCCCGTCCTGACGGCACGATAACTGTCCTTGAACCCAATACGCTGCCCGGCCTCACCCCCTCAACGGTGCTCTTTCATCAGGCGGCGGCGGCAGGGATGACCCCCACGAATCTCATCGATCGAATTATCACAAACGCCCTTTCCGCCCACAGCGCCAAAAAGGGACCGCTATAAAGCGCCAACTTGCCGCCTAGCCGGAGTTCCCAGGCTGTCGGCAAAATAACATCTTGACAACTCAACCCGCGTGCCATTAATATTACATCTATGGCACGCAAGTAGATAATGTTGATTAACCAAGGTATCGCATAAGGAGGCAGAATGTTGAAATCAATTCAAATTATCGTCATCGGAGCGCTTCTAATGGCGAATTCGCCAGTCTGGGCGGCGCATCCGCTCATCACGGATGATGCAGGCACGCTGGGGAAGGGAAAATTTCAGATCGATATCAGCGGCCAGCAAGACTGGGATATGGAAACGGTCAGCGGCGTGGACATCCGTTTAACGGGTAATATACTCTCAACAACATTGTCTTACGGATTTCTCAAAAATGCGGATCTGGTTCTGGCTGCGCCCTACCTGTGGCTCAAGACCACTGAGGACGGGGTCACCACTTATCTGGAGGATGGTTTGGGGGATGTATCCCTGGATCTCAAATGGAGTTTCTTCGAGAAAAATGGGTTCAGTCTGGCGCTGAAGCCAGGCCTGCGGTTTCCGACCGGTAACGACGATAAGGGTCTCGGCACGGGGCGGATGGGGTATCAGATGTTTCTTATCGCTTCAAAAGAGATCGCCCCCTGGGCGTTTTACGCTAACCTCGGCTACATCCTAAACGAAAACAAGACCGATGCGGAAAGGAATATCTGGCACGCATCTTTTGCGGCAACCTATGAGGTGATCAAGGATCTCAAGGTCGTTGGCAACATTGGCATCGAACGTAACCGCGACAAGGCAGCTACCAATAATCCCGCTTTTGTGCTTGGAGGCTTCATCTACTCACTGCTCGATAACCTGGATATGAGCGTAGGCGTAAAATACGGCCTGACTTCCGCTGAGACCGACTGGGCGCTTATGGTCGGGGCGGCATTTCGTTTCTGATTGAGCTGATCTTAGAAACATTATCCGTTTAATGGGAAGTAACATACACATGACTGATGCCCCGCTATCCACAGCGGCGAGGATAATGATGTGGGCAGGAACGCTTGCGGTGGGAGCTACGCCTTAAAGAAACTCAAGGAAAACATCGACGACTGAATGTTCCCCCTGATGGGGGTTTTGGGCCAATTCACCCTTGCGCCCTCGTAAAAAATCCCCGCAACATCATTCCCGATTTTTTAAAAAAGCCCTCCTCATTCCTCGGATTTCGCGAGCTCAGGCCTCGCGAACATTTCACCGCGCCATCCGATAATTGCGGTTTTACGGAGCGTTATACCGTTGAATCATCCCTTCTTGCTGATAAACAGAAGGCCTTCCGACTGCCAGGTGGATACCTGAATATCCCCGGTTGCACGCGAGATTGAGCAAATTTTCCAGTTCTTTTAAGGGATTTTGTAACGGCCAGCCGCCTGCAGAATTGCTGCGGCATCCGGATTTGAAGTGCATATTAAGGGTTTTGCTGACCACTGCCTTACAACTTGGATATGCCGCCTTCAATATTTGGAGCGGGCGAACGGATTCGAACCGTCGACGTCCACCTTGGCAAGGTGGCACTCTACCGCTGAGTTACGCCCGCTCATTGAGCAATCTTAGATGTGGGCTCTTAACAGAATCTGTTTTTTTGTCAACAAGAATATCGCGTTTAGAAATTTGTCATAACCAATCAACGCGCAGATTGCATTTTTGAATCAATTAATGATAATCAATTGAGGGTAACTTCTTAAAAGAAAGATATTTTGGAGAACCGTTTCGATCATGACTTCCAAAATGCGGCGGCCGTCTCGGATCGACACCCCGGAGACGGAGGCACTCAGTATTTATAATTACGAAGAACTTGCCGCGCTGCATGCCATCGCCAGGGTACTGGCCCAGCCCCGGGAGCTGCGAGAACAGCTCGAAGCAGCCCTCCAGCAGATGAGCGACCGTTTGGGTATGGAGCGGGGGATGATCTCGCTCATGGATCGCGCGACGGGGGATGTCTGGCTGGATGTGGCGCACGGCGTGGACATCGAGGGTAAGAGCATCATCTACCAGCCCGGTGAAGGGATCACAGGCAAGGTGGCACAGACTGGCAGGCCGATGGCCTGCGCAAACCTCGGCAAGGATGTCCTTTTTCTCGACCGGACGGGCGCCCGGCGATTCCTGAACCGCACGGAACTCACCTTTTTATGCGTGCCCATCATCTACGACGCCCGTGTGGTTGGAGTGCTATCGGCCGACAAGGTGACGCGCCAGATGGAAAGCCTTAAGCGCGAACTGGCCCTTCTCTCCGCAGTGGCCGAGTTGCTGGCCAAGGCGGTTCAGAGCCGAGTTATCGAGGAAGAGAATCGGCGCCTCCGCGGAATCGTCGGCATTTCCAGGACTCCGTCTCCGGATATCATCGGCCACTCCAAGGTCATGCAGGATATTTTCGGCCTTGTGGCACAGGTAGCCGATTCCAACACTACGGTACTAATCCACGGCGAGACGGGGACGGGCAAGGAGCTGGTCGCCCGTGCGATCCACAAAAAAAGCCCCCGCCTGAAAGGGCCTCTGATCCAGGTCAATTGTGCGGCCATTCCGGACACACTGATCGAAAGCGAGCTCTTCGGACATGAGCGGGGGGCCTTTACCGGCGCCCTTCACCAGCGGCGGGGGCGATTCGAGGAGTCCAACGGGGGAACAATTTTCCTCGACGAAGTGGGGGAGCTGTCCGCCGCGGCACAAGTGAAGCTTCTCCGCGTACTCCAGGAGAAGCAGTTCCAGCCCCTCGGCTCCAGTCGCGTGGTACGGATCGATGTTCGGATCATTGCCGCGACCAACCGCCTCCTCGAACATGATCTTGGAACCGGGCGGTTCCGTGCCGACCTCTTCTACCGATTGAACGTCTTTCCCATTCACATGCCGCCCCTGCGCGACCGGGGGAGCGACATCCTCCTTCTCGCCGATCATTTCGTCCTGAAATACTCGCAGGAGATGGGTCGATCGCTCCTTAATATCTCCCCGGCGGTTTCGGATATCCTGCTGGCATACCGCTGGCCGGGCAATGTCCGGGAGTTGGAGAATTGCATGGAGCGGGCGGTAATCCTCGCTACCGACGATGTCATCGAGACCATCCATCTGCCCCACTCCCTCCAGGTTCTGGCTCGACGCGACGAAAGGAAGGGACAGGGCAAGCTCAATAATGTGGTCAAGACTCAGGAGCGAGAGCTGATCCTGGGTGCCCTGAGGGAGACCGACGGCAACCAGACCCAGGCGGCAAAACTACTGGGGACGACCAAGAGGATCATTCAATACCGTATCCAGAAGCTCGGTATCGATCCAAGCCAGTTCCGTCCGAAAAAATAGGCGTCTGCGTTTTTGCACGAATACTGATCAGCCCACCGGACTAAGAACGAGCATGGTACAATTTTGTTCTTTTTCCTTCGGAAAGAACATTTTTGTCTCCCGAGAAGTGATCCGCCTCGCGGCAACCGATTTTTAAGCCATCAACATTATGACTATAAGCCGCGATCCATGCTTCATACGAAAACTGGCATGGTTATGGCAAAGATCTCATAATGAGTCCTTTGTCGGCAGGTGAGGCCGGGACTGAATGAAGCGAAAGGGTGGTCGGTTATGTGCAGATTGTTTTCCATTACAAGCAATGATCCCTTATCACCGATGGTGGCCATCCGCGCCCTGGACGTCATGAAGGAAGGCCATGACGGCTCGGGACTGGGGATTTTTTTGGCCGATCTCGGCGGGGATTTCGAACAGTTTAAGGGGGGACCGATCCTCTCGGGTATCTTCTCCAACACGGGGATCAAGGCCCTTGACCGGTACATGATGGACATGGACTTCATGACGAAGTACAAGCTCTCCTTCAGGCCGACGAAACGTCCCCCAGCGGGGACCCCTCAGCGCGACAACTACCTGATCCGTGTGTACGAGTATCCCCCAGATTGGGAGAATCTATCCGAGGAAGAAGTCTGGCGCCGCCTGATGATCTGCCAGTTGCAGCTCAGGGCGATGGGGGAGGCGGACGAATCGATGCTAATCTTCAGCTTCTGGCCGGACGTGATCATGATCAAGGAGGTCGGAGATCCGATGACCGTTGCGGAGTATCTCGGCTTGAACCGCAAGGAGCTGCAAGCGCGGACGATCCTCGCCCAGGGCAGGCAGAACACCAACTACGCAATCAACATTTACGCCTGTCACCCCTTCTTCATCCAGGGGATCGCCACGATGACCAACGGCGAGAATACCGCATTCGTCCCGATCAGGGAATTCCTCATGTCTCGCAATGAACCGGGATACATCGGCTATCAGTCGGATTCCGAGGTGTTCACCCATATCCTCCATTACACGATGAAGCACCTGCGCTTCGATCTGGAGATGTACAAGCACATCGTCACGCCGCTTAAGGACGAGGAACTAAACCTCCATCCGAACGGTCCATGGCTGAGGATGCTCAAACAGAGCTGCCGACCGCTGATCATTGACGGGCCGAACTGTGTTATGGGCTGCCTGCCGGACAAGACCATCTTCATGCTGCAGGACAGTAAGAAGCTCCGCCCCGGGGTCGTGGGAGGCAATCCCGGGATGTTTGCCTTCTCCTCCGAGATGTGCGGCCTGGACGCCGCGATACCGGCGCGCGACAAGAGCAAGGATTTTCAACCGATGAGATATGACACCGTTTTTGTCGGGCCAGATAGGAAGGAGGTTGGGCGATGGAGCCAGATGGACAGATTAAGCCATCCACACTAAGCGTGAAGGATCTCCCCTGGCAGATCCTCTGGAGCAAGGAGAAGTGCTTGCTATGCGGCCGCTGCACGGCGGTATGTCCCGTCAAGGCGATTGGATTGGGCGTCCACCGCATGAGGGCCATCCAGGTGAAACTGGGATTGACCGAAAAACCGGGAAACCTTTTCAGCGTCTATCACGGTATCAGGCAACATACGGATGCCGCTCACGCCTGTGTCGGCTGCGGAATGTGCTCCATGGTCTGCCCCAACGGGGCGATATCGCCGATTCACAACGACGAGCCGGATAAGCTCCGGTTCCATATCAACCAGGGTGGCGCACCAAGGCAGCGAGGGGGGCGCCGGAACAAGCGCTTGAGCCTCCTAGATGAGATCAAGTTCGTCCGCATCTCGATGCTGACCGACCCCGCGCTGGATGCCGGCCGCCACGAATTCGAGCTGCGGACCCTCCTTGGCAGGATACTGCCGCCCGAAGAGGCAATCCGCGTCAACCGCGAGGGGGGATGGAGCCCCCCGATACGCGAGATCTACCCGCTGATCATAGGAAGCATGTCCTTCGGCGCCCTCTCACCTACAATGTGGGAGGGGCTTCAGATGGGAGTAGCCTACCTGAACGAGGAGATGGGGATGCCGGTCCGGTTCTGCACCGGTGAGGGCGGCTGTCCGCCTCGGCTGCTCCGGTCGCGGTTCCTCAAATACATCATCCTCCAGATCGCCAGCGGTTATTTCGGGTGGGACGAGATCATTCACGCCCTCCCCGAGATGAAGGAGGATCCTTGCGCCATCGAGATCAAGTACGGCCAGGGCGCCAAGCCCGGCGACGGCGGGCTTTTGATGTGGTACAAGGTCAACAGGCTCATTGCGGCGATCCGGGGGGTCCCCACGGGGGTCAACCTCCCCAGCCCGCCCACCCACCAGACGAAGTACTCCATCGAAGAGGCGGTCGCCAAGATGATCCAGTCAATGTCGATGGCCTGGGCATTCCGAGTACCGGTATACCCAAAGATATCGGCGACTTCGACGTCCCTGGCGGTCCTCAACAACCTGACGAGGAATCCTTACGCCTCCGCCATGGCGATGGACGGCGAAGACGGCGGCACGGGGGCGGCTTACAACATATCCCTTGATCACATGGGACACCCCATTGCCAGCATTGTCCGCGACGCCTATCTAAACCTAGTGAAGATAGGCAAGCAGAACGAAATCCCGATATTCGCCGGGGGTGGCGTGGGAAAGAACGGCAATCTCGCGGCCAACGCGGCCGCCCTCATCATGCTGGGTGCAAGCGGGATCCAGGTGGGCAAGTACATCATGCAGGCTACAGCCGGTTGCCTCGGCTCGGAGACAGACCGATGCATTATCTGCAACATTGGGCTCTGCCCGAAGGGGATCACCTCGCAGGATCCCCGGCTGTACCGACGTCTCGATCCCGAAAAAGTAGCCGAGCGCCTCGTCGATACGGTTTTGAGCTTCGATACCGAGCTTAAGAAAATTGTAGCGCCTCTGGGCCGCTCCACATCACTGCCGATTGGCATGTCAGACGCGATCGGAATCGCGGATCGCAATGCAGCGGAACGCCTCGGAATTCGTTATGTCGTTTAAGGAACTTTTTTAAGGAAAGGTCATGTCAAGTAAACCCACCACCATCATCCCCGGGTCTGAAAAGGGCGTCCGAGTGGATTCACGCCTCCTGGAGGAGCGAATCCAGAACGCCGTCAAAGACGGGCACCGGCAGATAGAGATCATCGCCCAGGGCCAGCATGGGATCGGCGGGCGGCTCTGGCGGTCGGGAGAGAAGCCGGTATTTCTGAGCATCCTGGGAACACCGGGACAAAGGGTCGGAGGTATGGGGTTCCCCAACACGGTCATCGACGTGGTGGGACCCGTCTCCGACGACGTGGGGTGGCTCAACGCAGGGGCGAAGATCATCGTCCGAGGTCATGCGACCAACGGCGCTGGAAACGCGATGGCTCAAGGGAAGATATACATCGCGGGGAATATCGGCGCACGGGGGATGACCATGACCAAGCACAACCCCCGTTTCGATCCGCCGGAACTCTGGGTCCTGGGCACCGCAGGCGATTCCTTCGCGGAATTCATGGCCGGCGGTGTCGCTGTGATATGCGGCTTGGGATCAAAGAGTGACGACAACGTCCTGGGCTATCGCCCCTGCGTCGGGATGGTCGGGGGGAAGATCTTCTTCCGCGGTCACCAACAGGGATACAGCGAAAATAACGCCCATCTGACCGTTTTGGATGACGACGATTGGCGCTGGCTCACGTCGCAGATGAAGCTCTTTTTAGAAGCGGTCGGACGCATGGAACTTCTTTCCCAACTGACGGCCGACAGGGATGCCTGGCGGATTCTAGTCGCCATCAAGCCTTACAAGAAGGCCAGTCCCCTCCGTCGTGATATCAGCAGTTTCCACGTTGATGTCTGGGACAGGGAACTGGGAAAGGGCGGGCTGATCGGGGATCTCACCGACCAGGACCGCAGCCCGATCCGATTGATAGCGACGGCGGCTATGCGCCGCTTCATTCCGGAGTGGGAGAATGAAAAGTACCTTCCCCCCTGCCAGGCCCACTGTCCGACGGGGATCCCCGCGCAGCAGCGTTGGAAGTTGATCCGCCAGGGACATACGCAGGAGGCTGTGGACCTGGCGCTGAGATATACCCCATTCCCAGCTACCGTCTGCGGCTACCTGTGCCCCAATCTCTGCATGCAGAACTGTACGCGCCAGAAGGCCGACCTTCCGGCGATTGATATGAAGCTCCTGGGCCGGGCGAGTCTGAATGCGGCTCTTCCTATTCCGGCTTTGCCCACAGGCCATAAGATAGCCATCATCGGAGGGGGTCCGTCGGGGCTCTCCATCGCCTGGCAGCTTTTGATGAAGGGTCATGCACCGGTCATCTACGAGATGCGTACAGAGCTGGGGGGAAAGATCACCGAAACGATCCCCAGGAGCCGTATCCCCGACGATGTACTAAATCACGAACTCAAGCGGTTGGAAGAGCAGATCCCCCACAAACACCTAAAGCACCCCCTGACCGAGGAGGAATTTCGTAGTATCTACGAAAAAGTTGACGTGGTCGTCATCGCCGCAGGCGCCCGGAAACCTCGGGTTATCCCACTTCCGGGCCACGAGCGGGCAGTCGCCGCCATCGATTTTCTGAGGGAAAGCAGGCGCGATCAGGCAAAGGTAGGGAAGGCCGTTGTCGTAATCGGGGCGGGGAATGTCGGTTGCGACGCCGCCGCGGAGGCGTTCCGCTTAGGGGCCGACTCCGTAACTCTAATCGACATTCAGGAACCGGCCTCCTTCGGTGTGGAGAGAAAACACGCAGAGGCCGCAGGGGCAAAGTTCCTTTGGCCCCGCTTCACAAAGGCGATTACGAAATCGGCGGTCGAACTCACCAGCGGAGAGGTTTTGCCGGCAGATACGGTGATCATGGCCGTAGGAGATAAGCCGGATCTGAGCTTTCTTTCAGAAGAGATCCGCATCGAAAATGGCTTTATCGCCGTTAACGACAACTTCCAGAGCAGCGATCCCCGGGTCTTTGCCGTCGGTGACGCCGTCCGCCTGGGATTGCTGACCGAGGCGATCGGGGCGGGCCGGGTGGCCGCCCGCTCGATCGACAACCTGCTGCGGGGACGTGAGGAGACGATCGACCAACTCCCCCAAATCGATCCTGAGCGGGTCCATCTGGAGTACCATGATCCGCGGACGCCCGCGTTCACCGATACAGAGACCTGCGCCGCTGGCTGCGCCTCCTGCGGCGCCTGCCGTGATTGCGGCCTCTGCGAGACCTTATGCCCGCAGAACGCGATTGCCCGCCGTCCACTGGAGGATGAGGCGTATGAGTACGTAGTCGATGCGGACCGCTGCATCGGCTGCGGGTTTTGCGCCAACGCCTGTCCCTGCGGGATCTGGCGCCTGACTGAAAATGATCCGCTGGAATAGGATAGTTTTGGCACTAAAATTGCCCTATATTGTGAGAGGATCGTTGCAACAGCTTCTGTAATGAATCGTATTGTTCCATTTTTAAAAAAGGAGAAAGTCATGCAGCTTACTGAAGTCTTTGGATTAAACGTTTTTAACGATAAGGTCATGCAAGACAGACTGCTCAAGCCGATTTACAGGGCTCTCCGGGAGACTCTCGAAGAAGACCTGCCGCTGCAACCCGCTGTTGCCGACGTGGTCGCAAACGCCATGAAAGATTGGGCCATCGAGCGGGGAGCGACCCACTATACGCACTGGTTTCAGCCGTTGACGGGAATCACCGCGGAGAAGCACGATTCCTTCATCTCTGCGACGACCAACGGCAGCATATTTTTGGAGTTTTCCGGCAAGCAGCTGATTCAGGGCGAGCCTGACGCATCGTCGTTTCCCAGTGGCGGCCTGCGCAGCACTTTTGAGGCGAGAGGGTATACGGCATGGGATTGTACATCACCCGCTTTTTTAAAGACCGACGAGGCCGGAAACGTAACCCTGACGATTCCTACCGCCTTTTATTCGTACAATGGCGAAGCCCTCGATAAGAAAACTCCTTTGCTGCGATCCATGAAGGCGGTCTCCACGCACGCCCTGCGGATCCTGCGTGCCCTGGGCAACACAACAACAAAAAAAGTCACCTCCTCCGTCGGTCCCGAGCAGGAGTACTTCCTGGTTGACAAGCAGTTTTATCTCGAGCGGCTCGACCTGATGCTCGCGGGCCGGACTATCTTCGGCGCCTCGGCGCCCAAGGGGCAGGAGTTGGAGGACCAGTACTTCGGCGCCCTTAAGGACCGGGTCTCGGCCTACATGAGCGACCTGAACATCGAACTCTGGAAGATGGGCATCACCTCCAAGACCCAGCACAACGAGGTTGCCCCGGCCCAGTTTGAGATGGCCCCCATGTATACCACGGTGAACATCGCCACCGACCACAACCAGCTCGTCATGGAGACCATGCAGAAGGTGGCCCTGCGTCATGATCTGGTCTGCCTGCTCCATGAAAAGCCTTTTGCCGGCATCAACGGTTCAGGCAAGCACAACAACTGGTCGCTCTCCACGGATGACGGCGTAAATCTGCTGGATCCGGGCCGGACACCGAGCGAGAACGTCCAATTCCTCGTATTTTTAAGCGCAATGATCAAAGCCGTGGACACCCATGCCGATATTCTGCGCGCGACCTGCGCCCATGCTGGAAACGATCACCGCCTCGGCGCCAACGAAGCGCCTCCGGCGATAATCTCAATCTTCATGGGCGACGAGCTGACGGATATCTTGGAGAAGCTGTCCAAGGGGCAGAAAGTCTCCGCCAAAGGCGCCCAATTCGTCCAGGTCGGCGTCGATACCCTGCCAACCTTCCCCAAGGACAATACGGATCGCAACCGAACTTCCCCCTTCGCCTTTACGGGGAACAAGTTCGAATTCCGGATGCTCGGCTCATCCCAATCGATTGCCGGACCCAATGTCGCCCTGAATACCATCGCAGCCGAGGCCCTGGATGAAATCGCCACGCGCCTGGAAATGGCCAAGAACAAAAATGCCGAGGTAGCTGAGATCATCAAGGATATCTACAAGAAACACAGCCGAGTGATTTTCAATGGGAACAATTACTCCGCAGAATGGCGCGAAGAAGCGGCCAGGCGCGGGCTGCCCAATGTCACCAATGCCGTGGACGCTCTGAAGGCCTTCGTTACGGAAAAGTCAATCAAACTCTTTGAAAAATATCATGTGATCTCGCATAAGGAGATGCACTCTCGCTACGATATTTACGTCGAGACCTATGCAAAGCAGATCTCTATAGAGGCCATGGTGGCCCTCGACATGGTGAAGAAACAGTTCCTACCCGCAGCAATCGAGTATGCCACTTTCCTGGCCGAATCGATAGCCACCTTCAAGGCAGTATCGGTTCCGTCCCCCGTCCAGGAAGACCTTCTAGTGAAGGTCGGTGCACTGCTCACATCGGCGTACAAGAACCTCGGAAATCTCGAAATCGGACTGGGGAAGGCGCAAGGGGTTGCCGACAGCGTTAAGAGGGCGGAAATCTGTCGAGACAAAGTGGCTACCGCCATAAAGGCTTTGCGTAACGATATCGACGGATTGGAGATGATAGTTCCCAGAGACATGTGGCCGGTACCGACCTACGCGGATCTGCTGTTCAAACTTTAACCCGAATCAAAAAGAAAGGATTACAATATGGCAGAAACAAAAACAAAAATGGATGTATTGAAACTCGTCCGCGAGAAGAATGTGAGCTTCATCCAATTCTGGTTTACCGATGTCCTTGGGGTGCAGAAGATCTTCAGTATTACCCCCAGCGAGCTGGAAGATGGGATGACAGAAGGGATGGGGTTTGACGGCTCCTCCATTGCTGGCTTTTGTCGAATCGAGGAGAGCGACTTGATCGCCATGCCCGATCCCACTACCTTCCAGATCATTCCCTGGCGGCCCTCCGATCGCCCGGTTGCGCGGATGATCTGCGACATCCAGAATCCCGATGGGACCCCCTACGAGGGCGACCCGCGCTATGTCCTGAGGAAGGCACTGAAGAAGATCAATGACCAGGGATATACCTTTTATGTCGGTCCTGAACTGGAGTTTTTCTATTTCTCCTCGGACAAGGCCCCCGAATTTCTCGACACGGGCGGATACTTCGACGGTCTTCCCGTGGACCGGGCGACAGACCTCCGCCGCCAGACAATCTTCGCCCTCCAGGACATGGGAATCCGGGTTGAGTACAGTCATCACGAGGTGGCGCCAAGCCAGCACGAGATCGACCTGCGCTATAACGAGGCCCTCAGGATGGCCGACGACGTAATGACCTATCGCACTACCGTCAAGGAGATCGCCCGGCAAAACGGCGTCTACGCGACGTTCATGCCCAAGCCGGTCTTCGGACAGAACGGGAGCGGTATGCACGTCCATCAGTCAATCTTCAAGGGGTCGAAGAACTGCTTCTTCGACAGCCGCGACAAGCACAACCTCTCTAAGATGGCCAAGCACTACATTGCCGGAATCATGACCCATGCCCCGGAGATCACCGCGATCTGCAACCAGTGGATCAACTCCTACAAGCGCCTGGTCCCCGGCTACGAAGCCCCGGTCTACGTCTCCTGGGCCTGCCGCAACCGCTCGGCAATGGTTCGCGTCCCGATGTACAAACCCGGCAAGGAAAAGGCGACCCGGATTGAATACCGGTCACCCGATCCGGCCTGCAACCCGTATCTGGCCTTCGCCGTTATGCTGGCCGCCGGGATGGAAGGGGTACATAAGGCCTACCCCTTGCCCGATCCGGTGGAAGATGACATCTTCGAGATGGACGAAAAGGCGCGCGAGAAGGCGGGGTTCACCTCACTGCCCGGAAGTCTTTACGAAGCCCTTGTCGCCGTGCAGGGAAGCAAGCTTGTCCGCGATACGCTTGGCGATCATATCTTCAATAAGTTTGTGGAGAACAAGAAGGTGGAGTGTGATCGTTTCCGCGTCCACGTCAGCCAGTTCGAAATCGACCGTTACTTGCCGATGCTGTAAATTAAAGGAGCAGCCATGCTGATGAATGACAGGCGACAAGCGCTTCTGGTACTGGAGGACGGAACGGTTTATAGAGGGAAGGTCTTTGCCGGCGAGGGCGAGGTCATGGGAGAGGTCGTCTTCAATACAGCGATGACCGGCTACCAGGAGGTCCTTACGGACCCTTCCTACAAGGGGCAGATCGTGGCGATGACCTACCCCCTCATCGGTAATACCGGGATCAATTTCGAAGACATGGAGTCTGCCGGCATCCACCTTGAGGGTTTCATCTGCCGGGAATACATCGATATTCCAAGTAACTGGCGCTCCCGTCAGAGCTTGAAGATATTTCTGGAAACGCATGGCAAACTGGGAGTCGATGGGATCGACACCAGGGCGCTGACCAGACGCACCCGGATCACGGGGGCCATGCGGGGGATCCTTTCCACCGAAACCTCCGATATCAACCTCCTCATCGCGCGGGTTCGCGACTATCCCGGTCTCGTAGGACGTGACCTCGTAAAGTCGGTGACCTGCCAAAACCTCTACCGCTGGCAGGACGGAGCGCCCCGAGAGATGCGTTTTGAATCCGCTTTCGGGTCACGGGCAGCTGGGCAGCGAGTGGTCGTTCTGGACTGCGGGGTCAAATACAACATCCTTAGACATCTGGAGCGACGGGGTTGCGAGATCGTAGTTGTCCCCGCGACGGCTACAGGGGATGAGATACTGGCACTTCAGCCCGACGGGGTTTTGCTCTCCAACGGTCCCGGGGATCCGGCAGCCCTCTCCTATATTGTGGCGTCTGTTCGGACAATCCTAGGGAAGGTCCCGATCTTCGGCATTTGCTTGGGCCATCAGATCCTGGGGCAGGTGGTCGGGGGGCGGACGGCGAAGCTCAAGTTCGGCCATCACGGAATCAACCAGCCGGTCAGAAGCCGTTGCAGCGGCAGGGTCGAAATCACTTCCCAGAACCACGGTTTCATCGTCCTGCCAGAATCCCTGCCGGGAGATATGGAGACGATCCACGAGAACCTCAACGACCGTACCTTCGAGGGAATCCGTTATCCATCTCTCAACGCTTTCAGCGTCCAGTACCACCCCGAGGCAGCCCCGGGACCCCACGACGCAGATCATCTGTTTAACGAGTTTATCTCACTGATGGAAACAAAAAGGAGTGCCGGCTGAGAAACTTCGCGTCCAGCATGCATCAAACGGAGCAGAAACCTTGATTCTGATAATCGATTTCGGTTCACAATACAACCAGCTAATAGCCCGGCGTGTCCGGGAGCACCAGGTCTATTGCCAGCTTGAGCCGCCGGAGATCAGCCTCAATGAGATCCGATCACTCCGGCCTGAGGGGATCATTCTTTCCGGCGGGCCGGCCTCGATCTACCAGGCGCGATCACCGCGGGTGGACAAGGGGATATTTGATCTCGGCATCCCGATCCTCGGGATATGCTACGGCCTCCAGTTTATGGTCGACGCACTGGGTGGCGAAGTGATACGATCTGAAAAAAGGGAATACGGATTTGCGGAGCTGACAATCCGGAAGCAGGAAGCGCTGTTCGCCAGTGTGGAGAAGACCACCCGCTGCTGGATGAGCCACGGCGACCGGATCGGCCGACTGCCGGAAGGCTTCACGATCACCGCCTCCACCGAGAACACCGAGGCCGCGGCCGCCGAGGACGCGAAACGCCGTCTCTATGGTCTCCAGTTCCATCCGGAGGTGGTCCACACGGTTCACGGCAAGAAGATCCTGGAGAATTTTCTCTTCGACGTCTGCCGCTGTGAAAAAAGCTGGACAATGAATGCCTTCGTCCGGGACGCTGTTGCCGAGATCCGCACAACCGTCGGCGATAAGCGCGTGGTCCTCGGCATTTCCGGGGGCGTCGATTCATCCGTTGCTGCCGTCCTGCTTCACCGAGCGATCGGCCGCCAGCTCACCTGCGTCTTTGTGGACAATGGCCTGCTCCGGCTTAACGAGGCGAACAAGGTGCGGATGCTCTTTGCAAAGCATTTAAAAATGGATGTCCGCTTCGCACGGGCGCGAAAGGAGTTCCTCGCCGGCCTCAAAGGAATCACGAACCCTGAAATGAAGCGAAAAATCATCGGCCGGATCTTCATCGATGTCTTTGAGAGGGAGGCCAGGAAGGTCAAAGGATCGGATTTCCTCGGCCAGGGAACGCTCTACCCGGATCTCATTGAATCCCGGTCGGCCTTCGGGGGGCCTAGCGCCGTGATCAAATCCCACCATAACGTGGGGGGGCTTCCCAAGAAGATGAAGCTCAAGCTTGTCGAGCCGCTGAAACACCTTTTCAAAGACGAGGTCCGCCTGCTGGGGAAAGAACTCGGTCTTTCCGACGATGTCGTCTGGCGCCATCCCTTCCCGGGACCCGGCCTCGCGGTGCGGATCATCGGCGCAGTGACCGAGAAGCGGCTCGCTATCCTCAGGAGTGCGGACGCAGTACTGATGGAGGAGATCCGGGCAGGCAACTACTACCGGAAACTCTGGCAGTCGTTCGCCGTTCTGCTGCCCATCAAGAGCGTCGGTATCATGGGTGATCAGAGGACTTACGAAAATGTTATCGTTATCCGGGCGGTGACGAGCGAGGACGCCATGACGGCGGACTGGGCGCGGCTGCCGCATGATCTTCTTAGTCGGGTTTCCAACAGGATTATAAACGAGGTCAGAGGGGTGAACAGGGTCGTGTACGACATCAGTTCAAAGCCTCCAAGCACAATCGAGTGGGAGTGAAATGCCAAAGAGAACAGACATCAAAAAGATATTGATTATTGGTTCCGGACCGATCATCATCAGCCAGGCGTGTGAGTTTGACTACTCCGGCACCCAGGCATGCAAGGCGCTTAAAGAGGAGGGCTACGAGGTGATCCTCGTCAACTCCAACCCGGCGACGATCATGACCGACCCCGAAACGGCAGATAGAACCTATATCGAGCCGATCACGCCGGAGGCCGTGGAAAAGATCATCGCCAGGGAGCGTCCCTGCGCGCTGCTCCCCACGCTTGGCGGCCAGACGGGGCTCAACAATGCGGTGGCGCTGGCAGAGGCGGGCGTCCTGGAAAAGTACGGCGTCGAGCTGATCGGGGCGTCTCTGCACGCCATCCACAAGGCTGAGGATCGCCAGCTCTTCAGGGCAGCCATGGAAAAGATTGGCCTCAATGTACCTCAAAGCGGTTTCGCGCGGTCGATAGACGAGGTCTTTGCGATTGCCTCCCGAATCGGATTTCCCATCATCGTTCGTCCCTCCTTCACCCTGGGCGGTACGGGGAGCGGCGTCGCCTACAACCGTGAGGAACTTGCCGAGATCGCCAAATCCGGGCTCGACGCCTCCCTGATTCACGAGGTAATGATAGAACAATCTGCCCTGGGCTGGAAGGAGTACGAGCTTGAGGTGATGCGCGACAAGGCGGACAACGTCGTCATCATCTGTTCCATCGAGAACATGGATGCCATGGGAGTCCATACGGGCGAGTCGATCACCGTCGCCCCAGCCCAGACGCTAACCGACGTCGAGTATCAGAAGATGCGGGACGCGGCGATAGCCATCATGCGCGAGATCGGCGTTGAGACGGGCGGGTCCAACGTCCAGTTCGCCGTTCACCCGGATACGGGCAAGATGATCGTCATCGAGATGAACCCCCGGGTCTCCCGCTCCTCGGCACTCGCCTCGAAGGCGACAGGCTTTCCCATTGCCAAGATCGCGGCAAAGCTGGCGATCGGCTATACTCTCGATGAAATTCCGAACGATATCACCAGGGAGACGATGGCCTCTTTCGAGCCGACTATGGACTACTGCGTGGTGAAGATCCCCCGCTGGGCCTTTGAAAAATTCCCCGAGACAGATGATTTCCTGACCACTTCGATGAAGTCGGTCGGTGAAACGATGGCGATCGGACGGACATTCCGTGAAGCTCTCCAGAAGGCCGTCCGCTCCCTGGAGATCAACCGATACGGCCTGATCACCGAACTTTCGGAAAATCTGGCCCATCCAAATGAATTTCTGAAACAGAAGCTGTCCAGCCCCAATTCTCTGCGGCTCTTTTACATCGCCGCGGCTTTCCGTTATGGGATCCCCTTGGAGGAGATTCAGCGCCTGACATGGATCGACCCCTGGTTTCTGCACCAGATCCGGAGCCTGGTCGAGGCGGAGGAGGCGTTGAAAAGCGAACCGCCTTCGACGGAACTCCTGTTTCAGGCAAAGCGCCTCGGGTTCTCCGACCGCACGCTAGGCGGCCTCTGGAAGCTCCCCGAGGAAGAGATCCGCAGCCGACGCTATGAAGCCGGGATCATTCCCGTCTATAAGCTCGTTGACACCTGCGCGGCGGAGTTCGAAGCTTATACCCCTTACTACTACTCGACATACGAGACCGAAGACGAGAGCCGCCCCTCAACAAAGCCGAAAGTGGCCATCATTGGCGGCGGGCCAAACCGGATCGGCCAGGGGATCGAGTTTGACTACTGCTGCGTCCATGCCTCCTTCGCATTGCGGGAGGAGGGATTAGAGAGCATTATGATCAACTCCAACCCGGAGACGGTCAGCACCGACTACGACACCTCCGACAAGCTCTTCTTCGAGCCGGTGACCATCGAGGATGTCCTCCACATCCTGAAGGCGGAAAAACCGATGGGCGTCATCGTCCAGTTCGGCGGTCAGACCCCGCTGAACCTCGCCAGACGGCTAGAAGCGGCGGGGGTACCGATCATCGGAACCTCCGCGAAAGCGATCGACCGCGCTGAGGATCGGAAGAGCTTCCAGGAGATCGTCAGACTCCTTGGACTTCGCCAGCCGGACAACGACACAGCGATGGATACGGAGGAGGCGATCCGGGCCGCCGAGCGCATCGGTTATCCGGTAATTGTCCGGCCTTCATATGTTTTGGGCGGGCGGTCGATGGAGATCATCTACGATACCGAGACGCTAAGGTCTTTCATGGTTCGGGCGCTCGACGTTTCCCCCGGGCACCCCATCCTGATTGATAAATTCCTCGAGGATGCCATCGAGGTGGACGTAGACGCCATCAGCGACGGGACGACGACCGTCGTCGCCGGGATCATGGAACACATTGAGGAGGCGGGGATCCATTCCGGGGACAGCGCCTGCTGTCTGCCCACGATCGCTTTCGGACCGGAGCTTCTAAGCAGGATAGAGCACCAGACTAAGCTAATCGCCTCACAACTCCAAGTCGTGGGGCTGATGAACATACAGTACGCCATCAAAGACGGCGAGCTTTACGTCCTGGAAGTCAATCCCCGCGCCTCGCGTACCATCCCATTCGTCAGCAAGGCGATCGGCGTTCCCCTGGCAAAGCTCGCCACGAAGGTGATGCTGGGGAAAACCCTCCAGGAGCTCGGCTTTACTGAGCCCATCCAGCCGAATTATATCTGCGTGAAAGAGGCCGTCTTCCCGTTCAACCGCTTTCCCAACGTGGACATCCTGCTGGGACCCGAGATGAAATCCACCGGCGAAGTGATGGGAATCGACCGTTCATTCGGCATGGCCTATGCGAAATCACAAATGGCTGCGGGTTTCAAGATGCCCCAGAAGGGAACGGCCTTCATCAGCGTTCACGACCATTACAAGGACCGGATCATTCCAATCGCGGAGGCCTTCACGAGGATGGGTTTTAAAATCACCGCCACGCGCGGTACAGCGGATAGACTTCGGGCGCACGGCGTTCAGGCGGAGATTGTCCCCAAGGTGAGCGAGGGCAGGCCCAACATCGTTGACCATATCAAGAACGGCAGCATTCAACTAGTAATCAATCTGAGCTCTGGCAAGCGATCCGCCAGAGACGATGCTTACCACATCCGCAGGGGGGCGCTCGTTTATAACGTGCTTTACACAACAACAATCTCCGGGGCACGGGCGCTGGCCGAGGCAATCGACGCCCTACGGAAGGCGCCATGGGATGTCTTGCCGCTTCAGGCGTATCATAATGAGGGGTAGCATCATGATTGGGAACAAATGCGAAGGCAAGCCGCGCGAGGAATGCGGCGTCTTTGCGGTATATGGCCATGAAGAGGCGGCGCGAGTGGCCTTTTTCGGCCTGTTCGCCCTCCAGCATCGTGGACAGGAAAGCGCGGGGATCGCCGCGGCGGATGGCTGCCAGATCTGGGAGCACAGGGGGATGGGACTCGCTTCGGAGATCTTCAGTGAGGACATCCTCCTTAAACTCCCCGGACGCCTGGCGATCGGCCATGTCCGTTATTCCACCACCGGCTCCTCGGTCATCTCCAACGCCCAACCTTTTTTGGTTCATCATGCCGATGAGTACTACGCGCTGGCCCACAATGGAAATCTGATCAACGCTCAAGAGCTGCGGACGAATCTCGAGGAACGTGGTTCGATTTTTCAGTCAACGATGGATAGCGAAGTCATTGTCCACCTCATGGCCCCCCACCTGAAATTAGGTCTCCAGGAGGCCCTGACAAAAGCCCTGGCGCAAGTTCAGGGCGCTTACAGCATTGTCATGATTACCCGGAACCGGATTATCGCCGTTCGCGATCCCCGGGGTTTCAGGCCGCTTGCCCTCGGCCGATTCAACGACGGATGGGTCGTGGCCTCGGAGACCTGCGCCTTCGATCTTGTTGGGGCCAAATACATCAGGGACGTCCGGCCCGGCGAGATCATCATCATCGACAAGGCGGGGCTGCACAGCTTCATGCCCTTCCCGGAAGAACACCCCTCCCACTGCATCTTCGAGCTGATCTATTTCGCCAGGCCCGACAGCCAGATCTTCGGCGAGAACGTCTACCTCTGCCGTAAAAAGCTGGGCCACAATCTCGCCAGGGAATGCCGACCGGACGCGGATTTTGTTATGCCGTTCCCCGATTCGGGGAATTACGCGGCCCTCGGCTACGCAGAGGAAAGCCGGATTCCTTTCGAGATGGGGATGATCCGCAATCACTACGTTGGGCGGACCTTTATCCAGCCAAGCCAGGCGATGCGGGATTTTGGCGTCAGGGTTAAGCTCAATCCAGTAAAGCCCCTCATTGTCGGCAAGAAGATCGTCATTGTGGAGGATTCTATCATCCGGGGAACAACGAGCCGCAACCGAGTTCGGCACTTACGGGAAAACGGCGCGAAGGAGATACACATGGTCGTCAGCTGCCCGCCGACACGCCACCCCTGTCCCTATGGAATCGATTTTTCGATCCGGGGGGAACTCATCGCCGCCGAAAGGGGAAACGAAGCTGAAATCGCCGCCTTCATCGGTCTGGACAGCCTGCATTACCTCTCCATTGAGGGGATGGTGCAGGCCACAGGCATACCGCGGGAAAACTTCTGCCTTGCCTGCTACACCGGCAATTATCCGCTTCCACCACCAAAAACTCTCGGGAAATTGTGCTTTGAGGAACGTAGGTATTAAGAATAAACGAGCCTTGCCCCGGTCCTTAAACGAATGAACGGTCGCAATGAATATCAGGTGGCCATAATGCAAAACGTTCGTTCTTGTTATCAAGAATGAGTTCTCCAAGTTGTGTATCAGATGATGAAGCATAACGCAGCATATGGGCTTTTTACAAAGCCGCCGGACGGAGAGTTTACAGGATGACCATACGACAGTGGAAAAAGAAAATCCGCCATATCTTCCGCCAGGGGAAGATTTTTTTTGGCGTGGACCCTTCCCGGACCCCCGCCCCTGCCCTGATTCTTTTTCCCTTACATCGCCACACCCTCTGCTGTGGTCTAGCGGGAATTCTCGTGATCAACAAGGGGAAACCCCCGGTAGATGATAAAATCCACGAGAGTATCAAAAGGCTTTACCTGGACATCAGCCAGAAAAGCTTGAAGGTGTTGCTGGCCGGACAATGTTTGCCTGAGGAATATCTCGCGGGGGAGGAGCCCCTTGCCCGGTTCTACTCTTTCATCGGTCGCCTGAAAGAGACCGCGGCCATGGAAACCCTCTTCTTCTCACCAAAAATCAGGATCCTGATGGAAAGTGTTTCCACCAGCCTCAAACAACTGATTTACCGGCAGGAAGTATTGCTGGAGGGTCATGCGGCAGATTTTTCCACCGCCCATCTGGAGATTATCACTGGGAGACTGATTATCCTCAAGGACGCGGCCTGGGCGCTGGAAAAGGACATCCTGAACAATTTAGACCGAATCGCGGCGCTGGCCGGAGGAATCCACGGCCAGGAGCTCTCCGCGGGCGCCTTCCGAAAGTACCATCAGATCAATTTTCTCCTCAATGCCCTGGACCGCCTCGAAGTCCGGGGAAGAGACTCAGCCGGATTGCAGATTTCGTTTTTTATCAGCCCGACCAGTTTGGCGGAAGTAACAAACCGCCTCTCGCAGCAGGGCGACCTGGACGATTACCTGGCCAGAACCCGCTGGGCCGAGCTGGCCAATTATTCCATCATCCTGAATCATTACCCTGACAGCGCCAACGGGACCACTCATGTCGCCTTTACCTACAAGACCTCTTCGGTTGTGGGTGAACTGGGCAGGAATGTGCGGGAGCTCAAGCGTCTTATCTCCCGGGACCGGGTCCTCTATGCATTCGCCTCTCTTCCGGCAGCAGCAGAAACGGTCCTAGCCCACACCAGATGGGCCTCAGTGGGAACCATCACCGACAGCAACTGTCACCCCGTCAATAACTTTTTCATTCCCGGCAATGCCCATTTGAAGAGTGATTCAATCAGGCATTTCCCCCATTACGGCCCGGGGAACTGGTCGCTCAATGTGGCCCTCAACGGTGATATCGACAATTACCTGGCCCTGCGGGAGTCCCTGGAGGCCACGGGGGTCTCTGTCTCGCCAGAATTGACCACGGACGCCAAGATTGTACCGTTGATCGTGGAGAAGTATCTCCGGAAAGGCGCCACCCTCGAAGAGGCCTTCCGGTTTGCGGTCAACGATTTTGAAGGATCGCACGCAATCGCCATGACCAGCAACCTTGAGCCCCACCGTTCTTACCTGGCACTGAAGGGTTCCGGCCAATCTCTCTATGTAGGCGTCGCCCCGGACCGCTATATTTTTGCCTCCGAGGTTTACGGCCTGGTGGACGGCGCCCGTCATTTCCTTAGGATGGACGGCGAAGTTTCCGTCCCCTACGGAAAACAGGACCAGACAGGGCAGATCTTTATCCTCAACCAGAACACTGGAGGTGGGCCAGAGGGAATTCAAGCCTGCTATTATGACGGCACAGCCTTTTCGCTCAGCGATAAAGATCTGAAAAAGGCTGAGATCACCTCCAGAGATATCGATCGGGGAAATTATCCCCATTACTTCCTGAAGGAAATCACTGAATCCGCAACATCCGTGAAAAAGACGCTCCGAGGAAGATACGCAATTACCAAAGCAAAGGGGACTGATACGCAGGTGCACTTCAACCTCGGACGGGATGTCATCCCTGTGGAAATAGAACAGGCCTTGCTGAAAAATCAAATCCGCCAGATTATGGTGATCGGTCACGGCACCGCCGCCGTGGCCGGTTCCGCCGTGGCCGATGGTTTCAAGCGGTACTTGGCGGGAACATCCCTCCAGATCGAGGCCAAGATTGCCTCGGAGATGAGCGGTTTTTCCCTCCAACATGACCTGCGGGACACCCTGCTAATACCCATTACCCAGTCCGGCACCACGACGGATACCAACCGGGCGGTAGCGATGGCCCGCGAGCGGGGAGCCTTTGTGCTGGCCATCGTCAACCGGCGCCAATCGGATATCACGGGTAAGTCCCACGGCGTATTTTATACCAGCGATGGCCGGGATATAGAAATGTCGGTGGCCTCCACCAAGGCTTTTTACTCCCAAATCGTAGCGGGACACGTCCTGGGCCTCTGTATAGCCCAGATGCTGAAATCCCGGCCCGACGATTTTATCGCCGCCGAACTTCGACACCTGGAAGAGGCACCCGAACTTATGGGCCGGGTCCTGGCCCGACGGGAGGAGATCAGTCGGTCCGCCGGGGTTATGGTCCGGCAGAGAACTCACTGGGCGGTGGTGGGCAGCGGCCCCAATAGGGCGGCCGCAGAAGAGATCCGCATAAAACTAAGCGAGCTCTGTTATAAAACCATCTCGGCAGACATTGTGGAAAACAAAAAACACATCGATCTCTCGGCAGAACCCCTCGTCATTGTCTGCACCGCCGGAACCCCAGAATCCGTGACCGCCGACCTGGTAAAGGACGTGGCAATTTTCAAAGCCCACAAGTCTGCTGCCGTAGTCATTGCCCAGGAGGGCGAAGATCGATTCCTGGGCATCGCGGACAGTGTCATCCATGTTCCCGCCTCCGCCCTGCCCCTTTCGGTGATCCTCAATACCCTAGCCGGTCACCTCTGGGGCTACTACGCCGCCTGCGCCATAGATGAAGAAGCCCTTTTCCTGCGGGAGTTTCGGGGGAGACTGAACCTGGCCATGGAGGACCAGGAGAAGAAAAATCTGAGCTTTTTTGATCGACTATACGATCGGAACCTGAAACGAATGATCAGGGACTTTAACGAACGTTTTCAGGAATGGCGAAATAAGGGAGCGTTTTTTTGCGCCCAGGTGAAGACCATTACGGATCTGGCGCTCTTGCTCAAATATGCCGCAGATAAACTTCCCCTAGACGATTTCTGGAGTGAATTTCGCGTCAAGAGGGGGACTTCCCCGATAGACTATCTGGATCAGGTTCTGGGACAGGCCGTGGACGAACTTTCCCGGCCGATTGATGCGATCCGCCATCAGGCCAAGACGGTTACGGTCGGAACCAGTCGCAAGGAGGAACCCCTCCGCGGGCCGGTCTTTGAACTGCTTGGGGAATTGGGATTTGCCAGCCACTCAATTGCGAGCAAGAACATGATGATTATGAAGCGGATCCACCTGGCAATTGATGCGATCCGCGGCTACACCCTCTATAAGATAGAGAATCTTGACCGGGACGGCTATCCCTGTGAGGAGACCACCATCATGGTAAGCAGGCGTGGTGGCATTTCCCTGGATATGCACTCCCGCGCCGAAATGACGCGGGAGCTCATGGGGACCAAGAGAACCATCGTCAGCAGCGGCCGGGTCTGGGTGGGGAATGGGAAGGTCGACGGGGCGCAGCTGGTCATCCTGCCCCTCATCAACGGATACAACGTGGTAGACCATATCATGCTCATCCACGTGAGCTTCAACAAATCCCTCCCCCTGGACGATAAGAAGGCACTCCTGGGCCACCATTTGGATGATATCCATAACATTCTCAATGAATACAACCTGCCCTGGAAGGACAGCTACCTGAACCTGCTTCCCCTAGGGTTTTTACTTGGTGAACCAGCCGAGGCGGTGGCGGAGAAAATAAAGGAGTTGCTGGAAGAATCCTTGCTAATGAATTCGAAAGCTAGTGAGAGAGATTGATCATGAAAACAAAGTTCATATTTATTACCGGCGGTGTCCTCTCTTCCCTGGGAAAGGGACTGGCGGCGGCTTCGGTAGGCGCTCTCCTGGAGAGCCGCGGCCTCCGCGTGACAAATCAGAAACTGGACCCTTACATCAATGTGGATCCCGGCACCATGAGCCCTTTTCAGCACGGCGAGGTTTTCGTCACCGATGACGGGGCGGAGACGGATTTGGACTTGGGTCATTACGAACGATTTACCACCACCCGGATGGGAAGAATCAACAACCTTACCACCGGTCAGGTCTATTACTCCGTGATCAGCAAGGAGCGCCGCGGGGATTACCTGGGTAAAACGGTCCAGGTAATACCCCACATCACCAACGAGATAAAGGATTTTATCCATATGAGCGCCTGTGGCTTCGATGTGGCCATTGTGGAGATCGGCGGCACCGTGGGGGATATAGAAAGCCTCCCCTTCCTGGAAGCGGCGCGCCAGTTTCGCAACGAAGCGGGAAAGGACAACGCCATTTTCATCCATCTGACCTGGGTTCCCTATATCAAAACCGCAGGCGAGGTGAAGACCAAACCAACCCAGCACAGCGTCAAGTCCCTGCGGGAGATCGGCATCCAGCCGGACATCCTCCTGTGCCGCACGGAGGATTACCTTTCCAACGAGATCAAGGCGAAGATTTCTCTCTTCTGCAATGTGGAGGTCTCTGCGGTATTTACCGCCAAGGACGTGAAGTGCATCTATGAGGTGCCACTGGTGTTTCATCGGGAAGGGGTGGATCAGAAGATAGTGGAACTCCTGAATATCTGGACAGGTCAGCCTCATCTGGAAAAATGGGAGCTGGTTGTGGACAAGGTTGACCATCCCCGCCACGAGGTTACGATCGCGATCGTGGGAAAATACGTCAATCTGACCGATTCCTACAAGAGCCTCAACGAAGCCCTGAACCACGGAGGAATCGCAAACGACTGCCGGGTTAATCTCCTTTTCATCGACTCCGAGCAGACGGAGACGGACAGACCCGAAGCTCTTCTCGCGGGGGTAGACGGGATTCTGATTCCGGGCGGGTTCGGAATCCGGGGAATCGAGGGGATGATCGCAGCGGCCAGGTACGCCCGGGAAAACCGGATCCCCTATTTCGGCATCTGCCTGGGAATGCAGATTGCCGTAATCGAGTTTGCCAGAAATGTCTGCGGGCTGAAGGCGGCCAACAGTTCAGAATTCGACCCGGGGACAATTCATCCCGTGATCGACCTCATGCCCGGGCAACGGGATGTGGCCGACAAGGGGGGCTCCATGCGGCTGGGCGCCCACCCCTGCCGAATCAGAGCCGGTTCCCTGGCCAATTCGGCTTACGAGCTGGAAGAGATCGACGAACGTCACCGGCATCGGTTCGAATTCAACAATGCCTACCGGGAAACCTTGATCGCCAGGGGTTTGCAGGTGACCGGCCTTTCACCGGACGGCAACCTGGTGGAAATTGTGGAGATCGAGGACAACCCCTGGTATCTGGGCTGTCAGTTTCACCCCGAGTTCAAGTCACGTCCCACGGCGCCACACCCGCTCTTCCGTAGATTTATCAGCGCTACTCTTGAGGAGAAGAATAAACCAGAAAAACAAAAGAGTGGCCCTGCGGCCTGACCGGTTAACGAACAACGGACAAAGACTGCGCCTGTTTTCGCCGAAATTCTAAGATGATCGACGTCTGCCACCCCCGGCTGTGGCCGGAGCCCGCTTCCCGCCTTGCCAAATATTCCCTGTGGGAAAATGACCTGCTGGATATTGAGGAGAACCGCCTTGATACCAGGTACATCCTCAAATAATAATACCAATTGGAAAGTAGCAGCCGGTTATGCTATTTACGCTGTCGTATTTTTTGACGCCGGCACAATGAGCGGAGGGTTGGGTTGGGGAGACGAGATCATGAATCAGAAAATAGGCTACTTCAGTACGAACCGTGACCTTCCGGCCAAAGGGGGTCAGACGACGGTAATCCCTCCGGTTAGCTTCAGGGAGGCGCTCCTGCGGGGGCAGGCCCCGGATGAAGGACTCTACGTGCCAAATCGGATACCGCGGCTGTCACTTAAAGATATTGAATCATTGCGGGACGAATCCTATACAAAAGCGGCCGAGCTGGTTGTGGGAGCCTTTTTAGAGGAAGAAATCCCCCGGCCGGAATTAACAAAGATCATTGCCAGCGCCTACAACTTCAAGGTTCCCCTCGAAAAAATCTGGGGACGGAAATATATCCTGCGACTGGATCAGGGGCCCACCGCCTCCTTCAAGGATTTCGCGGCTCGACTGATGGCCCGCCTGATGGCCTATTTCCGCCCGCCGGCCGGCGTTCTCAACATCATGGTTGCAACCTCTGGCGATACCGGCAGCGCGGTGGGAGACGCCTATCGGGGGGTTGAGGGCACCCGCGTCTTGATCCTCTATCCCCGTAACGAGGTAAGCGAAAGACAAAAAAGACAGTTGGACTCAATTGGTGAGAATGTACAGTCCATCTCTGTCGCCGGTAAATTTGACGACTGCCAGAATCTGGTAAAACAGGCGTTTACTGATCCCGATTTGAGTCACTTTAATTTTACCTCCGCCAACTCCATCAACTTTGGCCGCATCCTGCCCCAAATGATCTATTACGTTTGGACCTACGCGCAACTGGCCCGGGAAGGTGAAGAGATCGTCTTTTCAGTACCTTCCGGGAACTTCGGCAACGCTTTGGGGTGCGAGTATGCAAGGCGGATGGGGCTGCCGGTGAAAAAACTGGTCATGCCAACAAACGAAAACGACGAGTTCCCCCGCTACCTTCAAACCGGCCGCTACGAAAAGTTGGAACCATCCCGCGATTGTCTTTCCAACGCAATGAATGTGGGGCATCCCAGTAATTTGGCCCGGTTTTTCCATCTCTACGGGGGGACGATTGATCGTCGGGGGGTGGTGCACCGCTATGGAAACAGAGAAGAAATGAAGAGGAACATTTTTTCAGTCAGCATTTCCGATCAGGAAACCATGGAAACAATCCGGCGGATACATGCCGACTATGGCGTGCTTCTGGAGCCCCACGGCGCGGTGGGTTGGCGCGGACTGGAGCTGTATTTGGCTTGCGAAGGTGATTTTCCCTTGTGTGTTTCCCTGGAGACGGCCCACCCGGCAAAATTCCCCGCCGCCATTGAACAAACTCTCGGTTTCAGTCCCGATCTGCCTGAAAGCATGAAGGACATTGATAACAAGAGCGGAGACGCCTTGGAATTGTTGAACGATTATGGTGAATTCAAAAAGCTGCTGCGGCGCGAGCTCGGAACTTAGTCAAGGGAGGAAAAAGTTTAATGCTACATATCGGTCTGACCGGAGGGATCGCATCAGGGAAATCGACCGTGGCCGCTATATTTGCCGGCCTGGGGGCCATTGTCATTGACTTGGATCGGCTCGCCCATGAAGTCATGGCCACGGATGAGTTGCTTAAGCTCGATCTGGAGGGATATTTCGGTCCGGGCATCGTCAATCCCGACGGAACAATCAACCGGACCGAACTGGCGCGGATAGTTTTCGGCAGCAAAGATGATATGAATGCGCTCAACAGCATAGTGCATCCCCACGTCACCAAAAGATGGCTGGAGCTAATCGAGCAGATCCAACGGGAGAACCCCGCAGCCATAGTGGTATCCGACGTCCCTCTGTTGATAGAGGCCGGCTTGACGCCTCTTTTCGATCTGGTCATGCTGGTTTATGTTCCTCAGGCGGAGCAACTACGACGTCTCATGAAGCGCAATCATATTTCCGCTGAGGAAGCCCAAAGACGGCTAGCCGCTCAGTGGCACATCGACGAGAAGAAGGACCGGGCGCATCTGGTAATCGACAACCAATGTGATATCAGCCGCACCGGGGAAGTTATCCAGAGTCTTTGGGGGGAACTGCAGGAACGGGCGCGGGAGA
The DNA here is from genome assembly GCA_037441775.1 of Syntrophobacterales bacterium. Classification (GTDB taxonomy): domain Bacteria; phylum Desulfobacterota; class Syntrophia; order Syntrophales; family CAMTWB01; genus CAMTWB01. The sequence goes on from JBBIRO010000027.1 coordinate 42,528, forward strand.
TTGCACGGCAGAACGTCTGCCACGGGAAAGGAGAAATAAAAACGATATGAAAATCAAATTGCTTGGCGCAGCCCGGGAAGTAACCGGTTCCTGTTTTATAATCGAGACCGGCGGCGCGAGATTCGCCGTCGATTGCGGTATGCATCAGGGGGGTGCCGAAAGCGAGAAACGCAACAGTCAGGTGGAGATATACGCTCCCGAGGAGATCGATTTTTTCATCATCACCCATGCCCATATCGACCACTCCGGCCTGCTGCCGCGGATGGTTAAAAAAGGTTTCCGTGGTCCCATTTACACCACCGCTCCCACCAGGGATCTACTAGAGATAATGCTTATGGACAGCGCTCATATTCAGGAGATGGAGGCCCAGTGGCGCAGCGTCAGGCGTCAACGTCACGGAGAAGCGCCGGTGGAACCCCTCTACAACGAGAAGGATGCGCAAGACACCTTACCCCTTTTTAAGGTCTTGCCCTATGACATTCCCCTCACTCCCACTCAAGGCATTAGTCTTGTGCTCAGGGACGCCGGTCATATCCTGGGCGCTTCTATGGTGGAGCTGACCGTCCTGGAAGATGGCGTCGCCAAAACCATCGTCTTTACCGGCGATATTGGTCGTCCCGCCCAGCTTCTGGTTCGGGATCCCAGCCAAATTCCCTTTGCCGATTATCTTTTTCTGGAATCAACTTACGGCGAAAGGAACCACAAGAACGAGGATGAAAGCCTGGAAGAGCTGGCGGAAGCAATAGAATACAGCTACAGTCGTGGTGAAAAGGTCATCATTCCCGCCTTTGCGGTGGCCAGGACTCAGGAGATGATCTACTCTCTGTATCTGCTGGACAAGGCCGGGCGGCTTCCCAAAGACATGCCGGTCTATATTGACAGCCCGCTTGCAATCAGAGCGACGGAGGTTTTTCAGCGCCATCTGACTTATTTTGATGAGCAAACCCAGGAAATCCTGAACGAAGGGGGGAACCCGCTGCGACTGCAACAGCTGCGCTTTACCCTGACCCGCGAAGAATCCGCGAAGATCAATAATGCCCGGGGGGCGGCGGTTGTAATCTCGGCCAGCGGCATGGCCGATGCGGGCCGGATCAAGCACCACCTGCGTCATAACATCTGGCGGCCGGGGGCAAGCATAGTTTTTGTTGGTTTTCAGGCCAGAGGGACTGTGGGACGGAAGATCGTAGACGGAGCTAAAAGGGTAAACATCCTCGGAGAGGATCTGGCGGTAAAGGCTCGTATTTTCACCATCAACGGGTTTTCCGGACACGCGGGACAATCACAGCTTCTGGAGTGGCTTGACAGCTTCAAAACGTCCCGGTTGCAGGTTTTTCTCATCCACGGCGAGTACGAGGGTCAACAGGTTTTGGCCGAACTAATCAGGCGGAAGTACGGCTGGACGGTTCATATCCCCGATTATCTGGAAGAATTGACCATCAAGGCAGGCCAGATGGCAACAGAGGCGCCAGCGGCAATTCCTGAAGAGGTCATTGAATGGGACCAAACTTTGGCCGAGCTAGCAGAGGAATTGCTCAAGCTGCAATCGCGCAAGGGCGCCCTGGCGGCAAAACCAAAGGCTGAACAGCTCTTTTTACAAGGAGAGTTGCAAGAACTGAAAAAGAGATTGCATCTGACCAGTGCGGGACTTCAGTAACCGGCGGGCAGCCGGTTCGGCGGCTCTTTCTTATGTTTGCTTTCAGTCGTGATGATATTTGAAACGAGCCACCACCTGCAGTTTGGGCAGACGGAGGTCGGCAGGTATAGTTTCAAATGGCGCCGCGTTTTGCACGGCCTCCAGTGATAGCCGGTCAAGATGGTCCGATCCTGAAGATGTCTCTACTACCTTGTGCAGCAGGCTTCCGGATGCGTCAATGACGAACCTTATAACCGTAACCGCGTCTGGCCTGCCTTGTATTGCAGCCGGGTGAAAGTTCCAAAAGCGCTCTATTCGCGCTTTAACCTTCGCCAGGTAAATCCGGTAAGTTGTCAATTTCTGAGACTGCAGCAACAGCCCACCTGCCTTGGATGCTGTTTGCGTCCCCGTGACAGGCTGGTCGTCCACTGCAGAGCTTAAGGTCTTAGCCGGGACAGCCTTGCTTGGTTCTTCCTGCAACTCGACCATAATAACGGCTTCCTTATTTTCTTTTGCCGTGATTGGAGCCATGCCAATGAGGGATACAACCAGGGCGTGGGCGGCAAGCGAGGCGAAGAGCGACAGGAAAAGACGTCTTACTGTCATAACAGAACCTCCATCAGCATTAATATAGATGAAATGATGGAGATTAAGCAACGACAAGTTGCATGGGGGGTCGTCAGGATTAACGGTTGACGGAAAATGGATACTGATATAGATTATATGAAACTCGCATTGGCCGAGGCC
>JBBIRO010000028.1:0-43994 GCA_037441775.1 Syntrophobacterales bacterium
GACGGTAAAAAAACATTGACTTTATTTCCGCAATGGGCTTGTATGGCAATTAAGGCGCCGCAAGGCTTAATAGGGAATCCCGTGAGATTCGGGAACGGTCCCGCCGCTGTAACCGGGTACAAAAGCCACTCAGGCCACTGTTCGCAACGAGGCGGGACGGGAAGGCCGGCAAGTAGGTTGAACCGGGAGTCAGAAGACCTGCCTTAAATGTCTGGCGGATGGAAATCAAGAACCAGGAGTGAGAAGTTACCGCTGCTGGTTGATTCAGCTTTTCCCGCGGAGGAGGCTGTTTTCCGGAAGCTGTCAAGATCGAGAGCCGAGGGTGAAGTAAAACAGGGTGCAATCCTCATGGCATTTTTTGCCGTGAGGATTTTTTTTGCGGAGAGATCAAATGGTAACCTTCATTATTGGCGGGGCCAGAAGCGGCAAAAGCCGGTTTGCCCTAGAGCTCGCGGCCTCGCTGCCGGGGAAGAAGGCCTACCTCGCGACCGCGCAAGCCTATGACCGGGAAATGGCAGAGCGGATAGCCAAACACCGCGCGGAGAGGTCATCTAACTGGACAACCTTCGAAGAGCCGCTGGCGATACCGGCCCTGGTGGAAAAGACAGCCCAAGACTACGAGGTGTTGCTTTTAGATTGCCTCACCCTGTGGCTTTCCAATTTGCTTTTGGCGGAAAAAGATTTGGCGGCGGAGGTCAACTCTTTGCTTAGCGCCATATCTGCCGTGAGCGGTTCTTTATTTATCGTGTCCAACGAGGTGGGTCAGGGGATCGTTCCCGACAACGCGCTGGCCCGCCGCTTTCGGGATCTTTCGGGTCAGGTCAATCAGGCCGTTGCCGCGGCAGCGCAGACGGCATACCTGATTGCGGCGGGAATACCGCTGAAAATTAAATGACACAGGAGTGATTATGGATTTAATTGAGAAAACAATAAAAGAAATCAGTCCTCTGGATGGGCAATGGCAACTTAGGGCTCAGAGTCGTCTGGACAATCTCACCAAACCGCAAGGTAGTTTGGGGCGGCTGGAGGAATTCGCCCGCCGGCTGGTGGCAATTGCGGAAAAAGAAAACCCCAGCCTCGATAAAAAAGCTATTTTCGTTTTTGCCGGTGATCACGGGGTAACCGCCGAGGGAGTGTCGGCCTACCCCAAAGAGGTGACGGCCCAGATGATCTACAATTTTCTTCAGGGCGGAGCGGGAATAAATGTGCTGGCCCGTCACGCCGGAGCCGAAGTCGTCGTGGTGGATATGGGTGTTGATCATGATTTTGGGGAGCTTGCCGGCCTGATCCACCGGAAGGTGCTTTCTGGCACACGTAATTTCACCTCCGGTCCGGCCTTGACGGCCAGGGAAGCGAGGCGCTGCCTGGAGATCGGAATCGAACTGGCTGATGACTACGCCAAAAAAGATGGACGGCTGCTGGGAACCGGCGACATGGGAATCGGCAATACCACGCCGGCGGCCGCGATCGCAGCGGTCATTACCCGCCGGCCGGTTAAGGAAGTTACCGGCCGGGGCACGGGGATAACCGATGCCGCCTTAAAGAAAAAGATTGCCGTAATCGAAGCGGGGATCAACTTCAACAACCCCGACCCGGAAGACGCCCTGGATATCCTTGCGAAAGTCGGCGGGGCGGAAATCGGCGGCATCGCCGGCCTCATCCTGGGGGCGGCGAAAAACAGGGTTCCCATGGTCATTGACGGCTTTATCTCCACTGCGGGCGCCCTGGTGGCCCATAAACTCTGCCCGCTGGTCGGCGATTATATCTTTGCCGCCCACAACTCGCAGGAGATAGGACATAAGGCCATGCTTGAAAAAATGGCTCTCAGCCCCATTCTTGATCTTGATCTCCGGTTGGGCGAGGGCACCGGGGCGGCGCTGGCGATGCTGATCATTGAGGGAGGGCTTAAAATATACCGGGAGATGGCGACTTTTGGCGAGGCGGGGGTTTCCACCGCAACCGACGCTTGATGACCTCCTAAAAAGTCCCCACAATGTAAGGTTTCCCGACTTTTTACAAAGGCGGCACATTTAAAAGATGCGTAAATTATTGTTAGCCCTGCAATTTCTAACGATTGTCCCGATTGCGGTTCCCGGTCGGGTCGCCGATGACGATTTGTCCGCCGCCGCGGCCTTATTTCCCCTGGCCGGGGCATTACAGGGGTTGCTGGTTGCGGCGCTGGCGTATCTGTTTCTTTTGTTTTTCCCGGCGGCGATAGCGGCGGGGCTTACCGTGCTGGTCCTCACGATGATAATGGGCGGCTTTCACCTAGACGGACTGGCCGATACATTTGATGCGCTGGCGGTTAAATCCACCGGTAACAGGGAGGCGGATATCGCCAAAAGGCTTGCGGTCATGAAAGACAGCGCTACCGGGGCAATAGGGGTCATTGCCATTGTCCAGGTCGTTCTCCTTAAGTATCTTTTTCTGGCCGAGCTTTTTTCGCAATTTGCCGTCCTGACCTCACTGGCAATGCTAATGCTCTTGCCGGCCTGCTCCAAGTGGGCGATTACCGCCGCTATGTACCACGGCACCCCCGCCCGCCCGGAGGGTTTGGGCCGGATTTTTCTTAATCGTGCCAAGGGGCGCAACTTCCTCATCTCCACGGGATTTATGCTAAGCTTCGGGGTTGCCGTTTTCCTCATCTATTTTCGTGTGACTTACGGCTCGGGCAGCGCCGGGGCCTTTATCCTGGTTTTTGCAGCGCTTTACCTGTTTTGCCTCGGCGCGACCAGATTTTTTGGCAAAAAATTCGGCGGTCTCACCGGGGATAACTTCGGCGCGATCAATGAGATTTCGGAGGTGCTCGTTTTAATGGTTGTGACAATATGGCTACGAAACTTTATTTAATCCGGCATGGCGCAACTTTGGGCGCCGAGGAAAAACGCTACAAGGGCAGCAGCGACGTCCCCCTTTCCGAAGAGGGCAGACAGCAGGCTAGGCAGGCCGGAACCCTCTTGGGGCGGCTCCTGTTGTCGCCCGCCGGTCAGGCTGGCAGTGGGCAGCCCGCCGCGGTCTATTGTTCCTCGCTATCCCGGGCGGTGGAGACGGCCGCCATTATCGCCGCGCCCTACGGGATTACCCCGATTGCCGTCCCTGATTTGCAGGAACGGAACTTCGGTCTCTGGGAGGGGTTGACCTTCGCGGAGGTGCGCCGCCAGTACCCCGCGGATTTTTCCGCCTGGATTGACAATCCGTTGGATTTCAGCCCGTCGGGCGGGGAAAGTACCCGTGAGGTAAGCCGACGGGTCTGGGAGGCGATAGCGAAGATTCTGGCCGATCATCAGGGAGGCCAGGTGATCGCAGTTGCCCATGGTGGCGTCAACCGGGTGCTTTTGGGCCTGTTGCTGGGCATGCCGCTGGAAAATATTTTCCGGATCGAGCAGGACTTTACAGCCATCAATATCGTCGAATTTTACGACACCTTCCCCATCGTCCGGGCGATGAACCTGATTGCCGGAGGTATTTATGGCTGAGGCGTTGATGATCCAGGGAACGGGTTCCGGAGCGGGTAAAAGCCTCATTGTCGCCGCCCTCTGCCGAATATTCAGCGATGCCGGCGTAAATGTCGCGCCTTTCAAGGCCCAGAACATGGCGCTCAATTCCTTCATCACCAAAGAAGGCGGGGAAATCGGCCGGGCCCAGGCCCTCCAGGCCGAGGCGGCCCGGGTGGAGCCCACGGTGGATATGAACCCAATTTTACTCAAGACTTCCGGGGAGATGGGCTCCCAGGTAATCATTCACGGCAAGGTCCATTCGACCATGCCGGCCCAGGAATACTACCGGTTCAGGGAAACGGCCTGGCAGGCGGTCCGGGAGTCCTACGCCCGCCTTGCGAGCCGCCACGAGCTCGTTATTCTCGAAGGCGCCGGCAGCCCGGCGGAGATTAATTTACGTTCGGTGGATATTGTCAACATGGCAATGGCGCGGGAGGCCAAGGCGCCTGTTCTCCTGGTGGGCGATATCGACAAGGGCGGCGTTTTCGCCTCCCTCTACGGAACCATAAAACTTCTCGGACGCGACGGACGCTTATGCAGGGGATTCATCATCAACAAGTTTCGGGGCGACCGGGAGATACTCAATCCGGGACTAGCCATGATCCAGGAAAAGACCGGCCGGTCGGTGATCGGCGTCTTGCCCTACATCAAGAACATCGGCCTGCCCGAAGAGGACGGCCTGGCGCTTGCGCCGGCAACGCCTGCGACTAATTGCCAGGCGGAGCGAGCCATCCGGGTGGTGGTGCTCAGGCTGCCCTACATCTCCAATTTCACCGATTTTGATCCGCTCCTCTACGAACCTGACGTGGAGTTGATCTACTCCACCCGTCATGCCGATCTGGTGAACGCCGACTTGCTGATCATTCCGGGAACCAAGAAAACGCTGGCGGATCTCAATTACCTGCGGCAAAATCGCCTGGACGAAAGCATCGCCGAAGCGCGCAGGCGAGGCGGCGTCATCATCGGCATCTGCGGCGGCTTTCAGATCATGGGAAGAAAAATTTACGATCCCCATGGTATTGAGAGCGACGAACGAGAGGCGGCCGGATTGGGGCTGTTGCCTGTCGAAACCACCTTTGAACGGATTAAAACGACCCGCCAGGTGGCCGGGCGGCTGGCGGAGCCCGCCCGGTTGGGCCTTGCCGCCCAGGACGAAATAGAAATAAAGGGCTACGAGATCCACCTGGGGGTAAGCAGCGGCGAACTGGGGCTCTTTGAAGTCCGCCGCTGCAACGAAAAAGTGGCCGCTTATCGGCCCGACGGCGCGGCGGATGAGAATTGCTGGGGCACCTACATCCACGGGATATTCGAAAATGACGTCTTGCGCCGGGGGATAATCAATCAGATTAGAAAAAAGAAGGGGCTTGCGCCACTGGTCGATGGCCTGAACTACGGGAAGATCAAGGAGCGGGCGCTGGATAACCTGGCCGCCGTGGTCAGGGAAAATATGGATATGCGTTTTGTGGCGCAATTGATTGGACGATGATGGAGTCGCTGCCTTCCTCTTCCCTGAGTATCACGATGTTTATTTTGGCTGCGGCTTTTCTGATGGATTTTTGCATCGGCGATCCCCGCTGGCTGCCCCATCCCGTCAGGCAAATGGGCGGGCTGATTGAACGCGTTGAAAAGGCCCTGCGGCCTTACCTCAGGTCGCCCCGGCAGGAAAGAGGGGGCGGGGTGGCGCTGGTTGTCGTGGTCTTATTGGTTACCCTGCTGGCAGCCTGGATTGCAACGGTGGCGGCAATCGAGTTGGGCGGCGGTCATTATGGACGTTTCGTCCAGTATCTGGCGGGCCTTTTTCTCGTTTACCTGACCGCGACAACCCTGGCCCTGCGGGAACTGATCGAGGCGACCTCTAGGGTGGCCAACCTTGTACAACAGGGCAGGCTGGAAAAGGCCAGAGTAGAGCTGGGCTTTATCGTCGGTCGCGACAGCGGCGATCTCTCGCCACGCCAGATTCAAAAGGCCCTGATCGAAACGCTGGGGGAAAATCTTTCCGATGGAGTGATTGCGCCGCTCTTCTATCTTGCCCTGGGCGGCCTGCCCGCGGCCCTGGCCTACAAGGCGGTAAACACGATGGATTCGATGGTCGGCTATAAAAACGACCGTTACCGGCATTTCGGCTGGGCGGCGGCCAGGCTCGACGACCTGCTCAACTATATCCCGGCCCGGGTCAGCGCCCTCCTGATTGTCATTGTTGCCGGGCTGCTTGCTCTGAAGCCGGCAACGCTGTTTTCCGCCTGGGAAACGATGCGGACCGACGGCCCTAAACACGCCAGTCCCAACGCGGGGCTGCCGGAAGCGGCCCTGGCCGGGGCGCTGGGGGTTTGTCTGGGAGGGCCGGCCGCCTACGGCGGGATCATGGTGGAAAAACCATATCTGGGCCAAAAGCGAAACGAGGATTATGCGCAAGCGGTGGAAAACGCCCAAAGGATAGTCATTTTAGCCGCGTTTGTTTTTTTTCTTGCGGTGGGCGCGATTATGTACGTCTTTAATTAGCGGAGGGGGAAATTGGCAAGCCACGGGGGCCAGATTTACCGGTTCGAACGGGAAAGCGGACGCAGCTTGGGTGAAATCTGCGATTTCAGCGCCTCAATAAACCCGTTGGGCCCGCCGGAAAGCGTCCGCGCCGCGATCATCGCGGGCGTCCCCTGGCTGGCCCACTATCCCGATCCAGAGGCCACAGCCTTGACCCAGGCGCTCGCGGCGCGGCTGAACATCGATCCGGAAATGATCATCTGCGGCAACGGCTCAACGGAACTGATCTATCTTTTAGCCCGGAGCTTGCGTCCCAAAACAATGCTGCTGACGGCGCCCACCTTTTCTGAATATGAGCGGGCCGGCCGGGACGGCAATATCCGCCGCCTGCTCCTTAGGCCGGAAGATTCCTTTGCCGTGCAACCGGAGAGGTTCATCGTGGCTTTAGAGGAAATGGCGCCCGCCTCCGGGTGCCTGGCCTTCCTGTGCAACCCCAACAACCCCACCGGAAGCCTCCTGCCCCGGGCCGGAGTGCTTAAGATTGCCGCCGCCGCGCGCCGACTCCAGTGCCACCTGGTCGTCGATGAGGCCTTCATGGACTTTGTCCCGGAAAGCGAGTCGGTGCTCAACCACGTGGCGGGAAACCCCTACCTGATCGTCCTTCGGTCCCTGACCAAAATCTACGGCATCCCGGGGCTCAGGATTGGTTTTGGTGTTTTTCCCCGGCCGCTCGCCCGGGAAATAAGGGGGCGGCAGGAACCATGGACGGTAAATACGCTTGCCCAGCGGGCGGCGATTGCCGCCCTGGCCGATGAGGCCTACCTTGAAGAAACCCGCGCCGTCATCGCGAGCGGAAAAAAAACCCTGGCAGAGGGGTTTAAGGCATTGGACGTCACCTTCTTTCCGGCCGCGGCCAACTTTTTTCTGATTAACCATCCCCGGGCGCAGGAAATCCTTGTCTCCCTGAGAAGAAAGGGGATTTTGCTTAGAGACTGCGCCAACTTTCCCGGCCTGGATGAATCATACCTGCGGGTGGCGGTCAGATCGGAGCGCGAAAACAGGAGCCTGCTTAGGGAAATGGAGGCGATATGCCGGGCGTAATGATTGCGGGCACCCACAGCGGCTCCGGTAAAACGACTGTAACCATGGCGCTTTTAGCGGCTTTCGCCGGCCTGGGCAAGAGCGTGCAGGCCTTCAAGGCCGGGCCGGATTTTATCGACACCGGGCTGCACCGAATGATCACCGGCCGCCCGGCGCGCAATCTGGATAGCTGGATGTGTGGGGAACAATACGTGCGGGACTGCTTTGCGCGGCATTCCGCCACCGCGGATTTGTCCCTGGTGGAGGGGGTGATGGGACTCTATGATGGAGATTACAGCTCCGCCCGGCTGGCTTTGCTGCTTGATTTGCCGGTCATTTTGGTGATCGACGCCTACGGCATGGCGGAAAGCGCCGGGGCGATCGCGCAGGGTTTCTTACGACTTTTGCCCGAAACTAAAGGACAATATTCCGCAAGACCACAAATCGCGGGCGTCATCTTCAACCGGGTAGCGACCGAAAGGCATTTAAGTCGCTTAAGGCAAAACCTGGGCGATATTCCGGTTTATGGCTATCTTCCCCGTGATGTTGATTTTGCGATTCCCCACCGCCACCTGGGGCTTACCGTGGCCCAGGAAAACCCGCTGGAGCCCGGCAGTCTGGAGAAGCTTGCCCGGGTGGCAACAACTTATATCGACCTGGAGGGAATAACGGCGCTGGCCGGGACGGCCTTTGGCCCAGAAAAACGACCGGCCAGGCCTGCGGCGCAAGACCGGTCAAAGGTGCGAATTGCCTACGCCTGCGATCGCGCCTTCTGCTTTTACTACGAGGACAATCTGGAACTTTTGGCCGCATCCGGAGCCGAACTGGTTCCCTTCAGCCCCCTTGGCGATAGCGCCCTGCCCGAAAGAGTTGACGCGCTTTATCTGGGCGGCGGCTATCCGGAACTATACGCCGGCCGGTTGGCGGAAAACCGGACGCTTAAGGAAGAAGTCCACCGGCTTGCGGCGGCGGGAATGCCCATTTACGCCGAATGCGGCGGCTTGATCTACCTTTCGCGGGGCATCCATGATCTGGAGGGGCAATTTCACCTTTTGGCCGGGGTGCTGCCATTTACAACGAGGATGCGAAAAAGGCTGGTTCATCTGGGCTACCGGGAGATCACCCTCCGCGAAGACTGCCTGCTAGGTCCCCGGGGGGCTAAGTTGCGCGGCCATGAATTTCACTATTCGGAAATCGTCGATGACCGGGAAACGGCCGCCACAGCGTTTGCGACAGTCAACAACCGCAACGAGATTTGCAACGCGGACGGCTTCCGGCGGGGCGGCGTCCTGGCAAGCTATATCCATATTCATTTTGCCAGTTGCCCCTCGGCGGCGGAGAATTTTGTCAAACACATAAGGGAGTGGAAATGGAAACAATCATCCTGATCGGACATGGCAGCCCCAAAGATGGGGCCAATAACATCGATATCGCGGCCCGGCTTTTACATCCCCTGCTGCATCCGGACTGTGGGCAGGATTGCGTCCAGGTGGCCTATTTGCAATTTGCCCAACCGGAGATCACGGAGGCAATCGACCAGGCGGTCGCCCGCGGGGCTAAGCGGATAATTCTCCACCCCTTTTTCCTGAGCGCCGGGATTCACGTTTCCCGCGATATTCCGGAATTAATCACCGCCGCCGGGAAACTTTACCCGCAGGTTGAATTTATCTATACCGAGCCTCTGGGCATCCACCAGAAGCTGGCCGAAGTGGTGCGGGAGCGGATTATGGCCGCTCGGGGTTTAAGGCCGGCGGAGATTGAAAGCCGGAGCTTTAGCTTAATCGGCGAGGAAGCTGATTTAAACGCCCTCCCCCCTGCCTGGCGGCCCATCATAGAGCGGGTAATCCACGCGACGGCTGATTTCGAATTTCAAAAGAGCATGGTTTTTCATCCCGCTGCTGTGCGGCGGGGTATTGAGGCTATCCGTTTAGGCAAGGATATCGCGGTCGATGTGGAGATGGTAAAGGCCGGGATCAACAAAAAGCTGCTGGCCCGGTGGGGCGGCCAGGTGATCTGCCGGCTTCCGGCCGCCGCGGGAGAGCTGGGCACCGAAGAAGGATCAACGAGGGCGCAGCGGGGAATCGCCCAGTGCCTCGCTCCGGGCCATAACGTCGGAATCATCGCCATCGGCAACGCCCCAACCGCGCTATTAAAGGCCATAGAGCTCGTTAATGCGGCCGCTTCTTCCGAATTTACTCCTTTGGTGGTGGGGGTGCCGGTGGGGTTTGTCCAAGCTTTGGAAGCAAAGGCCCTGCTGGCCAAAGAGCAATTTCCCTTTATAACCAATTTGAGCCGCAAGGGCGGCTCGCCGGTCGCTGCGGCAATTTTAAACGCTTTACTAATAATGGCGCAAGGAGAACAACCATGAAAAAAAAGATAATCTTAATCCTGGCGCTCGGGGCGGGGCCGTTAATTTTCGCCGATCGCGCGGCCGCCATGCACATTTCCGAGGGGATACTGCCCTTCAACTGGGCCCTCTTCTGGTATCTGCTGGTGATACCTTTCATCGCCTATGGCCTGAAGCGCGTGCGGGAACTTTCCGCTTCGGATCTGTCGTTCAAACCGCTTTTGGGATTCATGGCGGCGGTGGTTTTTGTCATTTCCCTGATGCCGGTGCCGGTGCTCACCGCCGGGACCTGCTCCCACCCCGTGGGAACCGGGATTTCCGGGATCATCCTGGGGCCTTTGATAAGCACCCTTACGGCGGCCGTCGCCCTGCTCCTGCAGGCGTTATTTCTTGCCCACGGCGGCCTGAGCACCCTGGGGGCCAATGTCTTTGCCATGGGGGTTATGGGCTCCTGCACCGGCTATCTCGTGTTCAGGGCTATGAGGGCGTTGAGGGCCAACCTGGCGGTGGCGGGCTTTCTGGCGGGCTTGCTTGCCGATTGGGCCACCTATTTTACCACCGCCCTGGAGCTGGCCCTGGGGATCAGGGGCGATTCCCCCTTCCTCCCTCTTTTTACCAAAATCCTGCTGGCCTTTATTCCGACCCAGATTCCCCTGGGTATCCTGGAAGGGGCGATTACCGCGGGAATGCTGGTTTTACTGAGCAAGAAAAGACCAGATCTGCTTGTTAAGTTCAAAATTTTAAAACCCCAGGAGGCGACCCTGTGAAGACAATCATCAATCGGAAATTGTCGCGAAATAAAAGGTTGGCTCTTCTTACGACCCTGCTGCTCGCGGCGGCCCTGCTGCTCGCGACGCCGTTAACGGCCGCCGAAAAATGGCCCGGCGTGGATGAGGTGGTGGTGGAAAAAATCGCCGCCGAACATGGCCGGGCGGCTTCCGGCCCCCTGATTGATACCGACCAGGGGGATCTGCTGTTGTTCATGTTTCTGGTGGCGGGAGCCGTCGCCGGTTTTGCCGCCGGATATTCCTGGAAGGCGCTGATGAACTTCCGGGTAATGCCGGAAGGGAAGGAAAACGGTTAGCAGAGTGCATATCTTGAGGGAAACCGAATACCGCAAGCATTTCATCTCCCGGCTGGATGTGCGGGTGCGGCTGCTGGTCGTCTTTGCGATTTTGGCAATGGTGATCAGTTGCCGGGGTTTTTTTCTGCCCTTGATGATCCTTGGGCTCTCCCTGGCGCTTTGCCTTTCGCTGAAGGTAAGCGCCCGGGCGCTAATGATAAGACTGGCTGAGCCTATCTTAATCGCTTTAGTCATAGTGATCCTGAAATTGTTCTTTTCCGGCCAAAAGCCCCTGTTTACCTTCGCAATGGCCGGTTTTACCGTTACGGGATACGGAGATGGTCTGACGGCGGGTTTGTTGATTGCCAGCAGGATAATGGCTGCGACCGCTCTGGTGGCGGTGGTGTCTTTTTCAACAGCGTTTACGGAACTCTTGTCCGGCTTTTCCTGGTTGCGCGCCCCCCGGGAATTGATCGAGATTCTGATCTTCACCTACCGCTACATCTTCGTTTTACTGGAAGATGCCCAGATTATTTACAATTCTCAGAAAAGCAGGCTGGGTTATTCCAGTTGGAAAAGGGGCCTCAAGTCCTTTGGCGCCCTTGCCGGCGCTCTTGTGATCAAGGCATTTGAGCAGAGCCAGGCCGTCACACAGGCCATGGTGCAAAGGGGATACGACGGGAATATCCCGTTATTACAGCACAAACCGCTGCGGCCAAAAGAAGTGATCGTGGGTCTGGTGGTTGTCCTGCTTACGGGAGTGGCTTGGCAATTATGAATTTTCATTTAGACCGCGCAACAATAACGAAAGACCGCGGGCACGGCACCCGGGTTCGGCTAACGGCGCGTATCGATTCTTTTGAGTATCCGGATCGCACCTGCGCCCTTAAGGACATCGAATTGGAATTGCAACAAGGAGAGTTTGTCGGTGTTCTGGGCGCCAACGGTTCAGGAAAAACCACGCTCTTAAAGGCGATGGACGGTTTGCTGAAAGACTTCCGGGGACAGGTCATGCTCGACGGGCAGGATATAAGAAAACTCTCGCCCAAAGAAATCTATCGCAAGGTGGGGCTGGTCTTCCAGAACCCTGACGAGCAGCTTTTCGGCTCCACGGTCGTTGAGGATGTAAGCTTTGGGCCACTGAATATGGGGTGCGGCCCTGAGGAGGCGCAAAGAAGGGTCGCTTTAGCCCTCAAGAACGTCGAGCTCGATTGCCTGGGAGAAAAATCCATTCACCACTTGAGCTTTGGCCAGAAGAAAAGGGCCTGCATCGCGGGGCTTTTGGCCATGGGTCAGGAGATTCTGCTTTTGGATGAGCCGACGGCGGGGTTGGACCCGATGGGGGAGTACCGGATGATGGAGCTTTTGACCAAATTGAATCAAAAACAGGGGGTAACCATCCTGATGGCCACCCACAGCGTGGATCTGGTTCCTCTTTTTCTCCATCGCCTCTATATCTTGAGCAAGGGGCGCATTATTCGCGGCGGCGCCCCGGAGGAGGTATTTACCGCCCCCCAAGATATGGATGAGGTGAAACTCCGTCTCCCCTACATCGCGGAGTTGATCCACAAGCTGAAACATGAGGACCGCCTGCCCTTCGAACGGGTGCCGCTGACCATTGGGGAAGCAAGACGGGAGATATTGAAGCTCTATGCGTAAGGGCCGCATCCATATCTATACCGGTTCGGGCAAGGGCAAGACCACCGCGGCCCTGGGCCTGGCCCTCAGGGCCGCTGGGGCGGGGATGAGGGTTTTCATCGCCCAGTTCATAAAGAAAAGGATCTGCGGCGAACACCTGGCCCTGATGCGCTTTGCCGGAGAAATCACAGTGAAACAGTACGGAGCGGGTTTTTTGCGGCGCCGGGCGGCGACCGCGGCGGAAATCGCCGCCGCCAAAGAAGCGCTTGCCGAGATCAGAGCGGTAATCGCATCGGGCAGCTATCAGTTGGTGATCTTAGATGAGGTCTTCGCGGCCGTGAGTAACAAACTCATCAGCACGGAAGAGCTGCTGGTTATCCTGGCCGAAAAGCCTGATGAAACGGAGATCGTTTTAACCGGCCGGGACGCCGGCGATGAGATCGTCGCCCGGGCCGATCTGGTCACCGAGATGCGGGAGGTCAAACACTACTTTCGCCAGGGGGTAAAGGCCAGGCGGGGGATCGAATTTTGAAGAAGGCGTTAAGAGGCGGCTTTTCGACCGGGGCCTGCGCGGCGGCGGCAGCCAAGGCGGCGGCGCAGTTGCTTTTCGGAAAAGCTCCATCCGAAATTGATATTCCCTTTCCGGACGGCAGCCGGGAGAGGTTTCCAATCCACCGCCTGCAGTTAGACGGCGGCCGGGCCGTAGCCTCCGTAATCAAAGACGCGGGCGACGATCCCGATGTCACCCAGGGCGCGGAAATTGTGGCCACGGTAAAGGCCCAAAGCGCTCCGGGCGCGCGTTCATTGCTGATCAAGGGCGGGCCGGGGGTGGGGATGATCACCAAACCCGGCCTGCCCCTGCCGCCGGGCGAGGCGGCGATCAATCCTGTCCCCCGGTTAATGATCCAAGAGGCGCTGGCCGATATATTCTGCCCCCCCGACATTGGCGATATGGTGCCTATGGAGGTGACCGTTTCCGTTCCCGGCGGGGAGCTTTTGGCCAAAAAAACCCTTAATCCCCGCCTGGGCATTATCGGGGGAATCTCCATTTTGGGCACCACCGGCCGGGTTACGCCCATCTCGGCTCTGGCCTGGACGGCCACCATAATTTCGTCGCTGCGGGTGGCCCGGGCCATGGGGAAAGAGGAGATAGTCCTGTCGGCGGGCCGCACCTCGGAGCGGGCCCACGAAAAAACCTATGCCCTGCCCCCGGAATGCTACGCGCTGATGGGTGATTACGTGGAGATGGCCCTTAGGGCCGCGGCCGAGTGCGGCTTTGCCCGAATCCACCTGGCGGCGCAGTGGGCTAAACTATTGAAAATAGCCCTGGGCAGCAGGCAGACCCATGTCCGCTTTGGAGTCCTTAAGGCAAGAAATGTCGTGCAATTTCTGGACGATCTTGGTATCGAAATTGGCGGCCCCTTCAATACGGCGCGAGAAATATTCACATTGCTGGAAAGGCGGCATCCGGAGGAGCTGCCGGTGCTTCTTACCGCCGTCTGCCGGGCGGCAAGAAAACGGGCCGAAATTATTACGGGCGGCAGATCGGTTTGCGTACACCTGGTCTCTTACGAAGGAATGATCATTGCGCAAGATGGGTAAGATTTACTTAATCGGGATCGGTTACCGGCCCCTTACGGAAGAAGGTAGGAAGCGACTAGAAGCGGCTCGGGTGATTCTCGCCTCGGAGAGGCTGTTGACGGTCTTTGCCGGCTATGCCGAATACGAAAATAATAAAGATAAAATCCTGGTCATCAACAACGTTGAGGAAACGCTGGCCTTCCTGGCGGATCAGCTCGCGGGCGGCGACAAGCTGCCGGCGGTACTGCTGGCCTCCGGCGACCCGCTCTTTTTTGGCATCGGCCGGCTGGCGCTCGACAGGTTCGGAGCGAACCGGGTGGAGATCCTGCCGGATCTTTCCAGCATCCAGGCCGCCTTTGCGGGGGTCAAGGAGCCCTGGGATGATGCGCTCTTAATCAGTCTTCACGGCGGCCCCTTTCCCCAGCGGCGGCGGGAATTTCCTTATAGCCCGGAGGATTTGCCGCTTATGCTCCGGCGACATCCCAAAATCGCCGTCCTTACCGATGGGGTGAACAATCCCGCCGTCATTGCCCGGGCGCTCGGCTATGAAAACGACGTTAAAATTTATGTCTGCCAAAGATTAGGCTATGCGGATCAGTCCATCCTCCAGGGAACACCAGAAGAGATGGCGGCAAAGTCCTTTGCCGAGCCCAACCTGGTGATCGTGAAGAGGGAGGCCAAAGCGTCCCGTGATGATGCCGGATTCGGCCTTACGGAAGACGAAATCCACCACAGTCGCGGGCTGATTACCAAAGATGAGGTGCGGGCCGTGGCCCTGCACAAGTTAAGGCTTCCCGCCCGAGGTACCTTATGGGATATCGGCGCCGGTTCCGGGGCGGTAGCCATCGAGGCGGCCGGAGTTTGTCCCGGCTTGCGGGTGTTTGCCGTCGAAAGGGATAAAGAGCAACTGGGCCATATCAATCAGAACAAAACGCGATACCTGGTCGCGAACCTGGTGGTGGTTGCGGGGGAGGCGCCGGAGGCGCTTTTTGGCCTGCCCGCGCCGGATCGGGTCTTTATCGGCGGCAGCGGCGGCAGGCTTACGGAAATAATTGCCCTGGTCGCCCAAAGGGCCGCTCCTTTAGTGGTGATTAATGCCGCCACCATCGAAAGCTTAAATGTTGCCCTATCGTCACTGGAAAAAGAGGGCTATGAGGTGGAGGTCAGCGAAATCTCCGTCGCCCGGGCCAGAAAAATCGCCGGCAAAAGGAGCTTTACGGCCTTAAATCCGGTCTTTGTCATAACCGGCCAGAGGACTTCATGACCGGGAAACTCTACGTCATCGGCGTCGGTCCGGGAGACCCGGAACTAATCACCCTCAAGGCGGCCCGGATATTGCGGCAAGTGCCCTGCCTCTGCGTTCCCCGAGGAAGGCAGGAGGGGGAAAGTCTCGCCCTGTCCATCGTAGCGCAGGTTGTCGAAATAAAAGAGCAGGAGATCATCGCCGCCTATTTCCCGATGCGCAAGACCAGGAAGGATATCGCCTCCCGGGAGACGGCCTGTCCGGGCGCCCCGCCCGCAGGCGAACTGGAGGAACAATGGCGCCTGAGTGCCGGCGCCATTGCCGAGAGGCTGAAGCGCGGGCTGGATGTCGCCTTCATAACTTTGGGCGACCCCGGCCTCTACAGCACCTTTTTCTACCTCTTGCCATATCTGGCGGACATGCATCCCGGCCTTAGCATGGAAATAATACCCGGGGTTTCCGCGCTAAACGCGGCCGCCGCCCAGGCCCTGATTCCCCTGGGTCAGGCCGACGAGAAGATCGCCATCCTGCCTGCCAACTACCGCCATGACCTGGAAGATACCCTGCGGCGTTTTGATACGGTGATCCTGATGAAGGTGCAGAAGTCGTTTCCGGCTCTGAGAGAGATTCTTAAGCGGCTTGATCTTATGGATCGGGCAATCTATGTCTTACGCCTGGGCCTGGAGGGGGAGAGAATCATAAGAAATCTGGCGGCGGTAACGAGTAACGACCTGGATTACTTTTCGCTGCTGATCATTAGAAACCCAAGGGTGGGAAAATGAGCAGGGTATATTTTATCGGCGCGGGGCCCGGCGACCCCGAGCTGATCACGGTAAAGGGAAGGCGTCTGCTCGGGCTCGCCCAGGTGGTCATCTATGCCGGAAGCCTGGTCAATCCCGAACTTTTGGCGGGAATTGATGCCGAGATTCACGATTCCGCGGGTCTCACGCTTGAGGAGGTCATTGCCATTGTCAAAAGGGCGGTTGCCGAAAACAAAATGGTCGTCCGGCTCCATACGGGGGATGTCTCGTTTTACAGCGCGATTACCGAGCAGATCGAGCGCCTTAATGCCCTGGGCATTCCCTGGGAGGTCATTCCCGGCGTGTCGTCCGCATCCGCCGGGGCGGCCCTCCTCGGCCAGGAATTGACGATTCCCGAAATCAGCCAGACCGTCATCTTTACCCGCCGCCAGGGCAAAACGCCGGTGCCGCCGGCCGAGGCTCTGGGTAGCCTGGCCCGGCACCGGGCGACGATGGTGATATTTCTCAGCGCCGGGCTGATTGAAAAGGTGCGGGAGGAATTGCTTCTGGGCTACGATCCGGAGACGCCGGTGGCGGTGGTCGAGAAGGCGTCCTGGCCCGAGGAGCGGATCGTCCGCGGGGCATTAAAAGACCTGGCCCGGCTGGTAAAGGAGGCCAATATCAGCAAGACCGCCCTGATCTACGTCGGGGACGCGCTTCGTGCTTCGGAAACGGCGCTGGGCAAGGAATCAAAGCTCTATAACCAGGGATTCAGTCATGGATTCAGGAAATAAACCGGCTATAATTTACGTTACCCCCGGTGGTAAGCTGTTGGCCAACCGGCTGGGGGAACTTTTCCCGGGAGGCAGGCGGGAGAAATTCTCGCGGACGTTGATTTCCAGGCTATGGCAGGAATCTTCGGCCTTGATCTTTATCATGGCAACCGGGATTGTTCTAAGGACTATTGCCCCCTTGATCCAAAATAAGCGGATCGACCCGGCGGTGGTCGTTTTGGACGAAAAGGGCCGGTTTGCCGTGAGCCTGCTTAGCGGACACTTAGGCGGGGCGAACAAAATCGCCAGGGAAATCGCCGCTTTTTTGCATGGGGAGGCGGTAATTACCACCGCAAGCGATGTCAACGATTTAACTGCCTTAGATATTTGGGCCCGCGATAACCGGCTTGCCATTGAAGATTGGGAGCTGGTTTCTAAGTTCAGCGGGCGGCTGGTGGAACAGGGGTTCCTTGAAGTTTATGCCGAAGTCGCCATCGGCTGGCCGGATGATTTTATCGCCGTCGCTAAGCCGGGTTCGGCGGATCTGCTTATCACCAACAAAAAAAGTCTATTGCCTAATGTGAACGCAAAGCCCGGCCGGCCGCGGCTGTATCTGCGTCCCCGCAACCTGGTCGCGGGCATCGGCTTAAACAGCAACACCAAGGCTGAAGAGATCGAAGCCGCCCTCCGGGCAACCCTGGAGGAGCACAATCTTTCGTTTTTGTCGCTTAAGTCGCTGGCCACTATCGACAGAAAGGCGGCGGAGCCGGGGCTTTTGTCTCTGGCCGGCAAGTATAATTTGCCCCTAGAGGTCTTTTCGACCAGTGAGCTAAACCGGGTTGAGCGCGTAACCAGATCGGCGGCCGCCTACCGGGCAATGGGAGTTAATGCCGTGGCGGAACCCGCGGCGCTTTTGGCCGCGGGCGCGGGAGAGCTTTTGGTTCACAAGCAAAAGAGCGGCAATGTAACGGTGGCGCTGGCCTGCGCCGCCGAGGTGGAGCAAAGCCGAAAACCGGCGGGCAACCGGCCGGCGGACGACGCCCGGCCGAACCTTTACGTGGTGGGAACCGGGCCGGGGAGCCTGGATCAGATAACCCCTTGCGCCCGCGACGCTATTGCCGCGGCCGAGGTGGTCGTGGGCTATGGGGTCTATCTTGATCAGATCGACGAGTTGATAGCCGGCAAGGAAATAGTCAAAACGGGGATGACGGAAGAGGTCAAACGCTGTCAGAAGGCGGTGGAGCTGGCCCTGGCCGGGAAGATTGTCTGCGTCGTAAGCGGCGGCGACCCGGGAATCTACGCCATGGCCGGGCTGGTGCTGGAAATCCTCCGCGACCGGAAGATCCCGGCAAATCGGCCCGTAGCGGAGGGGGGGGACAGCCGCGCCCCTTGGCTTAAGGTAGAGATCATCCCCGGCATATCCGCCTTAAGCGCCTGCGCCGCCCGGCTTGGCGCCCCGCTGATGCACGATTTTGCCGCAATCAGCCTCTCCGATCGTCTCACCCCCTGGGAACTGATTGATGAGCGTCTGGCCGCCGCAGCAAAGGCCGATTTTGTCATCGTCATCTTCAACCCCCAAAGCCGGGGCCGCACCCGGCAGATTAACCTGGCCCGGGAGATACTGCTCAACCATCGCCCGCCGGAGACGCCGGTCGGCCTGGTCAGGGGCGCCTTCCGGGAAAACGAAGAGGTCATCATCAGCAACTTAAGCCAGATGCTGAATCACCCCATCGATATGCAGACGACACTGGTCGTCGGCAATTCCCGCACCCGCGTCTGGGACGGCAGGATGATAACCCCCCGGGGTTATCGGCGCGACGGTTGACCTGGCGGCGATGACCGGCCAGATTGCTTCTTTATGATTCGCGTGGCGCGCAAGCGAGCTTGCGCAAAGGGGTTTGTGGCAGCGCAAAACGGATGTTCAGATTGTCGGCTTCGATCAACCGGGCTGTGCTGTCATATCCCAAATCGACAAAAGCCGTTCGCATTCGCTGTTGCCTGTCGAACGGATAGGCTTGCTTGCTGCCCTCAACAGCCAAATCACCCTTGGTATGCCAATCGGGTTAATATCACTGACGCGGCTTATATCTGCCTGGAGCGTGCATTTTGGGGGAGGTTCCTGAAAATTTGATGAGATCCGCAACCACGTTATTCCGGGGGGATAACCCGTTCGCCAGTAAACAGGTTGCCCCCCCGGAGTTGCATTAGAACAATAAGGTAACCGAGGCGCCGCCGGAAAGCTTGTTCGAGTACTGGCCTTCGGCGTCCAAAGACAGGTTCTTCGTAATGGGAATACGGACTCCCGCGAAACCGCCCACGAAGCCGACCGGCTGGTAGCGGACAGCATCCTGCACCGGCGCCGCTCCCGCTGCGGTGACGGTAAGTTCCACCCGGGCGTTTTTCCAGTAGAAGTAGGGGCCGGCAAAAAAGGTCATGCCGGCCAACCTTGCCTGCGCGCTGATTCCGAGATTGATATCCCAGTATTCTTTAACTTCGTAGCTCAGGGATGCCGCCGTTCCGCCGATATCACCCGTTGCCGAATCGGACAACTTGGAATAGTAATTGGCCTGAAATACCGGTCCAACCGCAAAGGTTGAATTACGCCAGACAATTCCTTTAAATCCGATGCCGCCAAAGGGTTCTATGGGATCGCGAAAATCTTTTTTCCCGGCGGTGAAAACAAAGACATCGTTGATCACCAGGCTCTGCCCACCCAAACGGCCAAAGACCTCCCAGTTGCCCAGGCCATAGCTTGCCTGAAGATAGGCCTGATGCGATTTAAAGTCGGCCTTCTGCCAGAAGTTAGGATTGCCGGCGAAGGTCTCGCCAGCCTGTTTCAATTTCTCCGCCTGGTAGAAATACCCGATTCCCAGGGCTATTTTTCCCGGAAGAACCAGCGGCGCCGGGGCGCCGAACGGGCCGGCCCAGACCAGGCTGCCTGAAAGTACAAACAAGACCACCGCGACAGATAGGAACCATTTTTTCATGATAAACCTCCATCAGTTAGGCGTTTTAAAGGGCTTAAAAAGGCCCGTTATAACAGGAGAGACCATTGCCAACGTCTCTTCCCCTCGCCCGGAAGGGCGGGGCAAGGGGGAGGTAAAAACAGCGTGATAATTCCTGTTTTCCCCTTGCCCTGACCCTCTCCCGCCAGGCTGAAAAATATTCGGGACTTCCTCAATTGGTCTCCCCGCACGGTAGCGGCCCCTTTCCGGGGGCCGCCACAAGCCTGCAATCAGGCAAATCGGGACCTTTTCCTGAGGATGGCAAATCCGATGAGCGCGCCGATAATTATCAAAAGCGCTCCGGGATATTTTACCATCATGACAACCGGGGCCAGAGCAATTCTGGTCGCCGTCCGCAGATATTCATTCCGGGCGATGTAGGCGGCAATCGGCGGCGAAATACCGTAATAGATCTTCACCAACAACCTGCCGGGGAGATTGCTCAATAAATAGTTGTCCCGGAATCTTTGCAGAATAAGCACATCATTAGCCATATTGCTGCCATAAGCCGCCGTCGCGATAAAACAGCCGCTGGCGCCGTCGCCGCTGGCAGCGGGCAGAGCCGCGCCCGCAGGGCCGAAGCCCGGAGCGCCGGGATCCTTGATCTGACCGTTCGCAACACCATCCTCGTCTTCCGGCCCGCCGTCCCGCAGGGTTACTTCGATGGCGGTATAGGGACCGCCGACGGGGACGAGTCTGATTGGCACGCTCGCCAGGCCTTTCCAACTGCCGCCCTGGATCTTAAACCAGCGGAAGTCGTCCTTGAGTGTGCCGTCCGGCTTGAGAAATCCATTGGGATTGGCCTTGTCAAACGAACCGGCGGGCGGGGTGATTGTCAGCACCGCGGTGCCGCCCAAGGGAACATTCAGAAGGGTAAAGTCGAAACCGCCAATGGGCAGGGTAACATTTGTGGCCTTGTTGGCCTGGCCGATATTGATCCGGCCGGGGTTCTTGATCGTCACGCCGGCCTTTGTTTCGAGAGTAACCAGGCCCTGGTTTATTGCCGGGACATCGGATGCCGTCTTTTCCGGGAGGAACTTTTGAGGGCTGTCCGTGGCGGGATCGGCAAAGGCGAGCGCCATAAGAACCCAGGCGGTGCCAAGATTCGGGCTGTTCGTCCATTCGATCTCCGTCCAGTAGCAGGGAGCAGGGGCCGAATTGGGGACAGGCGGCTGGCCACCTTCGATGAATCCCCACATGGCGTTTTTCAGATCCTGGACCCAGTCGTTGATTCCGACCTTGCCCTGGGTGCCCAAAATGCCCGTGAGGGCCTTGGCCATGGCGTAGACGTAATATTCGTCGTTGTTCCAGCCCTTGGTTACAGATCTGCCCCAGTCATCTGAACCATTATAACGGCTGTCGAACCAGTCCACGGCCCGCTGGGCGCGCGTCTTGGTCACCCCGTCGGGCAGAAAGCCAAGCTGACCCTCCTCGATCATGGCCAGGGCCCACAGACCGGCCCCCGTCATGGTGAATACATTCTCTTTGTTCCAATAACCGAACCCGCCATTTGCATGTTGCAGGTTATCGAGATAACCAAGGAGCCTTGTCGCCCAGTCCGACCCCTTGATGGCGACTCCCAGATAGCGGGAGGCGTAGTACATGCCCATGACGCCAAACTGGGTGTTGGACAGATCGCCGTAAGGCCAACTGCCGTTAGAGCTTTGCATGTTCTTCAGGTAGTCATAGCCCTTCTGGATTGCCGCGCGGAGAGCCGCGCCGTCCTGGATGCTTAAGGTTGCCGCCTTGCCGTACAAAGAAAGGGCCACCAGAGCCATCCCCGCGGCGTAAGGCACGTCTCCGTGCCAAGACAGGCTGAAGCTGCCGTCTTGCTGGATCACCTTTCCCAGGATGTACTTCACTCCCTTGTCGATTTTGGCCGCATAGAGGGGATCGCCGTACTTGCCCGTCTCGACCAGGGCCGACACGGCGGCGCAGGTACCAGCGAAATGGTCAAAATCGCCTGTCGTCCAGTATCCCTCCGCGCCCTGATCCACAAACTGGTCAAAAAGGTACTTCTGCCCTCCCTTGATCGCCGCGGCGATCTGGGCATCGGTCACGTTCGTGACCACATTGGCCTCCGCCCGAGGCGCGGCCCAGAACAGGGCGGCTGCCAGCGCCAGGCACATCAAAAATGCGCAAAACCTTTTTTGTTTCATAATCAGCCTCCATATTTAAAAATCCAAAAGTTTCCTGCGAAAAGTTAACTGCCCCGTTTTTCCACCAAGATTATTTTGAACTCCCCCTGTTGTCATTTCGACCGGAGGTAGCAATCTGCTTTTATCTTTCGTAATGTCCGAGAGCCCTCGCTTCGTTCGGGACAACCCGAAGGTTGGATTTCCCGCCTCACTAAAAAATGCCGCGTGCGTCCCGGACCCTGGCTGCGGAAAAAGCGGGCCGGGCGCCCTCTCCCGGGGCGGGTTTATGGCTGACTGGAAGCGGCGGCGCGAAACCCAAAATATAACCCCCTGTAATCCGGCGCTCGGAACATCCGTTCAAATACTCTCAGGTAACGGGGGCCGTAGCCAGTGGCATAACTCCCGCCCCGCCGGACCCTTGTCGTTCCCTCTGCTGGGCCGCGTGGATCGTTGATTGGGTCGGGCGCCCATTTATAGTCGTCGGAACCCCTGTCCCAGACCCACTCCCAGACGTTTCCGGCCATGTCATGGAGGCCGTGCCCGTTGGCCGGATAGATCCCGATGGCCGTAGATCCTCCCCGATCATAATTCGCCCTGGAGGAATCGAGATCGTCTCCCCAAGGATAACGCTTCCCGGCCAATCCGCCCCGTGCCGCGTATTCCCATTCCGCTTCCGTGGGCAGCCGGTAGCCGTTGGCAGACCACTTCACGGCGCCCTGGGGCAAATCGATCTTTCCCGTCCGGTAAACTTCAGTCTGGGTGGCATCGGTATAATAAACGGGGGTTCGGCCCTCTATTTCGGAACGGGCGTTAAGCCATTTGACGACGTCATACCAGCTCACATTGGTGACGGGCATGTCGGTCCCGATGCCGAAAGATCCGTTTCGGCCGGCGCTCAGGTCATTGTAGCCCTTGGCCGGCGCCCCGTCATAGACTGATTTCCAGAGATCGTAGCTCGTTTCATAGCGGTCGATATAAAAGGCGCTGACGTTCACCGTATGGACCGGCAGCGCGTAGGGAGCCGGCAGGCCGGGATCCAGGAGATTGTCACCCATCTGGAAGTTTCCGTTTGGTATTGAAATCATCGCGTAAACCGGTTTCGCGACACGGGGCGTGGCCGCCGCCTGGTTCGATTCGGCGCTTTCGCCGCTCGCGTTTGCCGCCGTGACGACGAAGAAGGTATCGTCATCAAGGGGAAGATCGGTCATCAAGAGGCTTAAGTTGGTAATATTCGCGACCCTTGTCCCGCTTGTCCTGCTCACCCCAAAGCTGGGGGCATGGTAGAGGTTATAGGAAGTTGCGCCCGCCACCGGATCCCAGGTTAGGCGTACCCCCCGGGGATCAGGAAGCGACAGAGAGGCCTGGAGGTTCTTTGGGGCGGAGGGCGGTGGAACGGGTGTGGGCATTGCCTGCGCCTCAAAAGAGGCGGCGCTTTCCTTCAAAGCCGCATTCAATGCCGTGACGACAAAATAATAAGTCGTATTGTTCGCCAGGGGAGCCACAATGTGCGGAGGACCGGCGGCGTTGGGAATGGCGATAACTCCCGCTCCGCCCTTCTGCACGCCCGGCGCCGTCCCGTAGTAAATGGCATAGGCTGTCGCCCCTTCTGACGGGTTCCAGGAAATAACCGCCTGTCCGCTCCCGGCCTCGGCCCGGATATTCTGCGGCGCCAGGGGCGGGGGCGAAGCGCTGGGGGTGGCCGTCTTCGTCGCCGATGCTGGTCCTTCACCGCCCGGCCCAGTGGCGGTGACGATGAAATAGTAGGTCACATCGTTTGTTAAACCGCGCACTGTCTCGTTGGTATCGATCACCGGAACTTTCGTCCCGGTGGCCTTGGTCACGCCCGGGTTGGTGCTGTAATAGATATTGTAAGAGGTTACCCCTATCACGGGAGACCAGGTCAGAATGGCCCTTTGAACGCCGGCGTCGGCGATAATCTGCGCCGGCGGAGCGGGGGCGGGGGCGGGAGCGGTCGCAGCGCTTCCGGCGCTGTCCGAGCCCGCGCCGCCACAGGCAGAGAGGCTGGATAACAGGATCAGAGCAAGTGCAACCCTTCTTATTTGTGTAAAGCTCTCTCTATTAAACATGGTTAAACACACACTGTCCAGAGATTGATCTTAATCTGGTTTCTTACAGCATACAATAGTCTCCTGTAAAAAATTGTCAAGCTTTAATAGTTATTATTATATCAGCCGTGTAATCCTGACGTTTTCGTAAAAAGCCCGGCTACTTAAGTTCCCGATTTGACGTATTGCACCACCTTTTCGGCCAATAGTTCCACGGTACGGACGAATTTCTCCTCGTCCTTTTCCAGGAGGGTCATCCTGAATCCCGGCAGGGAGGTGAAGAAGGAGGTAAGGGGGATTACGCAAAGACCGGTAGCCCCCAGGAGATAGTAAACGAATCGCTTATCATATTCCAGTTTCCCTCCGGCCAGCCTCTCGATATAGTTTTTGATCTCCTCCTGCCTTATGACCAGATTCTGTCGGTCGTTAAGCACCGCCTCGTTGAATACCGCGCTTAAGTAAAAGGCGCCGTTGGTCTTGTTCACTATGATATAGGGCACGTCCTGGAGGATGTTGAAAGCCAAAGAGGAGAGTTTTTCGTAATGCCTGACCCGCTCATTCAGGTAGGATTGGTATGACGGGTGCGCAAGAATACGGGGGATTGCCATCTGCGGCAGGGTCGTGGAGCAGACCTCTGACATCTTCTGGTTGACGATGGTGTCAATGTAACGGTCAAAGGACGTGTCCTTACCGTAGTTGTAAACCTCCATCCAGCCGCAGCGGGCACCCGGCCAGGGGAAGACCTTGGATATGCCCTTTAGGCTGATTCCCGGAACGTCTCCGATCACGTCGCTCAGCGGCATGGTAGCGACCCCGTTGTAGACGATATCGGTATAGGTCTCGTCGCAAATTACAAAAAGGTCATATTCGCGGGCGATATCAACTATCTTTCTCAACATCTCGTCAGGATAGACATAGCCGGTGGGATTGTCGGGATTAATCACCAGAATCCCGACAATCGCCTTGTGACTTTTGACCTTCTTCTCCAGTTCGAGCAGATCCGGGCTCCAGTTACGATAGGGGTTCATCCGGTAGGTATTGGGAGGGAAGGAGGCATGAAGCACCTCCGCCATCAAGTGGGTCGAATAGGTCGGCTCGGGCATGATGATGCGGGCGTCCATGCCTAAAGAGCTGTAGGCCCGGGCGATTGCGTCCCCCAGGCCGTTGAAGAATACTATATCTTCCGGCGAAATTTTGACGCCCCCGCGGCTGTTTACCCGTTCGGCGAGAAATTCCCTGGTGGCCAGCACCCCCTTGGTGGGGGAATAGGCGAAAGAGAGGTCGTCCTGCAGTATTTCGTAGATAACCTCTTTGACCCAGCCGGGAATCTTTTCTCCCTTGCTCACCGGGTCGCCGATATTTTCCCAGATCGGATCGATGCCGTATTTCTTTAAGCTGTTGGCAACATTGACGATGTGGCGGATCTCGTAAACAAGTCCGCTTCCTCTTTTGGCAATATCAAATCTCATGGTTTCAACTCTTCAAATAATTATTAACTCGTAAAAAGTCCCCAAACCGTCATTCGTATTATTTAAGCATTGAATACACGGGTTCAATTCTTCGTCGGCATTCAAAACACTTTGGCGATCATTGCCCTTTTGCGTTATGGGATACTCGTGAGATGCCGGCCGGTTTTAATTTAACAGAATTACCCTGGGGATGTAAAGAAAAAGGTCATTGTCCCCGGGCTTACCCGGCAAGCTGCTGGCATGGTAATTGCGTATTGTTGGCCATGTCGTATGGAGGGGCTGGATTGACAAGAGGAACCATTTGCGCCAAAGAACAGTTGCGCCGGGAAATGATCAGGCTTCGCAACCGGCTGCCCGAGGCTGACCGCGTTCATTGCAGCCGGACTATCAGCGAGATTCTGCTCCAAAGCGACCAATGGAAGAACTCGCGGGTGGTTATGAGTTACATGAGCTTCGGCAGTGAAGTGGATACTTCGCTGTTCAATGCCGCATCAATGCAGGAAGGGAAGATTTTGGTGCTTCCGAAGGTGGAAGTTATGGCCAACGCGCTTTCAACCTATCGGATATCTGATCTGGAAAGCGATCTGGAAACGGGCCAGTGGGGAATAAGGGAGCCGCGGCCGGAGGCCTGTCGGCCTATTGAGCCGGGAAGGATTGATTTCATCCTGGTTCCTGGGGTGGCCTTTGATCTCGGCGGTGGCCGGATAGGCTACGGCAAGGGTTTTTACGACCGGTTTATCGGAAACTGCCGCAAGGAGGGTCGAGCTCCCCTGACCGTCGGCGCATCTTTTGGGATGCAGTTGCTGGCTAATATCCCCCTGTCCCCAAACGACTGGCCGGTCGATGTGATTGTAACCGAAAAAGGCTGGCATTGCTGCCAGCCGGATAGAAATGATTAAGGAGCGGGGTTTTTATGATTTCATCCGAAAAAGTTGCTGAATTGCGCGCCAAACTGGGAAACGATAATGTTTATTCCAACCGGGAAGATCTAATAGTGTTAGGCTACGACTCGACTCCGGAGCTCCATGGCCGGCCGGATGTGGCGGTCTACCCGCGCCAGGTTGAAGATCTGCGGCTGGCAGTCAACATGGCGAATCAGCTGGGTCTGCCGATTATTCCCCGGGGATCGGGAACGGGCCTCTCCGGCGGCAGCGTGCCGTCAGGCGGGATGGTGGTTTGCTTGACCAGGATGAACCGCATTCTGGAAATAGATGAGGAAAATCTTACCGCAACCGTTGAAGCCGGAGTAATCACCCTCGACCTCTACAAGGCCGCGGCGGCCAAGGGACTCTTCTACCCGCCGGATCCCGGTTCCCAGATGATATCCACCATGGGCGGAAACGTGGCGGAAAACGCGGGCGGGCTCCGTGGTTTGAAGTACGGCGTAACCAGAAATTATGTCATGGCCTTAGCCGGCATTATGGGCGACGGGACCTTTTTCCAAACCGGTGGCAAATGCGTGAAGGACGTGGCCGGCTATTCCGTCCGGGATCTGTTGGTGGGTTCCGAAGGCACTCTGGGAATCATTACGGAGGTTACCGTGCGATTGATTCCGCCTCCTAAAACCAAACAAACCTTGCTTGCTTACTTCCGGGATATCCGGACAGCGGGCGACGCTGTTTCCCGCATCATTGCGGCCCAGATAATTCCGGCCACGCTCGAGATAATGGATCACACCACCATCAACTGCGTGGAAGACTACGTCAAGATCGGCCTGCCCCGGGAAATGGCGGCCATGCTTTTGATCGAGGTGGACGGCCATCCGGCCACCGTTGAGGAAGAGGCCCAGGGGGTAAGAAGAGTGCTGGAGACGGTCCGGGCGGACGAGATTCATCAGGCCAAAACCTTTGAAGAGGCCAATAAGCTTTCCGCCGCCCGCAGAACCGCCCTGTCGGCCGTCGCGCGGGTATCGCCCACCACAATTCTGGAAGACGCCACGGTTCCCCGCAGCTGCCTGGCGGAAACTTTTGGCGAGATTGAGCGACTGAAACAAAAACTGGGGATCAGGGTTGCAACCTTCGGTCACGCGGGCGACGGCAATCTCCATCCCACCGCCCTGGCCGACGAGCGCAACAAAGACGAGATTGCCCGGGTTCACCAGTTTTTCAGTGAGTTATACGAAAAGGTTCTCGCGCTGGGCGGCACCGTATCCGGTGAGCACGGCATCGGCATCGCCAAGAAGGAATACCTTAGGCGTCAGATCGGCGAGGGCGGTATGGGGGTAATGAGGCGCCTCAAACAGGCCTTCGATCCCCAGGGCAATCTCAACCCGGGGAAGGTGCTTACCGGGGAAAAAGAGGTCTCTGGCACGGAGGCGGGAGGCAAGAATCATGTCTCATGACGAAGCCTTGGGCAATTTCAATCCCGGCGATGCCCCCGGTTACCAATCCATTCTCCAGTGCATGCGTTGCGGGTTTTGTCTGCCGCATTGCCCAACTTACTTTCTTACCAATCGCGAGCGCTCCAGTCCCCGGGGCCGGGCGGCACTGGCACGGGCCATCGCGGAAGGCAAACTGGAATTTACCCCGGCCTTCAAGGAGGAGACCTTTTTCTGCCTGGAATGCCGCGCCTGCTCGACCGCCTGCCCCTCGGGAGTCCAGGTTGGGTCCATCATGGAGATCTGCCGCAGCCAGGCCCATTCTTTTTATCCGCCGCAGGCGATGGGCGGATTTCTGCGCTCGTTCATCCTGGAGAAGATGCTGCCCTCGCCAAAATTGATGGAGACATCACTGATTGCGGCCCGACTTTATCAGCGGCTGGGGCTGCAGTGGCTGGTGCGCCGGATGGGAATTATGAAAGTTCTGCCGAAATTATTAAATAAGATGGAGGGCATCCTGCCGGACTTAAAGGCGCCTTTGCGTCTGTCGCTGCCGGAATTTATGCCCGCCGTGGGAGAACGCCGCGGTCGGGTCGGTTTTTTCCTCGGGTGCGCGATGAGCCTGATGTTTCCCGATGTCTCGCGCCAGACCGCCCGCATCCTGGCTCATCAGGGTTTTGATGTCCTTACCCCGCGGGAAGTCAAGTGCTGCGGCGCGCCGCACCTGGCCGAAGGCGACCGTAAAACCGCGGGACAACTGGCAATGATTAATCTGGAGCTCTTCGACCGTCTAGAGGTGGATTATATTGTCACCGACTGCGCCGGTTGCGGCTGCGCCTTAAAGGAATACCGGGAACTGATCCATCAGAGCGCGCCCGCGGATAAACTTACGGGCTTTGTTTCCCGCGTGAAAGACATCTCCGAGTTTCTTTCCGAGGTTGGTCTTCGTACCGCGGGCCTGTTGTCAACTCCGGCCACCGTCACCTATCATGAGCCCTGCCATCTGGTGCATGGACAGAAGATCACGGCCGCGCCCCGGGAGATTATCCGGAAGATACCGGGAGTCGCCTTGCGGGAAATGGAAGAATCATCATGGTGCTGCGGCATGGCCGGGTCCTTTGCCCTGAAATATCTGGCAGAGAGCCGCGCCATTCTTAATCGCAAGCTCGCCAATGCCGCGGCCACCAAGGCGGATATTCTGGTTACCGCCAATCCCGGCTGCCACCTGCAACTGGCCTGGGGAGTCCGGGAAGAGGGACTGGACATGAGGGTGATGCACCTGATGGAACTTCTGGGGCGGGCAACTCCGGGAGATGACTTGCTCGAGGGCGCCTGTTGATAATATCCGACAATCTCGCCAATTTAAGAAGTATTTGCAACAGCGGCTGGGAGAAGCGGGTGGACCGGATCGGTTTGCCGCCTGCGGATCAGAAACTGCTGGCCTGTCTGTCTTTAAATGACCCGCTGTTCAGCTCGCCCTTGCCGCCGGATTCCGGTTGCAACAGGGACTTGCGGATTATTCTGGTTGACCACGCGCCGGAATCGCAGTATGACGCCCTGCTCTCCGGGTTGCGTTCCGGTTTGGAGCTGCCGTATCCGCTGGCCTGCGTCGCCTTTGACGGAAAGAATTTTCACGGCCAGCGGCGACGGCCCTGGAGCACCCGCCGGGGAAACTTGCATCTTACTCTGTACAATCGGCCGGAAGCGGATATAGCTAAAACCAGGCAGGGGTTTATCGTTCTGCCGGCCGTGGCGGCAATTGATGCCATTACGGCCCTGGCGGGCGACAATTTAGGGCTGGCGATAAAATGGGTTAACGATATTACGATCGCCGACAAGAAAATAGGGGGAGTGCTTACGACCACCCAAATCCGTGGCGACCGGACGGAGGCCTCTGTCTTTGGCATTGGTCTTAACATCAGCCAGGGGCCGAGCATTGAATCATCCCCGCTGGCCCCGGAGACGGACTTTCTTTGGGGCCACCGGCCGGATATTACCCTCAAGGATATTTTCTGGCAAATCCTGAAAGAGTTCGACCGGCGCTACCAGCAACTGCTTGCCAATGGGCCGCGGCTATTGCTCGATGACTATCGTCGCCATTCGCTGGTTATAGGCCGGGAGGTCTGTATCTGGGAAGAAGATACGGTGATGCAGGGTGCAACCGCAATCGCGGGCGATCCCGTGTTTTGCGGCGTGGTTTCAGCGATAGGTGATGATTTGTCGCTCCTGGTTGGCGGCAGAGAAATAAACAGCGGCCGTCTTTCCCTGGTGCGGCTGTGCGAAAAATTTGGCGTTCAGTGTAGCAGGCGTTAATTAGTGTTTCCGGCGCACTGTGTGTTCGCTATGCGAACGATTGGCGGGCGTTGTTACGTTGGTAATTCATTATGACCCCGGAGTAGCCGGGGAGGAGTAATTCCGGTCTTGTCCCAATGTCCGGGCGACCACAATGGGCCCCTCCCGGACGCGGATGGCATTTATTTTGCAGCGCGAAACGCACAATTAGAATTCCAGGGCGGAAGTTGTTTTGTGGTACCGCCTTTTCGTTCGCGGCTCGTAAACCACGCACTGGCCGGCGCAAGGCCCGCGACGGCACCAGCAACTTCATGTAACGAGGGATTTATCACAACGAAGGAATCCGGACTTTTTACGAAGCCGACAAATAACCTTTTCAGGAGCGTTAAATGAACATCATAACAATTTCGCTGGTAGCTTTTTCCGTGGTCATTTTAACCCTTGGGATTCTTGCGGTTATGATGCGGATCATCACCAGCCTGTTTCCCGAGCGGCAGCTTAATGATGTGACGGTAGAGCCGATTATGGTAACGGCGGTAACAAAGGCGGTGACATCCTTTCTGCCGGGGGCTGTCCTGGCCAAAATTGAAGAGACCACGGCAAAAAAGAACTGATGAAAAAACATACGGATTCAAGCCCGTACCGTAAAAGTTCAAGCATTAGAAATCAACCATTTGAAGGGGTATTTAATGATAAAAGCAGCTAGTCCAAAAAAAATTCGCGTGATGTTCACACCTTTTCGTGACGGCCTCCAGAGCTGTTTTGGCGGCAAGGTCAGGCTCAATGATTTTTTGCCGGCCCTTGATGTATCGGTTCGAGCGGGAATAAGGCACTTTGAATTTGGCGGTGGGGCGAGGTTTCAGGCCCCCTTCTTCTATCTTAACGAGGATCCTTTCCACTGCATGAGCGAGATCAGGAAGGTGGTTGGTCCGGACGTTGATCTCCAGATACTAACCCGTTCAGTTTCCGGGGTGACCCTGACGACCCAGCCGATCAAGGCTCTGGAACTGCAGTCCAAACTGATGAAGAGGCATGGGACGACCATTGATCGAAATTTTGACTACATGAACGATGTGCGGAATCTGGTGAAAACAGGCCAGGCCATAGTCGATGCGGGAATGCATCATCAGTTGGCCATTGCCGCCATGGGGCTGCCATTCTATTCGGACAAGGTTCACACGCCGGAATTCTATGTCAATGTGGTGCGGCAGGTGCTGGCCAGCGGGGTTCGCGTCGATTCGGTCTGCATCAAGGATGCTTCCGGAACGACTGATCCCAGAACCTGTTATGAAACCATCAAGGGGATAAAGAAAATTCTGCCCCCGGAAATCCCTTTATGGCAGCACACCCACGACACGGCTTCCATGGGGATCGCCTGCTATATGGCCGGGGTGGAAGCCGGCGCCGATGGAATCGATCTCTCCGTTCACCCCCTGGCTTCCGGCACCAGTCAACCGGAAGTGCGTTCCATGTGGCACGCCCTCAAGGGCACCGGGTACAGCCTGGACATAGATCATGCCAGAATGGATGAGATTCAGCGTGTCCTGGAGGATTGCCTGAAGGATTATGAATTCGATCCCGTTACCACCTCCGCCGACGCCCGAGTGGTTGGTTTCCCCATGCCGGGCGGCGCGATCGGCCCCAATGTTCACATGATGAAAGAGGCGGGAATCCTTCACAAGTACAGTGCGGTTTTGGAGGAATTTTCGGTTGTGGTTGAGGCCGCCGGCGCCTGGACCAGTGTTACTCCCGGCAGCCAGCAGTATTGGCTCCAGGCGTTCAACAACGTGTTTTTAGGGCGCTGGAAGAAGATAGAGGCCGGTTATGGCCGGGCGCTGCTTGGTTATTTTGGCCACACGCCGCTGTCGCCTGACCCGCAAGTGGTTAAAATAGCAGAAGAACAGCTTGGCCTGCCGGTTTTCGAAGGCGATCCCCTGGATGCTGCGCCGGATACACTGGCCATGGCCGAGGAGGCAATTAAGGCCAGAAACCTGCCCTGTACCGAGGAAAATATCTTCCTCGTTGCCGCGTCGATTGTTCCCGGTAAGAACATGGACTTAAATGAGGGGATCCGTTTTCTAAATGGGACGGCGAAGATATCCATTCCCCTCAAGAAGAAAGAAGTATCGGCCGCTGCCGCGCCGTCTGCAGCGGCATTCACCTCGCCCTTCGAAACCACCTGCCAGGTCACGGAAGGCCAGATAACAAGAACGTTCCGGATCACCATTGAACCGCCGGCGCTGGCCCATGCCGGGACCCGGGAAGGCCAGCCGACGGCGCAAGTGATGCCGCCGCCCGCCGCCCCCACGGGAAAGATCACGCCGGTGTTTTCGCCCTTCGAAGGCAAGGTGGAGCTTGTTTTGCTCAATGTGAAGGTTGGCGACCAGGTAACTGAAGGACAGGTGCTGGCCCAGGTGGAGGCAATGAAGGCCAACCACGACGTCAAGGCCCCCTGCTCCGGGAGAATTGTGAGTATTGAGGGTGCGGTTGGCAGGGAAGTTTCCGCCGCTAAGCCTATTCTGACCATCGGAGAGTAGCCATGGATATGATTTTAGCATTACTCAACGAAGGAGGCTTTGCGAATCTCTCCTGGCAGAACCTCATAATGTTTGTCATTGCGGGGGTATTCATCTACCTGGCGATTGCCAAAAGTTATGAGCCCCTCTTACTAATTCCCATTTCCTTTGGCGCCATCATGGCCAATTTACCCAAGGCAATGATGAGTTCCAGTGACCAGATGCTGGCCGGCGATCACGCGATAGGCCTCATGCAGCTCATCTATAATGCCGGGCTGAAAACGGAGCTGCTGCCACCCCTGATCTTTCTCGGGGTGGGGGCGCTGACTGATTTCCGGCCCCTTTTGAGCCGACCCATTACCTTTATTTTGGGAGCCGGTGCGCAACTGGGGGTATTCATTGCCGCCGCGGGCGCCACTTACCTCTTTGGTTTCAGCTTGAAAGAGGCCGCTTCCATCGGTATTATTGGCGGCGCCGACGGCCCAACCTCCATCTATCTGGCCTCTAAACTGGCCCCCCATCTTTTGGGGGCGATCGCCGTGGCCTCCTACAGCTACATGTCCCTGGTGCCGGTTATCCAGCCGCCCGTGATGAGGCTTCTGACCACCAAAAAAGAACGCGCCATCCAGATGAAAGTTGCCAAGCCGGTATCGAAGATCACGGTGCTGCTCTTTCCCATTATCGGCATCATCATGACCGCGCTTTTTGTTCCCTCTTGCGCGCCGCTGATGGGAATGCTTTTTTTTGGCAATTTAATCAGGGAATCCGGCGTGACGGACCGTTTGAGCCAGACTGCCGGCTCGCACCTGATCAATACGGTGACGATCTTCCTGGCGCTGACGGTGGGCTCCACCATGGAAGGAGTTTCGTTTCTCAAGTCCCAGACTATCTTTATAATGATTTTAGGGGCTTTTGCCTTTGCCATGAGCACCTTCGGCGGGATTGTCTTTGCCAAGGTCATCAATCTGTTTTTACCGGAAGGAAAAAAGATCAACCCCTGCATTGGCGCGGCGGGAGTCTCCGCTGTTCCCATGTCTGCCCGGGTTGTTCAGAAGTTTGTTGCTGAAGAAACAAACGGTCGGGTAAATCCCCTCATGGCGGCCATGGGGCCCAACGTCGCCGGCGTTGTGGGCACTGCCATGGCGGCGGGCGTTTTCCTGGCTCTGCTGAGATAATTCGCTGATTCCGGTAACCGGGGAATGATCTCTGGACATTCCCCGAGCCGGTTCAATACGCAAGATTGACGAAACCGTAAAAAGTCCCAAACTCCCTCTTCCTTGAGGTGAGAGGTTTGGGGCGATGGTGGTAGATGCCGTTATTTCAATGGCTTAGCTCCCCATCCCGTTGCCCTCTTCCGCGAGGGGAGGTGAAGCGCGACTTTTTACGAAGCCGTCAGGATTGAAGCGGCAAACAGCCCCCAGGATTGCGGATTATGTGCAAAATGTCAGAGCAAGCCCTCTTCCCTCCTCCCTTGACTAGGCGGAAATTTTTGGCGCATTGCAAGACCGGCCTCTGCCTTTTTTTCACATGCGGCCTCTTGGGGTTTCCTCGAAGCTCTGCCGGACAAATCAGCAAAAAAGGCTTCGTTAAGACCAAGCTTTCCCCTTATTTTACTCCTCTTGCCGGGCAAGAGGTTCAATGTGAACTCTGCCCCGCCAGGTGCCGCGTTCCCAAGGGAAAGAGGGGCCTTTGCCGGGTCCGGGAGAATCGGCAGGGGAAATTATACAGCCTGGTTTACGGAAATCCCTGCGCCGTCCATTTGGACCCCATCGAAAAGAAGCCCTTCTTTCATGTCCTGCCCGGCACAACTTCCCTTTCGATTGCCACGGTGGGGTGTAATTTCCACTGCAAGTTTTGTCAGAGCTGGGAAACATCCCAGGCGGCTCCGGAAGAGGCCTTTAACCTGGATTTCCCGCCGGAACTGGTGGTGCGAAAGGCCAACGAGATGAGGGCCCGCTCGGTCTCCTATACCTACGTGGAGCCAACCGTCTTTTATGAATATATGCAGGATGCGGGGCAACTGGCCAGAAAAGCGGGGCTGCTCAATGTGTACCATTCCAATGGTTATATCAATCCCGCGCCGCTTAGAAACCTCTGCAAAAATTTGGATGCGGCCAATATCGATCTCAAGGGATATACGGAAGATTTTTATCGGCAGATGTGCGGCGGGCAATTAGCGCCGGTACTTCAGTCCTTAAGGATTCTAAAAGAGGAGAAGGTCCATCTGGAAATCACCAACCTCGTGATCCCCACCAAGAATGACGAGCTGGCCAGGGTAAGGGAGATGTGCCGCTGGATAAAGAATGAGCTGGGCGCCAATACGCCGATCCATTTCTCCCGCTTTTACCCGCTGTATAAACTCAAGGGACTTCCTCCTACCCCCGTTTCCACCCTGGATAAAATCAGGGCGGCGGCCCTTTCCGAGGGCCTCGAATATGTCTATATCGGAAACATTCCCGGCCATGAAGGGGAAAACACCTTCTGCCCCCGGTGCAGGCAATTGATCATCCGGCGCACCGGGTTTATGGTGGGGGAAGTCCGGGTAATAAAGGGCGCATGTGGCCATTGCGGGAGGCCTATTCCCGGTATTTGGGAGCGAGGGGCAAATCAGGACCGGCGGTAGAGGTTTCTCATGTTGATCGATTGCTGGTCCAGGTTGGTCAAGCCGTATTGTTCCGCCCAGTCCATGGCCTCCAGAAACTCCTGCACGGTGATCCCCCGGGCAATCTCCGGATGTTCAAAGGCTTTGTACTCCACGCGGTATTGCGCCATGATGTTCACATAGGTTGATTTGGGCAGGTTCTCCGCCACCCAGCGGACGAATTTTTCCGTCCCGGCGACGCGGTTGGGCATGACCAGGTGCCGGATCAGTAGCCCGCGGAGGGCAACGCCTCGCTTATCCACCTGGAGTTCGCCCACCTGGCGGTTCATCTCGATGATCGCCCTCTTGGCCATTTCCGGGTAGTCCGCCGCCCCGGCGGAATACTTGGCGGCCTTATCGGCATCCATGTATTTCATGTCCGGCTTGTAGATATCCACGATGCCGTCCAATATCCGCAAGGTCTCCAGCCGTTCGTAGCCGCTGGTGTTGTAAAACAGGGGGACGCGGAGACCCTTTTTAAGCGCGATGCGGGTGGCGCCGAGGATCGCGGGAACCACATGGGTGGGGGTGACCAGATTGATGTTATGGCAGCCAAGCTTCTGGATATGGAGCATGAGGGCGGCGAGTTCCTCATCGCTGTATTCCTCGCCCCGGCCTTCATGGGCAATGGGCCAGTTCTGGCAAAAGAGACAGCGAAGATTGCAGTTGGAAAAGAAGATGGTGCCCGAGCCGTTATGCCCCACGATTGGTCGCTCCTCGCCAAAATGGGGACTGGCGCTGTAAACAACCGCCTTGAGGGGCGCCCGACAGAACCCGATTGCCCCTTTCAGGCGATTCACCCCGCACATCCGGGGGCAGAGCTCACAACGCTCCAAGAGGCCATAGGCCTGCCTTACCCTCAGGGCCAGCTTGCCTTCTTCCTCC
Organism: Syntrophobacterales bacterium; assembly: GCA_037441775.1. Taxonomy (GTDB): domain Bacteria; phylum Desulfobacterota; class Syntrophia; order Syntrophales; family CAMTWB01; genus CAMTWB01. Next base: position 35,770 of record JBBIRO010000028.1, read on the forward strand.
AGCTTCAGATAGGCTGGTCGCCAAGCTTCTGTTTTCTTTGGTTTTGCGTAGAGGGGAACAGGAGAGAGAAACAACGCCCCCCCCGTAAGAATGGTATTTTTCATGAACCTCCGGCGAGTGATCTTCATCTTGCTGACCCTCCCTTCGTTCCAGAATTATGGCTGACATCTTATCATTTCTGGTCAAAGAATTCCAAACAAAGATATCGGCGGAGGGTGCGACAAATTTGCCGGCCTAAGCCGGGACCCCCACGCCCTTGTAGTCGCGGGCCCTGTGCCATTGGCAGGCTTGGCTGCGGGATGATGCTAAACGATAAAACCACCTGTGAATTTGTCGCCACCCAGGTTGCTGGTTATAACGGGCAGCATAAACGGCGCCACCGCTTTTTTTCGGCGACGCAGTTTGGATCTCATATCCGGAACCCCTTTACAAAAGGCCGGGATATTGTTAAGCCTCACGATTATGAGGATAAACTCGCTCAAGGCCTCCCTGCTCATCATGGGACTAAGCGGCATCGTCGCCCAGATTTTGCTGCTCCGGGAACTCCTCGTCTCTTTTTTTGGCAATGAGCTCGCGATCGGAATAATTCTTGCCAACTGGCTGATCCTGGAGGCCGTGGGCTCCTTCTTCCTGGGCAAGTTTGTGGAGAAGACGAGTCGGAAAGTAGAAATATATGTGTTCTTTCAGCTTGTCTTCGCGGTCGCCTTTCCGCTCGCCCTTTACCTGGCGAGGATCTTTAAAAATATCCTCCTCGTGACCCCGGGTGAGGGATTGGGTTTCGCCCCGGTTTTTTACACCTCATTTTTCATTCTTCTGCCGGTAAGCCTCTCCCACGGCGCCCTTTTTACCTTCGGCTGCAAGCTCTATGGCCGGTTTCATCTGGAAGACGCCGCCAGCATCGGGCGCGTTTATGTCCTCGAGACCGTCGGCGCGATCACGGGCGGCCTTCTGATCACCTTTGTCCTGATTCAATATTTCCATTCCTTTGAGATCGCCTTCTTGATCTCCCTGATCAACAGCCTCATTTCCATGTTACTCCTTTGGCCCGAAGCCAAGGGGCCGCCTCGGACAGGAAATTATTTCCTCCGGGGCCTATCGATGCTCTTGGCGCTCGTTTTTTTCTACCTCCTGGTCACCCCGCAGGCGAAGAACATCCAGTTGCGATCTATTGCCTCCCAATGGGAAGGTCTCGAGGTCGTCCATTACGAGAACTCCATTTATGGCAATATCATCGTCAGCCGCGGCGCCGAGCAGTTGACCTTTTTTACCGACGGCCTGCCGGCGATAACCACCCCCTTTCCCGACATGGCGGCCATCGAAGATCGGGTCCACTTTCCCCTGCTTTTGCATGAAGAGCCCAAATCGGTTTTAATTTTAAGCGGCGGGGCGGGAGGAATGATCAGCGAAATTTTGAAATACCAGGTGACGGAGGTGAATTATGTGGAGCTCGATCCCCTCCTCTTGAAACTGCTCCGGCAATTTCCCACCCCCCTTACCGAGGCGGAACTGACGGACCGGCGCGTTAAAATCCATTATGCGGATAGCCGGCTCTTCGTCAAAAGGACTAAAGAGCGCTTCGATCTGATATTCCTTGGGCTTTCCTCGCCCCGGGAATTGCAAGCGAACAGGCTGTTTTCCGCGGAATTCTTTGCCGCCGCCAAAGAAAAAATGAATCCCGGGGGGATCATGGTCCTCTCCCTGCCCGGCTCCCTGACCTATCTTGGCGAGGAACTCAAAGACCTCAATGGCTGCATCCTGGCTACCCTCAAAAGTGTTTACCGGCAGGTAAGGATCATCCCCGGCGAGGCCAATCTCTATCTCGCCTCGGATGACGATCAACTCAACAGGACCACCTCGGAGGAGCTGGGCAAAAGGCTCGCGGAGCGAGGGGTCCAAACAAACCTCTTTAGCAGGGGATATCTTGAATACCGCCTGCAGGAAAGGTGGTTGAACTGGTTTCTCCAGGCGCTGGAGGGGAGAAAAATAGCGATCAATTCCGATTTTGAGCCCCGAGGCGTCTTTTTCAGCCTCTCTTACTGGAACGCCCAATTCTCACCGTATCTGACGGGGATATTCCAGTGGCTGGCGGGAACGGGCCTGAGACATTATCTAGGCCTGACCGTGGTTTTGACCCTTCTTCTTGCCGGCCTTTTTATCATTAAGCCTCGGACAGCCATCTATTGCGTTCCCTATGCCGTATTCACTTCGGGCTTCGTCAATATGATACTGGATCTGGCCATCATCTTCACCTTTCAAACCCTCTATGGCTATCTCTACTACCAGATAGGCCTCCTGATAACGATCTTTATGGCCGGGGTGGCCCTGGGCAGTCTTTACATCAGCCGGCGTCTGCAGCGAATTAAAAGGGATTGCCGTCTCTTTCTCGTTACCGAATTAATGCTGGTCGCCTTTGCGGTACTTCTTCCCTGGGTGTTTTTGATTCCGGCGGATCATCTTCACAAGCCAGCGGTATACGTCCTCCTCTACGGGGCCTTTTTAGCCGTTTCTTTTCTCTGCGGCGCGTTAATCGGTCTGCAGTTTCCTCTGGCGGCAAAAATCTATCTGCGTTCCTCCGCCCCGGGCAATAGTTTTGGTCAAACTGCCGGATTAATCTACGGGGCGGACCTCCTGGGAGGCTTCTTCGGCGGGTTAATGGGTGGCGTTCTTCTCCTCCCCCTCCTGGGGTTACAGGAAACATGTCTGCTGCTGGCGATCATCAAGGGCGGCAGTTTCCTGGCCTTTCTTCTCTCCTGCCGAACCATTCCCCAAATTCCAGCGAGCGTATATTAACGATGCCGCCGGCAATTATGATCAAAAGGGATAGGAAAAAATAAATAGAGCCGTCCCCGTTTTATTAAAATCGTATTTTCAGTATTTCCACCTGCGCCGTTTCCGGCAAATGGATTGGGCGGGGCATCATGTTAGCGGCCTCGGGGGTGAAAGTCAGCGCGGGATACTTGATCTGCCAGCCACCCGGTCCATGATTGAAGAGGGCGGTCGCGTCATTTGAGGGTTGCTCTATCATTGCTGAGCCGCTGAAGGCGAACCGCAGAAAGAAATAGACGCCACCAATGACGCCACCTACGGCAAAGGTAATATAAATCCTCGTTTCCGCCTTTGCTTCCGATGGCGAAAAGGGCAGCAAAAAGAACTGAGTCAAAATTATCAGAAGTACGATTAAACGGCAGCGCTTCTTCATAACAGACGGTTCCGATAAAAACTTTAAACGGCTAGTTCAGCCTGCCTTCCTGTTTCAGCCGGGCAACGATATTCTGAATGGCCGGCAATTCCGCCAAAGCCGCTTTTTCTCCCTCGATTATGGCCTCATGCCTCTTATCCAGGTCGGATGAGCCTATATAACCCACCCGCGGCTTAATCGCCACATCGGCGCGGGAAAGTTGGGCGGCGGAGAGTATCGTGTACATGATATTTATGGACTGCAGGATAGTATCAATCGTACCCTGCGGCTTTCTAATGTCCAGATCGGCTGCAATATCGACGGCTATGACGATATCAGCCCCTAATTTTCTTGCCGCGTCAACCGCTACGGGACTGACAACCCCTCCGTCCACGTACATCCGATCGGCAATGCGCACCGGTCTGAAAACACCCGGGATGGAACAGCTTGCCCGCACGGCCATCCCCGTATTGCCCTGCCCGAAAACCATCTCCTGGCCGTCAGGGATGCTGGTGGCCACGGCATAAAAGGGGATCTTCAGTTTTTCGATGGGAGCGTTCTTTACCGTTTTGTTAACATATTCCGCCAGTTTTTCCCCCTTGATAAACCCGTTGTCGGGGATGGCCAGATCAATCAGATCCCCCTTTGTCAGGGCCAGGGACATTTTATGAAGATCGAAGGCGCTAATCCCGAAGGCATAAAGGCTGCCCACAAAACTTCCCGCGCTCGTGCCGACGATAATGTGGATCGGTATATTATTGGATTCCAATACCTTCAGCACACCTACGTGGGCGAATCCCCGGGATGCGCCGGCCCCCAGCACCAGGGCGATCCTGGCCGGTTTGGGCGTCGGGCGCTCCTTCTCGACCGGCGCGCAGGAAGACACAATCAGCGCAATTACCAGGAGGCACGTTATTGCTGCTATTTTTTTCATTTTTTGGTTTCCTGATAGTTATATTTTTGAGCCTTACGGAAGATACCTACACTTTCCAATATATTAAGTCAATCGCTGACTTTGTTCGCAGGCAAGGCGCGTAAATCAATAGGAAGGAGAAGGGACTTAACTTGAACGTAAGCATCCGGACTTTTTACGAAAGCGTCAAATGTAGCCCTGCATGATTCGCGCTATATCCTGCTCCAGGCTCCCCGGTTTCTCCTGTTCATAACGGGCCACCCAATCTTTAAGAAAGTCGTAATGAGGGGATTGTTTGAGGTCATTGAGCCGGCGCAGATAGCCCAGACGCCGGCCCACCCGAAAGATCAGGCGGTCAGCTTCGGAAAGGGAGAAAAATTTAGCAATCACGCCCAGCAGATATTCTTTATCTTCCGGTAGTTTCCCTTCTATCTCCTCCAAAAGATTCAGGACATGGTCGCTGACGATGGTGGTTTCTATCCCTGACAGATCCCGCAATAACCACCCGATCTCCGCGACTGTTTCCTCATCGGAGAGAGCCGTAAACAGACCCCGCTCCGCCAGAGCAAACAGTTCAGTATCCCTTACCAGATACAGGGACCGCAACCGCAAATAATCGGGGTTGATCTCGTTTATGGCCTGGGCGGTAGCCTGGGCATGTTCTTTAGTCCACCTCTTCCCGCCAAGCCCGGGCATTACGTATTCACACAGGGAAATGCCGGCCGCCTTTATCTTCCGGCCGCCTTCAATGTGATCGGCCTGGGTGGACCCCTTATTGATAAATTTAAGCAACGGGTCGTAGCCGCTTTCCATTCCCACATGAATCCTGGTCAGGCCCTGAGCGGCGAGCAGATCCATTTCCTCTTGGGTTTTTCTTCGGGCAGTGTGGGAACGGCAGTAGGTGGTGATCCTGATCACCCGCGGGAAGGACTCTTTAATGCACTTGAGTATTTCGAGCAGGTCGGGGGTTTTCAAGATTAAAGAATCGCCGTCCTGGAGAAAAACCGTGTCTCCGCCGCGGCCAAGCCAGTTGAGCACCGGCAGGATTGCCTCCGGCGAATAGCCTTGCCGACAGAGGATATCCAGCAATTTCCGGCTGTCAGGTGGATCCCGATCCAGGCCGGCTGAGGCGTCTTGAATCCTTGCCACAATGTCTCTGACCGTCAGGATGTCGCTTATTATTTCCGGATTGCTCCGCCGCTCAAATTTCGTGCCCCGATAGGTATGGCAAAAGGCGCATTTATTCCAGGGGCAGTTTCTGGTAACCCTGATCAAAAGGCTTCCAGCCTCGCTGGGCGGCCTGATTGGTCCCTGTTCGATGGTTTTGCTCATCCGCTTGGGCCTCCAGTTTATTCATGAACTACTCTAAGGAAGGAAAAGCATGGGGTTGTAAGCCTTGTTCTTGTATCGTATTTCGAAGCTCAAGATGGCCTCCCCTTTCCGGTCAGCGCCCTCCAAGAGGGCAATCTGCTCACCGCTTTTGACCTGAGCTGACAATTTGACCAGCCTGCTGCCTAAATTGGTGTAAACCGTCGCAAAAAGTTCGTCATGTCTGATGATGATGGTCTCCCCGTAGTCCTTGAGGGTTGCGGAGAAGACCACCGTCCCCCCCGCTGCGGCAAGCACCGGTGAGCCTTCCCGGGCTGCAATCTTAATCCCATTGAAAAACATGCCGCTTGGCTGCATTCCGAAGCGGGACTTAAGTTCGCCCTTAAGCGGCCAGATAAAACGTTTTTTGTCGATGGGCAGCGCCTCCTCGTCCCTGGTTCGGGGAATTTGCGATATGGTTCTGGGTTGAGGTTTGGCGGACTCATCCCGGACCACGGCGGGCTCTTCGCCGGTTTTCCCGGTTGAGACCCCGCCCTGGTCAGCTTGTCCGGGCCGGGCGTCCCCCGGTGGCGATGAAAGGGGCGGGGATGGTGGCCCTGGTTGCGGGACGCGAACCTGCTCTTTAGGAGTTTGAGCTGCAACATCCAACGGCACGCGGGCGCCGGGAATAAAAATCACCCGGCCGGCCTCCAGTGACTCGGGGGGGGTGATTTGGTTGGCCTGGGCAAGTTCCTGAATCTTTACCTGATACGCCTGGGCAATGGCCCAAAGGGTTTCCCCGGCCTTGACCTGATGGTAAACCCCCGGCCGGGTCGGCAATTTGGTAAGGGGGGCGCCACAGCTAAAAAACAGGAGAGCCAAAATCAGGCACAGCGCAATATCCGCTATGGGGTAGCGCAATTTTGGCGGCGCCGGAGATTTCCTCTCCCGGGCTCCCGCCGCCAGATTGGCCTGTGCCCCCGGATTCTCAGCCCCGCCAAGCATACTCACCCACAAGATCGACAAAACGGCAGCCGCCCAGGTCTTCCTCGTCAATCAGGTTGGGATCCTCCGCCAGCCGGCGTATCCTTAAGAGGGATTGAGAATGGCGGCTGCCTACGGGTATCACCAGTCTGCCGCCGACGACCATTTGTTCGATGAGATTTTTAGGTACTGCCGGTGCTCCGGCGGTTACTATTATCGCGTCGTAAGGAGACTCCTCGCGCCAGCCATATGTGCCATCCCCAACCCGGATGGCAACGTTATAAAAACAGAGCGCATCCAGAATCTTTCTGGCTTTTGCCGCCAGCGCCGCTATCCGCTCAATCGAAAATACCCGTTCAACAAGGGCCGCCAGTATTGCCGTCTGGTAGCCGGAACCGGTGCCTATTTCCAGCACCTTTTCCTTTCCCGTCAACTCCAGCGCTTCGGTCATCAGAGCCACAATGTATGGTTGCGATATGGTTTGACTCTCGCCAATCGGCAGGGGATTGTCGTTGTAGGCCTGATCCATGAGAGCAGCCTCGATGAATTGGTGGCGGGGAATAGTCTCCATCACCGTAAGCAACCGGGAATCTCTTATCCCCCGGGCCCTCAACTGGGAGGAGACCATCTTTAAGCGCTTTTTCAGGTACAGATCCGTATTGTCGTTTGAAAAGCCCATGCGAGGTTCCGTTGATCTTCAACGTTAGGTAAATCATGTGAATTACCGCTTTTGTACCACCGGGCGGGCTGTTTTTCAACAGATAAAAAGATATTTGATAAAAAGATATTTAAGTTCTCCTTTACAGCAAGCAGGTGATTAGTTAAACTGACTCCAAACTGGAGAATGGGGGGGGAATGGGCGGAAACAATTATCATTTGCTGTCACGATATATCAGAAGGGGATACCGGTTGGGTCAAGAGGATGAGACTCTCCTTCCCCATCTGCTTGGCTGCCGGATGGGCTTGCCCCAGGGGCGGATCAAACCTGCTGATGGGGTAATTTTTTTCAATATCCGCGGCGAGCGGGAGATTGAGCTCACCGAGAGTCTTACCGGAGAAAAATTTGACAAATTTCCGGTCGCGGCGGGGTTGAACCTCTCTTTTGCGACCATGATCGAGTACAAGAAGGGGCTGCCGGTACAGGTCGCCTTCCCCCCTGAGGGCGCGATCAAGGATACGTTAAGTGAAGTCCTTTCCCGGCACGGCAAGAAGCAGCTCAAGATCACCGAGGGGGAAAAGGCCTTTCATGTGGGCTATTTTTTCAGCGGAAAGCGGGAGTCTCTGTTCCCCGGTGAGGATCGGATTGTCATTCCGACGAGAAAAGATGTCACCCTATTCGATGAGGCTCCGGAAATGTCCATCGAACCGCTGACCGCCACTCTCATTGAAACTCTCCAAGCGGGTCAGTATAACTTTATCCTGGCCAATCTGCCTAATGTGGATGTCGTCGGCCATGTTGATAAGGAGGCGCCCGTTCTTAAGGCCATCGAGGCGGTGGACAGGGCGGCGCGATTGATTATCGCGGCGGCGCAAAAAGCCGGCTACAGCATCATCGTCACCGCAGATCACGGCAGCGCGGAACATTGGTACTATCCGGATGGAACGGTGGATACCGGCCATACGGACAGTCCCGTTCCCTTCGTGCTGATCCACCCCGAGAGTCTGGCCCTGAGAGAGTCCGGCGATCTCACCGATGTGGCGCCCACCGTCTTACACCTGCTTGGCCTGCCCAAGCGTCCTGGCAACGTTTGCCTCAATCTGACCGGAGAACGCGAAGAGTCCCGTGACCCGGTCGACGACGCGGATCTGTTCGGAAGGTGGGGCTAGCGGGAACAACACCGT
>JBBIRO010000029.1:0-40869 GCA_037441775.1 Syntrophobacterales bacterium
GGTCTAATAATTCGTCTCCAGAAGTTTGATCACCTCCCTTTCCGTTGCCTTTCTCGGGTTGTTGCTGATCAGACGAACAGCTCCCATCGCCGCCTTTGCCAAACTGGGGATCTCTTCCCTGGGAATGTTGTATCGGCTCAATTCATAAGAAATGTCCAGATCGTCCAGGAGGCTCTTAATGGCTTTCACCGACAGCCTGGCTGCCTCTATTTCGGGGAGTCCATCGGTATTCTCGCCAAAGGCCTGGGCAATTTGGATAAACTTTTGTGGGTCAGCCGGGATGTTGTATTCCATAACCCAGGGGATGATAGATGCCGTGAGCAGTCCGTGAGGGAGGTGAAATTTGCCGCCGATCGCCAAGGCCAGAGCATGGGCGAGACCATTTTGGGTGTTTGAAAAGGCCATTCCTGCAAGACAACTGGCATAAAGCATATTTTCTCTTGCTTCCCGATTGTCACCGTTGGCGTAGGCAATACGCAAATTGGCGGCTGCCATCCCGATGGCCTGAAGATTCAAGGTATCGGTAAAGACCGTGGCCCGTACCCCCGTATAAGACTCTATGGCATGAACCAGGGCATCCATTCCGGTCAGGGCTGTAATGTGGGGTGGGAGTCCTATGGTTAGCAGTGGGTCCAGCAATACCGTCCGGGCAAACATATGTTCGCTGACGATCCCCTTCTTGACCTTGTTTTCGGTATCAGAAAGGACGCAGATGGAGGTCATTTCGCTTCCGGTGCCCGCTGTCGTGGGGATCAGGACCAGGGGAATCCCGGGATGGGGGATAAGTTCCATGCCAAAATATTTTTCCATTGGCCCGGCATTGGTCAGCAGCACGGAAGTTATCTTCGCGATATCCAGCGAGCTGCCTCCGCCAAAGCCGATGATTACGTCGGGACTAAAGGACTTGGCAGCCTCTAGACTTGTGGAAACCACCTCCATTTTGGGATCAGGTTCTACTTCTGTGAAAAAGAGATGGGTAAGATTTGCCCCTTCCAGCGCTTTGGCCAGTGGGTCCAAAAGACCGGCTGCCTTGATTCCGGGGTCTGTTGTCACGAAAACCTTTTTTCCCTGGAGGCGCTTGATCTCATCCCCCACGCTTTCGAGACAACCGCACCCGGAAACGATCCGACGAACAACATTGAACGATGGAAACATCGGCTCCCCCTTTTTCGGTTTTTTGACTATTTTATACTATTTTCTTTCCGCACCTTCTTTACGAGGGGAGAGATTGGATATTTGATGAACCGATAAAATGTCTGAAACCGCGATTACATAGGAACAATAACCTAAAAAATTGCACTAGGCCAGGCCTGCGAGGCGTCTTGCCTCCTCTATGACCACGTCTTCCTGTGTCGCAACGACCTTACGCTCTCCCAGGCGAAGGACGAGCCGACGGGGATCGCAGCCATATTCACGGGCAGCGCGTTTTATCGGCAGTACATATCCGCCGTACACACAGGCATAGCCCATCATGATCGTATCGTTATCTACGGTAGGCATGGGAACCTTCGTCAAATCTGGGTATTTGCCAAGTTCTTCGACAAGAATATCTGACGCGTCCAGAATGCCGAATAAGTCGACATCGGTGGGGAATGCCCCCCTCTTTAATGCGGCTATCAAAGTTTCGCTTTGCGCATTGCCAGCGCCGCCGCCGAAGCCCTTCAGACTGCCATCCACATAGGCGGCTCCCGCCTCAACCGCCGCCAGCGAATTGCCAATCGCCAGGCCCAGGTTATTATGGGCGTGGAACCCAACCGGGATATTTACCGCTGCGCGTACGGCAGCGACGTAATTTTTGACTTCATGGGGCACCAGATACCCTTGGGAGTCCGCTAAATTGATATACTGGGCACCGTAAGACTCCATCTTTTTCGCTTCTTCGGCGATCCGTTCCGGAGGGGCCATGCCGAATGAGATCAGATAGCCAACGGCCAGCATGTTTAATTTCCTGGCGAGTTGAATATGTTGCTCAGTGATGTCCGCCTCCGTGCAATGGCTTGCCACCCTGGCGACCGTGACGCCTAAATCATAGGCCTGCTGCAGGTCTTCCATAGTTCCGAATCCAGGTATCAAGAATATTGCCACCTTTGCCTTCTTAACTGCGGACACCACAGCCCGCATTAATTCCGCTTCGGGCGCGGCTGTTCTGCCTACGTGAATGGAACTTCCTCCCAATCCATCACCATGACCGACTTCGATGATGGCCACGCCAGAGGCATCGAGGGCTGCCGCTACCCTGGCAACCAAGTCGGGAGAGAACTGTTGGCGAACAGTATGATTCCCGTCACGCAGCGTAACATCAACAAATGTGAGCTTAGCCATTGGCTTTCATCCTTTCGTTCAACTGAGAGTCTCTGCATAGCGTTCGGCAACATTAACGGCTACAGCGGTGATGATATCGAGATTTCCAGAATAGGGGGGCAGGTAATCGCCTGCTCCAGTCACTTCGATGCAGGTCGTAAAATGGTCTCCGTCAAGGAAGGGCTCGACGGTAATTTTGTAGCCGGGAACATAAGATTTTATCTTCTCGGCCATGGCCATAACGGAATCGCGGACACCTTTCTCATCAACCGGAAGATCAACCACCGCGTAGACGGTGTTGCGCATGATAATGGGAGGCTCGGCTGGGTTGAGCACGATGATGCTTTTAGATTTTTTCGCACGGCCGACGTCGCGAACGCCCCGGGCCGTGGTGCGTGTAAACTCGTCAATATTCTGTCTGGTACCGGGACCTGCGCTACGACTTGCGAGGGTAGATACCGTTTCGGCATATTGGACAGGGGTGATACTATTTATGGCGGCTACGATGGGCACTGTCGCTTGCGCACCGCAGGAAACCAAATTGACATTCAATTCTTTAGAATGTTCTTGAAGATTTACCACAGGGATAACACCTGGTCCTACTGCGGCGGGAGTCAAATCAATGGCTATAATGCCCGCGTTCTTCAAGAGAGGCGCATGGGCGAGATGAGAGCGCGCCGAGGTTGCGTCAAATACCAATTGGATTTTTCCATTGCGCAAAACTCCCTCTATCCCATCCGTGCAGGTCTTGTAACCAAGACTGCGCGCCAACGCCAAGCCTTCCGAGGCTGGATCAATGCCCGCAACCAGTTGCAAGTCCAGTTGCGCGCTCCGGCGCACCTTGTACATGAGGTCTGTACCAATATTTCCCGACCCCAGGATTGCGACAGACAATTTGGCCATAGAAGCCCTCCATTTAAGATTTGTTGCCTGATCCAGGAGCGGCTAGAACCTCTGGCCGCACACACCCCCAACTTTTTCGTGAGCGAATATTACTAGTCCCTCACCCAACTGAATGGTTGGCGTCTCTCCCTTCTTATGCAATTCCTGCGCCAATGAGCGTTAGCCAGCCGCTTGCTGGTTGCCGAACTTTGTTATAGACCTTAACAGCGCTTATACGGTATCATTGTTGCTGTGATGCAACAGAATCTGGCAGCCAAGTGGTAAAAATGAAGATTGACGTATGCTTACAAAATGTTGCACTATTGCAACCGATATGCAGGCCTGCATTAATTATTGATACGAGTGCGGTAGCGCTTTACTGGTAAATGTTTAAAAAAATGCTTCCGGTTGTCTTAATGAAAAAATGGTGTTCAATTGCAGTTTTATTTGGATAGGGGGCTATATATGAACGGTCGTATTATTCAGCATCCCAAGGCAATCGAGAGCTACTTTGACAAAATAATGGATGTTCTAAGCGATGGTATTTATATATCAGACAGCGCTGGCATGACTCTGCGGGTAAACAGCAGGTATGAAAAACTGACTGGCCTGAAGCGCGAGGAGATGGAAGGGAAACTGGTTACCGATTTAAAAAACCAGGGTAAATATGACGTAATTCTAAACCCCGATATCGTTAAAACGGGTGAGCCAAAAACCGCTGTTCAGACTACCAAGCTGGGGAGAAAGGTTATTTTAAACGGATACCCGGTGTTTGATGAAGATGGGAAGGTAGCGCTAGTCGTTACCTTTGTCCGGGACGTAACTCTGCTTTCCCAATTAAAGGTCCAGATAGCTTCCCAGCAGGAACAGATAGATAAATTACATCTCGGTGTGCAGCACCTCAGCAAAAAGACCTCCCCGTTAATTTTTAATTGTGAAAAAATGCAGGCGCTCCTGAAAATGCTGGACAATATTGCCATGACTGATGCCACGGTGCTGCTACAGGGAGAGACAGGGGTAGGTAAGGACTTACTAGCCAAAAGAATACATGAGAATAGCCAGCGCTGCAATTGCTCCTTTTTTAAAGTTGACTGCACTACCATACCCGATAATCTTATAGAGTCGGAATTGTTTGGCTATGAACCGGGGGCTTTTTCTGGTGCCAGCACTAAGGGGAAACCGGGTCTGGTTGAGATGGCAACTAAAGGGACGTTGTTTTTAGACGAGATTGGGGAACTGCCTTACCCCATGCAGGGGAAATTACTTCGTGTTTTACAGGACCAGGAAATAATGAGGTTGGGTTCAACCCGGGCTAAAAAAGTAGATGTTCGCTTTATTGCCGCCACAAGCAGGAACCTGGAAGAAGCGGTTCGTTTAGGGACTTTCCGCATCGATCTGTTTTATCGACTAAAGGTTGCGGTTGTAGATATTCACCCTTTGAGAGAACGGAGAGAAGATATCCCTTATTTAGTTAAATATTTTTTAGAGAAGTATAATAACAAATATAAGAAAAAAATCGTTTTTTCGCCCGGTGTTGAAGAAACGTTTCTGAATTATAAATGGCCTGGTAACGTAAGACAATTGGAAAATTTGATACAAAGCCTGGTTGTTACCAGGGATAAATATATCCTGGACGAAGCCGACCTGCCGCAGAATATGTTGGAACGTGAAGAGAATAACAATACAATTTTTCAACACCAGGCGGTTAATCTGGCCAATAGGTCACTTGAAGAAATCATGAATGAAGTTGAAAAAGAGCTCCTGCGTAAGGCGATGGAGGTTCATGGCACCACCTCTGAAGTAGCAAAGCTATTCAAAGTAGATCGCACAACTATTTTTCGGAAATTGAAAAAGCATTCGCTGTCTTAACGCGCTCATTTTCCAAAAAACAAAAAGAATACACCCATACCTTCCTTGCTTCAACGGGCGCCGGAGATTACGGCACTGTTCTTGCTGTAAGGATAGAAACATCTATGGATAAGAAATAGTTTATCATGATGCACTATACGAGGAGGAAGTCGCGATGCAGTGCTGTGAGGTACTAACACCACAGGAACAAAGATTATATGAAGAAATGCAGGGCAAGAAAAATATCCCCGGTGATAGGGATAGGGCACATAAGATTTCCGCGGCATTTAAAGGAAAAAAGCCAATTATTGACATTGAGAGAGCCAAATATTTTACCGCATCCATGAAACAAACAGAGGGTCAACCCCTGGTTTTGAGGTGGGCCAAGGCTTTGAAGCATATCGCGGAAAACATCACCGTTTACATTGATGACCACCAATTGCTCGTGGGCAGAGCAGGACAGCAAGGAAGATATGGGATTTTATATCCGGAACTTGATGGAGATTTTCTCGATGTATCTATCGAGCAACTGCCCAAGCGGGTGGAATCACCCTTTCATATTTCCCGGGAAGATGCGGAGGTGGTCACAAAAGAGATATCTCCTTATTGGAAGGGTAGGACCTTTCACGAAAAATTGGCAGCGGCTATCCCGAAGGATACTTTAAAGCTAACCTATGATCCAACAGATGTTTTGAAGTCAAGGTATGTGGTTAATGAAACTGCATCTTTTCGTTCTTCACTGCAATGGGTCCACGATTATGAAAAGGTCCTGAAAAAAGGATTTAAAGGGATAAAAGAGGAAGCTCTTAAGCAGTTGGAGGCTCTTGATGCCTCAAGCCCCCGTGACAATGTGGAAAAACGTCCATATCTTGAATCTATCGTCACGGTTTGTGACGCGATTGTTATCTGGGCCAAACGCCACGCCCGCCTGGCCCGGCAAATGAGCAAAACAGAGCGCGATCCCCTGAGAAAGAAAGAATTGGAAATTATTGCCCAAAACTGCGAATGGGTCCCGGAAAATGCCGCGAGAAATTTTTATGAAGCATTACAATCCCAATGGTTTACTCAAATGTTTTCCCGTCTGGAACAGAAAACCGGTACCATCATTTCCAATGGCCGGATGGACCAGTACTTCTACCCTTTCTATAAAAAAGACCTGGAACTGGGCCTGATAGATGAAGATAAAGCATTGGAAATATTCGAGTGCATGTGGCTGGGCATGGCGCAATTTATTGACTTGTATATTTCTCCCACCGGGGGAGCATTCAACGAGGGATACGCACATTGGGAGGCCGTAACCATAGGCGGGCAGACGCCTTACGGCCGTGATGCCACAAATGACCTTTCTTACCTGATGTTAAGGTCCAAGCGGGAATTCCCCATGCATTATCCCGATTTAGCGGCGAGAATTCATGCCCGTTCTCCGCATCGTTTTTTAGTCGAAATCGCCGAAACTATTAGAGAAGGATCAGGTTTCCCGAAGCTTATTAATGATGAAGAGGTAATCCCCCTCCTGCTTTCCAAAGGCGCTGATTTTAAAGAAGCTCACGACTACGCTGTATCCGGTTGCTCTGAGTGCCGTATGCCTAATCGTGATACCTATACCAGCGGCTGTGCCTATATTAATTTTGCTGCAGCGCTGGAAATGACCATCTACAATGGCAGAATGAAGATCTATGGGGATGAGCTGATAGGCTTGGAAACAGGCGACCCTATGAACTTTAAGACCTGGGAGGAGTTTTTTGGTGCCTATAAGGCCCAGCAAACTAACTTTCTGAAACATGCCTTTATTCAGCAACACCTGATCATTCACTTGCGCCCGCAACATTTTGCCTCACCCCTGGGCTCAGCTTTACATGATCTATGCATGAAAGACTGCAAAGATCTACACTCGCCAAAAATTGAAGGTGGCATCGATCTGGGATACTTTGAATTTATCGGGTATGGCACGGTTATTGACTCCTTGGCGGCAATCAAGAAGCTGGTTTTTGAAGAAAAGAAAATAACCATGGAGGACTTGATTGTAGCCTTGGAATCAAACTTTGATGGCAAGGAAGCCCTTCGCCAGATGTTGCTTTATGCGCCCAAATACGGCAACAATGATGCCTACGCTGATGCCATTGGCAAAACCCTGGATGAAGAAGCATTAAAATTTACCAAGAAGTATTCCCGTGAATTAGGCGTGCATCTTGATCTGAGATACGTACCCTTTACCTCCCATGTTCCCTTTGGGAGTGTAGTCAGTGCCACCCCCAACGGCAGAAAGGCTTTTACCCCGCTATCCGATGGCTCCTCCGCGTCTCAAGGCGCCGACGTTAAGGGTCCCACTGCGATCTTGCTTTCCAACTACAACACGAAGAACTATGACTACCGGGAGCGCGCGGCCCGTTTACTGAACATCAAATTCAGCCCCGCAACAGTTGCCGGGGAAGAAGGAATCCAAAAACTGGCGTCTTTAATCAGAACATGGTGTGATCTCAAATTATGGCACATTCAATTTAATGTTATTAACAATAAAACCCTGATTGCCGCGCAAAAGGATCCGGAAAAATACCGTGATTTAATTGTCCGCATCGCGGGCTATAGCGCCTATTTCGTTGATTTATCGCCGGATCTCCAAAACGACTTGATTGCAAGAACGGAACATAGCACTATTTAGCAGGATATCAGGCAGGGGAAACGCGTGGCAAAAAACAACGATAAGGCAAAATTCGGGTATATTTTTAATATTCAACCGTTTTCCGTTCATGATGGTCCGGGCATTAGAACCATGGTATTCTTGAAAGGATGTCCCATGCGTTGCTGGTGGTGCTCCAACCCGGAGTCGCAGAAGGTCCAGCCTGAACTGGCATACAATCGGAACAAATGTATCGGCATTACCGAATGTATGCACTGCATCGAGGTATGCTTTAGCGGTGCGGTTAAGAAAGGTACTGATAACAAAATTATCATTGATCGTGGGCTATGTGATAATTGCCTGAATTGTGCCCGGGTCTGTCCTGCCAAGGCTTTAAATCCTTTCGGTAATTTACTGAGCATTGACGAAACATTAAAAATTGTGGAAGAGGAAAATTATTTTCACTCTCGATCCGGGGGGGGAATAACCCTCAGTGGCGGGGAACCTTTTATGCAGGCCGAGTTTTCTTTGGCCCTTTTAAGAGAGGCCAAGAAGCGTTGCCTGAATACGGCGATGGAGACCGCAGGTTACACCGCATGGGAAAATATGGAGGAGGCCTGCCGGCATCTTGATACCATTTTGTTTGACATCAAGACGCTGGATAACAAAAAACATAATAAATTTACTGGCGTGTATAATAAGCTCATTTTGGATAACTTTGATAAAATGTGTGCCGCCTTTCCTGATTTACGCATCCTAGTCCGGACTGCCATCATTCCTGGATTCAACGATACGGAGGATGATGTTTTCGCGATCGTGGATTTTATCAAAGGAAGACAAAACGTGAGCTTTGAGCCTTTGGCCTATCACCTCTTTGGTGAACCAAAGTACGAGTATCTGGGCCGTAAGTATCTGTTAGCGGGAATCAAGGCCGATGAGGGGAAAATAAATGCCTTGAAAGAAGCGGCCTTAAAGAGGTTTCACAAAATGTAGGAATGCGTCAGGAGGCCGCTTTTTTCCGCAGTTTCGCATTTTCGCCAGGGTGATTGAGTTTTTTAAGCAGAGCATAGGGCGAGGTGAGCAGGCGATGGAGGCCAAGTTTCTTGTGATCCATGCCCAGCGCCAGGCCCAGCAACTGGGTGACGTAAAGAACAGGAATCCCAAGTTTTTTCCCCAGCTCCCGTTCGACAGCCTGTTGCTTGGCGTCCAGCATGAAGTGGCACAAGGGGCAGGCAACCACCAGGCAATCGGGTGAAAGTTTCCCCGCCTCCTGCCAGAGTCGGCCCGCCAGTTTGAGGGCGACCCTTTCCTTTGAAAGCAGGAGCCCGCCGCCGCAACAATCTACCTTGTACGGAAAGGAAAAAGGCTTCGCCCCGGTTATGGCGATCAATTTCTCCATTATGCGGGGGTTCTCCCTGCTCTCGGTTCCTCCCGGAGGAAAGGGCCTCACGGTGAGACAACCGTAGTAGGGAAGGACGTTGATTTCTGCGAGGGAGCAAACCAGGCGCCGTCTAATTTCTTCCAGCCCAAGGTCGAAACCAAGGACCTCCAGCAACTGCTTGACGTCAGGGAACCGGAAGGGGGAGGGATTGGCCGGCTCGCCTTTCTGAATCCGGCTTTGCGCCTGTTTGTGATTGAGGTAGCAATTTGGGCAGAGAGTAAGCAGGTCAAGGCCCCGTCCGGCGGCCTGGTCAAGGGTTTTAAGCGGCAGACGCTCCGCCAAGTCTTTGCGGAGCGATTTGGCCACGCTGGCGCCGCAACAACCCCAATCGACTGCTTCCTCGATTTCGATCCCGAAAACGGGGGCGATCGCCTTAAAGGACTCTTCAAAATCGCGGGCCGTTCCCTTCAGGCTGCACCCCGGGTAATAGAGATACTTCATCGGATTTTCCCCCGTCGCAACAGTCGTAAGAAAAGCAGGGCGTCAGCCAGGGGGTGGCGGGGAAACTGGTGCCAGGCCGCCTTAAGTCCCAGTTGCCATTCGCTGATCCTGCCTCGCCTTTCGCTCATTTGCAGGAAAGCGTGGTAAAAGGCCGGCGCCTTGGCCTCCCCCTGCTCCTCGCCTTCCCGCCGCAGGGCGAGCATGATATCTAATACCGGCAGCCCGCGCGGGCATCTGGTGGAACAGGCCTGGCAGGTAGCGCAGAACCACAAAAAAGGGTTCCGGTATGCCTCCCTACGCAAGTTGAGCTGAAGCAGACGGATAATTTGCCGCGGCGAGTGGTCGGACTCAAAGGCCACGGGGCATCCCGCCGAGCATCGGCCGCATTGAACACATTCCGATACCCTTTCCATTAGCTCATGACCTCAAGGGGCTAGGACCCATTTCTTTGAGCTCTTCAATATATGATTGAATCAATTGAACGTAGGACCGGGAGTCACGGATTTCCAAGTTCACCAATCGGACCCGCCCTGGTTCCATGATCATGCTTTGAAGTTTTGCCCGCAGATCGTCCCCCCTGGTTTGGATCAGTTGATTCCCCTTGATATAGTGGCACTGGCCGTCTTTACAACCGGCGATCCAAACGCCATCGATACCGAAGGCCAGGGCATCGGCAATCAGGGCATTATTAACGGCGCCGACACAGGGAACGGTAATGAAAAAAAAGTTTAAGGGTATGTGAAGGCCGGATTTCGCAGCCGCCCTGACCGCTGGATAGGCGTCATTCCGGCAGAGAAAGGCCAGGACCAGCGGTTCCTCCCGGGCCGGAAAAGAGGGCTTGACGACTCTTATCTGGGCGGCCAGTTGTTCAATCGTGGTATGCCGCAGGGAAACCGCCTGGAGCGGGCAGGTTCCCATGCAACCACCGCACTGCCGGCATTTACCCAAATCCACCCGTGGAAATCCCTCGGGATCGAAGGAGAAACTACCGAAGGGACATTCCTCCATGCAGCGTTTGCACTTGTCGCACTTGGCCAGGTTGAGGATCGGAATGGTCGGCGCCAACAGAATGTTCTCCTGAAGGAAGGGCAGGGCATCCAGGGCGGCCTGCTGGGCCGTTTCGATGGCCCGGTCAATCCCCATGGGGCCGCGGCTCGCCCCTCCTGTACGGATACCCGTTCGCTGACTTTCTTCCGGATGGCATGGAAGATGGGATTCAAAGAATCCCTCGGCATTCCGGGGGAGTTTTAAAACCTCGGCGATCTGGGCGGTCCCTGCTGAGGGGACCATTGCTCCCGCCAGGACTAGTAGGTCAAGGGTTAAATCCAGTTCCTTTCCCGAAAAGGTGTCCTCCACCCGCAACCCCAGCCGTCCATTCTCCCGCGGTCTCACCCAGGCCGGATTCGCCCGGATGAAAACTACACCCTCCAGTGCCTTGACCCGCTGATAGAGCTCTTCGCCCAATCCCGATGTCCTTATGTCCTGGTAAAATACATAGCAGTGTGTCTCCGGGCTTTTCTCCTTCAGTGCGAGTACCTGCTTGAGCGTCACGGAACAACAGACGGTAGAGCAATAATTCAAATGTCGTTCGTCCCGGCTCCCGGCGCACTGTATAAAGCCGACTTCCCTGATCTCCGGCCAAGAGGCGTCTAACAGCTCCATTTCTAAATTGCTTATTACATTCGGATACTGTCCATAGCCATACTCCTCCACCTTCTCCAGAGCGTAGGGGTCCCAGCCGCTGGTCACCAGCACCGCCCCCACCTGGAAACTAACTTCTTCGGGGAGCTGTTCCAGCGCTACCGCCCCGTTCGGGCAGACCTGGACGCACTGCCGACAATCGGGCGGGCAGGCAGAACGTTCGATTACATACGCCGTGGGATAATTAAGGGGCCAGGCCGGGTGAATGGCCCGCCGGCTAGATGTTGCCTCAGACCCATCCTCCGGACTTTTCAGAAATGGCCAGGCCGGGCCGGTTTCTTTCGGAAGAACCACGGGACAGACCTTCAGACATTTCCCGCAGGCGTTGCACCGATCTTCGATCACGTAACGGGGGGCCTTCGCCACCCGGACGGTAAAATTGCCCGGGCCACCTTGGATCTCCACCACCCGGGAGAGGGTGTGAAGTTCGATGAGCGAGGTCTGACGGATCTTCTCGATGATAAAATCCAGCCCGCAATGAGGGTCGCAGATCCGCGGGTAAAGTCGTCCCAACTGGGCCACCTTACCCCCCACCCCGCATTCCTGCTCGATGAGATAGACCTGCTTGCCGGCCTTGGCCAACGCCGCGGCGGCGTGCAAACCGGCGGTGCCGCCGCCAACGAGGAGGAGGGCATTTGTTCCCGGAATGCTGATCGGCTCCAGCGGTTCCAGCAGGCGGGCTCTGGCCAGGGACATCTGAATCACGACCGCCGCCTTCTGTGTCATCCGCTCCCGGAGGTCTTCATCCTGTCTGATGCCCTGCTCCTCCAGGTCGCACCATTCATGCAGATAGGGATTGAGACCCGCGGCCTCAAGGTCTGTTTCCCGGAGCTTCCTCTGTTCGGGAGAAAATCTCCCCACCCAGAGGATTCTGTTAAACCTTCCCTCCCGGAAATTTCCGGTGATGTCTTCCTGGTTGTTCCTGGCCCAGCCATTCGGCAGAACCTCGCAACAGGAGACATTTTTGGCGCGTGAAAACTTCGGAACAATGGCCTCAAGATCAATGGATCGCGATAGCCAATCTCCTTCGTTAGCGAAAAAAATCGCAATTTTGGAGGGAATTTTCATGCTCAATCAAGGCTACCCCGGTTGATATAGTGGAACCTCTCCACCTTGTTATTGATATCGATGAGGGTCCAGGTAATGCTATTGGTCCCCATCAGGGGAATCAGTTTTGCCCCATGGTAGCCAATCTGATAGGGAACCCTAGTTTCCAGCGCCCCCTTGGGGCAGATCTTGACGCAGGACATGCAATCCCAGCAGTCCCGGGGCATTCGGCAGCGGGCCTTTTTATCTTCGCCCAGGGTAAAAAGATCGCCCGGGCATATCTGCTCGCAGAGGGGTTCTTTTTCCGCCTTGCAGCCGTCACATTTTTCGCGATCAACTTTAGGTGGCATCTTTATTCTCCTTTGTAACTACCTGGTTTCACGGTTCATGATTAATGTTTTTAAACTTCAAACCCCAAGCTTTTTTAGCTTACGCCTTCGTCCGATCTCCCGGAACAATCTGTACATAAGGTCGGGTAAAGACCGTCACCTTTCCCGTGACGGGATCCCGGCGGCTTTCCACGAAGCAATCCAACTCTGGGTTAACCTCTGGATAATCCATTCTGGTCTGCCAGCCCTCCCAGCGTGTTTCTTTGCGATATATCAGGTGATGGAGCAACATTTCGGCAACGCTTAGGCGGTCAATAACCTCATGGACGTTTAACAGCTCATGGAGGTTTGATGCGTAAAGGTACTTGGTCTGCTCCTGAAGCATGCTTATCTGCTTCAAGGCGTACAACAGGCGCTCCTCGTTCATCCGGTAAAATTGGCTCACGCCACCGGCATATTCATCCATAAGTCGTTGCATTCTCTCTTCCATTTCCACCGCAGAAATCCCGTCAAAATCGGCCCCCCGAAGCAGGGCGGAGAAAACCCGCTCCTTTTCCCGGTCGATCTGGTCGGAGGCGGGCGACGGCAATGAAACACAGGCCAGATATTCCAGGGCGCCCCGCGCCGCCAGACGGCCTTCCGTGGCGCATCCCCCAACGAATTTATTGGGATTGCCGCCCGCCGTCTCCCCGGCGGCAAAAAGGCCGGGAATGGTGGTCATTCTGTTTATATCCACCCAATAGCCGCTGCCCGTGTGTCCGCCCACGATATAGGGATCGCTGCCGAATATTTCCACGGGCTCTTTGGTGATGTCGATTCCGTTGCTGGCCAAAAACAGCACAAAGGAGGGACGCTCGTTCAGGAGGTCTTCTCGGAGGTCCTTGGACTCCTCCCGGGTCAATCTTCGTGTATCCACATAGGTGGGCGCCCGGCCTTCCAGCCATTCCGTCATGGGGGCATTGAGGCGTAAAAAACGCGGCGCCTTTTCCCCCCCCAGGTGAGCGTAGCGCTCCTCCATTATCTTTTCCCCTTTCCCGTTGATCATCAGACAACCATACCCCACGGCGAGGGTGTCAACAGGTCCGCAAAAATCCTTCGTTCGGATGGCCACCCAGCGCTGCTCCAGGGAGGTCATTTCTCCCCCGGCGCGTATCCCTATGGCGTATCCGGTTCCGACGTTGAAAGGACACATCCAAGTCTGGTGGTGCGCGCCGGCGTAATCCGTCACGGGCGAGCGGTAGATACCGCAGGCCCCACCAGTGGCAACAATCGTGGCCTTGGCTTGGAAGATGTACAATTTGCCGTCCCGCACCCCCATCCCGAAGGCCCCGACGCATCGGTCGCCATCCATTATAAGATTCGTGGCCGCCACACGATTGTAAACCTGGGCGCCGGCCTCCAGAGCCTTTTCGGCCATAATCGGTTTAAGCTGCTCGCCCTGTATCGAAATGTCCCACCGCCCCCGGAGCTTGTAATACCCCTCTTCATCCCGAACCATGGGCAGTCCCCATTCCTCGAGCATTTCCACGGACTCATTGAGCAGCTCCGCATTGCTTAGGGCCAGGTCCTCGCAAATCGGCCCGCCTCCTAGCTGGGCGCGTCCCCAGCGGACCAGGCTTTCGGGAGTTTCTCCCCGGTCTTGCCTGATGTAGGTGTTAATGGCGTCCATCCCGGCGGCCGTTGCGCCGCTTCGGCTGATCTGCGCCTTTTCCATGATCGTGACCTTCAGGGAGGGGTTTTCGGTTTTGGCCTCGTAAGCGGCAAAACACCCCGCATTTCCCCCGCCGATAATGAGCAGATCCGTTTCGATGATTTCTGTCTTGATGTCCGCCAGTGATCTGATCGCCTTTTCCTCCATCGTTGCTCCTTTCGTAACTACTAATGACCCCCTTTTTCCCCTGAAGGCAAACTAAACCAAGAGCTTGTGATCGGTCTCTGTCGTGGATATCGTCAGGCCTTCTTCAAAGCTTCCCTGGTGGTCTTGATCACAATATAAGCCGTAATCGCCATTAAAAGCATCGCCACGGGGCGAGTGAAGAACATATAGGGGTTATGCTCCGAGGCAATGATGACTTGCTGTAGAGACGTTTCCCAAATGGGGGCGAGAATAAAACCGATGATAAAGCAGATATGGTTGAAATCGAACTTTTTCATGAAGTATGCAAGAAAGGCGAAAAACAGCATTAACTTAACCTCGAATACGGAAAACCCCGCCAAATAGGAGCCCACAATGCAAGTGAGGATGACAAGGGGATAAAGGATAACAGGCGGTGTTCGCACCACCTTGCAAAACATTTTCAAACCCAGGATCCCGGTGCCCAGCAAAAAGATATTGGCGACGATCAAGCTGCCGTAGATGGAGTAGATGAACTGCGCATTCTTTTCAAACATCAAGGGACCAGGGGTCATGCCGTGGATGACGAACGCGCCGATGAGCAGCGCCGCGGCCACATTGCCGGGAATCCCCATGGTGAACAAAGGGATAAGGCTTGCCCCCACTACCGCGCTGTTTGCCGCTTCTGAGGCGGCGATGCCGTCAATCTTGCCTTTGCCAAAATCTTCGGGATTTTTTGATCTTTTCTTCGCCTGATCATAGGCAAAAAACGAGGCCACCGGGGCGCCGAGGCCGGGTAAAGCGCCGACCACGGTACCGGAAATGGATGATTGCAATAGCGTTTTGATGCAACTGCGATACTCGGGCCAGGAAACGCGGTTGTCTTCCGGTTTAGAGGAGAAGGATATGGTGCCTTTGTCACCGGCTGGTTTGATATGGCGTTCCAACTGGATGATGATTTCTGAAAAGGCCAGCATCCCGATGCCGATCGGGATAAGGGAGATGCCCTTTTCCAGTTGATAGATGCCGAAGGTTAAACGCGGCAAGGCGGATACGGAATCCATGCCCACGGCGCCTACCAAAATCCCGAACGCGGCCGCGATTAGGCCCCGAGTGAGTGATTGGGTTCCCAGCCCGGCAATGATGGTCATGGCCACGCAAATCAACGCAAAAATTTCCGGCGGCCCCATGTACAAGGCAACCGTAGCCAGTGGCGCGGCCACCAGAATAAGCACCAGGGTCGAAAAGGCATCCCCGGTAACCGAGGCATAGAGCGCCATCAGCAAGGCCTTTTTGCCCTTGCCTTGTCTGGCCAGGGGATAACCATCCCAGGTGGTGGCCGCCGCTTCGGGCGTGCCCGGCGTATTGAGCAATACGCCGGAGATGGAACCCCCGAAAAAAGCGCCCTTATTGAGACCTACCAGAAAGCCGATGGCCGCCACCGGGGATATGTAGTACGAAAGCGGGATGCACAGTGCAATGGCCATGGGCCCGTTAATACCCGGTATTGCCCCTGCAATCACCCCAGCGATGACCCCCAACAGCACAAACAGCAAATTGAGCGGATGCACCGCATCTGTAAGACCGGCAAGAATTACTTCCATTGTAGTTGCTCCCATCTAATATTTTGACTCACGGCATGGGGACTCCTAGTCCGTAACGCATGGCCAGATACAAAATACCCACCGAAGCAACTGCCGTGAGTACTGCGGGCAGGGGCTTGCGCTGCCCGCAAAAATACTGAATCAGCAGCATGAACAGCACTCCTGCCGGAATAAAACCAACCAACTGCATGGCGGGCATCAGAAGGACGCTGGGGATCAAAAACCGGGCCAGATGCCAAAGCTGCACCCTGCTTTCCTGAGCGATCTCGTCAGATTGTTCTTCCTGCTGGTTTGTCGGTTTTGTCCGTGCCAGCGACCAGAGATTGCGCCCCAGTGACAACAGAGAAAGTAAGAGTATGATGCCCACGGTTACATTGGGTATGAGCGCCGCCGAAATGCCGTAACCGGGATACGGGGGCGAGTAGGCGGGAATGATCCACCATAAAAAGACCAGACAGCCCAGGGCGATACCGCCGGAGATGAGATTGTCTCTTTTTCTTATCGTCATAACTACCTTCCGGGACCCAGTCTTCAGAATGAGAAGGTCATCCGGCCCGGATTTTCACGCCTGAAAAGCCCGCAGGCTAAGAGGATAATGACCGATTTCTCTTCTGATTACTGTATTCTGGATACCTGAGCCTCAGGGATTTTTCTTCATTTCCGCCGCTTCCTGCCTGAAGCGCTCATTGGCCTGCTTCAGATAGGTTGTGGCATGATCCCGGCCAAAGGGCTGCGCGCCCATTTTCAGATCTACGGTGATGAACTTGCGAAACTTTTCATCCTTGGCGAGATTTGCCATCACCCTTTCCAAGCGCGTCATTACGGCCTCAGGCAGACCCTTGGGGGCGGCCAGCACCAGAATCATCTCCACCGATTCGTCCCAGCCCTGTTCCCGCAGCGAGGGCACATCCGGCAATGGCGTGAGCCGCTCCGGGGTGGAGGCGGCCAGCAGCTTCAACCGGCCGGCTTGAACGTAATCAAACAAAATGGCGCCCAGATGTCCCAAATCCGCGTGACCGCCCATCACGGCTGAGATGATCGAAGGGCCTCCCGTACTGGGCATAAGGGCGAGATTGACCCCTTCCTTGGCGGCGATGCGCCTTAGCGCATCCCGGTCGTCAGAGCCCTGAAACATGTAGGTCAAGCCCTTCTTTTCCTTCCTGGCCCAGGCGAAGGCGTCTTTCAGTGTCCTCCAGGGGCGGTCCGGAGCGCAGACAAGCCCGCTTTGGTTGAGCCCCAACAGGGAAATGAAATCGAAATCATCGATTTTATAGGTTGTTTTAACAAAATGCGGCGAATAGGCATAGGCCGCCGTCGGTGCGACACCCAGGGTGTAGCCATCGGGCTTAGCTGCGTTCAGCTCAGAGGCCATGACGCTTCCGTGGGAACCGCCGGGGTTATTGCTCACCAATACGGGCTGTCCCAATTGATCGCTCATTGCCTTGGCCAGCGCGCGGGTCAACAAATCAATCTGGGCGCCAGGTCCGGTCATGGTCAGCATTTTTAGCGGTCTATTTGGGTATTCCGCCGCCAGCGCCGGCGCTGCCAGGCATATGCCAATGAGGGCCACAGACAAAAGCAAGGCCATGAAGGTAGAATGCACGCCTTTGCTCCGTGGGGCTGATTCGTTTGTAAAACGATGTTTTCTCATTTTAAGCTCCTTTCAAAAAATTTATGGAACAACGCCAGCCGTCTGCCGCACAATAACTATTAATAGAGCCAGAGGGGAAATACTATCAGCCAGACGATAGTATTTGAAGATTAAACAAGAATTCGCTCGCAAATTTCTTTTGGCCGCGAGATGACGATTTCCTTGCCTAATAGTTCAATTAATCCGTCTTCTTTGAGTTTTTTGATGGTCTCGGAAACCGTCTGCTGGCTGGAGCCGATCATCGAGGCGAGCTGTTCCTGCGTAAGCTTCACAGGGATGCGGAGGGGGCGTTCCAAAGAGGTGATGTCCTGGATATGCTGGCACGAGAGGCAGATGAGCATCTTCAACAGGCGCGTGGCTACATCGCCAATCATCATGCTTTCGATATGCTCGCCCAGATAGCGCAGGCGGCGGCCCAGGGTCTCGATGACCCTTTCGGCGAGGGAAGGGTGGCGGCGAAGAAGTGATTTAAATTCATTTCTTCCAATCCGATAGAGACGACAGTGCGTAATGGCACGGGCGCTGAAAATTCTTTTTTCCTCGGCCATAATCTCCGCCAGTCCGAACATTCCGCCTGGTTGACGGAGGGAAACGATAATCTCCTTCCCTGTCGGACTGATCCGGAAAATACGTACCGTTCCTTCTTCGATGTAAAATGCCGCATCCCCGGGATCGCCTTCGCGAAAGATAAATTGGTTTTTTTTGATGCTCAGGCGGGCGACAAGAGAGAGAAAATCCCTTTTTTCCTCCGGAAGCTGCCAGAAAAAGTCTTGCTCCGTTAAATGCCAAATACTATCCATCAGCTTCCTTCCTGACCGGCAAAGCCGGAACTGAACGCAGACCTCTTTAAATTAAAAAAATATTTATCATAAAATATGTTTGGCTATATTAAAATTGTTTGACCTTAGCCGTTTTTCATGTTTAGGCTACAAATTAGATTGTAATACTGAAATTATGGGGGGTGGATTACTATGAGCTAACCGCGGAGAGACATGATGACAAACGCAGCGATGTAAGCTTACGGAACAGGTTTGGGTGTTTGTCTTTGGCCATGGCGAACAGCAATATAAAACACCCGGAAAGTAAAAATAGGCCCCCTTCACACTCTTAACACAAAGGAGGAAGAATCACCTACGTAACCGCTATTCTTCGAAACGCCAAACATTTACCCCCTGTTCCAACAAAAATAAAGAAAGGAGTTGATAAAATGGCAAAAAAAGACAGCGAGTGGACAAAAATGTGGAAAACCGAGGACTGGTGGGCCGTCTGGATCGCCGGGTTTATTCTCTTAATCGCTGGTACGGGAATTCTCACCGTGTCGCCTAGATTGCGGGGGTGGGCCTTCGATCCCTTAAAGTCCCTCCAGCCCTATGACACCTTTATCCCCGTTTTACTTGGTTCTCTCGTGGGTATCGGGATTCTTACCAGTATCGCCTGCGCGGCGATGAAGGTGGATTTAAAAAAGTACATCCCGGGCTATATTGGGATATTTTTCCTGGCCATGCTGGCCTTTATCCTGGGAGAGCAGGTGACCATCGCCAAGGAATGGGGCCTGGCGGGGGTACTCTGGGCCTTGTTTATCGGTCTTTTTTTGAGTAATGTTCTTGGATTTACCGGTTTCAATGGCGGGGCGAAAACGGAACTCTTCATCAAAATCGGCCTCGTTCTTCTCGGTGCGGAGATTCTCTTCGGGGCTATTTTGAAGGCTGGTTCCTTAGGAATGGTGCAGGCGGCTTTGGTGATTATCCTGGTGTACTGGTTTTCCATCTGGCTGGGGAAAAAGGCCGGACTGGACGAATCTTTTAACCATGTCCTGGCGGCGGCAGTGTCGGTCTGCGGTGTCTCGGCCGCCATCGCCGCGGGAGGCTCCGTCAAGGCAAAGCCCGCGGAGATCAGTTACACGGTCTCTATTGTGCTATTGTGCGCCATGCCGATGCTTATTTTCATGCCTTTGATAGCGAAATTCTTCGGGATGTCGGAGGTAGTGGCCGGCGCCTGGCTGGGCGGAACGATTGATACCACGGGGGCGGTGGTCGCCGCGGGGGCCATCACCGGTCCAACGGCCATGGAAATGGCGGCCATTATTAAAATGACCCAAAATGTCCTGATCGGGATCCTGGCCTTTGGCCTTGCCAGCTTCTGGGTACTCAAGGTGGAGAAGAAGCCCGAAGAAACCCCTAGTTTATTTGAGATTTGGGCGCGCTTCCCCAAGTTTATTGTGGGGTTTTTAGCCGCCTCGATTATATTTTCTCTCGTGGTAATGCCGGCCATGGGTGACGCCGGAACAACGGCGATTCTGGATGTCACCAAGGTTTACCGGGAATGGTTTTTTACCCTGGCCTTTGTTTCTATCGGCCTGGACACACGTTTTATGGAGCTGGTCAAGATCGGGGGGGGGAAGCCGGCCTTTGTTTTTATAACGGCCCAGATCTTTAATATTCTCCTCGTCTTAGTAATTGCCTGGGCGCTCTTCAGCGGGACGTTCTTCCCCGCGCCCTATTAATCGGGATGAAGGCCGGGCGGTATCGTAGAAACTAAACAACTCCCCCTGGAAATGCACCTAAACGCGGGGGGGAAACTAAGTTTTCAAGGAGGTTATATGTGGAAGAAATCCGTTATTTTTTTTAGCGCGGCTATGTTCATCCTCGGTATTGCGGGAATTTCGGAGGCGGGAACCGTCAAGGCCGCCGGCGCAACGATCGTGCAGGCGGTGGTGGATAAACTGGCCAAGCCCTTCACTGAGAAAAACCCTGGCATCACCATCAAGACCGCCGGCGGCGGCAGTTCCGTCGCCATTACCTCCGCCGCCGAAGGCGCGGTGGAGATCGGCATGCCCGCACGACCATTGAGTTCCGCGGAAGCCAGACTCTATCCGAACGCTAAGCTCTTTACCTTTGCCAAGGACGGTATCGCCGTAGTGGCTCATCCGAGCAATCCGGTCAAGGGATTGACCTCGGCCCAGGTAAGAGACATCTTCTCCGGCAAGGTCACCGACTGGGGACCCATAGGCGGCAAGGGGGCAATTACAGTCGTCATTCGGGAGCGAGGCTCTGGTACCAGGGTAGCCTTTGAAGAGGCACTCTTAGGCAAAGAAAAGATCACCGGCAAGGCCAAAATAGGGGGCAGCACCGGCGAGGTGAGAAGAATGATCGCTGCCGATCCCTCCGCGATCGGCTATGTGGTCATCGGCTCGGTCGACGCCAGCCTCAAGGCGCTGACCTTGGACGACAAGATTCCCACCATTGACAATGTCAAGGCGGGGACCTATATGCTTACCGCCTCTTTCTACCTGCTTACCGACGGCGACCCTAAGGGAGAGACCAAGACCTTCATTGATTTCGTCCTGAGTCCCGAGGGCCAGGCCATTGTGGAGAAGGAGAAACTGGTGCCGGTCAGGCCGACAAAGTAGATTAATCCAACATAATAAGGGGGAGCAATCCCCCTTATTATGTTCCTCTAAGTTCTACCAAAGGAGGCAAATAACAAAGATGAAAAAGGCAATAATGCTTCTGTTGACGATATTGCTGGTCCTGGCCCTGGGCAGCGCTGCCTCAGCCTCAGGCGTTGGCAATCCCGCCCGCGTGGCGGACCTGAGATTGCTGGAAAATATCATCGGCGATGAAGACTGGGTTCTCGTTGATTGTCGCCCGAAGAAGGCCTATGACGAGGGGCATATACCTCTCTCCATCACGCTGGGAGATACCTGCGCTAAGGTATTGCTGGGTGCGGATCTTAAACCGAAGGCCGTGGGCGAACTGGAAAAAATCCTCGGCAAGGCCGGGGTGACCGCGGAAAACAATGTGATCTTCTACGCCGATACCCCCAACATCCCCTCGGCCATTGCCGCTGTCTGGGTTTTTGGTTATCTGGGACATCAGAGGGTTCAGTTCTTCAATATTGAGACCTGGATCGCGGGCGGGCTCCCGATGGTGAAGGCCAGGACGGAACTGGATCCGGCGGATTACCAGGCCGTCCGTAAATAGTAACGCCTGCTCAGGTGTTTTTTTGAGGTGGTTTTGCCAGTACTGCCCGTGAAAATCATCAGGCATCCAAGCTGCCGGCGGTTGTCGAGAGTTCGCACTGCCGGCATCGCTTTGTCAAGTTCAACTCTAGCCGCAACTAGAAATGCTTTTTCATGGACACTCTAACCACTGCCCTGCTCGTTTTTTTGCCAGCGCTGCCGTTGTAATTTACACGGGGATCGGACTCGCCGGCTACGATGATGAACTGGCCGAGAAAAGGGGTGGGGGCACTCTTTGGGTGGGAAGCATCCTGGTCGGCATTGCCACTTCCTGTGAAATCTCTGACGAGCGGTCTTAAGAAATATATCGTAATCAATGAGGCAGTCGCACCTATCAACGATCCCTTATTTGTCGATGAGTGTATAGCAATATTAATCGCATCAATTGAAGGACAGAGGATTTAAAAACTATGAGCGCTATAACAAAGAGCAGCAGTCTGCTGCGGGAACAACTGGCGGATATTTCGCGACGGGCTTTCCACCGGGGACTGGTATCGGGAACAGGGGGAAACTTGAGTGTGAGAATCCCCGGCACCGATCATGTGCTAATCACGCCCACAGGCGTTTCCCTGGCCGATGTGCGGCCGGAAATCAATCTCCTGGTGGGGCTCGACGGCACAATCATTGAAAATCCGCCGGGACAAAGACCATCGAAAGAGACCTCTTTTCATCTGGCGGTCTATCAGCTCCGACCGGCTGCCGGCGCCGTGGCCCATCTCCATCCTCCCTATGCCACTGCCTATTCCAATCGGGGCCGGACTCTTCCCCTGACAACGATATCCAGCCGCATCGTTTTGCAGGAAGTGCCCGTCATTGATTGCGCGACTCCCGGCTCGCAAGAGCTTTGCGATTTTGTCAGCTGCGGGATCAAACAGTACCCGGAGATAAAGGCAATGCTGATGAAAGAGCATGGAATACTGACGGTGGGGCCGGATCTGGCGACGGCATATTACCTTGCAGATCTAGTGGAAGATACCGCGAAAATAGCCTTCATCGAATCTCTGATCCCCTGAAATAATCAACGGATAATCGCGAGAGAAAATGAAAATCCCAAAAACAATGAAGGCCGCCGTCCTATTCGACTACCGCGACCTGAAGGTGGTGGAAAGACGGGTTCCCATTCCCAGGACAGCCTCCCTACGGGGAGTTTATCCCCGGCCCATTTCTTTTGAAGGATCGATCAGACGTTTTCTGGGGGGTGGCAGGCAGTTTCTATCTAGGCAACATCATGTTTTTTGTTCTCACTCTGTCGCTGGTGCTGGGGCTGGTTTTGGGTACGATCATAGAGCGATCGCTGAAGCAGGCCCTGAACATATCCCGAGGCTATATTAATGGGCTCTGGGAATCACCATTGTGCCCGATTATGTGGGGCCTGGTTCTGGCGGCCATGATTACGCCGCCTGCAATTTGCTTTATCAAACCTAAGATCGCCGCAATAATCTCTTGAAAAAATAGCTCCTTTTTGCTATATGCCGCGCACATTACATGCATCGGGAGCCGGGATTGAGAAACAGTGTCAGAGGCATCTTATTGACGGGATTGGCAGTGGTCGTTCCAGTTAGCCTTACCATTTTACATATCCTTTGGACATGACCGGTGAAGAAGCCTTCGTGCTTGTCGTGTACTTAGGGATAGTCAACCCGGTTGGTCGGACGGCAAAAAAAGTTGTGGCGGCCCTATAGGACGGCTGCAAAAAAGTAGAACCGTTGGCTGTCAAAAATAATAACGGAGAGCGAGAATGCACATAACAGCGGAAAGTGTGAAACAAGGTCATCCAGATCTGGTGGCGGATTCGATTGCCGCGAATATCATTGCTGAGATCATCGCTGAGGAGGCGAAAGTTGGTCTCACCGTAGACAATATGCCCCATTGCGGCCTGGAGGTTTTTTTGGGGAAGGGGCTCTGTGTTGTCGGCGGAGAAGTGTCCACCCGTATTTATGTCGACATTGATAGGCTGGTTCGGGAAACCGTTCTTAGCCTGGGCTACAACGACTGCGCGGTCGGCCTTAATGGGAATAGCATGGGGGTTATAAACACGATTATTCCCCAGTCCCCGGACATCAACATCGGTAGCCGTGCGGATTTGGGAAAATACCGGGAAATTGGCGCAGGCGACCAGGGGATTATTTATGGTTTTGCCTGTAATGAAACACCGGAACTGCTGCCTCTGACCTACGTACTGGTTAACCGGCTGATGAGAGCCCTGGAAAACAGCGGCAATCCAATATTCGCGCCGGACGGCAAGGGTCAGGTTACCGTGGATTACCGAAATGGACAGCCCGAAAGAGTCACCACTGTTCTTATTTCCAATGCCGTTGATTATCGTTATGTTAAGGCGGGCGAAGAGCACCTTACCGAGAGCATGATAAGAACCATCGCCCAGGAGTGTCTGGGAAAATGGTTCGACGAAAAAACGCAATTTCTTTTCAATCCCACCGGCGAATGGCGGGCGGTTAATTCCTGTAGTTCCGCCGATTCCGGGGTGACGGGGCGGAAATTGGTGGTGCAGTTTTATGGGGGTTATCCCGGTGCGCAACTGGGCGGCGGAGCGGTGGTCAACAAGACCCCGGAGAAGGTGGATTGTTCGGCGGCCTTTGGCGCCCGACATGTAGCAAAAAATATCGTGGCCGCGGGACTTGCCGCCAAATGCTCGGTGCAGCTTGCCTATGCCATTGGCATCGCCAGGCCAATTTCGATTTATGTCAATTCTTTCGGCAGCGGAGCGCAAACAGACGAAAAATTAGCCGCGGCGGTACGAAATGTCTTCGACCTTACCCCCCGGGGCTTGATCGAAGGGTTTGGACTGCTGCGGGGGGATCTCTATCGGCAGTTGCCGCGGAGCCTTTTTTTAGGCGATTACCCGTGGGAAAAGACCGATATGGTCGAGCAGCTGCGGGCCGCATTGGCCTAATCATTGTTTGTCGCCCGTTGGCGCCCGGTACTTTTGTAATAGGAGAGTGGAAAATGTCGTTTCTGGAAGTGGACAGAGCCCTTAAATATAAAGTGGCCGATCTTTCTTTAGCCCCCTGGGGGCGCAATGAAATGGTCTTGGCTAAGCGGGAAATGCCAGGCCTGATGGCGCTGAGGGAAAAATATGGGCCGTTCAGACCCTTATCAGGATTAAAGATCATGGGCAGCCTGCACATGACGATCCAGACGGCAATGTTGATTGAAACGCTTAAGGAACTGGGGGCGGATTTGCGTTGGGCCTCCTGCAATATCTTCTCCACCCAGGACCACGCCGCAGCCGCTATTGCGGCGGCCGGAAGCGCCGCGGTGTTTGCCTGGAAGGGGGAGACCCTTGAGGAATACTGGTGGTGCACCGAACAGGCCCTTACCTGGCCGGATGGCACGGGTCCCGATCTGATTGTGGATGACGGTGGTGACGCCACCATGTTTGTTCATCTGGGTAGAAAAATCGAGGCTAATCCAGGCCTCCTCAATGAGCCAGCCGCCAACCGGGAGATGGAGGTCGTCAGAGAGCGCCTGCGACAATCTTTCCGTCGTGATGTAAAGCACTGGCACCGGGTCACAGATAATCTGCGTGGCATTTCCGAGGAGACCACCACAGGTGTCAAGAGGCTATATCAGATGGCCGCCAACGGTGAGCTGCTGGTTCCCGCAATCAATGTCAACGATTCGGTGACGAAATCCAAGTTCGACAACCTCTACGGCTGCCGGGAATCGCTGGCAGATGGGATCAAGAGGGCTACCGACGTCATGATTGCCGGCAAGCTGGTGGTTATCTGCGGCTACGGCGATGTAGGCAAGGGTTCGGCCCAGTCCATGAGAGGTCTGGGCGCCCGGGTCGTCATTACCGAAATTGACCCCATTTGCGCCCTCCAGGCCGCGATGGAGGGATACGAGGTCAAAACGCTCGAAGAGGTTGTGACGATGGGGGACATCTTCATTACCGCCACCGGCTGCTGTGACGTCATTACCGGCCATCACCTGGAAGCTATGAAGGATGAGGCGATTGTCTGCAATATCGGCCATTTTGACAGTGAAATAGCGGTCGATTATCTGCTCCAGGGGGGCTTCCACCGGGAAAACATCAAACCCCAGGTTGACAAATGGACATTGAAATCGGGCCGCTCAATCATTCTTTTGGCGGAAGGGCGGCTGGTGAATTTAGGATGTGCGACTGGTCACCCCAGCTTTGTCATGAGCGCAAGCTTCACCAATCAATGCCTGGCCCAGATCGAACTGGCCCAGCAGAAGCTGTTGCCGGGAGTTTACACCTTGCCGAAAAAACTGGATGAAGAGGTGGCGCGCCTGCATCTGGAGCGGTTGAACGTCAAGCTTTCTACCCTGACTGAGCAACAGGCGCAATATCTGGGCGTTCCTACCGGCGGGCCGTACAAACCGGAACATTATCGCTACTGATCCATCGGGTGTTGACATTCTTATTCATAATCGGCTAACGGCCTATCCCGCCCCGGCGGAAGCGCAAAAAGCCGTAAGGGAAAAAATGCTCACTGCCGCCATCCTAAAGAAACAGTGGCAGCTTCAGGGGCTGGAGGGTGTCTCCAGGATAGAGAACCTGCTCCAAAAATAGACCCGATGGAGGGGCGGTGTGCCGGGCCGGCAGGTCGGATGGTCCGTTGAGCATTTTTTCGACATCCGCCCTGGTTAAGTTTCCTCTGCCAGCCTCGACGATGATTCCCACCATTCTCCTTACCATTTTCCAGAGGAAATGTGACCCCCCAATCCGGAAAACCAGCAGGGCGCCATCCTGATGCAGCTCCAGAAAATCCAATTTGACCAGCGTGGATACCCCCTTGTCAATTCTCTTGTCCGCAAAGGAGGCGAAATCATGAAACCCCTGCAAGACGGCCATGATATTATGCATTTTTTTAATTTCCAGCTTGTCTTTGATCCACCAGACATATTTTTTTCCAAAAGCGGTACGCCTTCGGGACAGGATGTAAATATAGCTTCTCATCGTGGCATCATGACGGGCGTGAAACTCCCTTGGCACCTCTTCAACCTTGAGGATATTGATGCTGCTGGGAAGAAGGTCGTTCAAGCCCAGAAGAAGTTGCCGCGGAGGTACTTTTTTGCCGGTGCCCAGATGCGCCACTTGAGCTAAGGCGTGAACCCCCGCATCGGTGCGTCCGGAGCCTTGAAGCTCCACCTTTCCGGCCAGAAGTTTTTCCGCCGCGCTAATCAATGTGCCTTGAATACTTTTGGCGTTTTGCTGGGCCTGCCAGCCCTGGTAATTGGTGCCGTCGTATTCGATTGTGATTTTGTATTTGTTCATTGTTCTGGCCCGCCTTTAACAAGGTTTCAGGAATTATATCGCTCTTCGGCAGCCACTGCCTGCTGCAATATTTATTGCATTTTAACTAAGAGGGGAATAGAAAATTGCGGCCCCGCGCAAAATCAGTCTTGACAGCTTCGTAAACGTTTGGATGCTTGCGTTTGGCTTAAAGTTATCTTGCCGATTAATAACCGGGAAAGGATTAGCGGTTTTGCTTCATGACCGATCAACTGCAAATTAGGCGGGAAAACATCGCCATCGTCCTTTGCCGGCCTAAGTACGGCGGCAATATCGGAGCGACGGCCCGGTCAGCCGCAAATATGGGCATCGAGCGCATTGTGGTGGCTGAGGCCGGTGATATTGATCTCGAAGAGGCCAAGAGGATGGCCACCCATTTCGCCGCCCATCTGGTTGAGCGGATCGAATATTTTCCCTCTTTGGGCGAGGCCTTAGCCGGGTTTCAATGGATTGTTGGCACGACCTCCAAACTGGGAAAAGACCGCCGGCCGGCAGTCCATCCCCGACAGGCGGCGGCGGAGATCGTTTCCATCTCCCGGCATAACCGGGTGGCCCTGCTCTTCGGGCCGGAAGACAATGGTCTTTCCAATGATGATCTTAAGTACTGTCATTCCCTGGTTACAATCCCCGCCAACCGGAGCTTCAGCTCGATCAACCTCTCCCATGCGGTGATGATAATGTCTTATGAGCTTTTTATCGCGGGGCGTTCCGAGGTCCCCTTCATTCCGCCGCTGGCCGGCAGCGCCGAACTTGAAGGCATGTATGAGCAGCTTCGCTCACTGCTCATTGAAGCCGATTTTTTTGAAGATAGAAACCCGGAGCGTCAAATGCTTTACCTGCGGCGATTTTTATCCCGGATCAGGCTGACCTCTCAGGACGTCCAGGTTATCCGCGGAATATGCCGTCAGATCCGGTGGTACACAAATAATAAAAGCGCTTGATTTTTCCGTATCATGCGTGTATTTGAACCATCCTTGACGCTCCGTGACTTATATTTTTAAAGGGATCCCACTATGAAGACATTTAGCTTTACCGGCGCCGGTAAGATTGTGTTTGGCCGGGGGGCATTTGAGACCCTGGGTGATCAGATAAGAACGTTGGGAGGGTCCAGACCGCTCGTAGTCCTGGACCGAAACCTGGCCGCCCGGGGATGGATGGAAAGGGTGGAAGAGGTGCTCGGCAAGGCTGATCTCGCCTTTTCGGCCTTTACTGGCGTGGATGCGGAGCCTCCTTTGGAGGCGGCGGATGACGTAGCCGCAGTTGCCATCAAGGATGGCTGCGACCTGGTGGTCGGCATCGGCGGCGGCAGCGCCCTTGATGTGGCCAAGGCTGCGGCGGTTGTTGCCGGCAACAGGGGGAGGGCCGAGGATTATCTGGGTTTAAACAAGGTTCCAGGACCGGGCCTGTCCAAGATCATGATTCCCACCACCGCGGGTACGGGCAGCGAAGTTACCTTTACCTCGGTCTTCCTGCGCCGTAACCTGAAAAAGAAGGAGGGGATGAACAGCCCTTACCTGTATCCGGAGCTGGCCCTGCTGGATCCGCTGCTCACCTTGAGCCTGCCCGCGCCTGTTACCGCAACCACCGGTCTTGATGCCCTCTGCCATGCCATCGAATCCTACACTTCCCTCAACGCCTCACCGATGAGTGAACTCTTTTCCCTGGAGGCGATTGACCTGATCGGGGCAAATTTACGGACCGCGGTTCATGACGGCACTAATATCGACGCCCGCGAACAGATGCTCCTGGGCAGTCTCTACGCCGGCCTCGGCCTGGCCAATGCGGGGGTGACGGCGGTGCATTCGCTGTCCTATCCGCTGGGTGGCAAATACGGCATTCCGCACGGCCTAGCGAACACCATCTTGCTTCCGGCGGTTATGGCTTTCAACGTACCTGGAGCGATGGATAAATTTGCGTTGGTGGCCGCCATGCTGGGGGGAATTACCGATAACCTGGCTACCAGAGACGCGGCCTTTTTAGCGGTCGAGCTGGTAGAGGCCCTTATTTCCGATTGCGGAATCGCTGATTCCCTGGAAACGCTTGATATCTCTCAGGATGATTTCCCCGAACTGGCACAAATCGCCCTGACCGTGGCGCGGCCGCTGGCCAATAATCCCCGGCCTGTTACCGCGGAAGACGCAGTAAACATTTATTACGAGGCCTATTGAGTTGATTCCGGTCGGGGGGTGATAGACCAGTCCATAGGGATCAAGCAAGTAAATGGACAAGGAGGAGTTTAGCAATGCCAGGTTATGAACTGATGGGTAAGGAAGAAACTCAGGAACTGATGGAGGTCATGGAGACCGGAGTCCTGATGAGATATGGCTTCGACAAGGAACGTCGGGGGGTCTACAAGGTGCGGAAATTGGAGGAAGACTTTGCCGCCTACTGCGGCATCCGTTATGCGCTTGCGGTTTCCTCCGGCTCCGCGGCGCTGAAGGTTGCCTTAAAGGCCATGGATGTGGGTCCGGGTGATGAGGTAATCGTCCCGGCTTTCACCTTTCTGGCCACCTATGAAGCGGTACTGGAAGTCGGCGCCATCCCAATCATGACCGACATCGACGAAACCCTTTCCCTGGACCCCCTGGATATTCCCAGAAAAATGACCTACCGCACCAAGGCGGTCATTCCCGTGCACATGTGCGGGGCGCCTGCCAATATCGACCGAATTGTCAAAGTTGCCTCCGAGAAGAGATTGATGGTTCTGGAGGATAATGCCCAGGCGGCGGGCGGGACCTTTCAGGGAAAAAAATTAGGCGGCTTTGGCGATATGGGGATATTTAGTTTTGATTATGTCAAAACGATGACCACCGGCGAGGGCGGCATGGTGATTTCCAACCGCCAGGACCTCTACCTGCGGGCCGAATGGTATCATGATCATGGCCACGACCATAATCCGAATGTCTCCCGGGCGCTTGAGGGGCGGACCATTTTGGGTTTCAACTACCGGATGGGCGAATTGCAAGGGGCAGTGGGGCTGGCCCAATTGCGGAAGCTGGATAACTTCATTGGGATACAGAGAAGAAACCGCGATCTGATAAGCGAAGCACTTAGGGAAGTTCCGGGCCTTAAATTCCGCGCTCTGGCCGATCCGGATGGCGACACCGCCACTTTTTTAGGATTTAATTTTCCTGACGAAACAATAGCGCAAATTTTCCAGCGGGCTCTGGGCCGGGAAGGAGTGGATGCGGTTTGTTTCAAAAATAACCTTTGGCATTATGTGCCAAACTGGGAACATTTCCTGGCCAGGTCCACCGCTTGCTCCAAGAAGTACCCCTTTACCGATCCCTCGTATGGCGCAGAAGTGGAATACCGCCGGGAGAATATCCCCCAGGCGGAGGCGATGCTTGGCCGAACATTGTTTATGGCCATCCCGTTGAAGCTGTCCGACGAAAGACTGGCTGCAATCAGGGGGGCAATCGAGAAGGCGGCCAAAGAAATCTAAACGGCCGCAATTTGCGATACGGGAGATATTTTTTATGATCGTCATTACCGGCGGGGCCGGTTTCATTGGCAGCGCGCTCCTCTGGCGGCTTAATCTGGCTGGGATTACCGAGGTTGTCGTTGTCGACAATCTCGGCGTTTCTGATAAGTGGAAAAACCTGGTCAACTGCTCTTACACTGATTATCTGCACAAGGACGCCTTCCTGGAAATGGTGCAGTGGGATGATCTACCCTTTGCCGTGGAAACGATTGTTCACCTGGGGGCTTGCTCCGCGACCACCGAGCGGGACGCCGACTATCTAATGGAAAACAACTATCGCTACTCCCGTAAGCTTGCCTCCTGGGCAGTCGATCATCAGGTCCGGTTTATATACGCGAGTTCCGCCGCCACTTACGGCGACGGTGCGCTGGGCTTTTCGGACCGGGACGAAGACACCCGCCTCTTGCGGCCCATCAACATGTACGGCTATTCCAAACAGCTATTGGACCTCTGGGTTCTTGGCCAGGGGCTCGATAAAGCGGTAGCCGGAGTCAAGTTCTTCAATGTTTTCGGCCCTAATGAATATCACAAGGGGGAGATGAGGAGCGTTGTGCACAAGGCGTACCATCAGATCAAAGATGAGGGTCGGGTGCGTCTTTTTAAATCCTGCCGGCCTGATTACGACAACGGCGGGCAGCGGCGGGATTTCATTTATGTGAAGGACTGCGTGGAAGTTCTGGTCTGGTTGATCGAGAATCGGCACATCAATGGTATTTTCAACCTGGGCACGGGCCTGGCCCGGACATGGAACGATCTGGTGCGGGCACTTTTTTCGGCGCTCAACCTGGCTCCCCAGATCGAATACATAGATATGCCGCCTTCCCTGAGAGCTCAGTACCAGTACTTTACCGAAGCCCAAATGGGCAAGCTGCGATCCGCGGGCTACAGTAGGCCCTTTTATTCGCTGGAGGAGGCCATCGCGGACTATCTGCAGTACCTCGAAAAGCCCAACCCCTGCCTGTGAGAAATCCAGTGAAAATCATAGTTGTAATTCCGGTTCGCTATGGATCGACCAGATTTGAAGGGAAGCCGCTGGCGGATCTGGTGGGGAAGCCGGTGATTCAGCATGTGTACGAGCGCGCATGCCGATCCAGCACGGCAGCTCTTACAGTTGTGGCAACCGATGACGAACGGATCAGAAGAGCCGTTGAAGCTTTCGGGGGACGAGTCATAATGACCTCTTCGTTCCACCGCTCCGGAACGGATCGGGTGGCCGAAGCGGCGGATTACCTGGGACTTGCCCCTGATGACCTGGTAGTTAACATCCAGGGAGACCAACCCCTTTTCGAGCCAAGCCAGATTGACGAGGTTACCGCACCGCTGATAGCCGATCCCGCTTTGCAGATGGCCACCCTGATCTACAGGATCAGAATACCAGATGAGATTACCCATCCCAACGCGGTTAAGGTGACCTTTGATCAGCACAGTTTTGCCCTCTATTTTTCCCGGGCGACAATCCCTTTCGTCCGGGATCGGGGGATGGAAACGTCTTACTACAAGCACCATGGCATCTACGGCTATCGCCGCTCTTTTTTGTCGGTATTTACCGCCCTTCCGGAGGGAGTTCTGGAAAAACTCGAGGCGCTGGAGCAATTACGGCCGCTGGAGTATGGTCACCGGATCAAGGTGATAGAAACGGATTTTGATTCCCTGGAGATTGATACACCGCAGGATCTAAAGCGAGCCAGGACAATGCTGACGACTTCGTAATAAGTTCGGATGCTTACGTTACGCTGAATCCCTATTCACTGGAAACAGTTAGTATAGCCGCGGGCCTTGTGCCCTTGTTCAACCTTGGCAACAGGCAATGCTAGACCCGTCTACAAGGGGCGGTACGGCAAAAACAACTTTTTCCCTGGCCGTTGCAGAATTATGGTTTCCCCGACTTTTTACTAGAGCATCAATACTGACGGCCAAGGCAGTTGGCCAAATCACAAGCGAGGCAGGAGAAAATGATTGACATTGAACATCTGAAAAATTTGAAACTAAACAGCATCCCCTGGGGACAGCAGGTTGTAGCGAGATTCCTTTTGTTTCCCAATTATCACCTCTTCGCCCGGGTCAAGATCGACATTGAGGGAATCGAGAATATCCCCCGGGATGAAAACGTAATCTTCGCGATGAATCACACGGACCGTTTCAACTACTGGCCCTTTCAATACCGGCTCAGGCAGTTGAAGGTTTTTCCCTACAGCACCGTCTGGGTCAAGGCCAAGTATTACCGGAATTCCCTGCTTGCCAAGGGGCTCGACCTGTGCAATCTGATCCCGGTTCCCTCCATGGGTTACCTGCTGGAAGAGTTTTTCCAGAAGGCCATGAAGCGGCGGATGGAAAAAGACGAGTACCGAATCATTAAGGATGTGATCGACGGTAAATACATCCTGGGGCAGTACCCGAAGAAGCTGAGGGAATCTCTCGAATCGCTGGGCGAACCTTTTTTGCAACAGGTTCGGAGCTATTATGACCAATTTATGGCCCAGGTTGCCCTGTTGAGTAAACAAGCCCTCTTCGAAAAGGGGCTCAACATCATTGTTTTTCCGGAGGGAACCCGCTCCCTCTCCTTTGGGCAGGGAAAAAGCGGTCTGGCCCAGTTGGCGCTGCACACCAAGAAAAAGGTAGTCCCGGTGGGCTGTAACAATTCAGAAAAGGTATATCGGGGGAGTCTGCCCTTCGCTCGCAGCGGCCGGATCATCTATCGCGTCGGCGAGCCCCTCACCCACGACAACCAGTTGCGGGAATGCCAGATAAACGAAGAATTCACCCTCCTGTCCAAGGAATCTCAGGAGCGCTACCGTGCCCAGTTTCAGCAGGCGACGGAGATTATCATGGAGCGCATAAGCCTCCTGCTGGATGACCGCTACCGCGTTGCGAACCCTTTGTAACAAATCAGGGTCCTTCTCATCTTCTTTTAACGCTCTGATTAATCCAGTGACTATTCCTGATCTATTGGGGCGGGGTCCAATTTGATTGGAGTTCGTGCAGCTTGGCGTATTTGTAGAAGGTTCCTTCGAAATTATACAAAGCGATGACGAACCCCGGCCATCCATCCAGTAAACCCCGCTTGAGGATGTACATGTGGAAAAATGCCCATAGGCCATGGAGCAAGGCTGTCCACAGGGAGCTTGTCCTGCGGCCGCTTTGCGCCAGTTTTTCCGCTCCCAGCGTGGAGTATCTATTTGCTTTGTGCATCATCTCTTCAAGCCGCTTAAAGGGAAACTGCCATATCGCGTTGCGTAAGTAGGCGACTGGCCGCTTGGTGACAATGGTGAATTCCTCATGCACCGGATCGTCTTTGAACACCAGCGCCCCTTTCTTGAAGAGCTGCGGTTGACGGTAATCAGGATAAAAACCGGAGTGGCGGATCCAGCGGCCCATGAAAAAATTCCTGCGGGGGACGTAATAGGCGTCTGCCTGCGGGTCCCGTAAGCAGGCCAGTATCTCATCCCGCGCCTCGGGTGTGCAGCGTTCATCGGAGTCGAGAGAAAAGATCCAATCGTGACAACAGGCTGCCATGGCCCGGTTGCGAAGATCACCAAATCCCCGAAATGGTATCTGCACTACCCGGGCGCCAAGCTCTTGCGCCAGTGCTGCGGTGTTGTCCGCGCTGTACGAATCGGCCACCAAAATTTCGTCCGCCCACAGCACCGAATTGATGGCCGCACGGATTTTATCAGCCTCGTTATAGGCAATAATGTAAACGGAAACCTTGTTCATGTTTGGCGGATAACCTGAAATGTCCGGGTTTACTGGCGCCAGCAAGCTGGACAAAAATATTGCCGCTTCCCCAGCAGTGAGAATATCTGTCCGTAACAGCTGCCGATATAAACTTCCCTCTTTCGGCAAGGGAGTATATGGGGGCTATTTTTGCGTGTCAAGGGATATTTGCCCGTTTTGGCAACATTACGTATCATGGAGGTCACCGTATTTGCCCAGACAATTATAAAAAGAGGGCGCCCCCTTGAAGACAGCGCCCCCTTTTTATCAATCGGCCGCTATTGTATTACTTTTTGACGCTGTTTTCCGGTCGCAGCGCCCGGACCGCGGCGCCGGCCTGCCACATTTCCATCTGCTTTAAGGTTTCCAGTTCCTTGTTGAGGTGTTCCCGATAATCCGGGGTGCTGTTGGCCGCAAGGACGATTCTGGTCTCCTCACCGGATACCACCTTCTCGTAGAGCTTTTCGAAGACCGGGGCAACGGCATCACGGAAGGGACCCTTCCAGTCCAGGGCGCCGCGCTGGGCGGTGGTGCTGCAATTAGCGTACATCCAATCCATCCCGTTTTCTCCGACAAGAATAATCAAGCTCTGGGTCAGTTCTTCAACGGTCTCGTTGAAGGCCTCGGAGGGAGAATGACCTTTTTTTCTCAGCAGATTATATTGGGCCTCCATTACCCCGGCCAGGCAGCCCATCAAGACCCCGCGTTCGCCGGTCAGGTCGCTGTAAACTTCCTTTTCGAAGGTGGTGGGAAAGAGATAAATGGAACCAATGGCCATCCCCACTGCCAGGGCTCGCTCGCTGGCTCGCCCGGTGTAATCCTGAAAAACGGCATAGCTGGAATTGAGGCCGCTGCCGGCCAGGTAATTGGTCCTGAGTGACCTTCCAGAGCCTTTCGGTGCGACCAAAAATACATCGACATCCGGAGGCGGAATAACTCCGGTCTGTTCCTTGTAGGTAATAGAAAAGCCATGGGAAAAATAAAGGGCGTCGCCGGGTTTGAGCTGGGCCTTGATGGCCGGCCACATCGCCTTCTGGCCGGCGTCAGAGAGCAGATACATGATGATCGTTCCCCGCTGGGCGGCTTCCTCCGGCGAAAAAAGGGTCTGGCCGGGCACAAACCCGTCGGCCAACGCCTTATCCCATGAGGGAGTGCCTTTGCGCTGTCCCACAATGACTGTCACTCCGTTATCTTTCATATTCAGGGCCTGACCAGGCCCCTGTACCCCGTAACCAATTACGGCCACCGTCTCCCTGCTGAGTAGTTCCCGGGCCCTTGCTACCGGAAATTCTTGCACTGTAACCACATCTTCAATCACGCCACCAAAATTTATTTTTGCCATAAATCCCCCATTTTCAAGTTAGTTATACAATGTCACTTCTGCTCCAGTTCCAAAGCCACTACTCCGGTTCTGGTGTAATCGTCAATGCCGAATGATTCCAAAAGGGCCAGGGCCGTCATGATTTCCTCCTGGCCCCCGGTAATTTCAATTATGTGGCCGCCGCAGTCGCTGCTTACCAGACGCCATCCTTTATCGACGACCATCTTTTCCAAATAAGCGGCTTGCTCCCCGGTGGCCCTCATTCTCGCCAGCAACAGCTCTCGGTGAATTGACTTTTGCTTGGAAAGATTTTCCACTTTGAGCACATCGACAATATTTTTCAACTGTTTTTCTATTTTTTTGACCACCTCTCGGCTATGTCTGGTGGTAATGACAATTTTGGTCAAGGCCGGGTCCCTGGTTGTATTGGCCGAGATGCTCTCAATGTTGAACCCGCGCCCACTGAAGGTTCCGGCAATCCGGGCCAGAACATCGGGTTTGTTGTTA
The DNA here is from genome assembly GCA_037441775.1 of Syntrophobacterales bacterium. Taxonomy (GTDB): domain Bacteria; phylum Desulfobacterota; class Syntrophia; order Syntrophales; family CAMTWB01; genus CAMTWB01. The sequence goes on from JBBIRO010000029.1 coordinate 36,025, forward strand.
ACTAAAATAGCAAGGGTTGTTTCTTTGAGTTGCATGTTGATCTCTCCTTACATTGCCACTGGCTGTTGTCCCAGGGACATTTCCGTCAAAGGGGCCCCGGGCTTGACCATCGGATATACTCCCTCTAAGGGTTCGATACGAAAGTCCATAACCGCCACACCCGGATGAGCAATGCCCTGCCGCAGGGTTTCCTCCACCTCGTCGGACCTGTCGCAGCGCAGCCCCAGCGCTCCGTAAGCTTCGGCCAGTTTGACGAAATCCGGGCAGCCGCTGATTCCCGATTGAGAATAGCGTTTGCCGTAATACATTTCCTGCCATTGACGCACCATCCCCAGGTAGCCGTTATTCAGGATTATCACCTTGACCGGCAGGTTGTACTCAACAGCGGTGGCCAGTTCCTGGATATTCATCTGAATGCTGCCGTCACCGGCAATATTAACGACCAGGCGCCCCGGATGGGCCACCTGGGCACCGATGGCGGCAGGAAGTCCGTAACCCATGGTGCCCAGCCCTCCGGAAGTAAGGAAGGTGTCCGGATAGTCAAAATTATAAAACTGGGCCGCCCACATCTGGTGCTGTCCCACATCGGTGGTGATGATCGCCTGGCCGCCAGCAATTTTATTCAATTTTTGTATCACATACTGGGGCTTGATGTTTTCGTTGCGACAATAGCTAAGTGGAACTTTTTTCTTCCAACGGGCGACCTCTTCCCGCCAAGGCGAATATTGATCAGGTCGACGCTCCGGCGCAGCCTGGTCCAGCATATCGTTAAGCATTTGCAACGCCGGCTTACAGTCGCTTTGAATGGCCACGTGGGTGCGAAGAACCTTTTCCAGAGAGAGGGGATCTATGTCCAGATGAATGATTTTGGCATGGGGAGCGAAGGCTTCCACTTTCGATGTAACCCGATCATCAAAACGGGCGCCCACGGCAAAAAGGAGATCGCAATGGCTCACGGCCATGTTTGCATAGTAAGTGCCGTGCATTCCCACCATCCCCAGCCAGAGGGGAGAATGACCGGGAAATGAACCAATCCCCATCAGAGTGCTCGTGACTGGTATATTCAATCTGGTCGTAAGCTTTTGGAATTCCTCCGAGGCCTTACCGCGTAAAATGCCGCCACCGCACAGGATAAGCGGTCTTTCGGCCTTAAGCAGCAGGTCTATGGCCTCCCGGCAGCGCGCTTCCAGATATTTCCGCGATGGCAACTCCTCTTGAATATCAGCAGGGAAATCAATTTCAGCACTTTCCACCACTGACTGGATCACATCCTTTGGCAAATCCACCAGGACCGGACCGGGACGTCCGCTTCTGGCAATATAAAAGGCCTGGCGGATCGTCTGCGGCAGTTCCCGTACCTCCCGCACCAGAAAGTTATGCTTGGTACAGGAACGGGTAATGCCGGTGATATCAACCTCCTGGAAGGAATCATTGCCAATGAATCTAGTCGGTACCTGTCCGGTGAAAACCACCATTGGAACCGAATCCAGAAATGCTGTCGCAATACCGGTTACCGCATTGGTTGCACCAGGGCCGGAGGTAACAAGCGAGACACCCACCTTGCCGGTGCTGCGGGCATAGCCGTCGGCGGCGTGGACTCCTCCCTGTTCGTGACGAACAAGAATATGCCTGATGTCCTGACGATGCATTTCATCGTAAAGATCCATCACCGCGCCACCCGGATAGCCGAAAATCGTATCCACCCCTTCCATTTTCAATGCTTGAAAAAATATCTGTGCCCCTGTTAATTTCATATTAACCCCCTAAACTTATACCGCTGAAACCAAAAAAAAACCGCTGCCTACCCTGGCAACGGTTTTTTGAAGGATTATGTAAAGCCTAAACCATCACCAGTCCCCTCCGCGCAAGGGTATAATTATCCCAAGAATAATTATGGCGATGTATTTTACAACAGCACGGTTCATAAGCATCTGATAAATCTCCACTTCGGTTGAACTCCTAGCAATTTGATTGCCCGGTGTCAAGGTTTTTTTATGTTTTCCTGTCAATGTTCAGTCTGGGGTGGCGGCGGCTAAAAGGAGGTAGTAACGCCCCTTGTGGCCGGCAAGCGGTCCTGCCTATTGCCAAGGTGGACAAAGGGCGCAAGGCCCCTGCGTTACAGAGGATTGGGCAATTCCGGCTTCTCCCGCCAGAGAGGGAAAGTAAGAGTTTTTGCGCTTTACCAAAAGCATATTGTCTGGCCAGAAGTAACAGAACCTTTACGCCTTGGCCCAGATATTTTTACGCCACCCTAACGGGATATGGCGAATCGGCTGCAGCAACCATCGGGCCCGCATCTAAGGCGATATAGCCGGTCCGGTTCGCCTCCAGAACGCCGAACTGCTCCAGATAGGCAAAAACAGCGGCTGTTTCCTCTCTGTCCCCGGTAACCTCCAGTACCAATGAATCCTTATGACGAACCAGGATGCGACAGCCCAGGATTTCCACCGCCCGGATCAACTCCGACAATTTCTCTTTCTGCAATCGAACGCGCAGCAGCATAAGTTCCCGGTGGGTATATCCCGGGCCGGAATAATCCAGCACCTCGATCACATCCACCAGTTTCTCCAGCTGTTTTTTGATCTTGTCGGTAAAATCACCATCCGCCCGGCTGGTTACGGTAATTCGAGAAACAGCGGCATCCTGAGTTTCCGCCACACAAAGGGTCCTGATATTATAACCCCGACTGCTGAACACCCCGGCCACCCGGGAAAGGACACCGGGTTGGTTGTTAACCAGGATCGTCAGGGTATGTTCTGCTGTGTTCATAGTCTTTCTCCTGAATAAATAAATGCTTATGGCCGTTCGCTTTGTATCCTCTGGGCTAACTGTTTAAGCCCCTTCATCCTAAATCCCTTTATTTTCCATATATCATATCCAGGTGACTGCCGCCGGGGGCGATGATCGGATAAACGTACTGTTCTGGATCCATCTGGACTTCCAGCAGGTAGGGCCCGGGAGAATTCCTGATGGCGGCGATTCCCGCTTCCGGGTCTTCCCCCAGCCTTATCCGGCTTGCGGGAATGCCAAAACCTCCGGCTACCGCCGTTAAATCCACGCTATTGCCCAGATCAACGCAATTGACCCGGCCCTGGTAGAAAAGGTCCTGAATCTGGCGAACCATTCCCAAATTGCCGTTATTCAGGATCACCAACTTCACCGGCAGGCGGTAGTGGCTGATTGTAGCCAATTCCTGAATATTCATCAGGAATCCCCCATCCCCGGAGATGGACAGCACACAAGTGTTCGGCCTTCCCACCTGGGCGCCGATTGCCGCTGGCAGGCTGAATCCCATGGTGCCCATCCCGCCACTGGACAGGAGGCTGCGCGGGGAACGACATTTCCAGGAGCGAATAGTCCAGATCTGGTTTAAGCCTACATCGGCAACCACTGTTGTGTCTTCAGGCAGGGCCTCCTGCAACCGGGAAATGAAGCTTCCGGCAAAACCGCAGCCGCCATCGGGCAAGCCAGACTCCAACAGGCTGCGTTCCCGCTCGATCCTTTTGAGCCATTCGCTTTTCTTTTTGAAGTTAAGCAGCGGCATGATTCTCGCCAAAGCCTCGCGAATATCTCCCACATAAGGGTAATCGATCTGGATATTCTTGCCGATAGACGTAGGATCGATATCGATCTGAGCCACTTGGGCCAGCGGAGCGAACTCCTCGGTAATAGGTGTCGTACGCTCGGTAAACCGGGTACCAACGGCCAGAATGAAATCCGCCTGATGGATGATCCGGTTGGCCAGCTCCTGGCCATGAGTACCGATAAATCCCAAATGCATCTCCCTTGCATCGGGGATCGCATCAATACCCATCATGGTGGTAACAAAAGGAATCCCCGTCCGCTTTACCAGATCGGCCATCTCGGCGCTGGCGCCTCCAAGCTTAATTCCGCCCCCGATAATGATCACCGGCCGCTCGCTTTGATTGAGGGCACGGGCAATTTTATCGAGCTGTTCCGGGTTTTCCGATCCGCGGGATGAGCCGTTGGGAAAGGCCGCCCTAGCCGGTGGTGCCTCACAAGGCGCCGCCAAAACATCTTTGGGCAGATCCAGCAAAACCGGCCCGGTACGACCGTTTTGGGCCAGGTAGAAGGCTTGTCGGAGATTGGAAGCCAGGTTGCGTACCTGATTCACCTGAAAGCTATGCTTGGTTATGGGCATGGTAATACCGATAATGTCCGTTTCCTGAAAAGCATCCCGCCCGAGCAGATCGGTATTGACCTGAGCTGTCAATGCCACCAGCGGGGTGGAATCCATAAAAGCGGTCGCAATACCGGTCACTAAGTTGGTGGCCCCCGGCCCGGAAGTGGACAGGCATACCCCGACCTTACCCGTTACCCGGGCATAACCGTCAGCTGCATGAGCCGCCGCCTGTTCGTGGCGCATCGTATAATGGCTGATTGGTTCATCAATTAATCGGTCATGAATGGGAAGGGTATTGGCGCCGGGATAGCCGAAAATGACTTCCACCCCCTCCTCCTTTAGAACCTGGATAAGTACATCTGCGCCGGTCTGCATTTTGTTACAACCTCCTTCCATAAAAAAAACCGCCCGGGAGCGGCTTATCAATAAAAAAGCCGCAATCCCTGGGGGGACTGCGGCTTTCGTTGTCCTCTGCTATTTCAAAGACAACGAGCGGCAGCCCCCGTGGCTACGAGTACTACGAGTACATAGCCCAATCTCAGGAGATTGCCGCCTACATTAATCTTTGAAATCATAAAATGCCTATCACCATATTTTAATTTCACTAAAAGAATAACAGAAGACAAATTCTCAAGTCAAGCATAATGTTTCAAATATCGTAAAAATTCGGTCCCGAGTGGCGACGGTTAAAATAGGGGCGA
>JBBIRO010000030.1:0-31564 GCA_037441775.1 Syntrophobacterales bacterium
TGCTTAGCCTGCCCAAGCCCGACGTCATGACCGGCAACTCCCTCATTGCCGGAAATGATCTGCCGCCAAGCCCGAAAGTCCTGCTGCTGTTATTGGATGGCTGGGGATTCCGGGACGAAACCGGAGGGAACATGATCGCCAGGGCTCATACTCCCGGTATGGACTGCGCCTGGAGTAGCCACCCTCACGCCGTTCTGCAGGCCGCCGGCCGGAGCGTGGGGCTGCCGGAGAAAACAGTTGGCAACTCCGAGGCCGGCCACGTTCATCTCGGTGCCGGCCGCCGGATATATTCCGACCGGGTAAGGATTGATCGGGCCATTGCCGACGGCTCCTTTTTTACCAACGAAGCCTTCCTCAAGGTCATGACTCAAGTGAAGAAGAACGCGACCGCCCTTCATCTCTTGGGGATCGTTTCTTTTTTCAGCTCCCACGGCTCCATTGAACATCTCTTTGCCTTGATGGAGCTCGCCCGCCGGGAGAAGCTTCCGGAAGTATATATCCATGCCATGCTGGGCCGCCGTGGCGAGCTGCCGGAAAGCGGCGCCGCCTATCTGGAGAAGGTCGAAAAGAAGGCTGCTGACCTGGGGGTCGGCAAACTGGTTTCGGTGATAGGCCGTTACTGGTCGTTGGACCGGGAAGAAAACTGGGACAGGATAGAAAAGACCTACCGGATGCTGGTGTATGGCGAGGGAGTGGCGGTCGGGAAAGGATTGAATTGATTAATGGAAATCATGATCAACAAAACCCTGTTGCAACTGGTGAAGGGAGATATCACTAAGGAGTCTGTCGACGCTATAGTCAATGCCGCCAATTCCGCTTTAGCGGGCGGCGCCGGAGTGGACGGAGCGATTCATTCCGCTGGCGGGCCCACCATAATGCAGGAGTGCCGGCGGATCGGGGGCTGCCCGGTCGGCCAAGCGGTAATAACCACCGGGGGAAGGCTTTCCGCCCGCTATGTGATCCACACCGTGGGGCCGGTTTACCGGGGAGGCGGGGAAAATGAGGAAAGCCTTCTGGCCAGCGCCTACCGGGAGAGCCTGAAGCTGGCGACAGGCCGGGGAATCAAAAGCGTTTCCTTTCCGGCAATCAGCGCCGGGGTTTACGGCTACCCCAAAGAAGAGGCCGCCCGGATAGCGTTGACTACGATCATCGATTACCTCAAAAAGGAAAATAACCTGATCCTGGTGAGGATGGTTCTCTATAGCGACGATATGCTGTCCGTGTTCAACAAGGCAATGTGGAAGATTTTGGGGCCGGGCACCGACAGTGGTACGGATACCCCTGATCGGCCTTTGGTATGAGGAATCCGCATGACGCCCAGAAAGACAAACCGGCAACTAGAGCCTTTGGCCGATATCCTTGATGCGACACTGAAAAAAAGGAAGCTCGACATTGACCGGGAGCAAGGCCGCTTAAACGCCATCTGGAGGCAGGCGACTGGGCCGCAGATCGCGGCCCAGTCCAAAGCGGAATCACTCAAGAATAATATTTTGTTAGTTAAGGTCAGTTCTTCCGTCTGGCTGCAGCAGCTGCATTTTGTCAAATCGGATATCCTTGGCATGCTCCGCCCGCTCTCTGCCGCCTCCGATATCAAAGACATCCGCTTCTCCCTAGCCACGGCGCCTCCCCCCCATGGCGCTCGGGGCAGGGATGAGAAGCTATCTCTTGATCATCGTTACCTCAAAGACCGGGACAAAAAAATGATCGAAGAATGCCGGCAAGGCCCCAAAGATCCGGAATTGGGAGAAATAATCGGCCGTGTCATGACTAAGGAAATAATCCGCCGCCGGATCATCGAAGCCCGAAGGAAAGACCGGGCCTAAGCCGGCTGTCAGGGCTCAAAATGCGATCTTAGTCGCGGCCTGCTTATTTGGCCTGGATGATCAGGTATTTCTTTTTGCCCTTCCTAAGCCTGATGCGGCCATCGTCGTCGGCGTTTTTCAGGCAGATGAGCTCATCGAAAGAGGCAATCGGTCTTTCCCCCACATAACCGCCCCCCTGGGACAAAAGCCTCCTGGCCTCCCCTTTAGATGAGCAAAGCCCGCCCGTAAAAAACAATTCGCAGGCCGGTATCCCCCGCTGCAGTTCTTCCCGGGACTTTACTATTACCGGCAGGGCGGTAACATCAGCGGCGGCTCCCGCTCGCGGGATGGAGCTGGACGGAAAAAAATTGTTTGGCAGATCCCGGCTGCCGAAGGCCGCCGCGGAGGATCGCCAGGCCGCCTGGGCGGCTTCCACCCCGTGGGTGATCCGGGTGGCCTCGTAGGCCAGTATCGTCTTGGCCAGGTTCAGTTCCTGATCGCGCAGGTTTTGTATTTGCCTTATCTCGTCGAGCGGCAGAAAGGTGAAGAGGGCCAGAAAACGCTCCACATCGGCATCGTCCGTGTTTACCCAGAATTGATAGTACTCGTAGGGCGAGGTGAGTGAGGCATCCAGCCAGACGGCTCCCTTTTCTGTTTTGCCCATCTTGTGGCCCGCGGCGGTGGTCAAGAGAGGAAAGGTGAGACAGTGGGCCATGACCCCCTCTTCCCGCCGGATGAGGTCCACCCCGGCCAGCATGTTGCCCCACTGGTCGTTGCCTCCCAGTTGCATGAGACAGCCTTCGGTTCGGTGCAGGTGGAGAAAATCGTAAGCCTGCAGGAGCATGTAATTGAATTCGATGAAATTGAGGCCCTTCTCCAGCCGGTTGCGATAGCTTTCCGCGGCAAGCATCTTGTTGACGCTGAAATGGCGGCCGATATCCCGGAGAAACTCGATATAGTTGAGTCTGGTCAGCCAGTCGGCGTTATTCATAAGCAGCGCCCGGCCGGTGGAAAAATCCAAATAGCGGGAAAATTGAATTTTCATGGCTTCGGCGTTAGAATCGATCTGCTGGCGGGTAAGAACCTGGCGCATCTCGGTCTTGCCGCTGGGGTCTCCGATCAGCCCGGTCCCACCACCCACGAGAGCGATGGCGCGATGGCCGCTTAAATAGATGTGAGCCAGCCCCATAATGGGGATTAGATGGCCGACATGGAGGCTTGCCGCCGTGGGATCGAAGCCGATGTAACAGGTAACTATACCGCGGGTCAGGAGTTCCCGCACCAGGCCCTCGTCGGTGACCTGCTCGACAAACCCCCTTTTCTTGAGAGTAGTAAATAGATCTTCCACTGTAAAATCTCCTTTTTTACGGGTGGCTGTCTCTCAGCGGGACATTCAACCGCTCAATCGCCCGGCTTTTACCGGTCTCTTCGTCGATATCCAAAACCACTCCCTGGAGCCGGACATTTTCCCGGGCCACTTCGAAACGGTTGGGAATCTGGCGGATGAAGCGTTCGATGATCAGTTCCCGCTTGATGCCTATTACCGAATCATGAGGGCCGGTCATGCCGACGTCGCTGATGTAGGCCGCGCCACCGGCCATGATTTCCTCATCGGCGGTCTGAACATGGGTGTGGGTGCCCAAAACGGCGCTTACCCGGTCGGCCAGGAAGTAGCCAAGAGCTTTTTTTTCCGAAGTCGCCTCAGCGTGGAAGTCCACGATGATAACCGGCGTCTTCTCTTTAAAACGGTTGATTTCCTGCTCGGCTACCCGGAAGGGACAGTCCACGGGGGTCATGAATACGCGGCCCGCCAGATTTATTACCCCGACGCCAATTCCCTCCCTGGTCCAAAAAACTACACTCCCCGTCCCGGGGGTTCCCGGTGGGTAATTTGCCGGACGGATAAAATCCCGGTAGTCGCCGATAAAATCGAGGGTTTCCCGTTTGTCCCAGACGTGGTTTCCCGAGGTGAGGACATCGATTTGGCAATCAAAGAGCTCCTCCACAATATCTTTGGTAATGCCAAAACCGGCGGCGGCGTTTTCACCATTGGCAATGACCAGCGATGCCTCATGGTGAGATATAAGCTCCGGCAGCAGCTCCCGGACGGCCCTACGCCCCGGTTTTCCAACAATGTCGCCGATAAAAAGTATCTTCAAGCCTGGCACCTATTTCGCAAAATCAGAAAATCTGGTTTCCCGGATGATAGTGACCTTGATGTGGCCGGGATAGGTCAAATCGGTTTCTATCTTCTTGATAATATCCCGGCAGAGCATCACGGTTTCCGAATCGGAAATCTTGTCGTTTTCCACCATGATTCTTATTTCGCGGCCGGCCTGGATTGCGAAGCACTTGTCCACGCCGTTGAAGGAGTTGGCGATTCGTTCCAGGTCTTCCAGTCTTTTGACGTATGATTCCAACATTTCCCGTCGGGCGCCCGGACGTGCTGCCGACAGGGTATCCGCCGCTTGGACCAGGACGGCCAGGATGCTGTTGTTGCGGCCGTCTTCATGATGGGAGGCGATGGCCTGGACGATATTTTTGGACTCGCCGAACCGACGGGCGAAATCGGCGCCGATGGCTGCATGCTGACCCTCCACCTTGTGGTCCATGGCCTTGCCGATATCGTGCAAAAGGCCGGCCCTCTTCGCCTCCTTGACGTTCATCTTAAGCTCAGCGGCCATCATGCCGGTGAGATAGGCAACATCAATGGAATGCTGGAGGACGTTCTGGGAATAGCTGGTGCGGTACTTGAGGCTGCCTAGGAGGGTAATTATCTCCGGGTGAATGTCGTGAACACCCACGTCAAAAGATGCCCGCTGGCCAGTTTCCCGGATAATGTTTTCCACCTCGGTTCGGACCTTCTTGACCACCTCTTCGATCCGGCCGGGGTGAATCCGGCCGTCCGCGATGAGCCGTTCGATGGAGAGCCTGGCCACCTCCCTACGGACCGGATCAAAGCTTGACAAGACCACCGCCTCCGGCGTGTCGTCAACGATCAAGTCGATCCCGGTTGCGGCTTCAATAGCCCGGATATTACGGCCTTCCCGCCCGATTATCCGGCCTTTCATCTCATCGTTGGGCAGGCTGACCACCGAAACAGTCTTTTCAGTCACCACATCGCCTGCGTAACGCTGAATCGCATAGGCGACGATATCGCATGACTTGCGATCCGCCGTAAGAAGCGCCTCATCTTCGATCTTTCTGATCATAACCGCAACGTCGTGCCTTGCTTCAGCTTCCATGTCCCGGATCAACTGGGCCTTAGCCTGCTGCGCTGTAAAGCCGGCGATTACCTCCAGCTTTTGTCGTTGTTCCTGGATGAGACGTTCCACCCGCTCCTGTTTTTCGGTTAAATTACCCTCCCGCTGCAGCAGTGAGCGCTCGCGGTTTTCAATCGCGGCCTCCTTCTGGGTCTGCAGTTCCAGTCGTTTTTCCAGATTCTCTTCCTTTAACCTCAGGCGGCGATCCAGATTCTCAAGCTCGCTTTTCCTTTCCCTGGCTTCCTTTTCGTTTTCCACCTTCTGCTTCAAAAGGTTTTCCTTGGCCAGCAGGACGGCCTCTTTCTTAATTGTTTCGGCTTCTTTCTTGGCTTCCTCTAAAATTCGATTGGAAAGCTCCTCGGAGGAATCAAGTCGCTTGCGGGAAATGGTCTGGCTGATAAAGTATCCCAGGATGGCGCCCAGCGTAACCGCCACAACAATAAAAAGAAGTATCAAACTGATCTTGTCCAAATTCACACCCCCCGCTCCTGGCTGGAGCCGTCTGGCCGAGCCCAGGATTAAGTATTTTATAATCCGGATTGCATGGCGCAACAATGCCATGACCGGACAATTCATTTACAAAAAGAGGCCGCTTACAAAAAAGATTTAACTCGGAGATGGCAGTTTCCGGGGGCAGGGTGGCTTGGCGGGCTAAATTTAGGACCCCCGCCGATGCCGTGTTAACGTTCTTTTTGAACCCCGCAACAAAGTGGGCGCCATGCTTACCGCTTCAGGCTCATCAGCTAAGCCCCCAAGGGGTCAGGCTGACTTGCACACCGCGACAAGGAAAGGCTCCCGGTTCCAAGGTGTTAGCTCAAAAAATGAAAAGTTAATCACGCACATCGCAGGGGATAAAAACTATCTCAAATCGTTTAAAAGTCTGATTAAATTATCCGATTTATCTTCCAGCTGACTACAAATCATATCGTTGGCGTTTTTGAGCTTGTAATAGTCATCCGCAACGTTCAAAGCGGCCAGAATGGCGACCGTCAAGGCGCTGGCTCCGGCGGTTCTTGTTTGTATTTCCTGAACCTTGTCGCTGACATAACGGACAACTTCCGTCACGTAATCATCCCCTGAATCATGCATAACCGAGATATTCTGCCCCAGAATCGTTATATTGAAGCGTTTCCTCAAACCGCACCCCTTAAAACCGCAAGGTTACGCGTTTACATCCTGAAGCATATCCAGCAGTGAGTCCACCCTTGTGCGTACCGATTCCCTCTCTTCGTCCCATCCCCTTATTTTTGCCCTTGCCTCTTCGAGTTCCAGCTCCCGGGTTTTCAAGAGTCCTTCTAATTCTTCATTGCGCCGCTTAAGCAGGCTGTACTCCCCAACTACCCGCTGTATCCTGTTTTCCAACTCGGAAAATTTCAAAAGTTCCACCTGTTCACCAAATAATTCATATGAGGCAGAGTGCCTGACCAATCTATTAAAACCATCCCTTGCAATCAGTGCTTTGTTGGCATTATGACAACCGTTTTTTCAAAAGTCAAGTTTTTATTACTATTGGCCCGGTGCAAAACAAGGCTTTCGTACATTGCAGCGATAAAACAGAAACTGTTTGCATATAACAGGCGATGCCTGTATATTTCGCCGCAAAAATGAAGGAGCTAAACATGAAACCCAGTGAGCGCGAAGAGGAATACATGGCGCGGATGGAGTTTGAGCGGAAGAAGCGCCTGAGGGAAGAGGTGGAACGCCAGATTAGCGAGGAAGAGAAAAAGCGTCTCAAGGACCTCCACTACATGAAATGCCCCAAGTGCGGGATGGACTTAATAGAGATCGATTACCAGAAGGTAAAGGTTGACAAGTGCTCTCACTGCGATGGCGTTTGGTTCGACGCTGGCGAGATGGAGGAGGCCGCAGCTATGGAAAAGAGCACTCTGGATAAGTTGTTCAGCGTTTTTAAGCGCTAGCGGAAATTGCTTTCGGTATGGCAGAAAACGGGGAGGCTGGGCAGGCTTTTTACCCGATCCCGGGCAGACGGCCCGCCGTCAGGGAGGCAAGTATGAAACAGGAAGCTCAAGTCGGAATAATCATGGGCAGCAAGAGTGATCTTGCGGTTATGAAAAAAGCCTGCCATATCTTGGATGAACTGGGGGTTTCCTTCGAGGTGTCAATCAAGTCCGCCCACCGGACCCCGGATGAGATGTTCCGCTATGCCGAGACCGCCTCCGCCCGGGGGATTGAGGTAATCATTGCCGGGGCTGGCGGGGCGGCTCATCTGCCGGGCATGACGGCGGCTAAGACCACACTGCCGGTAATCGGCGTCCCGGTTCCTTCGGCCAACTTAAACGGTCTGGATTCGCTTCTTTCCATCGTGCAGATGCCCGCCGGGATACCGGTCGCCACTGTAGCGATCGGAAACGCCGCAAATGCCGGGCTTTTGGCGGCCCGGATTTTAGGGATCAAGTACCCGGAAATCCGGCGGCGATTAGAATACTACATGGAGAAAATGAGAGACAGCGTGGCAACAATGGAAATTGCGCCTCAGGAGCTGGCCTGATCATGCAACTTCGTCCGGGGGCGACAATCGGTATTATCGGCGGTGGACAACTGGGACGGATGCTGACCCTGGAATGCCGGCGGATGGGATACCGCGCTGCGGTGATCGACCCAGATACCAGGGGTCCGGCGGCGCAGGTTGCGGATCTTTCCTTTCCGCCGGAGCGCTGCGCTGAGTTCATCGCGTCATGCCAGGTGGCCACTTATGAATTCGAGCATGTGGACATGGAGATGGTGGAAGAGATCGGCAGATGGCTTCCCGTATTGCCTGCCGCCAGTATCCTCAAGATAAAGAGAAACCGGATCGCTGAAAAAACCTACCTCTCGGAGAAAGGATTTCCCGTTGCCCGTTTTCAGATTTTTAACGGGCCCCAGGAGATCGACCCTAAGCTCCTTAATCTCCCCCTGGTGATCAAGACCTCGACCGGAGGCTATGACGGCAAGGGTCTCTATATTGTCAAAACCAACTCCGAGCTGGAGGCGGCGCGGGCGGAATTGACCGGCGAACTGATTGTGGAGGCATTCATCCCCTACATCCGAGAAATTTCGGTCATGTGCGCCCGGGATGCCGGCGGAAATATCGTCCTTTTCCCCCCCGGCGAAAATGTCCATCACCAGGGGATACTGCTGCACACCCTGGCGCCCGCGCTTTTGACTCCCGCCGAGAAGGCCCGCGCGTGCGAGATCGCCAGTGACCTGGCGGCGACTCTCGGTTTGGTGGGGTTGGTGGGCATCGAGATGTTTCTTCTGGCCGATGGGAATATCCTGGTCAATGAGTTTGCCCCCCGTCCCCACAATTCCGGCCATTACACTATGGACGGCTGCAACATCTCCCAGTTTGAGATGCTCTTGCGGGTTTTGAGCGGCCTGCCCCTGGAGGAGCCCAGGCTCTGCTGTCCCACGGCGATGCTCAATATTCTGGGCCATGGCCCCCAGGACCTTGCCTGGCCGGAGATTTTTTCGGTGGGCGGGGTGAAACTGCATCTTTACGGGAAGGAGGAGGCGCGGAATCGCAGAAAAATGGGGCATCTCAACATTCTGGCCACGAGCAGCGCCGAGGTCGAGCAGAAACTTAAAGTCTTAAAAGGGATGATTTACCCCTTGCTTGCCGGAGAATAGCTTCGGCTGGGCGTCATGATTGCCGACTGGACGAGGCTTCCCCACGAGCTTTTGGCGACTATTTTCACCCGGATCATCTCAATGGGAATAAATCAAAAGTGTGACGTTCGATAACTACAATATCATCCTGTCAAGATTTCTGTACTGAATTGCCTCCGCCACCTGCTGGGCTTCGATCCGGTCTTGGCCGGCCAAATCGGCAATGGTTCGCGACAGTTTCAGTATCCTGCTGTACGCCCGGGCGCTCAAGCCCAGCTTATTCATAGCCATATCGATGAGCTGATGAGATTCATCGTCGAGCCGACAGAACAACTTTACCTGTTTCTCCGTCATTTTGGCGTTAAGCGGCACGGATTTACCGGGAAATCTGCTCTTCTGTATTTCTCTGGCCCGACATATCCGCTCCCGGATGGAGGCGGAGCCCTCTGCCGTGTAGCTGCCGCGAAGTTCCCGATACCGGACGGCCGACACCTCCAGATGAATATCGATCCGGTCGAAAAGCGGGCCGGAGATGCGCCCCTGATATTGGCGTATCTGCTGGCTGCTGCAGCGGCAGCTATTGCGGGGGTCGCCGTAATAACCGCAGGGGCAGGGATTCATGGCCGCCACAAGCATGAACTGGGACGGATAGGTGGCGACTCCGGCCGACCTGGTGATGGTGACATAACCATTCTCCATCGGCTGCCTCAACGCCTCCAAGACATGTTTCTTGAATTCAGGCAGCTCATCGAGGAAAAGGACCCCCTGATGGGCCAGGCTTATTTCCCCGGGTCTGGGCTGATGTCCGCCTCCCACTAAACCGGCGTCGGAAACAGTATGATGAGGCGCCCGAAAGGGCCGCCCCAATAGCAGCGGTTTTTTTCTGTCCAAGAAACCGGCCACGGAAAATATCCGTGTGGTTTCGATGGCCTCCTCCAGTGATAGCGGGGGAAGGATGCTGCCCAGGCGGTGGGCAAGCATTGTCTTGCCGGAGCCGGGCGGGCCCACCATGATTAAGTTGTGGCCTCCGGCGGCTGCAATCTCCAATGCCCGTTTGGCCTGATCCTGTCCGCGGACCTCGGAGAAATCCCCTGCAGACTCGAAGTTCGGCGACTTTAATGCCTCCGGATCAAGGACTGCGGGCGGGATGATTTTTGTCCCGTTGAGAAATTCCACCACGTCCGGCAGCGTTTCAATAGGGATCACCTCGACTCCCTCAACGATGGCTGCCTCGGCGCTGTTTTCTTTGGAGACGACCAGCCCCTTCATGCCCAGCTCCCGGGCCATAATGGCATTGGAAAGGGCTCCCGGAATACCCTTGACCGTTCCGTCCAAGGACAATTCGCCGCAAAACAGGTAATTTTGGAGGAGGGGTGATTTGATGATTCCCTGAGCGGCTAGAATTGCCGTGGCAATGGGCAGGTCGAAGCCCGTGCCCTCTTTGCGGATATCGGCCGGCGCCAGATTGACAGTCAGGTGGGTGCGAGGGAAGGAATAGCCGGAATTTTTGATTGCCGCCTTGATCCGGTCGCGGCTTTCCTTTACCGCCGCATCGGGCAGGCCCACAGTGGTAAAAATTGGCAAGCCGGAAGAAATATCAACCTCCACCTGGACCGGATGGGAGATAATCCCCAGTATCGTGCCGCCGGTTATCTTTGCAATCATCAGCGCCTCCCTGATTAACGCCTTACCCTAATACAGCAAGGAGCCAGCGCCCGCAAGGCATTTCCGGTGTTATTACCCAACATTTACCCGGCGCGGCACCCGCAGATTTAACTTCCTTGACGGGATGTTTCCGGTATGGTAAGCCTCCTATTGCTTCATAAATTCCCCGGGAACAGAGGACCTTTCCTTACAATGACCACCCTGACTCATCTGGATGAACATGGCAAGGCTAGAATGGTTGACGTCACCGCTAAGGACAATAGCGTGCGCCGCGCCATCGCTCGCGGGAGGGTGCTTATGCGTCCCCAGACGGCGGATTTGATTATCGGCGGCGGGCTTCCCAAGGGGGATGTTCTAGCGGCCTCCCGCCTGGCCGGAATTATGGCCGCAAAAAAGACGGGCGAGCTTATACCCTTGTGTCACCCACTTTTTTTGACCGGAGTGGACATTGCTTTTATTATCGACCAAAATCAGGGGGAAATTGCCATTGAGGCGACCGTGAAGACTGTCGGCAGGACCGGGGTTGAGATGGAAGCTCTTACGGCGGTAAGTGTGGCGGCGTTGACCATCTACGATATGTGCAAGGCGGTGGATCGGGAAATGACACTGACGGATATCAGGCTGGTAAAAAAGGAAGGCGGCAAGAGCGATTTTTGCCGGGATTGATGGGAAGATTAATGGGGACTGCGCCAGTTTATTTAATCCCTCCGGAATTAGCGTAACGTAAGCGTCAGGATTTTTTATGAGGTCGTCTAAGGTTGACTCTGTAGCAATTTAACATGCCAAGCTGCTTATCATGAATCATAAAACCTATAAAATCAGGCTTGCCTTGATCCTGCCCCTGGCCATTATTGTCCTTTGCCTGCTTGCGCTGTCTTTTATTGCTCTTCTTTCCCCTTCGTCCGCCGTAGAGAGAATGCTCCTGCCCAGTCTATTTTTTGTAACCCTGATTTATTTGCTCGAAAATCTAACCAGAAGAGTCTCGATTGGGGAGAAGGGGCTGCGATTTATCAAGTTTTTCCGGGCCAGAGATCTGTCCTGGAATGACATCCACCATGTTGCCGGTTTGAATCTGAAAAGCAAATTGTATCTGCTGTTGACTACCAATAAGGGTTTTTTCTTCCTATCGAATAGAATGGCCAGGTTTGCCGAGCTGTCAGCAGATATAATATCCGGCGTAGAGAGGCACAGGGTTGAACCGGAAGCTCTGGATCAGCTGTGCCGTCCGAGACTGTTCATCTGGCCTATGCTCTATTTCTGGGGCGCCTCGCTTTTGATTATCCTCCTGACTTTCTTTAAAATAACCCATCTCTAACCGAAGCGGCTTGCCAGATGAAGCGAAGAAATAATTTCAACGAAACGGAAAAGCAGCGGAAAAATAATTCGTCGCGACTAGAAGAAGCGCTGGGAATATCCCTGGAAAGGACTCTGGAAGACGTTGTTACCTGCTTGTATAACCAAAATAACGCAAAAAGCAGGCTTTATGAAGAACTGATTGGCCTCACCGACCGGGCGCTCTTGAAGATTGCTCTTAGGCGTTCCAACGACGTGAAGACCGCAGCGGCCGATTTCCTGGGTATCAATAGAAACACCCTTCATAAGAAACTGGTAAAATTTGGCATGGAGTAGGCTAAATAGGCGCTGTCCCCGTCCGTGTCTGTACCGGCGAGGCCCCTGTGCATGGTCAGGTTCACCCGCAACGGAGATTTTTTTGGGCTGGGACCCTCTGCCGGCGCCGTAATTCAAAAAGTGATGATTTTTACGGGTTCATCAAGGGCAGTGGTGTGACGATTCCGTCTTGAGCGGCGGCGGTTAAAATAAGGGCGATAAAAAGTTAGTCTCGCTCTTTGTAAGCGGCAACAGTCTTGCCTATTGCCAAGGTGGGCGCGGGCATGAGGCCCCTGGGCCACAGAGGATTGGGCGGTCCCGGCTCCTCCCGCCAGAGGGGACGGGGAAGTCATGGTTTTTGCATTTTACCAAAAGCATATTGTCTGGCCAGCGGTAACGGAGTCTTTACGTCGCAGCATCAGATAAAATTGATTTTCTCCCCGGCCTGTGATAGTCGGCCAGTAGGTTTATCAGATAAGCCGAAGCACGCGGCGCTATATAATATGACGTTCGGGAGGGGAATGTAACACTAACTTCAGCCCTCCGGGAAGAGACCGGAGAGAAAAGGGAGGAGGAAAGTCCATGAAGAAAACTGTAGTTGCGCTGGGTTTATTTTTCTTTGTTCTGTGCGGTTGGGGGAGCGTAAGCCATGGTCAGGCGCCAATTGAAGGGGCGCTGATTCTCCAGACCCCGGTGACCAAATTCATAACCGACGCCAGCCTCGATGCCTTCGCCAAATACGCCAAGAAAAGATGGGGCGTGGATGTGAAGGTCGCCGCCCTCCATGCCGGCACGCCCACTTCCTACGGCAAGATTGTCGAATGGGCCGGCCGACCCCAGGCGGATATCTTCTGGGGCGGGGAATCGGCGCTCTTTGATAAACTGGCCGAACAGAATCTTTTGGTGCCGCTCACCGTTTCCAAAGCCGTCTGGGATGATATTCCCGTCGCGATTGGCAAGCCGGTTCCGCTTCCCTTGAAGGATCCCAAAAGATTCTGGGTGGGCACCACTCTTGAGCCCTACGGCCTCATCTACCAGCCCAAACTGCTGGCCCGCCTGGGCGTTCCAGTGATCAAGGACTGGGACGACCTTTTGAATCCCAAACTGAAGGGTCATGTCACCCAATGCACTCCCGACCGCTCCAGCTCCAACCACGCCTCCTACGAGGTGCTGCTCCAGCTCTACGGCTGGGACAAGGGCTGGGACTGGGCGCGCAAACTGGCCACCAACACGGGTAAATTTACCGCCCGGAGCCGGGACGTCCCCTCTTTGGTCTCCAAGGGGGAGTTCGCCGTAGGGTTTGCCGTTCCCTCGTACATGGCCTTTGAAGAACGGATCGCCGGCTTTGACGTTAAATTTGTCTTCCCCAACAACGCCTATGTTACCTCCGAGCCGATGGGTGTTCTCAGAGGAGCGCCGAACCCCCGCACCGCTCAGGCTTTCGTGGAGTTTCTCCTGACGGAGGAGGGTCAGAAGATATTCATGGAAAGGGGTCTCTTCTCCATATATCCTCGCCTGAAGGTAGCCGGCGCTCCCGGTTCCCAGGCGGAGCTGTCGGTGGATTTCATGGGCGGTCTCCGTTCTTTCTACGACACCCCCGTGGGCAACGTCTACAACGACGATGTGGCCCAGAAACGGTATTCCGAGGTTAATGAGTTCTTCCGCAAGGAAATTCTGGAAAAACACAGTGAGCTGATCAAGAAATAATCGTTTGACCCAAGGGCGCCTCTGCGGAGGCGCCATTTTTTTAGGAGGCAAAGGACGCTTGAATATTGTCATTAAAGATATCGTAAAACGCTTTGGCCCGCTAGAGGCCGTGAGTCATGTCTCTCTCGATATCGCGGACGGGGAACTCTTTACACTCCTGGGGCCGTCGGGCTGCGGCAAAACCACCCTGCTTAGACTCCTCGCCGGCTTCTACCATCCGGATCACGGCGAGCTCTACTTCGGTGGGCGCTCCATGAGCCATGTCCCTACCTCGGAGCGGAATATCGGGATGGTCTTTCAAAACTACGCCCTCTGGCCCCATATGACCGTCTTTGAAAACGTTGCCTATGGACTCAAGATCAAAAGGCTGGCCACGGCGCAGATTGGCGACAAGGTGGCCAATACGCTGCGTCTGGTGAATCTTACCGGCCTGGAGAAACGCTACCCCGGACAGTTGAGCGGCGGGCAGCAGCAGCGCGTCGCCCTGGCCCGGGCGCTCGTGCTCGATCCCGATGTGCTTCTCCTCGATGAACCCCTGAGCAATCTGGACGCGAAAATCCGGGTCCAGGTTCGGGCGGAGATCCGGAAGCTCCAGCGGGAATTGAAGATCACCACCATCTACGTGACCCACGACCAGGAAGAAGCTCTGACCCTGTCGGACCGCATGGTGGTGATGAACTTCGGCAAGATTCAGCAGGTCGGCGAGCCGCTGGAACTCTACGAGAAACCGGCGAACGTCTTTGTGGCCGATTTTTTGGGCACCAATAATCTCCTGGAAGCAAGGGTGCTGGAGGTCCTGCCTTCGGGCGAGTTCCGCTACGAAACCTCCCTGGGCCCGCTTACCGGCGTCGCGGCTAATCACCTGCGGCCCGGCGCCGCCTGTATGGTGACGGTCCGACCGGAGACCTGCGATATCGAGACGGAACCGCCCTTGGACGGGCAACGGAACTGCCTCGAAGGTGAGGTGAGCTTCACCTACTATTGCGGGAATTCGGTCCGCTATGACGTGGAGATGAAAAACGGCTATCTCTTCAAGGCCGACTGTCATGATCCCCGAAAACACCGGCCAATTGCCCTGGGGAAGAAGGTCTATGTTTCCTTTCCGGTGGCAATAACCTATGCCATCCCCAAGGATGAGGAAAAGGGGGGCGCCCCATGAGCGCGCTATATCCGGAAGCGGCAACCATCGCGCAGCCGCGGCTCAAGCCGCAGGCCAATGTGGGCGGCTGGTGCGGCATCGCGATCATTGCCACTTTTCTCATCGTTTTTTTGATCTATCCCCTGATTCATCTTTTTTACGATGCCGTCACTACCAAAGAGTTGGGTTTTACATTTAAGAATTTCGCCCAGTTTTTTTCCGATCCCTTTTACCTCCGCGCCACCTGGCGCTCCGTCCTTTTGGGACTGGCCACGGTTTTGACCACCTCGATCCTGGGGGTCATCATCGCCTTTCTCCTGGTGCGCTATGATTTTCCCGGACGCGGTCTCTTCACTTACCTGACCATCATCCCTATTATCATGCCGCCTTTGGTGGGGGTTCTGGGATTCGTGTTCATTCTGGGCCGGGCGGGGACGGTGAATGTGCTGCTCATGGACTACCTGGGGTTTGCGGGACCGGTGAACTTCATGTACGGGATCCACGGGGTCTTGCTTGTGGAAACCCTCCACCTCTTCCCCCTGATGACCTTGAATATCCTGGATTCCCTTTCCAAGATCGACCCTTCCCTGGAGGAGGCGGCGGAAAGCGTGGGCTCCCGGGGCTGGCGCCGGATCAAGGACATTACGCTGCCGCTTACTACGCCGGGCTTTGTCACCGGGGCGCTCCTGGTGTTCATCTGGACGGTCTCGGACTTCGCCACGCCCTTGGTGGTCGGGGTCCAGGACCTCCTCGCCCCGCAGGCCTATCTGAATATCGTCCAGTTTGTGGATGTGCGGCTCTTCAAGATGGGCATCGTGATCTCCGCCATCATGGTGGTCCTGGCCGTGGTCTTTCTCATCGCGGCCAAGAAGTACGTGGCCATCAAGGACTATTCCTCCCTGGCCTACTCCAAGGTGGAACGGAAGCGGTTCTCGCGGCTCGGTGATGGTCTGGTGATCTTTTTTATCACCGCCGTGCTGATCTTTGCATTCATCCCCTATTTCGGCATCACTCTCGACGCCTTCGGCAAGGCTTGGGCCCTCACGGCGCTGCCGGAGTCCTACACCCTCCACGCCTTCAGGCGGGTCATTATCGAGACGCCGAAGTTCATCATCAACACGATCATCTATGCCTCCGGGGCTACGCTGATCTGTCTTATTTTCGGGGTGCCCATCGCCTGGATCCTGGCCCGCACTAAGCTCCCCGGACGCAATACGCTCGATTCACTGGTGACCCTGATCCTGGCCCTGCCCGGGACGGCCATCGGCGTGGCCTATATTCGCGCCTACCGGGGGGACATCCCCTTTACCGAGACCTCGCTCTTGGGCATGGGGCTCGTGATCGCGATTGTGCTAGGGGTGCGGCGGCTTCCCTATACCGTCCGGGGAACCTACTCGTCGTTGCTCATCGTCCATAAGTCCTTCGAGGAGGCGGCGCAGAGTGTCGGCGCCCGGAGACTCCGGACCTTCAAGGACATTACCATTCCGCTGATCTGGAAGGGCATCCTGGTAGGATCGCTCTATTCCTTTATCCTGGCCCTCCAGGAGTCCTCGGCCACCCTGCTCCTCACCGTGCCCGGGAAGGAGGTTCTCGCCGTGGGCATTTTCAATTTCTACACCTCCGGTTCGCGCAACGAGGCAGCCGCTTTGGGCTTTGTCCTCCTTGTGGTTGGCGCTCTGTGCTTCATCATTATCAACCGGCTGGCGGGCACCCGTCAGGGAGGGGTCTTCGGATAAGGGCGATTGCGAATTAAAACCAACCTTCTTTTGCTGGTTTAATCTTGCCGATTGAACCAGCAAAAAACATTATTGGTAAGGCATTCCGCTTCACACGGGCGCATCATGTTCAAAGGATTCATTTTCGATCTCGACGGTACTGTTTATAAAGGAGACAAGCTCATTCCCGGGGCCGCCGAAACCATCAGGCTTTTGCGCAAAGCGGGACGGAAGGTGGCCTATCTGACTAACAAACCACTCGAAACCAGGGGTGATTACGCAGCCAAACTGACCCGCCTGGGCATTCCTACCTCTCCCGAAGAGGTGGTTACCTCTTCACTGGCCATGGTTTGCTATTTGCGCCAGGCGGCCCCCGGGGGCCGGCTCTTTGTGATTGGCGAGGCGCCCTTCCTCGCGGAACTGATAGCGTCGGGGTTTACGCTCACGGAACAGCCCGAGCAGGTGGATTACGTGGTTGCCGCCTTTGACCGCACCTTTGATTACCGCAAGCTAAACATTGCCTATCAGTCCATCAAGCGGGGCGCCCATTTTGTAGCGACCAATCCCGACCGCACCTGTCCCACGGAGGAAGGCGATATCCCGGACTGCGCAGCCACAATTGCCGCGCTCGAGGCGATCACCCTCAAAAAGGTGGAAGCGGTGGTCGGCAAGCCCTCGCCCCTGATCATCCAGGCGGCCCTCGATGTTTTGGGATTGCCGGCGGTAGATTGTCTGCTCGTTGGAGACCGACTGGAAACGGACATCAAACTCGGCAATGACTGTGGCGCCGCAACCGCTCTAGTCCTCACCGGCGTCACGAACCAGGCCATGCTGAAACAATCGGACATCTACCCCGACTTTATCTTCGACAGCATCGCCCAGGTGTCCGATCTGATCTTCTGATTACGAGTTCGTCATCTTTAGAAGGCCTTGGGTTTATAACGTTCGCCGCGGGTGGAAGGAGGCAATTCCGTACTCAGCCGGCCCAGTAGACCGGCCTCTTCCAGATTGCCGGCGGCATCCTCCAATCCCAGCTCTAAGAGCACTTCCCGGCTGGGGTTGCCGTTTACACCCCAGCCGCGGGCGGCATAATACTCGTCCAGCATGAGATCCAGTTGCGGCAAGGTGAGCCGGGCGCCCTTGCCCGGACCGCTGGGAACGGCTTCCTCATAAAACCGGGAATTGGGATAATCGAAGGCCCGACCGGATTTACCCAAGTGGCAGTTACGTTCCAGGAAATGGGCGCGATTGAGATTCCAGACCCGCTCCGAGGCCGTCATTGCCTCGGCCAGGGTGAATTCGTTCCAGCCTGTCGCCATGATAATCGCCGCGATATACTCTTCCGGCGTAACGTCCACCTCGCCCCAGAAGAGGCGGCAACTGGAGACGCTGTCGAAAAATGGACGGATATGCTGCAGATAGACTACCAGTTTGGCCTTGCCGGAGATGACCTGGCGACCGATATCGTCATCTAGTGTGATAGTCCAGGCGCGATTATGGTGAGCGCCGATATCGGAGGTCATGTATCCCAAAAGCATTGCCGGAGCGTAACGACCGTCATAACCGCTCATACCCATTCCCTTGACCTGTACGGCGAATTTCTCGGAGCCGCCGCTGATCTTCTTTGCCGCCGGCGCCAGCCCCTGGGCAAACCATTCGCCGATGCCTCGCCGCTCTGCGATCATCTTCAGGAAATGCTCAAAATCGTCAAGATTGCCCCAGCGTAATTGCCGGCCCTCCAGTTGCTCCCTGGTAATCAAGCCCTTTTCAAAACACTCCATCGCAAAGGCCACCAAGCCGCCGCCGGACATGGAATCGATCCCGAGATGGTCGCAAAGCCAGTTAATGTAGGCCACCTCGTCGATTCGTTCAAACCCGCAGTTGCCGCCGCACAGGGCGTTCGTCTCGTATTCCGGCCCCTCGACATAAACCGTCGGCCTGTCGGGTAGCGCTACTTTGGAGTACTTGCCGCAATTCATCCAGCAGCCGAAACAGGCCTTATGGGAAACGAGCAATTTCTCGACCAGTTCGGCGCCGTCGAGCTTTTCGTGATTTTCCAGGTAGGTGGTCTGAAAATTGCGGGTGGGATAGACGCCGTTGTTGTTCGACCAGCCGACAAACATTGCAGTGCCGTATTTCTGCCAGGGATCCATGTTCGGATGCCGGCTCGTGCGTTTGATTATTGCCAGGTTGACCTCTTTGGTCTTTTGGAGATCATACACCGCAAGCGACCTGGTGCCGCGTACCGCAATCGCCTTGATCTTTTTGGAGCCCATGACCGCCCCGATGCCGCAGCGTCCGGCCTGTCTGCCGTAGTCGTGGGTGATGCAGGCCGAGGTCACCAGGTTTTCGCCCGCCGGCCCAATGGTGGCGATCTCGAAATCGCAACCGAGATCATCCTTGAGCATCTTCTCTGTTTCCATTGACCCCCGGCCCCAGTAACGGGCGGCATCACGAATTTCAATCTTGTCGTCATCAATCACCAGGTATGACGGCCCTGGAGAAATGCCTCGCAAAATAACCAGATCATAACCTGCAAATTTCAGTTCCGGGCCAAAGTGGCCGCCAACGGTCGAATCACCGAGCCCGTTGGTAATGGGAGAAATGGCGCCGAAGCAACATTTACTCCCGCCGGGTGCAAAATGTCCCGCTAAAACCCCGGGGCTGATGACGAGCAAATTATCTGGATCGAAGGCGCTGGTACTTCTTGGCACCTCGTCGTAGAGGATTTTACTGATGAATCCCCGTCCGCCCAGCCAGCGACGGGCAAAAGCCGGGTCGAGAGCTCTTATGTCGATATCGCCAGTACCAACATTGACTCGCAGAACACTTCCACCAAATCCGTATAGCATAAGGCACCTTGTCAGCTCTGTCTCGTTAAGGCACTGGTATTACAGACTTCAGCGCATTGCCCACAAAAATCGCACTTGAACGGAATGCCGTCTTCCCAGCGCATCATGACCCCCTCCGGGCAGATCTCAACACATGCGCCGCATTCGATACAGCTATCTTCTCTGACCGAAAGGACACCCTTTTGATTCTCCTCGATCGCGTCCACGGGGCAGATCTCACGGCAGGAGCCGCATTCGGTACATACCCGGGGGCAGTACTTCCCCGGTTCGGGGAATGCTGCTTCCAGCCGGAGGCGCGCCTTGCGGGGGTTAACTTCATTAAATTGTTCCATCGCACATATTTGCAGACACAAACGGCAACCACTACAGTTGTCGGGATTAACCTTAAGGCGCATAAATAGAGTCCTTTGCCGTGAAGAATTAATGATTGTAGCGATGAAAACTATTTTCCGCCACGCGGCGCATATAATTGCTTGACCGGTTTATTGCAAGAGGAAATTAGCAAAACCATTAAAGACGAACTCGGAAAAAGACGCAAAATTTACGTTTTTAGGACTTTCCATGAGGTCATCAGTAATTGACAGTCAGGCTATCACACCCATTCTTCCGCCACAATCTCTCCCCGCACTCCCACGACCACCAGCTTGACCGGCACCTTCCGCAAGGCGCCAGCCACCGCCCGCTGGGCGAGGTTTAAGAGCCCCCGGCAACAGGGCACTTCCATAATCACCAGCGTCAGGGTATTGATTTTTGCTTCATCAATTAGGGCCACCAGTTTTTCCAGATAAATCTCCTGACCGGAATCAAGCTTGGGACAGCCGATGGCCAGTCTCTTCCCCTTGAGATAGTCCGCGTGGAAACTGCCCAGGGCAAAGGCGGTGCAATCCGCGGCTAAAACCAGGTCGGCCTTCTGAAAGCTGGAAGCCTGAGGAGAGATGAGGTGCAGCTGAATCGGCCAATGGGAAAGCTCCGACGTTGCTTGGCCGGACGACCCGGACCCCGTTGCTGCGGGCTTGGAGAAATCCTTGGCCATCGTTCCGGGACAGCCGCAGGCCAGGGGCTGATCAGGTCCTTCCGGCGGGACTCCCTTTTCCCTAAGATAGTCCAGCGCCTCCTTAAGATAGCCGGTTTCGCCGTGATCCCTCAGGTGCCGCAGATGGGCATTGACCGTAGCCGAACCCTGCAAGACAATATTTTCCATTACTTTCCTTTCGTCATAGGGCTCGGCCTCTCGCTCGGTTATAATAATTGCGCCTTCAGGACAATGACCGATACAGGCGCCCAGACCGTCACAAAAAAGGTCACTGACCAGTCGGGCCTTGCCATCAATGATCTGCAACGCCCCTTCGGGACAATTGGGGAGGCACTGGGAGCAGCCGTTACATTTTTCCGCGTCGATTGCGATAATCTTTCTTTTCATGATTTCACTCCTGTTGTTTTATTTAATTGCAATTTAATCGCTCTATGGAGCTGCTGCCTTGACTCAAGTCAATAACGTCGAAAATCTTCTTATCATCTCATCTTGTTTGACAGGAGCAAAAAAATAAGGCACTGTGGCCAAAAGCGTGTCAAATCAAGCCAGGAGGCACAAGCGATGGATGGCTCAACCCAGGAGAGGATAATCAAAGTATCAGAAATGATCGTCCAATCGCGGCGGCTGGCGGTATTCACCGGCGCCGGAGTGAGCACGGAATCAGGAATCCCCGATTTTCGCGGCGCAGGCGGTATCTGGAGCCGCTTCGACCCGGAAGACTTCACGATTCAGCGTTTCCTCAGCAGCGCCGAAAGCAGGCGGAAACAGTGGCAGCTTTTGCTGGGAGATGGTTTCTTTGGCGAAGCTCAACCAAATGCAGCTCATAATGCCATTGCTGAACTCGAACGTATGGAGAAGCTCAGTTGCGTCATCACCCAGAACATCGATGGGCTCCATCAATTGGCGGGGAACAGTACGGAGCTGGTCTTTGAGCTGCACGGGAACATGAAAACCCTACGCTGCCTCGGCTGCCAGGCCCGCTATCCGCTCGACGAGATAAGGAAGAGGTACATCCCCGGAGGTGATCCGCCGGATTGTGAAAGATGCGGAAGCATTCTTAAGCCGGAAGTGGTCTTCTTCGGCGAGGCGTTGCCGGAGCGGGTAATGGAGCAGTCCATGTATCATGCGGGCAACTGCGACATGGTTATTGTCATCGGTTCGTCCCTGGTAGTTTATCCCGCCGCCTACATTCCCCTGTACGCCAGGGAGAGCGGCGCCCGGCTGGTGATAGTCAACCGCGATGACACCCCCTATGATCATCTGGCGGAGGTAGTAATCAACAGCGGCGCGGGCGAGACGATGACCGGAATCATGAGGGAAGTCAAACGCCTTTTGCGTCACTAGCCACCGGCCCCGCGGATCGGACCGGCGTTTTGCCGGCTAATGGCGCCCGGGTCCGCGACAAATTTACGGGTTGAGCAGTTTTCCCATCCTGTTTTTGCGCTTTACCCAAGCATATTGCCAGGCCAGCCGCAACGGAATCTTTACTGTCAGGCTGTCTTTCCTCTTGACTTTCACCTCTTCAAAATATAAGTTCTCAAAAAGCGATCATTGTGCCTGTAATTAGCTGGATGCGTTATGTATTTCTGGTAGCCGGGAAGTTTTTTTCTGCTTTGGGGAGGTAGTCGTATGGCTCTGCTGGTTGGAGGTTTCATCGCCGCTGTCCTGGGGCTGGTAGGTCTTATCGAATGGCGCCATGATTTTGTTGTAATCATCAAGGGAGCGCTGCCCATCATGCTGCTTTTGGGGGGTATTTTGGCAATATACGTGGGTCTGGACGATATCCAGGAAAAGGTCCGGGATGAACGGGAACGACATGTCGGAGAATTGGAAAAGACCCGCGAAGAGATAGATCTGATCAAAACGCAGACGGAGCAATGCCGAGAGGAACTCAATAGACTCAAAGCGGAAAAGGACAGCCTGACGCAATAGCTCAGGTAACCCCCACGGAAAAGGACGCATTGGACGAGGAGCTTCAGCCGGGCGAGCTTTCATGACATTAAACCAGGCGGCAAATAGAAGGCCGGGGAAACGCTCCCCGGCCTTTGTGGTAAAATAGGGGTCAGGAATGCAGCTTAACAGGAGCAATCGAACTATTATCATCAAAGTAAATTCCTGAAAAAAAGGCAATTACAATGGATTTTTTTTTCAACCCGGAAGCGGTGGCCGTGGCCGGGGCCACACCCAACCCATCCAAAGGGGGATACGCGATCCTGAAAAATCTCCAGGTGGGATTCAAGGGTCGAATATATCCTGTAAATCCCAACTACGAGGAGATTGAAGGGCTCCGTTGCTACCCGACAGTCCTTGAAATCCCCTTCCAGGTAGATCTGGTTATCATCTTCGTGCCGGCGGAGCATGTGCTCGCAACCTTGCAGGAATGCGTTACCAAAGGGGTTAAGGGGGTGATCATCGAATCGAGCGGCTTTGCGGAAACTGGGGAGGCAGGGAAGGAACGTCAGCGGCAGCTAAAAGAAATCGCCCTTAGCACCGGAATCCGGATCTGGGGACCAAATTGTATGGGTATCGTGGACGCAGTGAATGGCCGCGCCTTTTCATTCATGCATCCCGCCATTTTGAAAGAGGTTCCGGCTACCGACAAGGTATCCATGATTGTCCAAAGCGGGATGCTCTCCGCTGGCTTTCTCGTTGATATAGCTACTAACAGCTTGATGGGCATCAGTAAGGCCTGCTCCATCGGTAACAAGGTGGACGTAAATGAAAACGACATTCTGGCGTATCTTGGCGAAGACCCTGATACCGAAGTGATTGCCCTGTACCTCGAATCTTTCTCCGATGGCGGGCGGTTTGTGGAAGTATGCCGTCAAACCCGTAAACCGATCGTCCTGCTCAAGGGAGGCAAGAGTCCCCAGGGCGCTCAGGCCGCCTTAAGCCATACCGCAAGTCTTGCGGGAGACAACCGCCTCATCAGGGACATCCTTCATCAGATTAATGTGATAGAGGCTCATGAGTTCAAACAGATGATGGATATCTCCCGCTCGCTTTGCCATTATCCCCGAGGGGGCCAAGACCCAGGGAAAAAGGCTGTAGCTGTTCTCACCTTCAGCGGCGGTTCGGGCATTCTGGCTTGTGACTTTCTCGCGGAATTCAATATTCCGCTTGCTAAACTGACCCGCCTGACCAGGGAAAAACTGGGGAGGCTGTTTCCCGCCTGGATGCCGGTGGCCAATCCGGTTGACCTCTGGCCCGCCATAGAAAAAAACGGCGTGGATCATGATGTGTATTCGGCAGCTCTTGAGGCATTACTGGCTGACGAGGAAGTTGCGGCCGTTTTTATCCATAGCGTAGCCGGCGCTTTCAGGATCAAATTTGATCTTGTCGAGCTGGCCAGGTTGGCTGAAATCTATAATAAACCAGTTGTCATCTGGGTAATGGGCCGGCGCAACGAGGTGTTTTCACTGCAACGGGAAGCGGCCCGTCTCAACGTTCTGGCCTTCCCCGACCTTTTCCGGGCGGCGGAATGTCTGGCTGCCTGTCTCAATTATGCGCCCCGCCCTCCCATTCTTCTTCCTAAGATCGAGCCGCCGCTGCCACTGTCGCCTAAGTCTAAAGAGCTGCTGACCAGTGTCTTAGGCCCGATCGATGAATACGCCAGCAAGATGATACTGTGTGAAGCGGGCATCAAAACAGTGGCGGAAAAATTGGTCAACGCTGCGGCAGAGCTGGCGCCGGTAAGCAAGCTTTTAGGCTTGCCCCTGGTCATGAAGGGCATCCAGCCCGGCCTGATTCACAAAACCGAACAGGGCCTGGTACAGATGAACATTGACAGCAACGAGAAGGTATCACGGACATACCGGGATCTGATGGCGAAAATGGGCAACAGCGGACGGGTGCTCATCCAGAAGCAGTTAGAAGAGGGGCGGGAGCTGATTGCGGGATACCTCCGCGACCCCCAGTTCGGCCCCTGTGTAATGATCGGCTTGGGTGGTTTGATGACAGAAATCATCGCCGACCGTGTTTTTGCCGCCGCCCCGATTACCATCGCGGAGGCCCTGGAGATGATGGAGCGCCTCAAAGCAAAAAAAGTTCTCGACGGCTTCCGCGGCTCCCCTAAGGTTGACCGGGAAGCCCTCGCCAGGATACTTGTCGCCTTAGGAAGGCTGGGCAATCAATATCCCCGGATCAAGGAAATCGACATCAACCCGCTGATCATCTCTGCCGGTGAACCGGTGGCCGTTGACGCGTCAATCATTCTTGCCAGTTGATAAAACGCCGGACTTCAACCCCTGCCGTCCGGCTTCCTCAAAAGGTCGTAAATAAGCAGGATTGCGCCTGCCGAGATTGCCGAATCCGCCACATTAAAGGTCGGCCAGTGGTAGGTCCCGATGTACAGGTCCAGAAAATCAACCACCTCGCCGAAACGGATCCGGTCGATGAGGTTCCCGGTCCCACCGGATAAGATCAGCGCCAGGGCGACCGTGTGCCTAATCTGGTAGATCTTGCCTTGCCAAAAATAGATTAGTACGGCGATCATCACCAGCGAGGTAATGATGATGAAGAAAAAGCGCCGGAACGACTCCGGCGCATCGGCCAGAAATCCAAAGGCGGCGCCCGGATTTCTCACATGGGTTAAGTTTATTAGACCTTCCAGCACCACTTTAGATTCATGGATCAGAAGGTTGGCCAAAACCAGCGACTTGGTTACCTGATCGAGAACCAAAAAAAACAGGAACGCAGCTATAAAAACAATATAGGCCTGTCGGCGGTTAGTCATTCAATTTCCTGTGATCCCTAAGCGGTAACAACGTCGTGGCAACGGGGGCAGATTATTGGAAGCCCGGCATCCGCTGATGTCGTGACATCGCTGTACATCCAGCAGCGTTCACACTTCTTCCCTGAGGCCTTCCAGACCTTCACCCGAAGCCCCTCCAGGTCAGACCCGACAAACAGGTTCTCCATCTTGTCCAGCTCTGCCGCCGGCAGGAGTTCCACTCGCGAAACAATGAGGATTGTGCGGAGGGTGGCGGCACAGTCCCCCAGCTTTTCCCTCAGTTCCGCGGGCAGCGCCACGGCCACATGGGCATCGAGAGAATGGCCGATTATTTTTTCCTTGCGGGCCATTTCAATTGCTTTGGAAATCTCGGAGCGGGTCTTAAACAGCAGTTTCCAGCGTTCCGCAAGTTGGCTGTCCTGGAGCAAAGGATCGACCTGGGGCAGAGAGGAAAGGTGTACGCTGGAGGGCCGGTCCTGGCTTGCCGGCAGAGTCTTCCATATTTCCTCCATGGTGAAAGTCATTACCGGCGCCAGCAGGCGGGTAATGTTTTCCAATATGGTATAGATGGCACTCTGGGCGCTCCGACGCTCCCTTGAGTCTGATTTTGAGGTATATAAACGATCCTTGAGAATATCGAGGTAAAGGGCGCTCAGGTCAACCGCGCAAAAGTTATGGATCGTATGGTAAACCACATGGAACTGATACTGATCATAGGCATCGCGGACCCGTTGAATAACATCCTGCAGCCGGTGCATCGCCCAGCGGTCTATTTCCTCCATCTCGCCCACCGGAACCAGGTGCGTTCCCACGTTAAAATCGTAGAGATTCCCCAGAATGAAGCGCCCGGTATTTCTGATGCGGCGATAGGCCTCGACCAGCCGGTTGAGAATCTCTTTGGAAATTCTGATGTCGTCGGTGTAGTCTTCCGAAGCAACCCAAAGCCGTAAAATCTCGGCGCCATACTGGCTTATTATCTCTTCGGGATCAATCACGTTTCCCGATGATTTCGACATTTTTTTGCCCTCGCCGTCCACCACAAATCCATGGGTAAGCACACTGCGATAGGGAGCGCGGCCCCTGGTGCCGACTGATTCGAGCAGGGAGGAGTGAAACCAGCCCCGATGCTGGTCGCTGCCCTCCAGATACATGTCCGCCGGGGAGCGCAAACCGCTTCTCCTTTCTAAAACAGCGGCGTGGCTGACTCCGGAATCAAACCAGACATCGAGAATATTCATATCCTTGGAGAAACTCTGTCCCTGACAGGAGGGGCAGGATGTTTTCGGCGGAAGCAGATCCCGGGCGTCTTGTTCGAACCAGGCATCGGCCCCCGCGGCCCCGACAATTTTTACCACCCGCGCCATTATCTCCGCGGACATGACCTCCTTATGGCAGCGGTCGCAATAAAACATGACTATCGGCACCCCCCAGGATCGCTGACGGGAGATACACCAGTCAGGTCTTTTATCAATCATTCCGAAGATTCGCTCCTTACCCCAGCCCGGGATCCATTCGACCGAATTGATTGCCTGAAGAGTCTTCCGCCGAAGATCGTTCTTATCCATCGAGATAAACCACTGCTCAGTGGAACGGAAAATGATCGGGCTTTTGCATCGCCAGCAGTGGGGATAGGAATGGGTCATATCACTGCGCCCCAGGAGAGCTCCCACCGCTCGGAGCTTCTCAATAATACCCCCATTGGCGTCAAACACGTACTGACCAGCAAAGTCCGCCACCTCGTCAGTAAAGCGACCGAGGTCATCCACCGGCGCATAGTTGTCCAGACCGTATTTCGTCCCGATTTCGTAATCCTCCTGGCCATGACCCGGCGCAATATGGACACAGCCGGTGCCGGCATCCAGGTTTACAAATGGCGCCATAATTACGATGCTGCCGCGGTCGAAAAGGGGATGTCGACACTCAACTTTTTCCATAAGCCTTCCCGGAAATTCGCTGATGACCTCCACATCCTGCTGTCGGTATCCCCAGGCGGCAAGACAGACCCCTAGAAGATGTTTAGCTAAAATAAGCACTTCGCCGCCTACCCGCACCGCCTGGTAGGTGAAGTCCGGGTGCAGGGCGATGGCCAGGTTTGCCGGTATCGTCCAGGGAGTGGTGGTCCAGATAACAACGCTCACCTGCTCATCTACGCCCGCCGGTACTGGTGCCTTGAGCCCCGCCGTCACTGGAAATTTTACCCAGATCGATGGCGTTTTATGATCGGCGTATTCCACCTCCGCTTCCGCCAGGGCTGTTCTGCAGGAAGCGCACCAGAAGACCGGTTTCTTGCCCTTGTAAACATCCCCGCTCATCAAAAGCTTGCCAAACTCCTCGATGGTTGCCGCTTCATATTCGTAAGCCATGGTGAGGTAGGGTTCATCCCACTGGCCAAACACCCCCAGTCTTTTGAACTGCTCTCGCTGAATGGAAACAAATCTCTCAGCGTAGGCGCGGCAGTAACGCCTTTTTTCTGCCTGGGTGAGCGAGGCTTTTTTATCGCCCAACTCCTTGTCTACCTGGTGCTCAATGGGCAGTCCGTGACAATCCCAGCCCGGAACATAGATGGAATCATGGCCGGCCATATTCTTGGCTTTGACCACCATATCCTTGATAATCTTGTTTAAGGCCGTTCCCAGATGGATATTGCCGTTGGCGTATGGGGGGCCATCGTGCAGGATATAGACCGGACGCCCTTGTGAGCTGTCCCTGATCAACTGGTATATGCCGGCCTTTTCCCAATCGCTGAGCATTTCCGGTTCCCGCTGAGAAAGATTGGCCTTCATGGGAAAGTCGGTTCGTGGCAGATTCAACGTTGCCTTGTAATCCATTTGATACTCCTGATAAAGATTCGTGTTCGTATGGGTTTTGCCCATACCACACACCAGACGCCGCTTTCAAGCAAAAGTCCTGTAAGGTGGGGTGCGACATATTTATGGGCAGGGGCCGGGGATACCCACGTCCCTTCAGCCTGGGGCTCTGCGCCCGTTTCCGAAGCGGCTCCAGGCAAGGCCGCTACCGGCCACAAGAGGCGTAACTACCCAGGCCGGCAAATACTTTTTCACCAGAAAAATTTTTTGTCGAAAAGGGGCCTTGATCATCTCGACTCAAAGGTGCTTAGCCTATTTGCAATGACGATGGCCCTGGTGACCACTAAACGGCCGGGCTTCTTGACAGTCTCCATAATATCAATTGACTAAGCGGAAAAGTTAATTTATAAACAACCTTAATAAGACTTGGCTTAACAACGAAGCGGTTTTTTGCTTCGCTGATTCGGGTCTAAATCGCGGAGCTAAATGGTTGATGAAGAGCTTTAGCAGCAAGGATTTTTGATTTTACGAAAGGAGTATCCAGATGAAAATACGGTTTCGCAGTGGTTATGTAGTGGCAATCATCGTCTTGGTCGGCACCATGCTCCTGGCCGGCTGCCCGAAGAAATCACTTATTTTTGAGGACGTAACCCAAGGCGGGGGAGAAACAGTGGTTCAGCAACTGGCGCCGGTTGCGCCGAAGCCGCCGGTAACGGAGGCGCCGGTTGCGCCAAAAGATACCCTGGCGGCGAGAATTCCCGCGGCGGCTGAACAGGTAGTAAAGGAACAACCGGCTGTTAAGCAGGCGGAAGTGGATACCTCAGCAGAGAGGCTGCGCATGGAGCGGGCCTTGATGGAACAGGAAGCTAAAGAACGAGCGCTCAGAGAGCAGGCCGAGCGAGATACCGCCCGGGAAAAATTTCTCCGCGAGCAGGCGCAAAGGGAGCAGGAAGCCCGGGAACAGGCACTTAAAGAACAGGCCGCCCGGGATCGGGCGTTAAGGGAGCACCTGGAAAGGGAAAGGGCTACCCAGGAGGCGGCCTTAAGAGAGTTGGCTTTGAAGGAAAAAGAGCTGCGCGACCAATTGGAAAGGGAGAAAACCCTTAAAGAGACCCGGATGAAGGAACAGGATTTGAGGGAAGAGACAGCCCGGGAGCAGGCACAAAAGGCGCAGTTAGAAAGAGAAAGAGTTCTGCGGGAACAGATGGAACTCGATAGGCTTCAGCGGGAACGGGAACAGCGCGAGCTGGCCTTAAGGGAACAGTCCGCCCGGGAGCTGGCGGCAAGGGAGCTGGCGGAGAAAGAGCGGATCAGCCGGGAGCGGGCGTCGCTGGAATTGGCGGAGCGAGAAAGGATTCGCAAAGAGGAGCAGGCCAGAAAAGAGCGGGAGGTAAGAGAAACCGAACTCAGGGAACAGTTGGAAAGAGAGCGAAAACTCCGGGAAGAGGAGCTAAAAATGCGCGAGGCCAGAGCCAGGGCTCTCCAGGAGCAGGCTCAAAAGGAAAAGGCTCTGCCGGAGCGACGTCCCCCGGTACGGGAAACACCCATCACGCCTTCGGTACTGGAAAAACCAAAGCCGGAGCCCAAAACGGAACGAAGGCCAAAAACCGACAAGCTGGAATTGGCAAATATCCTCTTTGATTTTGACAAATACACGATCGGTCCCGAATTCAGGGAAGTCCTCAAACATCATGCCGAGTGGCTGAACAAAAATTCTGACTATAA
The DNA here is from genome assembly GCA_037441775.1 of Syntrophobacterales bacterium. Classification (GTDB taxonomy): domain Bacteria; phylum Desulfobacterota; class Syntrophia; order Syntrophales; family CAMTWB01; genus CAMTWB01. Next base: position 29,654 of record JBBIRO010000030.1, read on the forward strand.
ACTGACTATCGAAGGCCATTGTGATGAACGGGGCACTAACGAATACAACCTGGCGCTGGGAGAACGAAGGGCGAACGAGGTCAAAAAGTTCCTCACGTCCTTGGGTGTTGATAAGTCACGGATCAAGACTATAAGCTACGGCGAGGAAATGCCCGTTGACCCGGGCCAGAACGAAGAGGCCTGGGCAAAAAATCGTCGGGCAGTGTTTGTAGTCAATCCTTAAATAATTACTTAAAAAATGGACATGCCTGGGGTCTGGCTGGTGGTATTGATCCCAGGCATGCTCCGTGCCTTTGTCAGTCAGGAAAAAATGAACCGGACACAATTGCCAAAACTCCTCTTGCTGATGGTGGTGCTTGCTGCTTATGCCATGATTGCGGGCTGCGCCACGGAACAGCAACTTGGCCGTGTGTATGGCGTCCTCGACGATAAGCTCGATGTTTCCCATAAGGGTTTGTCGAACCTACTCAACCAGCGACTGGAGGAGAACAGACAGACGAATATCGCCACTGCTGCCAGGCTGGCCAAGGAGATCGAGGACCTAAAAACCCAAAACCAGGTCGATATTGAAATAAACCGCAGAGAAATTCAGGCTTCGGCTACCCGAGCGGACCTGAAAAGGCTGGAAGAAGCGATATTGCTGCGTGATGAAGGCCTGGAGAAAAAAATCATATCCGCCCTGGACGCGAGGGTACTGGCCTTGAGAAACGAAGCAAGCGCCGATCGGATCAAACAGACCGCCTTAGCCAGCCAGATTGGGGAACTTGCGGCCGACTTGAAAAAATACCGGACGGATATGGAAAAAAGCAGTTTTCAAATCAGCACGGAACTGCAAAGAAGCAAAGAGACCATTATTGCTGACTTTCAAAAAACCCAGGTTGAAATCAATGCCGCCAGAGAGGATATCGAAAAAAACATCGCGCAAATAGAGAGAAGCCGCCGAGAAATTCAGCTGGCGGGGCAAGAGCTGGAAAAGCATAAAGCTGAAATCAGGCACTTAAGAGAAGCCATCGAGGCAGGCCGCCTGGAACTAAGCCAAAACCGCCAGGAAATAGAAAAAAATTTTTCTCAGACAGAAAAAATAAACCAGGAACTGCAAAGAAGCAAAGAGACCATTATTGCTGACTTTCAAAAAACCCAGGTTGAAATCAATGCCGCCCGAGGGGATATCGAAAAAAACATTGCCCAAACGGAGAGAAGCCGGCATGAAATTCAACTGGCCGGGCAAGAGCTGGAAAAACATAAAGGGGAAATCACGCAATTAAGAGAAGCCACCGCAGCCGGCAGGCTGGAGCTCATCCAGCAACGGCTGGAAATAGAAAAAAGTTTAACAGAGATCGAAAAAAACAAGACGGAGATACAGCTTGCTGCCCTGGGAGTATCAAGCAGCCGATCGGAATTGGACCGGATTAAAAATGTAGTTGACAATGACCGGCAGGAGATTCAAAAACTTGCCAACGAAATAGAGGTCAACAGAACTTTTTTGACCGAAACCAGACTGCTGATTGAAAAGGGGCAAACCGAAATCGAGAAGGTTGGCAAAGATATGATGCTCTCTAAGTCTGTAGGGGCGGATATGGTTGCCGACATTACCGATCTGAGGGATAAGCTGCTGCAATTTGCCGGCTCGCTGGAGAGCCTACAGAGAAACCACGCCATTACCGCTAAAGAACAGCAGACCCTGCAAAACACCATTACGGGCATGGTGGAAGCAGAAAGAAAAACCAGTAAAGACATGGCGGATGCAGAAAGAAGGACCGCCAGTGAGCAGGCCTTGCTGACGGGAAGGCTCGATCGGCTTGCCAAAGAGATTGAATTCCTTAATAGATATTTTAACCCGCATAAAAAGGAACCCGCTGCCGCAACTACCGGCCAAAGGGACATTGCTGCCGCTGGTAAAGAACCTGCCTC
>JBBIRO010000030.1:31664-38058 GCA_037441775.1 Syntrophobacterales bacterium
TATGAGCGTGCTTATGATACCTTCAAAGAGGGAAAATATGAAAAGGCGAGGGCGGAATTTCAGGAACTGCTGAAAAGATTCCCTCGGGGCGAGTTAGCGGAAAGCGCGCAGTTCTGGATTGCTGACTCTTTTTTCTTCGAAAACCAGTTTGAACGAGCGATTGTAGAGTATGAAAAGACGCTCAAGGATCATCCGGGAGGCAGCAGGGCGCCTCATGTTCTGCTCAGACAAGGCCTATCCTTCCTGTCACTGGGAGATAAAACAGAGGCCAGGCTCTACCTTGAGAAGGTGCTGAAAGACTTTCCCCATTCCACTCAGGCGCGGGTAGCCAGAAGTAGGCTTGCCGAGCTGAATTGAGCGGTCAAGGCTTGTCTGGTCTTCAGTTTTACAGTGGGTCTATATAGGACCTGAGATGTAAGACGGCGAAAATTATCTCTGTTTATGCCAAGGGCAAGGGGGTAACCGATAGCTGGCGATAAGGAGATTATTAATTTATAGTTTAACAATGGAGATTGCCAAGTCGCCATTAACATTAATGCCTTGTTTGGTAAATCCCACGTGAAAGGAGATTCCATGCTTAAGCGAAAAAGGATAAGCTGCCTTGCTGTTCTTATTCTTTGCTGGGTGTTTCTGTCGCTAGCCTTCGGCTGCAGTAGCAGGACGCGGCCACCGGGGGAAACCATGACGGGACAATCAGGAAAGCTGAAGGCGGAGCAGACCAGGGAGGCGCCAAGATCCGGTCTGAAGCAGGAGGAAGCTTTAAGGAAGGCGCCCCTCGGTGAGTTATCAGACAAGTCGCCCGCGGCTGCCGTGCGGACGACACCGCCACCGGCGACGACTCCTCCGACGCAACAGATAAGAGAAGAGGCTATCAAAGAGGCTCCGGTTCGGTCGGAGAAGGTTGTATTGCGAAAAATACATTTCGAATTTGATAAATACAACCTTAGCGCCGAGGCCAGGGAAATACTGCGGGAACACGCCCAGCGCCTGTATAAGCTCCAGGACTTTGCCCTCGTTATAGAGGGTCACTGCGACGAGCGCGGGACCAATGAATACAACCTGGCCTTGGGGGAAAGAAGGGCGGTAGAAGCGATGAAATACCTCGTCGCCCTTGGGGTTAATGAAAAGAAAATCAGAACCGTCAGCTATGGCGAGGAATTGCCCTCTGATCCCGGAAGCAGTGAGGAGGCCTGGGCAAAAAATCGCAGAGCCGAATTTAATCTTACCGTCAAGTGAGCGGGGCAATACGTTGAGAAGAGCTGGAAGGATCCCCATCCTGTTTATATCCGCTTGCACAATGTTTTTATTTGGCTGCGCAACCAGGGATGTTTTACCCCCGGTCAACAGCCGCCCGCCGTCCATCGGAGAAGAAATGTCCGACAAAATCGCGGCCATGGAAACCATGACCCGGAAATTAAAAGAGGAAGTTGCCGACTTGAGACAGCAACTCGAAAAAAGCGATGCGATAAACGACAGTTTGAGAAGGGGTCAGGCGGAGAGCGGAGCAACGATCACGGAAATAAGAGATCACCTCCAGCAGGTCCGGGGTAGCATTGAGGTCCTGCGCAAGGATATCAACACCCAGATTACCCGTGGCACCAGACGAGAGGAAGAAGCAAAGGACTTCCGGGAACGTCTGGAAACCGTGTCATTCAAAATAAACTTCATCGAAAACTTCATCGGCGTCGGCAAAAAGGCGGAGTCAGCGGAACCGCCAGACAAAGGAAAGCCCCCGGTGGTGGCAGCAAGGGAAACACCTCCTAAGATTGTCAAGGCTGATCGGGAGCTTGCCTATACGGCGGCTTATGCCATATTTAAAGAGGGAAAATACGAACGGGCAAGACAGGAGTTCACTAATTTCCTTAAACAATTCCCGGACTCGGAATATTCAGATAATGCCCAGTTCTGGATCGCCGAGAGCTTCTATTTCGAAAACAAGTTTGACAAGGCCATCGCGGAATATGAGAAGTTGATAAAGAACTATCCGGATGGCAACAAGTTTTCCCATGCCCTCCTGAAAATGGGGTTATCATATGCCAACATGGGCGACAAGGTAAAAGCGCGGACTATCCTGCAGCAGGTAATTAAAGATTTTCCCAACACCGCCCAAGCCAGGACCGCGCGCACCAAATTGACCGAAGTCAAATGATACGAGAGCGTAAAAAAATACCCACGGCGATTTTGCCGTTGTAGTGCCTGTTTCCCATCACCGGTTTGCAAAGATGGTTAAATGGGCACCCTTTTTGCCGCGCCGTCTTTCCTGAATCGCCCAAGCTCAGTCCAGATAAACAACCTTAGCGCCTGCGGGTACATCAAGCCTGAAATCGGAAGCATCGCCCCCTTCGTCGAGTATTGCATCAAGATATTCGATCCTCAGCCTGGCCTCCTCCGGCCGGAATTGAATAATCTCAATAAGATGGGGGATAGCCCTCTTATCGATCAGCCGGTAGTCCTTTAATTCTATGGAATACCGGATTTCTCCTTCTGCAAAAATCTCGCTGCGGCTGAGGTACCCTCCATCAGTATGAATCCAGTGGGAGCGGGACTTGCCGTTGGCCCAAAAAATGTTCAATCGTAGGTATTCACCATCAGCGAAGCCATCCCTTAACTCCTCTCCTTTCCCCAGCTGCGCCGTCTTGCCGATCAACGAGGCTGCCAGCTGTTCCACTGGTATGCCCAATGCCAGAAATTGCGCCAGATTAGCCGGTGTTGCACGACCCACATAGAGCGTTTTCTGCGGGGGCACATACAGCATGATTGTGCCATCCTTTACCGACAGAAAAAGATTGGGCAGCCCGATCGGCGGGGCAATTTCTATCCGGAGTGAGTTAGGGGCTTGCATCAGGATGCCCGCCTTTTGAATCATCCGCCGCCCTCCTGTTTCCAGCGCCACTTTGCCTACGGCTCGGAATGTGAAGGCGGAATTTTCACTGCTGGAAATTATCTCCCATAAGCGGTTCGTAACGGAAGGGGGGAGGGGTTCAAGGTCGCGGGAAGCTTTCATAGAGCAACCGGCACCAATGAACAGGAAGAACAAGGCAAGCACAAAAAGTCCGAAATGGTTACGATATGACCCTTGCATTTTAAAGTCGCTGCAAAATATCGGCGATTTTTTTCTTAAGGCCGATGCTGTCCGAATTTGACTTCAATGCCCTCCGATACATCTCGAGTGCTTCCGACAATCGGCCGTCTTTTTCCAGGGCATCCCCCAGATGCTCGGCAACCGTTGGATCGTCGGGCAGGCCATTTAACGCTTCGGTTAGATATTTAATGGCCAGGTCGTTTTTACCTTGCCGAAAATATACCCAACCCAGGCTATCTATTATGTGAGCTCCCTTGGGGTTTAATTCCAGTGCCCGCTTAATCATCTGCTCCGCCTCGTCGAGATTGATTCCGCGATCCGCCCAGGAGTAGCCGATGAAATTCAAGGCCTCGGCGTTATCAGGTTCAAGCCGTAGAATACTCCTCATCTGCTCCAAAGCTTGTTCCGGCCGGTTTGCCTTATCATAAAAGACGCCCAGGCCGTAATAAAGATCAACATTCCTGGGGAATTCAGCAACCCCTTTTTTAAGCATCTCCTCAGCCAGACCAGGATCATTTGCCTTCTCATAAAGTGAAGCCAAAAACATATACAAAATGGGCTGTTTTTTCTGCTCAATCGCGCCCGCAACCAGCTGTATCGCCTGCTTCAGGTTGCCCAATCTCTCCAAAATCAGCCCCATCTGCATCCGGGCATTGGCGTACATCTGCGCGTCGGGGGTGATTTTTCGGTATTCCTCCAGCGCTTCTTCGTGGCGCCGCAAGTTAGCGGCTAAAGTCGCGAAAATATACCTCGCCCTAAGATCAGCGGGGAAGTCTTGAAGGTAGATTTTTAGTATCTCATATGCCTCCTGGTAGTCGCCCCGCTCATAGTTAAGAATGCCTGTGAGGAATCTAAGCTCTCGGTCCTGGTCGTCAATCATCGCCGCTTTTTTCAACTCTTCCTCGGCCTCGCCATAGCGCCTTTCTCGCAGATATATCTCAACGAGCATCAGCCTTACCCTCAGAGATTCAGGATACAATTTCAGGTACTGCAGGTACAGGCTTATTGCGCTATCTGGCCGCCGTAGTTTTTCATAAAGACTGGACAGTTCCAGGAGAGCTTGTTCGAATGAAGGATTTAAGGCCAATGTTCTATTCAGCCAATTCTCCGCTTCTTGATGGTTTTCCGTTGCCAGGTGGATACGGGCCAGGTAAAATGAAGCCGCTACATGATCCTCCTTGATAGAGATAACCTTCTCGTACATGCCTTGCGCTGACTTGAGGTCTCCGCTATCGTGGTAAGCTATACCCAGGTTAAAAAGGGCGTGAATGTTGTCAGGATCCAAACTGATTACTCGAAGGTACTCGCTTATCGCACCAGCTATGTCATTCATCCGGCGCCGTAATCCCGCCAGGGTCAGTCGGACGGGAATATTATCAGGGAACTGCTGGAGATATTCTAGGCAAAGATCGCTGGCCCGTTCTTTTTCGCCCTTTCCCAGGTAAAGCATCGCAAGTTCCGTCACCAGAAAGTCCGAGCGGGAATCAAAACGCAATGCCCGCCTGAACTCCCGGATGGCCGCATCGGGATTGCCATCAAGGCTGAAGAGTACACCCAGAGAATAATGGTATTTGGCAGCGGCGGAAGAGCGAAACCAATTCAACCTGGTGGTATCACTATCAGCCCTACTGTCATTGACGAAAAACAGGGCGCCACTGAGTGCGAGGCACAGGACAAGCGCACCCAAGGCCAGAGTTTTGTTAAACCTATACATCATATTACATCCTTGCCGAACTCGTAAAAAAATCGGCAAAATGTAAAAGTTGGGACGACTTTGTAAAAAGTTGTCATCCTTGACAACCTCAAAAAAATACGGACAACCAGGCGACGTCTAGTTGCCTGACTTAGTAAGCCCGCCGGTCATTGCCTTGAGATGATCCAGGGCGCCTCGGAGCTGATTGTCCCTGACAAGATCGTCGATCTCTTTTTCATTTGCTGGCTTGATGTATTTGATCTCCAGATCGGGTATTATGCCCTCTCCATGAATCGAACGTCCGTCGGGAGTATAATACTTGGCGGTGGTAAGTTTTAAGGCATTGCCTCCATCCAGGGGAATTATTGTCTGAACAGAAGCCTTGCCAAAGGAGCGGGTGCCGATGACCGGCGCCCTTTTGTTTCCCTGTAGCGCACCGGCCACGATCTCCGCCGCGCTGGCGCTGCCCTCGTTGAGTAAAACCACCAGCGGGATCAAAGGCTCGCCTCCCTGATCCCGGGCTATCGCCCGGGTATCCATGCCCTTTACTCGTCCCTTGGTGGATACAATAGTTCCGGACTTAAGGAAGATATCCGAAACATCAATGGCCTGGGGCAATAGACCTCCCGGGTTATTTCTCAGATCGATAATCAGTCCCCTCAGGGGCTTCAGCTTTTTATCCAGATCCCGGAGGGCGAGGCGCACGTCTTCAGACGTCCTCTCTTGGAAGGCGGCGATTCGGATATAACCGTAGTTTCCCTCGTAGGTCTTCACCCGGACGCTGCGAACCTTGATCTCCGCTCTGGTTATGGTGACATCAAATGGCGCCTGTTCGCCTTCCCGAATAATAGTAATGGTTACCTTGGTTCCCTTGGTGCCCCGCAGCTTTTTCACCGCTTCGGTAATGGTTATGTCCTTCGTAGAACTGCCGTCGATCTTGCTGATCTGATCCCCTGCCTTCACCCCGGCAAGGTAAGCGGGGGTGTCCTCAATCGGAGCCACCACTGTCAGCACATCCTTCACCAGGGTTATTTCGATGCCCACTCCCCCGAAACGTCCCTCCGTGTCCACCTTCAACTCCTTGTACATCTCCTCAGTGAGGTAGACGCTGTGTGGGTCAAGCGATTTGAGCATCCCATTTACAGCGCCTTGGATCAGAGCCTTGGAGTCCACTTCATCAACATAGTTTTTCTCGACCAGGTCTAAAACCTCGGTAAATAGCTTCAGGTTACGGTAAATATTCCGATCCAGCGCGGAGACCGCCCGCCCTCCGTAAAAACCCAAAATTATGAGGACGACTATCAAAGGAAGGGCGATATAAATCCTTTTCATTTTAAAATCTTTCATTTATCCCCCCTTGTACATTGCTGAAAAATATTATTAAGGCGCAATATATGTTATTTGCCTATCACGGTTCACACAAAAAATTCCATATTTTTCTGATGATTCTCCCGCTGGAGCGAAGACAAATAATATTTTCGGCAATCGAGGAACATAAATATTGCTTGGCGGGCGCGCCACAAGCGGGTATGCTATGAAATATCGTACGTGCGGCATAGGCGTCAGGACTTTTTACTAAGGCGTGAATTTTTACGAAAAGGAGGGGACAATGGACGGCA
>JBBIRO010000031.1:0-11062 GCA_037441775.1 Syntrophobacterales bacterium
TAGAGCAACGGACTTCTAATCCGTAGGTCCCGGGTTCGAATCCCTGCAGGCGTACCATAATGGTGGGTGTAGCTCAGATGGTTAGAGTGCCGGGTTGTGGCCCCGGAGGTCGAGGGTTCGAGTCCCTTCACTCACCCCATTATTTAAATTTACCAAGCGCCCGTAGCTCAGCTGGATAGAGTGGCAGACTTCGAATCTGCAAGTCGTAGGTTCGAATCCTACCGGGCGCGCTATTATTCATTTCCTAACCGGCAATACTGTAATCCTCGCTGCTTTTAGATCCAGCGGTCTGAACGTGTTTTGGCCTCGTATTCCTCCCGCAGGGCAATCTGGGTGGCTTCGGCGATGTCCTCGACTCTCTTGACCCAATCCTCGAATTTAATATCTACTCCGAAGATGCCAGCGATTTCGTCCTTCTCATCGCTTATAGGGGCAGAGGCAGTGATACAGAGGGCGCCGGTCATCTTGGAAATGTAGAAATTGGTTACGTGCATTTTCCCGGTTTGCATTGGTTTGATGAACCACTCGCGATCCGACTGATCCGTGCCGACCCCGTAGTTTTCATATTTAGCCCGGTCGGCGATATTGGTAATATTTTTCGTCGTCTTCTTCCCGTTGGTGTTAACCACATAGGCAAACTGGATGGAAGGGTTATCCTCGATAACCTTTTGCATGACCGGTTCCTGCAATTCCGGTTGCATGGTCTTCATTACCGGATGTTCTATCACCTGAGTTACTACTGATATGGCGGCTTCGGCCGCCCTCATCTTGATCTTGTCCAGTTCGGACATGAAAAGTTCCGGGATATACTTGCGCACCAACCGGTCCATCTCTTCATGAGAAATACTGGTTACCCGACCGCCCTCATACTGCTCAGTCACCCACTTATGAATTTTTGAAACACCGGGGTGTCTTTTGTCGACCTCAACTTCATTTTTCAGACCTAAACGCTGGTTGATCCAGAAGACAATGCCGGCCTTGCCGGATTTATCCGTGATGGCGGCAATGATCGGCCGCTTCAATATCAGGCTAGTATCGAAGATATTGTATATTTCCTCATTTTTGATAAGGCCATCTATGTGTACGCCGGCCATGGTCACGTTGAAATCGGCGCCGACAAAGGGCGTTGCAGGGGGAATTTTCACCCCTACCTCCTTTTCAAAGTATTCGGCGATATCAGTAATTACACGGGTGTCTATTCCATTAGTTTTGCCAAGCAGACTCAGGTATTCGATAATCAGGGCCTCTATCGGTGGATTGCCGGTCCGCTCTCCCATTCCCAGAAGAGTGGAGTTGGCGGCAGAACAGCCATAAAGCCAGGCGGTGACGGCATTTACCAGGGCCTTGTAAAAATCATTATGACCATGCCATTCCAGAAGGTGCCCAGGCACGCCGGCATCATCGATAAACGCCCGTACCAGTTTATCCACACTGCGGGGAAGGGCGGCGCCAGGATAGGTGACCCCGTAGCCCAGCGTATCGCATAGGCGGATTTTGATATCGATGCCGCTTTCTTCCCGGAGTTTCATCAATTTTATGGCAAAGGGAATGCAAAAGCCGTAGATATCAGCTCTGGTGACGTCCTCGAAATGGCAGCGGGGTGTAATACCGGCCTCAAGGATCGAGCGGACAATCTTCAGGTAATCCGCTAGAGCCTCGGCCCGATTCTTCCCCATCTTGAGATAGATATGATAATCCGATGAGGAGGTGAGGATGCCGGTCTCTCTGAGACCAGCATCCTTAACCAGTTGCACATCTTCGCTGTTAGCCCGGATCCAGCCGGTTATTTCCGGGAATCTAAGGCCCAGTTCCCGGCATTTGTCGACCGCCTCCCGATCCTTGTTACTGTACAGGAAAAACTCTGTCTGACGGATCACGCCGTTGGGACCGCCCAGTGCGCTCAGCAATTTATACAGATCAACAATATGCTTTACTGTATAGGGCGGACGGGCCTGCTGGCCGTCGCGGAAGGTGGTGTCGGTAATGAATATTTCTTCCGCCGGCCTGATGGAAAAGAGCTTATGATCAAAATCGATCCTGCTGACTTCAGAGTAGGGAAAGAGGTCCTTCTGAAGATTCGGCTCGGTGGCATTAACCAGCTCGTACTTCCAGTGCGCGCTGTGTTCATGATCCAATACTCTAAGATAATTATTCCAGCGGGGCATTGCAGTATCCTCCTATTTAAGCGATAGCTCCATTAGCTGTTCTAAAGATACCCTGGAGGGGGCGCCACTGAGAAGGCAGGTGGCCTTCTGCGTCTTTGGAAATGCGATGACATCGCGAATGGATTCGGCGCCCGCCATCAGCATTACCATCCGATCTAGTCCAAAAGCAATCCCGCCGTGGGGCGGCGTTCCGTACTGAAGGGCTTCTAAAAAGAAACCGAATTTTGCAGCTGTATCCTCTTCGGTAAGTCCCAAGGCCGTAAATATCTGAGCTTGGACTTCCCGACTGTGGATACGGATGCTTCCCCCGCCGATTTCCGAACCATTGAGCACCAGGTCATAGGCGTGCGCCCTTACCCGGGCCGGATCAGTCAGAAGGTGGGGCAGATCCTCCAGATATGGCGAGGTAAAGGGGTGATGGGTGGAAACATATCTCTTGTCGGTGTCGCTGTACTCCATCAGGGGAAACTCGGTTATCCAGGTAAACGAAAACTCGTCGCGATTGATCAGGTTGAGCTTCCGGGCCAGGTGGAGCCGCAGGTTGCCTAAAGAGGCATTGACCACGCCGGCCGAATCAGCCAGGATAAATATTAATGACCCTTCACGGGCGGATAGCCTGTCGTTGATGGCAATAATCTCGGAGCCTTTTAGGTGTTTGGCAACCGGTGATGCCCACCCATCGGCGGTAACGCGCGCCCAGGCGAGCCCCCTTGCCCCGTAAGGGGCAACAAAGTGCGTCAAGTCATCTAGCTCCTTACGAGAAAAGGCGCCTCCCTCCTCTACCATGATGGCCTTGATGATGCCTTTCCGGTCAATTACTTCCCGAAAAAGTTTGAAATTGCACTGCCTCAGGATATCGGTTAGTTCATGAAGGTGCAGGCCAAATCGGGTGTCTGGATTGTCTTTGCCGTACCGGCTCATCGCTTCCCGATAGGTAATGCGGGGGAAAGGCAGGGTAAGTTTGCGGCCCATGCAAGTTTCGAAGATCTGCCCGAAAAGGGGCTCGATCACGGCCATAACGTCTTCTTCGTTACAAAAAGACATTTCCACATCGATCTGGGTAAATTCCGGCTGCCGGTCCGCGCGGAGGTCTTCATCCCGGAAGCATTTGACTATCTGGTAGTAGCGGTCAAAACCGGAAAGCATCAGCAGTTGTTTGAATAATTGCGGCGATTGAGGCAAGGCGTAGAAGAACCCCTGATTGATCCGGCTGGGAACAAGGTAATCGCGGGCTCCCTCCGGCGTGCTTTTAGTCAGAAAAGGCGTTTCTACCTCTATAAAACCCTCCTGATGGAAATAATTTCTCACTACTGCCGCCACCCGGCTCCTCAAAATTAAGTTATTTTGCAGTTCGGATCGCCTGAGATCGAGATAGCGGTATTGTAAACGGATATTTTCGGCTGTTTCAATTGCGTCATCGAGCGGAAACGGAGGGGTTTTGGCTTCATTGAGAATCTCGAAAGATCGAACATTAATTTCAATTTTACCGGTATCCAGATCCGGGTTTTCCATCCCGGCCGGTCGTAAACGGACTTGACCCTGCAGGGCCAGTACAAATTCACTTCTGATGGACTTTGCGATATCATCCATTTCATCTGGGGTAATCACCGCCTGCACCAGGCCGGTACGATCACGAAGATCTATAAAAATGACGCCTCCGTGGTCCCGGCGGCGATGCACCCAGCCCATCAAAATCACATCCCGGCCAACATCTGCCGCTCCTATATTTCCGCAATAGTCGGTGCGTTTAAGGTCTTTTATAAATTCAGTCACAAGTCATTCCTTTATCAATTAATTCAAACAGTGAGTCTTCAATTCTATTGAGTGATAATGAGATCTGATGGGAGCCGCGCATGTCTCTAAGTTGGGCAGTTTCCGAGATCAGTTCCGCTTCACCCAGCATTAAAACGTAGCGGCAGTTTAGTTTGTCTGCCTGTTTCATCTGGGACTTGAGACTGCGGGCGATATAGCTCATCTCAGTTGGAATACCCCGGAGGCGCAAAGCGTTGCCTAAGGTGAAGGCCTTTTCCCGGGCATCATCTCCCTGGGCGGCAATATAGAGGATGGGCGAGATTTTAAATTCGTCATCCTCCTTGGGCAAAAGCGACAGGAGCCTCTCAAAACCGATTGCGAAACCGATTCCAGGTATGTCGTCACCGCCTAGCGCATTGATGAGTCCGTTATAGCGGCCTCCTCCTACAATGGCGTTTTGGGCGCCCGTTGTGCCGGCCACCACTTCAAACGCGGTTTTGGTGTAATAGTCGAGGCCGCGAACCATCCGGGGATTGACTATATAGTTAAGTTGAAAATCATTCAGGTATCTTTGTACCTGTTTAAAATGATCAGAACAATTAAGGCAGAGATGATCTAAAATCAGGGGCGCCCCGCTGATTGTTTCTGCGCATCCATCGATCTTGCAATCAAAAATTCTTAAGGGGTTTGATGAAATACGCCGCTGACAGTCTCCGCAGAGACCTCCTTCCCGGCCTAGCAGATAGTCCGTCATTTTAGCGCGGAAACCCGGTCTGCAGGCGGGACAGCCCAAAGAGTTTATCTCTAAACCAAGCCCGGACAGGCCAAGCGTATTGAGAAAGTGCATCAACATCAGGATAATTTCTGCATCGGTAATCGGGTTATCCAACCCTAAAAGCTCCACGTCAATTTGGTGGAATTGGCGGTATCGCCCCTTTTGCGGGCGTTCCCGGCGAAACATGGGACCGATAGTGAAGAGCCTGGTTGACTGCCCCGGCGTGAAAAGATTGTGCTCGATACAGGCCCTTAGAACGGACGCGGTTGCCTCAGGGCGGAGTGTAAGGTAATCGTTGCTGCGGTCCAGGAAGGTGTACATTTCCTTTTCGACAATGTCGGTCGCCTCCCCGATGCTCCTTTGGAACAGAGTTGTTTTTTCCAGGACCGGTACCCTTATCTCCTGAAAGCCGAAGTCGGTGAATATCCTCCGGGCAATTCCTTCGACATATTGCCATTTACCGATCTGACCGGGCAATATATCCTTAAATCCCTTAACCGCGGTTATAATGTTTTTCACTTTCGCATCTCTCATCATTGCCAATGGAAAGGCCTATGGGCATAATAGGCGGCCAAAGCAGAAACCGCCGATCTCTATTTTCTAGTCAATAATATTTAGCATGTTAGTGAAGGCCTTACAATAAAAAAGCTCTCCCTCAAGTAACGATTGACGGACTCTTTGTCCCTCAATTGGCGCCTTAAGGGTTAACCTGTGTATTTACCTCCAATATCCGGCCATCGCTCTTGATGGTAATTGCGCCATGAATGTCCGTCCTCAGCACCATGGCGCCCAAATCACTTATACGGGCCAGAGTTTCGGGATGGGGCAGGGGATAGGAAAGTTCGGCGCCGGAGCTGATGACAGCGATCCGCGGATTAACAGCCTTGAGAAAAGCGGGCGTGCTTGAAGTGCGACTGCCATGATGGGGAACAAAAAGCACCTGGCTCGAAATCATACCATTACGGCGCATGATATCTTCTTCCGCCTGCGCCATGATATCACCGGTAAACAGTAGGCTGTGCTGTCCATATGTAAGTCTTATCACCAAAGAAGCGTTGTTTGTATCTTCATAACTCGCCGCCTCATTTGCTGATATTGCGGGGGGCGCCTCCGGATTGAGAATGGTAAGCACTGCTCCGTTTAGGTTCACCGGGGAAGTTCTGCTTGTTACCTGATGATGGTACACTTTTTTCCTGTCGATTACGTCCATCAACTCAAAAAAATCCGGCTCCATTATCCGCTGACCATTGGTCCATACTTCCCGGACATTGAAGTTATTTATGATATAAATCAAACCTTTGTAATGATCGCTGTGCGGGTGGCTAAGAATTATCAAATCGATGTTCTTTATTCCCCGCTGCAGAAGAACAGGCGCAACTACATTGCGCCCGATATCGAATCTTCCGGATGTTGCCCCGCCGCCATCAATAAGTATCCTTTTTCCCCGCGGCAGTTCGATTAGGGCTGCACTTCCCTGACCGACATCGATTGCGGTTACCATCATCTCATCGGAATATCTACTTTTAACGAAACCAAAAATTCCGCTAAAGATAAAAATAAGGATAATGGCTCCAATTGCGAAGTTATGGTTTCTGATTGTCCTGGCCGGAACATCAGTCTGGCTTTGAGAAAAGACGAGGCGACGAGTAACGAGAAAAAGCAAAAGATAATAACAGGCGAGCTGCCAAATAGTAGGTGGTACGACGATGAACCAGGAGTGGGGAAGGGCGACCAAAAAGCCGATAAGCGCGAGGTTAAATTCGACCACCCCCGCTGCCAAAAAAAGAAGGAGTTTTGCCAGGGGCGGACAGAGACCACTGGTCAATATGGCGGCAAAAGACAGCGGTAGGGCCAGAAACCCCATAAGCGGCACTACCAGGATATTGGCAAAAAGGGAAACGGGCGAGAAGATGTAAAAATAATGTGCGATGAGCGGCCAGGTTCCCAGGGTGGCGCTGACACTAACTGCCAGCCATCCGCCAATCAGGCTCAAGAGGCGGATTTTTTTATCATGTTTTTCGCTGCCGTTTGTTTCTAACAAAGGAGTAATAAACAAGATGGCTGCCACGGCGGTAAAGGACAGTTGAAAAGACACGTCAAAAAGAGACAGCGGCGACACGATAAGGATGAGAAACCCAGCTAGGGCAAGAATATTAAGGAGATCGCGCTGTCTTCCCAAAAGCAGTGCCAGCATGAGGACAATTATCATTACAGTGGCGCGGACCACGGAGATACTGCCACCGGCGATCAGCGCGTAAAAGATAACCGGGAAAATGGCAGCCAGATGGGCAATGAACCTGATATTTAATCTCAAAGCCAGCCATTGCCAGTTTTGTAGCAACCGCTGGATCAGGAAAATAGCCAGAAAAGCGACAATTCCCACGTGGAGCCCGGAGATGGCCAGGATATGAGCGGTGCCGCTTTGCCGGAAATTAGCTTTAGTCTGCTCCGATATTCCGCCGCGTTGTCCCACCGTCATCGCCAGGATGACCGCAGCAGATTCAAGAGGGCTATTGTCACTGACAAAATCGATTATCCGGAGGCGAATCGTCGTGATCATTCGCCAGAGAAAATTTCCCCCTCCTTTGCGGATGAGCATTAAATCCGAAGGCTTTGAAATATTTCCCTGTGCCTGGAGGCCGCGGTAGCGCAAGTGCCTTTCTTGATTAAAACCTCCAGGATTTTTGAAATTACGAAACTGATTAAATTTCACTTGGCAACGGATGTAGTCCCCATACCCGATCTGATCAGTAAGATCAGCGCTCTTGTCCAAGCCAAGAATAACCCGCCCTCGCACTTCCTGCCAGCTATCGTTGACAATTAGCCTGGATAAACGCGTTGTTATAGTAATTCTATCAACAGATACTTCATCAATGGATTCAATTATTCCTTCCACAATTACCTTTTCTTTTCCGATAAACCTGCTTACATCATCTGCCAACAGGGGCTGGCGTACCTGGGCGTTCATCAAGAGCACCCCCAGGTTCACCAGTGCGAAAAAAGAGAAGAGAAAAACAAAATTGTATTTCCTCTGGCGTAAGGTTGTAAATATGGCAAAAAGGAGAATCCCCCCAAGGGCAAACGCGTAGCCATCAGGGATATCAAGCAGGTGGCCGAGGATTATCCCGCCGATTAGCGATCCCAAAAGGGGCACGAATGGTCTTTGCATTGAGTGGGTAATTCCTGTAATGAGTATTATCGCCAACTAATACGGCTTCGTAAAAAGTCCAAACTCCCCAACCAAGTTACACAAAACTTATATTTGAGCTTACATGGATGAGGGCAGGCTGCAAGAGAAAAGTGTGACCGAACGGATCAGGTTGCTGATTCTTTTCCGGATCATTGTTGTTACCCTACTTTTGGGAACAGCGTTGCTGATTGAACTGAAGCTTGGTGACGGGGTAGGCCATTTGCTCGGTTCACCTGACGTGAGGCTTTTTCCCCTATTCGGGATAATAATTGTCACGTACTTACTGAGCCTGATTTATCTGCTCCTTTTTCGATTCAACCAGGGAATTAAGCTAAATATATATTTCCAGGCCAGTTGTGATATCATCGCGGCAACCGCACTTGTTCATTTTACCGGAGGCGTCGAAAGCGTTTATTCCCTGTTCTACATTCTAATAATTATTTACTCAGTCATTTTTCTTGCCCGGCGGGGGGGAATGCTCATCGCATCGGCTAGCAGTATTTCCTACGGACTCATGTTTGTTGTAGAGTATTACCTAACAATACTACCACTCAGCCTATCCTTGATCGCTGAGTACAAGTATACCACTGCTTTTCTGATGATGCGTATTTTTGTTCATTGGCTTTCGTTTTACCTGATAGCCCTGGTTGCCAGCTATATAGTGGAAAGAGAAAGAAAATTAAGCTCGCTCCTGGAGGAAAAGGAGAGTGCGTTCGAACAACTGGATCTGCTTCACCGCAGTATTATTGAGTCGGTTGAGGCCGGGATCATTACCGTTACTCTTGCCAGAAAGATAAAGTTATTTAATCGGGCGGCAGGTGCGATCACTGGATTTGCCAGGCGGGAAGTAATCAATCGGCCGATCGATCTTTTAATTCCTGATTATCAGAGTTTTCGTGAAGGTTTTTTAAGCCCCTCCCAGGGCAGCAACCAAATCAGGGGAGAACTTATATTTCAGAAGAAGGACGCCAGCCGTATCCATTTGGGTATTGCCATTTCCCCGCTAATGGACTCCAGAGGAGCAAAAATAGGCGAGATTTTGGTTTTTCAGGATATTAGTTTGATAAAAATGATGCAGAAGGCGTTGGAAAGTAATCGCCGAATGGCCTTTATTGGCGAGATGGCCTCGGCTTTGGCCCATGAGATCAGGAACCCGCTTGCGGCCATGAGTGGTTCCATCCAGATCTTGAAAAAAAGCTATTTTCACAGCAAAAAAGATATTAAATTGATGGAAATCGTGCTTAGGGGCAAGGAACAGATTGAAGGCTTTATGAAGGATTTTCTTTTATTGGCCCGCCCGGCGCCCGAAATTGATGAAATTGTCAATGTTAATCAACTGGTGAGAGAAGTTCTGGAATCATTGTCTTTAACCCCTGATTGGTCGGAACAATACGAGGTGGAACTTAGGCTGAAGGAGGGGGTACTAATAATGGCTAAAAAAAGTGAAATCAGGCAGGTAATGTGGAATCTTATTCTCAACGCGCTGCAGTCCATGCCGAAAGGAGGGCGGCTATCCGTGGAGAGCGGTATAACGGATGGCGACGCTGGTGCCAGGTTTTGGGAACTCAAGGTCGCTGATTCCGGGGTGGGGATTGAGGAGAAAAATCTCGATATGGTGCTGCAGCCCTTTTTTACGACCAAAGAACGGGGAACGGGACTCGGTTTGGCCATTGTCAATAGGATCGTCACTGACTATTCGGGCAGTATGCGCATTGAAAGCACTTTTGGTAAGGGAACAGTTTTTACAGTTGTCCTCCCATATGGAGAGCCGTTCTTTTCAGGCGGCAAGGGGAATATTTAATGGCTAAAATTTTTGTGGTTGACGATGATCAGGGACTGAGGGACTTTCTCGAAATAATGCTCTCTGAAGAAGGTCACAAGGTGGAAACGTTTGCCGACGCCGGCTCTGCTCTGGCCAGATGTAAAAAAATAGCCTGCGACCTGGTCATCACGGATTTGAAGATGCCAAGGATGGATGGGATTGAATTTCTAAGGAAATTGAAAGAGATCAGTCCGGAGACGATCCCTATCCTCGTCACCGCCTATGCCTCGCGCGAGACCGCCCTGCAAGCGCTGCAAGAGGGGGCCTTCGATTATGTCGAAAAAGATTTCGACATTGATAAACTCAAAGGGATAATCAGCAATGCGCTGGATAAAAAGGGGATAGTGAGGGAAGAGGCGCTTTTCATGAAAGAGGTTGCACAAAGCCTTTCCTTCGGAAACATGATCGGCAAGAGCAAGGAGATGCTCAAGGTATATTCGATTATCAGGAAGGTGGCAAATACGAAGACTAACGTTCTTATTCTGGGCGAAAGCGGCACGGGAAAGGAGTTGGTGGCCAAAGCCATCCATAATAACAGCTGCAGAAGCGACAAGCCTTTTGTGGTAATAAATTGTGGGGGAATTCCCGAATCACTGCTGGAGAGCGAGCTCTTCGGACACATGCGCGGCGCTTTTACCGGCGCCAATACGGACAAACCGGGCCTTTTTGAGCTTGCGCAGCTTGGGACGATATTCCTCGATGAAGTAGCCGAACTGCCGAGTCTGCTCCAGGTGAAACTGCTCAGGGCGGTACAGGAAAAGTCTTTCCGCCGGGTGGGAGGGCAGGTTGATATTAATGTAGATGTCCGGATTATTGCCGCAACAAACAAGGATTTAAAAGAAAAGGTAGCCGCCGGGAGCTTTCGGGAAGACCTCTACTATCGCTTGAATGTCATTGCTATTATTTTACCGCCGCTGCGGGAAAGAAAAGATGATATCTCGATTTTGACCCGTTTTTTCATCGATAAATACGCCCGTGAGTTTAACAAGGATATCAAGACCATATCCGACTATGCGATGGAGTTGCTGTTGGAATATCCTTTTCCCGGGAATGTCCGGGAGTTGGAAAACATCATCGAGCGCAGCATTGCCTTGGAGACATCAAATATTATCCTGCCGGAGAACCTGATCATAACCCCGGAGTCGCTCAATCGCCGCCAGGTGGAGGGTCCGGATATTACCGAGGAGGGCATTGACCTGAATGAAGAAGTCTCCCGCTATGAACAGCTCCTCATTGAAAAGGCGCTGCGGATAGCTCATGGCTCCAAGACAAAAGCCGCCAGGATTCTCCATGTGAGCTATGATTCACTCAGCTACCGCATCGAAAAGCTTGGGATTGATGATTTCCGCTAGGCGGGC
>JBBIRO010000031.1:11162-37981 GCA_037441775.1 Syntrophobacterales bacterium
CCCCCGAGAGGAGCAGAATTCGGTGTTATTACGAGGTCGTCAATCGTCACGCACTCGTAAAAGCCCCCAGATGCTTAAGTTGTGCTGCGGATTTGGGCGAGCATTTTGCACATCTTTTTTTGAAATTGATTAGGAAAGGGAAATATCGTGTAATTTAAGTTGAACTTCGGAAGTGCCGTTATAATGATTTAACTGGGGAGTGAAGGCTACGTCAATGCTGCCGCCGGTGGGGATGTTACTTAGCGCCGCCTTGCCGAACCAGATGGAATTGTGTGACATTCCCTCCGACGTTAACTTCAGCCGCAGATGATTCTTGCCGACTACCGAAATTGAGTTGATAGTTACATCCCTGGCGCATAGTACCGGTTCCGGATTGGAACTGCCGAAGGGAGCCAGAAGCTCCAGTTGTTTCATGAGTTCATCGTTGACATCACTGAACTGGCAGGAGGAGTCAATAAAGGTGTGGGCCTGATATGTGGCCGGCATGTCTTCCCTGACAATACTGTCCATGGCAACCGAAAATGCCTTGATATCGTCCTGGCGAATTGAGATTCCCGCCGCGTATTGATGGCCTCCGTAAGAGAGCAAATAGGAATCCAATTTTTTTAGCCCCTCATATATATTGAAATCGCTTAGGCTTCTACCGGAACCCCTTCCCAACCCATCCTTGAGACTGATCAAAATAACGGGGCGGCTGTATCTGTCCACTAGACGCGAGGCGACAATACCAATGACCCCGGGATGCCAATCGGGGGATGCGAAAACAAAAGAGCTCCGTTCGGTCCGGCTCAACAGCTCATCTGCCTGGGTGACTATCTCATCAAGGATCAGGCGCTCCATAGCCTGGCGTTTTCTGTTGTATCCATCCAACCTCCGGGCGATTGTCCTTGCCTCTTCAATGTCGTTCGTCAGCAGCAGTTCTACGGCTTCGCTGGCCGAGGCAATTCGTCCCGCCGCATTTATCCTGGGGATAATGGCAAATGAGGCCCTGCTGGAATTGACGATTTGATTGTCAAAAGATGCCACTTCCTTCAATGCTTTGAGTCCGACCCTTTGTTCGGAAGAAATTATTTCCAGTCCGAATCTGGCGAAGACCCGGTTTTCATCAAGAAGGGGGCTGACATCGGCGATAGTTCCCAGGGCGACAATGTCCAGATAGCTCTTGAGATTGGGATATTGCCGCCCGCTGTAAAAGCCGTTTTCTCGTAGGCTGCCGCGCAAAGCGATGAGGAAGTTGAAGACGATTCCCACCGCGGCGAGCTGTTTGAAAGGAAAGAGGCAGTTCGGCTGCTTGGGATTAATAACTGCGTATGCCTGCGGAACCGGGCTGGATATTTCATGATGATCCAGAACCACAACGTCTATTCCTAAGGACCTGGCAAAAAGAATATGCTCATAGTCGGAACTGCCGCAATCAACTGTAATAATTAGGCTTGTGCCCTGACTTCTTGACTTCTCAATAATATTTTGATGCAGCCCGTATCCGTCCGTCACTCGATCAGGAATGAAATATGACACGTCAACGGAGATATTTTTAAGAAAATCATAAAGGATAGCAACCGAGGTGATTCCATCGGCATCATAGTCGCCATAGACTAAAATCTTCTCCCGGCTGTAAATGGCGGAAATGATGCGTGCAATCCCGTTTTTCATCCCCGTCATCAGAAAAGGATTATGAAGGTCCTTAAGTGATGGGGAAAGGAAGCGCTCCGCCTGGGCAAGATCATGGATATTGCGTGCGCACATAATATTGGCGATGATGGGGTTAAGGCCTAGTTGCCTGGTTAAGAGCTCCGCAAGTTCGTGGTCTTTCGCTGCTCTTTTCCATGCTGTAACGGGTAGTTGAATCATCAAAATTCCTTGAAATAGGCAATTTACAGGAGTCCGCGGCCTGCAATGGGCTATAATATGATCCCTGCGATAAGATATGTCAAGCGGGGATTAATAATCCTTCTAAAGATTCGTTTACTGGTTGTCTGGCAATATTTTAACGAAAGGTGCGGCTATGAAATCTATACGAAGGGGTTGACCTTTTTTATCCATGATGTTAGCCTACCTCGGAATCTTGGGCGTCAATAACTGTCAGGATACATCCCCTTTCCCGCGTTATCGTAAGTGGAAATGGCTCATTGCTACTCGTAATAATGCGTATCAACATGTTTCAACCGCCCCAATTTTTAAGGGTAATGCTACTAGCGATAAGGTAACTATCATGCCCGCATTGATGCCCTTCGGTTCAGCCGGTCAATGGTTCAAAGGAAACCTCCATACCCATTCTTTACGCTCTGACGGTAGGCTTTCAGCGGATGATAATATCCGCTGGCATGCAGATCACGGCTATGATTTCATTGCCTTAACAGATCATAATAAGGTGAGCCGTCGGCAGGATTGCAACCAAGAGCCTCCCATTTTGCTGATCCCCGGGGTGGAAATATCCGCCCGCCGTGGCCATACTGAGTATCACGTTGTAGCTCTAGGCGTCGATTCGATGCCTATCGCGCCATACTCTGATCCCCAGGATACCATCGATGCCGTAAACTCTCAGGGCGGTGTTTGCTTTATTGCCCATCCCTATTGGCATGATCATTCCTTCTCCGATCTTTTGTGCCTCAAAGGTCAATTTGCCATTGAGATATTCAATACCGGCTGTTGGCTCGAGATTAATAAAGGACATTCTCTGGTGCACTGGGATGGCCTTCTTAGCCGTGGCCGTCTGCTGCATGGATTGGCTACGGACGATTCTCATTTCGCTTACCCCGATCATGGCCGCGGCTGGATAAATCTCAAGTCAGAAAAGCTGGATCAAATTTCGGTGCTCAAGGCGTTGCAGGAGGGACAGTTCTATTCTTCAATGGGGCCGCAGATTTTCGAGATCAACCAGGAAGGCAGAGAACTTTATGTTCGCTGTTCGCCTGTCCGATCTATCTATCTGATCGGCGATTTGTGGCACTGCCCGGATGCCAGGCATTCTTGGAACGGCGATCCAATTACTGAGGCTCACTTTTCTCTCCACCAAGGACAGCGATACATCAGGTTTGAGATTATCGACCATGATCATAACTCGGCCTGGAGTAACGCCTTTTTCATGCCTTAAGCAATCAGTCGAAGAAACAAACAATATAACCTTACCCATCCAGGTGATTTATTTTATAAGTCTCCTTCAAATCTTTCGATTATTCTTACATATTGATCGGCATCAAATTTCCTTTTTAAGCCCTTGTCATTCATGTATCGCACATTTCCAAATATCGTTCTTTCCGGCCAGGGACGGTCATGTTTTCCAAAGCACCATGCTACACCGGAAAACCCATTGGGATCTCTTCCGTCAAGCTCATATTTATTATTCAGATACAAGGCGACTCGGAATGCCTCTTCAGGTATCCTGCTCCATTCCAGAATCTTCTTTCCCCAGTACATTCTCATATACCCATGCATCTTACCTTTCAAAATCATTTCTTTCTGGGCAGCGTTCCAATAAGGGTCGTGAGTGGCAGCCTTTTCCAGTTCTTGCATGGAGTAAAGATATGGCTTTTTTTCTTCCTGATGGGTCTTCAATGTCTGCTGTGCCCATTTAGGAATGGATTCAAATGAATCATATTTCTTATTATAGAACACAAAATTCATACTCAACTCTCTTCTGACAATCAGTTCTTCGAGAAAGCCTTCGGTCGCCGGACTTTTGGTTTCTAATGTTTTCAACGCGATAAATAGAGGGGAAATCTGACCAAAGTGTAAATAGGGGCTCATATGAGAGTGATAATCGACAGTGGGATCATTTCTAAGTTCAGGATAACGATCCAATTTTTTTTCCAAAAAGAATTCAAGATGTTTTAGGGCTTCCTTTGTGCCTCCTTGAATAGAGTTGACCTTTCGCACGCTTCGGTCAATCTTTAGCTTCGAAAGGGCTTTTTCAACATCCTTGACTTCAAAAGAATCAAATTCGAAATAAAGAGAATCGACTATAGGCTCTGTCTGAATTATAGGAATAAGAAAATAGTCTAGCTTCTTGTGAATCTTCGACCTTATGGTAGCGGCAGCATATTCCTCTTTCGGTGAGGCCTCTTCAACAGGAACGATCACATCGCTTTCAACTTGAATGAAGGGGCAATCTATTCGTTTGGCTACATCTTCCCTCCAGACTCTTTGAATTCCCAGATATCCACGATCGACGACAACTACAGAAGCTTCTTCTGACATTCGTATAACCCCCCTTTCAGGAGATTCATGCCGGATAACCATCCGGATTCCTCTCTTTTCAAGGGACTCCTGCACTTCTCGAAGGCCTTCCAGCATAAAGGCGTAATGCCTCTCGTTGGCTTCCGGAAAGTGATCCGTGATTCCAAAAAATACAATGACCGGCAGTTTTAACTCATTCGCTTTAGAAATAGCGTACTCAAGGGCATGATTACATTCCGACCTCTGAGAGGCCTGCATCCAGTAGAGGACGTATCCTCCAATCCTTGGGCTCTTTTGATTAAGAAATTTGATTCTTTCGTTCTGGACCATTTCTTTTAGCGATTCAGGATCCACAATGAGAAGTTCAGTATAGTTGCAAAACTAACCCATAAGAGATACGGCAGAAGAAGCAATCCCGCCATTTTTGAAATTTTTAAAAAATATTTGATCGTCAATAAAATGGCCACCCATAAAAGAACAATATCAATGAGCCCTAGAAGCGGCGACTTAAGCCCGAAAAAAGCCACTGACCAAAGGATATTGAGAATCAGCTGGGTAAAGAAGAAAATCAAGGCGGTCTTGGACCGAGGGTGGCCGTGCCTTCGCCAGATAAGGAAGAGCGATATTCCCATGAGTACAAATAGACCTATCCAAACTGGACTGAATACCCAGTTGGGAGGCGTAAAGATAGGCTTATTTAATGTCATATACCAGGCCGGAATAGCCGGGATGGTAAAAAAGGAACCCACAAGACCTGCGAGCTGGCAAATAAGAAGGCTAATCATTAGCTTCAGGACGTCAATCAGTTTCATTTTTTCACCTTAAATTTTTTCGTCCGCTTTACAAAAGGCTAATATCAAAAAAGGGGTCTTGCGCTTACATATTACACCGCTGTGACAAGGGATTTAGCGCGCTCAAGCTTTGCGAATTTATTACATAACCCACAGCAATTCAAGTGTTTTGCGACTCTTTACGAGTTTATCAAAGTTCTTACAAAGTCGCCAAGGATCAATTGTTACAAGATATATCTTTTGACCTTGACAATTGGGCAGCCTCACGGCTAAATTACCGCAAAATAAAAGCTGCAAAAGGGTTGCAAATAGCTTGACAGCAGGCCATTATTATTAAGAGCCTTTAGTCAGCAATCAGGCCGAATGCCTAATTTAAAGTTTTTTAAATGACGATGACAAGTTATCAGTTTACAACTTTACCAGACCAAAAAGAGTGCAAGGAAATTATCGAGCTTTATCAGCAGGCCGGGTGGTGGGAATCCGAGGCTGCAGAGGAATTGGTAGTAGCCATTGTTGCCGGCAGCCACTGCTTTTTGCTGGCGGTCGAAGCGGGAAGGATTGTCGGGATGGGGAGGGCGATTTCTGATCGCGCTTCTGATGCCTATATCCAGGATGTTACGGTTATACGTTCACGTAGGCGTTCTGGCATCGGTGCAAGGATAATTGAAATTATCACCGACCGTCTGCGTCAGGATGGCGTCAAATGGATTGGTCTGATTGCCGAAAAAGGGTCCTCTTCTTTTTACCTGCCGCTGGGCTTTACTGAAATGCCGGCATCAACCCCGATGCTGCTAAAATACCATGAATGAAATGAAACTGTTAACGCCGCTGGACTACCTGCCGCTGAGGAAGTACTTTACAAATTTGCGCTACGATTTGTCGATCTATTCCCTACCTTCGCTGATTTCTTGGAATAACGACATTCATAGTAGTTTCTACGCCATAATTGATGAACTTCTCGTCATTGTCACCGAATCAAAGGAAAAAGAGTCTAATAGTCCTTACCTGATTCTTCCACTTTCCGCCGTTGAGCGTGAGCCGACGGTTCAGGAACTCTACGATTTGGCGAACGAATTTGGCTGCCGTGAATATCGCTATATTCCAGAAGACTATCTTGCCCGCCGCGATCTGACAGATGTTGCTCGCCTTTTTAAGGTGACTGAGCAGGAGGAATATACTGATTACATATACAAAACTCATGATCTTGCGACTTTGGCCGGACGGCGCTATGCCAAAAAACGGAATCATCTCAGCCAGTTTCTCCGTGCTTATGCGGACAATGGGCTGGTGAAAATGGAACCTATAACGTCGGACAACAAGCAGGAATGCTTGGCGTTCATGGATAAGTGGTGTGACGAATACCCTTGTGACGGACCGGATAAAGAAGATCTCTCCTGTGAACATAAGGCAATTACGGTTTCCCTTGAAAATATGGAATTATTTGAGCTTTGCGGCCAGGCGGTTCGTGTAGACGATATTATCAGCGCCTTTGGTATTACCGCCCGTCTCAACGATCGGATGGGAATACTCCATTTTGAAAAGGCCTTTGCCTCGATTCACGGCTTATACCAATTTTTGGACCGCGAGTGTGCCCGAACCTGCCTGGGAACTTATGAATTTTGCAATAAAGAAAGCGATATGGGGCTGCCGGGGCTGGAGCAATCCAAGAAATCATATTATCCTTGCGCCCGGGTGAAGTCTTACCGAATGACTCTGATATAATTCGCCTCACGCTGCACCTATGGAGGAGTTTTTGCTGGAACGAGATTTTGGTCACGTTACCTTCATGCCGGGAGAAAACCGTGGCAAGTACCCAAATTGCCATTCAATTTTTTTGAAGGAGTCCGGCGTCTTGATCGATCCCGCCGCAGATCGGCGGCGTCTGGAAGAACTCAAGCAAAAGCAAGAGGTCAAAACCATCTGGCTTAGCCACTGGCATGAGGACCACTTCCTGAATTTGGACCTCTTTGCGGATCTGCCCATCTGGATCTCACATTTTGATGCTCCGCCTTTGTGCAGTCTCGATACTTTCCTTGACTACTATGGGGTAGATGAGGAGGAGCGGGTTTTTTGGGAGCCGTTGATGACTGATTTTTTCCGCTATAAGCCACGGCAAATATCTGGCTACCTCTCGGACGGCGATTGTATCGATCTGGGTGGCGAAACAGCCGAAATAATTGCGGCACCCGGCCACACTCCGGGTCATCTGGCAATCAATTTCCGCAAATCCCGAGTGCTTTTTCTGGCTGATTACGATCTTACTCCCTTCGGCCCCTGGTATGGCGATGCTGGATCCAGTATCGAGCAGACGATCGCATCCCTAAGACGGCTTAAGCAGATCGATGCCTCTGTCTGGATTGCCTGTCATGAAAAGGGGGTGTTTGAGGATGATCCTGGGCTGGCGTGGAGCGAATACGAAAACGTAATTTTCCGGCGGGAAGAAAAATTGCTTCTTTTTTTGAGCGAACCGCGCAGTATGGAAGATATAATTAACGCCTGGATTGTATATGGTAAACCAAGAGAGCCACTAATGTTTTACCGGTTTGGTGAGCGCCGGCTGATGCTTAAGCATCTTGAACGTCTGATGCAGCAGGGCATCGTAAGCCATGATGGGCAACGATTTTTCAAATTAAGCTTATAGACTCGCGTGCCTGGTCGAGTAACGTAAACTTCCGAGCTTTTCTAAAAGCCTTTAAACTTTATAACTCTGTTTAATGACAACGCGCTAAAGAAGTGTGGCCACGTTCAATGGGATTAGCCTAAACTGTACTTGCTTTCCTGGGGCACTAGTTAAAAAAATATGGTAATTATAAAGACATGGCAGCAGCTTGTTTGAAAAGAATCAGCGCGAGGTCATACCCGTCAGGCGGTAGTTGAATTCATAACCAAGTGCCCCGCTCCAGTCGTCCTGGAAGACCCCTTTATACCTTGTGCCGTAAACGGGTCCAACGGGTTTGCCGTAAGTATAGAACCAATTGATAATTGGACTGCCGGTAAAACCAAGGGCGATCCAGTAGGAGCCGGGGGCAAGGATCTGGTTTTCCCGGGTAAAGGAAAAATCTATCCAGTTGTAGCCCTGTTTCTGTAACATTTTATCGACTTCAAGCATCTCTGATGTGGCCAGGGGCGCTCCCGGTTTTCCGTTATCATCGGAATATATATCCAGCCAAAGCCAGCCATCGCCGCCAAACTTGTAGAGGGCAAGTCCCACCTTGTGCAGTTTCACGGGGCGATCCAGGATCACCACCTGGGCATACTGGGTCAGTTGCGTGGTTACATACTCGGCAGTTTCCACAAGGAAACTTTTGGTCATTTCAAACTGATTTCCGCCGGTGGCTGTGGTCTCATAGGGGAAGGCAAAATCAACCCCCTCGGGATAGACCAGATTGCCAAAGATAAAGGGGACATCGAAGACTTGATCTTTTAGAGGAATGGTACTCGCAGGTGGTGGCGGTGGCGGGGCCAGCGTCACCTTTTGGAATTGAGCCCTGACCTCTGGAGTCAAGAGCAGATTTCGGGGTCCATAGGGCTGCCTGGTTCCCTTGAGATTGATTTGATCACGCTTAAAATCAGCGCTGATGGTTTCCATCAGTTGCGGTCTGGCCTTGGCGCTGCTTAGTTGTGACCAGCGCATGAGGCCATCATTCTTGGTTTCATTGTTATCAATTCCTACCTCAACCCGGATGAAGCGATTGGAAATGAAAAGCTGTGTGCTTTGGGGGTCAAATGGTACCCATAGCAGATCGGGAAACCATATTTCGATCCAGGAATGACGTCCCTGCCCCATTTTGAATGTGAGCGTCCCTCCCTGCCAGGTCACGTCAAAAGGTTGATTGATGGTAATGCCGTTTACAATTCTGGCCGGTATTCCTACCGCCCGGAGAAGTGCGGCGCTTAAATGAGAGAAGTTCTGACAATTGCCCTTGCCGGAATCAAGAGAGTAGAGGGCATCATAGCTTGTCGGCGGAGAAACATACTGTAGGTGATCAACCACAAAGCTGATGATTCTCTGGACAGCGTCAAACTGGGTTGTTACGTCTTTTGTCAGGCGCAGCGCCAGTTGTCTAACCCGGGGATGGTCGGCTTGAACCTGGGGAGTGTGCTGTAAAAAAACCTTTACCTGGGGGTCAATGATTGCCAGGGGGAAGGGGCTGGTCGTCACCAGTGGCTTTAACCAGGTCCGGATTGCCGACTTGAAGGTAAGATTAACGTCAATGGTCGGAGGCGTTTTCTTCCAGGTGGCGCTGATTATCTTATTGCCGCGGTGATCGCTTGATATTTTGCTGTCCTGTGGCTGGGGGATAAAATTTAGATTAAAGTCATCAATAGACTGTACGTAGGTTGTCGAGTTGAATTCCTGGGGAACTACAAAGCTGAGGCTTATGGATTGAACGCCTTCCGCGGTAATGACCTTTTGGCTGAGGCGATAACTGATCTCCGAGGTCATCTCGCCTTCGACATCCACATTTTCCGCGCCAGTTGAAGGCGGCAAGAACAGCAAGATAACGAAAATTAAGAAAGCAAACAAAACTAAAAACTCCGCACGCCAGCTTGGAAATCCTGAATTCAATAAATTGCGGTAATTTACAAGTTTTTTGGCCATAACAGCTCACTAAAAATGATGGCCTCGTAAAAGCCACATGCCCCATCTTCCTAGAGGGGCGATAGTTGAGGTGATGGTGATTATAATTGTTAGTACAGTTGGTTCGATCCCCCTTCACTTTATAACATCAGGCCTGGGGAGCGGAACTTGGACTAGTTGCCGCTTCGTCAAAATTGGGCTGGTTTGCAGATCACTTCCCGGACTTTGAGATCGAAAAAATGACTACTGTTGGCAGGCTTCAACAATATTGCCGAGTCAACGCCGTGCGAGCTGCCTCCGAGGGATATTATATCTTCATCAGTTCTAACCAGACCGGCATCCGCTGCCATCAGAGCCAGTTCGATCGCCACCTTGGTGCCCTGGCCAAAAATACGCAGTGCGAAGGCGATTATCTCATCCACCTGATAAGTGGCGAGCTTATTGCGAACAGCCCGTCCGACACCGCCGAAGGCATGCTGGGCTGTCAAAACCCTTACCCCTTGTCCCTCCAGAATCTTGCGGTTTTCATCAGATAATTCCTGCGTATCCGGTTTTAGAAAACCGGTTACATGAGTTATTGCAATGATTTCCAGTTCCCCGTGAAAAGCTTCGATCGCGGCAAAGGCAGTTTTGCCGGTGCAGGTGGGAACCAAAATTTTCTTTATGGAAAGTTCCCTGGCCCGATCGTAGGCTTTCCTTAGAGTGGTTGCACTGTTGAGTTCACCAGCCTTCAAGTGCCAGCGGCAAATACTATCGTAACCGGCGCTATCCATAAAAAAACCTCCACTCTTAGTTGATCATATCCGCCCAATTTTGATGCTAACCTCACGAAATACGTGGTAGCGCAGGCTATTTTCCTCAATGCATGACCTTAAAATGCCGTCTAAATCGTCCATTTTTTCGCTATTTATGATGAGGTTAACGCTTTTGTAGAAGGCCGCCAGCCTGTCGTTTGTCATATGTCGGGAACAGATGAGAGCCACAAACATTCGTCGCCGAATACTCATAGGGAGTAATCCCAGATATGCGAGAATTTCATTGTCGACAGAACCGGGAGCGACAAAGTCCTCGTTTAACATTAACAGGTTGTATGTATGATATTTCATCCCCCTGATGGACTCGCCAGGAGAGGTGGAAACTGTTATCTGGTAACCCATCTGGGTGAGTGTGGCAACTATTGTATCCCTTGTCAGCCCATCAGGCTCACAAATAAGGGCGGTATCCTTATCTGTAAAAGGTAAATTAAATGGACGGTCGGAGGAACTGCTTACATCATTGGTCAGCATCGTATGATCATTCATTAGCGGCCTCTTGTGGTTTGCCATCGATCTTGAGTTTTGCCGTAGGAGGTGTCAACCTCCAATTTGCCGATATCGGTAGTTGCCAGTCCGGAAGCGCTCTTAATTGCATCAATGCCGCGATTGATTACGGATTTATTAGAGGCGTATGATTTTGCGGTCTCCTCGGATACCTCACCTTTTTCAAATAGTTCCAAAATGTAATCGTCAAATGTTACCATATGCAAGGCTCTGGCCGCCTGGATAATTTCGTAAAAGGTTTTCCCCTCGGATTCTCCATGAAGAATGCTGTCTCTCACTCTTAGAGTTGACTTCAATATTTCAAATGCCGCGATCCTGCCGCCTCCATTTTTGGGCAATAGGCGTTGGCAGACGATCCAGCGGATCGTATCGGCCAGACGCACCCGGACTTGATTTTCTTCCGAGGTGTTAAACATTCCCAGAACGCGATTTACTGTTTGACCAGCGTCAACAGTGTGCAGTGTACTCAAGACCAGATGCCCTGTTTCTGCGGCATTGAGGGCTATTTCTACCGTTTCTCGGTCCCGCATCTCTCCTACCAGTATGACCTTGGGGGCTTGCCGGAGCGCAGCCCTTAGGCCACTGGCGAATGTATCGAAATCGTTGCCCATTTCTCTTTGATTGAATGTTGATTTTTTTTGAGGATGGGCAAATTCCACCGGGTCTTCGAGTGTAAGAATATGCACAGATTTCTTTTCATTAATCTCGTTTAGGAGGGCGGCTAGAGAAGTTGATTTGCCACTGCCGGTGGCGCCGGTAACCAGGATGATTCCGTTTTTTTCCTCAGCCATCAGGTAAAACGCATCGGGCAGGTTTAAATCGCTGCAGGATGGTATTTTTGTTTCCAGTTTCCTTAAAACTATCGAATATGAACCGCGCTGCGAGAAGATGTTTACTCTGAATCGCGCCAGCCCCGGTAACTCATACGACAAATCGCAAGAGCCTTGCATGATTAAGTTTTCCGTGAGGCGGAGGTCATTGCCGATCATGGTGAGGGCAAGCGTTTCCGTCTGAAACGGCGTCAGTTTATTAAAGGCGGGATCAATTTCGACCGCAACCAGTTGACCGGAACTTTCCACTTGAAAGGGCTTGCCAGCCGTGATGTTGATGTCGGATAGATTTTGATGTGATTCCAGTACCTTCGTCAGAATATGGTTCAGCTCCTGGGTTCTCATTGTCCGTCCCCATTTGTGTTGTGATAAACGGTGGCAACGCTATACCTCGGTAAAATCCGTTGGCGGCGTCTTCAGGAAAGGCCTGAACTTGGTCTTGTCATTGGCCTTGTTGTAGGCGTCATCAGCCGCGATCCAACCCCTGGACAACAGATCCATTATCGCGTCATCCAAAAGCTGCATCCCGTATTTTTTCCCGGTTTGGATCATCGATGGCACCTGGAATGTTTTTGCCTCCCGGATCAGATTGCGTACTGCGCTGGTGGCGACAAGAATCTCTAGAGCCGCGCATCGTCCTTTTTTATCGACTCTTTTAAAGAGGACCTGGGAAATGACCGCCCTGATTCCATCCGCGAGCGTCGAACGTATCTGCATCTGCTCACTGGCGGGGAAGACCTCGATTATCCGGTCAACCGTTTTGGCGGCGCTGGTGGTATGGAGAGTGCCGAAGACGAGATGGCCCGTCGAAGCCGCTTCCACGGCCAGCGATATGGTTTCCAAATCCCGCAGTTCTCCAACCAGGATAATGTCAGGATCTTCCCTCAATGCGCCCCGCAGGGCGGTACTGAAGCTTTTGGTATGGATACCAACCTCTCGGTGATTTACGATGCAAGACTGGCTCTGATGGACAAATTCAATTGGATCTTCGATGGTAATAATATGATCCTTCCTTGTTCTGTTTGCTTCGTCGATAATAGCGGCGAGCGTAGTGGACTTTCCGCTCCCGGTAGGCCCGGTGACTAGCACCAAACCGCGGGGAAGACCGGCGAGCTTAGCAATGACCTGCGGCATCCCAAGTTCCTGCACCGTAAGTATCTTGCTTGGTATCTCGCGAAACACAGCGGCTACGCCAAATTTTTGCTGAAAAAAATTGGCCCGGTAACGTGCAAGGCCAGGGATTTCATAAGCAAAATCTACATCCCCTGTCTCTTCGAAATGCTTTATTTTATGTTCCGGGGTAATTTCATAGAGCATCCCTTTGAGAGAGTCGTTATCCAGGGTGTCATATTTGACACGCTCCATCTCACCCCGGATCCTCAGCACCGGCTGCTGGCCCGATACAAGGTGCAGGTCGGATGCTCCCTCCTGGTTCATCAGCTTGAAAAAGGCGTCGATTCTAGCCATATTGATCTCTCCCGAAATGATTTACAGTAAGGAAACGGTCTTGATTACAGGATGGTCAGTTGTATAAAAAATGTTCCCTGTATTGTCAAGGGAGATGATGCTATAAAAAATCTTGACGCTGGAACGACAATAGGTTAGTAAAGGCGGCAATTCCAAGAATGCAGCGTGGGGATGTAGCTCAGCTGGGAGAGCGCGGCGTTCGCAATGCCGAGGCCAGGGGTTCGATCCCCCTCATCTCCACCATAATTCAGGTATAAGTTTCCGCTGCCGACCAATTCCCGTTTCTTACCCCAAGTCGGCTTACCCTATACAGTTAACCTGTTCAAAAAGTTTAGAAAACCTCTTTGGGTTTCGTTTTTTCCATGCCCCGGAATGATAGGCGCTGCTGATAATCAACGGCAGCACCGATGTTGCTTCAGCGAAAACCATCTGTTCATGCACAATGTCCACCTTTCCCCAGGAACTAGCCTCCTTGAGGGTGGAGCTGGAGCAGGCACCGTCTCTTGAATCGGCTACGGTAATCTGGATTGCGTACTTGTGCATTGGTGTGTTAACCCCGAGCAACTCCGCGCAGATCACCGTATCCTGGGCAAAATTTTTCGGCACCCCGCCACCGATGATAAATAATCCGGTTGTATTCGCCTTGATTTTAATCGCCGTAAGTTCACGGAAATCTTTTACCGAATCTATCGAAAGGTGGTTGTCGGGCCGCTGGTTCTGATGGAGCACCAGCCCGAACCCGGCGCTGGAGTCGGAAAAGGCCGGACAGAAGATCGGCAGGTCCTGCTCGTAGGCAGCCAAAAGCAGTGAATCATTCTTTTTCGAGTTTGTGGCCAAGTATTGTCCCATCTCGCGGATGAATTCACGTGAAGAATAGGGGCGGGGGGGAAGCGAATCGGCTATATATTTGATGGTGCTGTCGCAGACTTGCAATTGCTCCTCATCTATGAAGGTATCATATATCCGATCAATGTAGAGGCTTCGCAAAAGGCTGTCATCCACATTGACCTGTCCCCGGTAATGTTTGAAGCCAAGGGCTTCGAAGAAATCCATATCGACAATAGCGGCGCCGGTGGCGACTATCGCGTCCACCATATTGTGTCGCACCATGTCGATGTAAATCTGGTTGCAACCGCCGGCGCTGGTGCTCCCCGCAATAGTCAGGATAATGGCGCAATCCTGGTCCGTTAGCATTTTTTCATAAATATCGGTTGCCGTCGCCAAATCCCTGGCGGTAAAGGACATGGCTCGCATCGCCCGGACAATGGTGGTGGCATCAAATGTTTTGATATCAATATGTTCGATTGGAATACTCAGATACTCACTTTTCGTCATAAAAGCTCTATTCCCTCACTATAAAATTATTGGTTCCCTAGGCCTGCTGTAAATGGTCGCTTCCTCATTATTACAGCAAAAAGCTGGAATTGTTTTGCCGGGCATGCGCTAAGGCGTTTTTTCACGCTTTTGGAGTATAGGGGGGCTATTTTTGCGTGTCAAGGGATATTTTGGACTCAAAAAGCGCTGTTTTGCGGCGCAATTGGGAAGGGGGGCTGCCGGCCATCGTAACCACCCTTGTGAATTCATCTTTGGGAATGCCTTACTGCCTATAAAAAAAGCCTCCAGGGGAAACCCTGAAGGCTTTTTGCTGATACCAATGTTTGCCGGATGGCTTACATGCCCATACCTGGGTAGCCGCCACCGCCGGGCATACCAGCGGGCATACCGCCTGCGCCCTTTTCTTCGGGCTTATCCGCTACCATGCACTGGGTTGTGAGCATGAGCGCGGCGACGCTCGCTGCGTTTTGCAGGGCAAACCTGGTCACCTTGGTGGGGTCGATAACCCCTGCTAAGATAATATCCTCAAATTTTTCCGTGCGGGCGTTGAAACCGAAAGCGCCCTTCTTCTCTTTAATCTTTTCCACCACGATGCTGCCTTCCCAACCGGCATTGGCCGCGATCATTTTCAGGGGCTCTTCCAATGCCTTCTTGACAATGGATACGCCAACCTGCTGATCCCCGCCCAGTTTAAGCTGATCCAGCGCGGGTACGGTGCGGATGTAGGCTACGCCTCCGCCGGGAACGATTCCCTCTTCCACGGCTGCCCTGGTTGCATTAAGTGCGTCTTCAACGCGGGCTTTTTTCTCTTTCATTTCTGTTTCCGTTGCGGCACCAACCTTGATTACCGCGACCCCGCCGACCAGTTTGGCCAGTCTTTCCTGAAGTTTCTCGCGGTCGTAATCGGAAGTGGTTTCTTCAATCTGGGCGCGGATCTGCTTTACCCGGCCTTCAAGTTCGGCCCGCTCACCAGCTCCGTCAATAATGGTGGTGTTGTCTTTATCGATGGAAATCTTCTTTGCGCGTCCCAGATCCTCAAGACGGGTATTCTCCAGTTTGTAACCCATCTCTTCGGAGATCATCTTGCCGCCGGTCAGGATCGCGATATCCTCCAGCATGGCCTTGCGCCGATCACCGAATCCGGGGGCCTTTACCGCCGCCACATGCAGGGTGCCGCGAATTTTGTTGACCACCAAGGTGGCCAGGGCTTCGCCTTCCAAGTCTTCGGCAATGATCAGAAGCGGCCGGCCCATCTTGGCAATTTGCTCCAGGATGGGAAGAAGATCTTTCATCCCGCTGATCTTCTTTTCGTAGATCAGGATCAAGCAGTCGGAAAGTTCTACCTGCATCTTTTCCGGGTTGGTCACAAAGTAGGGAGAGAGGTAGCCGCGGTCGAACTGCATTCCCTCAACAATCTCCAATTCCGTTTGCAGACCCTTGGCCTCTTCCACGGTGATTACGCCTTCCTTGCCTACCTTGCCCATTGCCTCAGCAATGATGTCGCCTATTGCCTCATCGTTGTTGGCGGAAATAGTTCCGACCTGGGCAATCTCCTTCTGATCCTTGGTGGGTTTGCTCAGTTTTGCCAGCTCCTTCACCACGACATCTACGGCCTTCTCAATTCCTCTTTTGATGTCCATTGGGTTACTACCGGCTGCTACTGATTTTGCGCCCTCGCGATAAATGGCCTGGGCTAAAATGGTGGCCGTGGTGGTGCCGTCACCGGCTACATCACTTGTCCTGCTGGCGACCTCACGGACCATCTGGGCGCCCATGTTTTCAAACTTGTCTTCCAGTTCAATCTCCTTGGCCACGGTGACGCCGTCCTTGGTAACCGTAGGCGCGCCAAAACTCTTATCAATTATGACATTCCTTCCCTTGGGACCCAAGGTTACCTTTACCGCATCAGCCAAGGTATTTACCCCCTTGAGGATTGATCTCCTGGCGTCTTCATCATACTGAATTATCTTTACTCCCATTTTGCTAGCCTCCTGTTTGCTTATTTCTCAATAACACCCAATATGTCGTCTTCTCTCATGATAAGATGCTCAACGCCATCTATCTTGACCTCTGTTCCGGAATACTTGCCGAAAAGAACGCGGTTTCCCACCTTAACATCAAGCTTCAGAAGTGTCCCGTTTTCCGCGACCTTCCCCTTGCCGACAGCCACCACCTCGCCTTCCATCGGCTTTTCTTTGGCTGTATCAGGAATAATGATACCACCTTTGGTTTTCTGCTCCTCGTCCAGTCTTTTTACAATCACTCGGTCTTGCAATGGTCTTACTTTCATTCTCCAATCTACTCCTTTCTGGTGTTTATAATTGTAGCTATATCCTTCTGCTCAAGTCAAACAGCTATTTTCGAGGGCTTTTGTCAACGGCCATAGAATAAACATCAATTTCTTCCTGTCAAGGCTGTTCAACGAATATTAATAAAAAATACCTTCCGCAAAAAGTTTATATCAAAAAAGGTGTTCCGCGAGTTCCTTTAGATTGCCAATCGAGATGACCTTCATATCCCTGCCGGCGGGCAGCTCTCCAATCTGACCCTTGGGAATGATGCAACGGCCGAAGCCCATCCTTTCTGCCTCCCTGATCCGAACAGACGCCTGGGAGATGGCTCTCACCTCGCCGGTTAAGCCCACCTCGCCGAATATGGCTGTTTTTCCTGCCGCGGGACGCTCCAGCAAGGAAGAAAGCAGCGCCGCCACGATACCCAGATCCACCGCCGGCTCGTCGATTTTAATCCCTCCTACCACATTCATAAAGATGTCGTGAGCGGTCAGGCGGTAGCCGCAGACCTTGTCCATTACTGCCACCAATAAAGAAACCCGGTTATGATCAATTCCATTGGTGGTTCGGCGGGGAGCGCCGAAGTTATTAGGCATTACCAAAGACTGAATCTCAACCAAAATTGGCCTCGTCCCTTCCAGCGTCGCGGCCACAACGGATCCCGGCGCCCGCTCAGGGCCGCTGGTAAGGAAAAATGCCGAGGGATTGGCCACCTCGGAAAGTCCCGTCCGACCCATTTCGAAAACACCGATCTCATTGGTCGGCCCAAAGCGGTTTTTGATGGCCCGAACAATACGGTACTGGTGAGCGGCATCGCCTTCAAAATATAGTACCGTATCAACCATGTGCTCCAAGACCTTAGGGCCGGCAATGCTTCCATCCTTGGTAACGTGCCCGATGAGGAAAAGAGGCATGTCCATCTTCTTGGCAAGAAAGATAAGACGGCCCGCGCATTCCCTGATCTGATTTACGCTTCCTAAAGCCGAGGTAACCTGAGGTGAACTAATGGCCTGAATGGAATCAACAACCAGTAGCGCGGGGGAAATCTCCGTCACTTGCCGGATGATCTCATCCAAGTCAATTTCCGCCAGGACTAAAATATCGTTTGTAAGGGCGCCAATCCTCCTGGCCCGCAATTTTATCTGCTCGGTCGATTCTTCACCGCTGACGTAAAGAACCTTAAGTCCCTGCGCCGCCATTTTTTCCAGCACTTGAAGCACTAGAGTAGATTTTCCAATGCCGGGCTCGCCACCTACTAAAACAACGGAACCTCCCACCAGCCCGCCCCCCAATACGCGGTCGATTTCCGCGATGCCGATTTGGATGCGGTCCCTATCATTCACGTCAATTTCATCTAAGGCGGTCACTTGTCCCGGCCCGCCGGAATACCTCCAAGAGGTAGATGCCGGCTCCTCTTCCGCTTCGGTAAAGCGGTTCCAGCCGCCGCATGATGGACACTTCCCCATCCACTTGGGTGACTGATAACCACATTCTTGACAGTTAAAATGTACCTTGAGCTTTTTCAAACAGGTCCCCTGGTTAATTGTGGTGTCACTGTTGACAATTTCTAAAAAGTAGGGATGTCAACGTTGCGATAAATCCCTCGTCAATCTAGGCGTAGTCCAGGTCTCATTCTTCGCGCATTTTGCGCGCATTGCCTGCGAACTTTAATAAAGCCATCCTAAAACTTACATTGATACGACTTTTTTCTGGTGCCTCAAATGATCCCAGAGATCGAAAATAAGCATGGTTTTGCTTTTACCGGCATGAATCAAGTAATCCACCAGCAATTAAGTGATATTGTAAGTGATTCATGCCATTTCAAAAAGCGGATGTCAAGACAAATATTGCAATATTATAAGTTACTTAAAGATGTTACAGTAAGGACACTTTTACGAAGGTATCAGTCTTGACCGCCTCGTATGAGGTCACCTTAGGTACCAAAAAATGCCGGCGCAGTGATGAGGAAGTTAAGAAGGAATTTCGAAGTTCAGCTCTTTAAGTGATTGGCCAAAAAGAGACTGCCCGAACAGGGCAGGCGTACCTCTGCAGAGCTGAATGATATGTGTGCCTAGGGGGGCGAAGCTGAATTGCCGGTAATATGTGGCCACACCAGTAGGTAAAGCTTCGTAAAAAACCAGGCAGGAGCATTGCGACAAGCTCTACTTTATGGCCTCACATCGCCACAAAAATTTCAACTGCCAAGCGAGCCTAAAAACGCCTTCTCCGGCATATTGGCCGCGACCAGGTCTTCCTGAGCGATAATATCCGTCTGAACAAAGGCATGTGGCAGCACCTGGTTTAGATAATAACGGGCGCTGGCAATTTTCCCTTCATAGAAGTACCGATCGCCGTTTTCCGGCGGCCTATTAGCCGTGTTCCGCTGAACAATCAAGGCCTGCTCCATCAGGCATTGAGCCACCTGGACCTGGGCGCAGATAAAAAGCGTCTTTACTGCATTAAGGGGTATTAGCCGCCCTTTGAGGGAAAAGTTGGCGAACCAGGAGTCGTAGAGCGATTTCAATCTCCGGACGCATTCTAGCCCCCGATTGAGGTTCTCCATTTCACGCTCAAAATCTCTCGCCTTACGGTTTTTCTCTATGAAATCAGCGATAATATTGATCCAGGCCATGAATGGTGCGCCGTCATCAAGCCGCATCTTGCGGTTTACCAGATCCTGGCCGTGAATATAAGATGTTCCTTCCCAAATCGTAAGGATCTTGGAATCCCTCAGGTACTGCTCCACCGGATATTCGCTGGTATAACCCACTCCGCCTAACACTTGGATGGCCTCGGCAATCAAATTGAGGCTAACTTCACTGGCGTAGCACTTGACCAGGGGGTTAATATTTCCGTCAGAGCGCCACATTCTTTAGCCCGTATCGCGTCTTTTCCGTTGGCCTGCAGGTCGAGATAGTAAAACCCCTTGAAAATCATTCCACGAATGCCTTCGGTGTGAGACTTCATATCCAGGAGCATCCGTCTTATATCCTCGTGCCTGATGATCGGTACCCGGGTTGAGTTCCTGCTGCCAAAAGGACGTCCCTGGATGCGCTCCTGAGCATATTGCAACGCAAAATAATAGGCGGCGGCGGCCTGGCTGTTCGCGTTATGCCCAGTTCCGATCCGCGATTCGTTCATCATGTGAAACATCATGGACAACCCAGAGGAACGCCCCATCTCATCGGGAGGCGGACCGAGAAGGATGCCGCGACACCCGTCATCTTCCCCAAAATTGAGCAGCGCTGTGGCATGAGCCTTAAGGCCCATCTTATGCTCCAGGCTGACAGTATTTACATCGTTATTACCACCAAGATTTCCGTCTTCGTTGACCCAAATCTTAGGAACAATATAAAGGCCAAGGCCAGGTGATCCTGCTGTAGCGCCTTCCGGGCGGGCCAATAACATGTGGATGGTATTTTCGCAGATGCCGGCATCACCCCCGGTGATAAATATCTTTGTGCCGCGAATCTTATAGATACGGGGGTCGTCAGTAGGGTAGGCCCTTGTGGTGATATCGCTGATATCCGATCCGGCGTCCGGTTCGGATAGGCACATGGTTCCCTGCCATTCACCAGCCAGCATCTTCGGTAAAAACGCCGCCTTATCATTCTTTGTGCCAAAGCGGATGATCAGATTGGCGGCGCCGCTGGCAAGCTTAATGTACGAGGTAATAGCCGGACAGGCCGCCGTGTTCAGCTCGTGGATCGCCTTGTAGAGAACTAGCGGCATGCCGGTATCAATCTCAATACATTCGCTGCTGGATCCCCAGCCATTGGATTGGAGGAATTTGTAAACTTCGCCAAATCCGGGCGGCGAAGTTACGATGCCGTTTTTCAGTTGAACCCCGATCTTGTCTGCCGTTGCATTGATCGGGTTAACAACCTCACGGGCAATTTCGTATGCCGCATCAATATAACTGTCCAGATCGTCAACGCTGAAACTATTTTTGAACCTGTCGCAGGATAAAACCTCCTCCAAAGGCAACCATTCCTTGAGAATGAACTTCAAATCCCTGATATCGTATTTGAATTCCATAAATAATTCCGCCTTTGCTTTCTTGACATTTCATCCCCCGCAACACCGGCCGTCAGCTCCATGACCCGTGCGGTATTTGACGGGTTGTTATTATCTCTTCCAGCTTAACTTCCGCTTGAACAGGTCTTCGCTTATCGCAATAAAAGTTTCGGCAACCACAGCGCGATTTCCGGGTATATTATGACGATAATTAGTCCCACAGCCTGAAGGATCACAAAAGGCACGATGGACTTATAAATATCGACCATGGTTACCGAGGGCGGAGCCACGGCTTTTATATAAAAGAGGTTGAAACCGAAAGGGGGCGTCAGATAACCCATTTCCATATTCATGATAAAGAGGATGCCAAACCAGAGGGGATCAAAGCCGAGAGATTTAATCACCGGGACAAAAACGGGGGTGCAGATCATGATGATCCCGGCCGGGTCCAGAATGCAGCCCAGGATGAAGAATAGTAGCATCATGGCGGCTAGAATGGCATATTTCCCCCCGGGGATGGAGAGCAGAATTTGCTCCATCAGCTGATGGGCCCCCGTGCCGGTGTAAACTGCCGTAAGGGCGTAAGCGCCGATAAGAATCCAGATGACCATCGCGGTCAGCCTGGCGGTCCGGAAGCAGGCCTCTTTGACCAGGGCGAAAGTCAGCTTACCATAGACAAAGGCCGAGATGATTGCCCCCAGGCAGCCCAGCGCTGCCGCTTCCGTGGCGGTTGCTACCCCGGCATAGATAGACCCCAACACCATGATGATGATCATGAGCGGTAGCGCCACCGCCTTAAGTGAGAATAGTTTTTCCTGCCAGGTGGACCTTTCGCCTGGGGGAAGGGCAGGTCCCAGGGCGGGTTGAAAAAAACAGCGGATTCCGACATAGAGGCAGAACAGAAACGAAAGGAGCAACCCGGGCAGAATGCCCCCGGCAAAGAGTCCGCCAATGGATTCGCCAGCAAGGGTGGCATAAAGGATCATGGGTACGCTGGGTGGGATGAGGACCCCCAGGGCGCCCCCGGCCGAAATCGCCCCCATCGCCATTTTCTGATCGTAGCCCCGCTTGAGCATGGCGGGGAGGGCAATAACCCCCATCGAGACCGTTGCCGCACCGCTGATCCCCGCCATGGCGGCGAAAACGGTACAGATCAGCACTGTGCCGATTGCCAACCCGCCGCGCAACGGCCCCATCCAGCGTTGCATGAGGGTGTATAGGTCGTCGGCCACCCCCGCCCGTTCCAAAATCATGGCCATGAAAATGAAGAGCGGGATGGCCAGTAGGGTAAACTTCCCCATCACCCCGTAGGCCTGGGAGGTAATCATGTACAGCCCCCGGTCGCCCCAGAGAAGATAGCAGCCCACCACCCCAACGCCTCCCAAGACGAAGGCCAGGGGTAGACCCAAGACCAGAAAAAGAACTATGGCGCCAAACAGTAGCAACGTGATCAGTTCAAGGCTCATGGGGCGGTCTCCTCCCTATAAATGGCCCGTTTTATCTCCTGTATGTACCGGCTCAGGCCTTGTATCAACATGAGGAAGGCGCCAAGGGGAAGCAATATTTTAAACAGGTAAACAGGAGAGCCAAAGGTAGTTGGCGCGGTCTCCCATATCTTGATGGAATCCCAGCTTATTGCCAATCCCTTGTAAAAGAGGACCCCGCAAAAGCAGAAAAATAGAGGCCATGTGAAGAGATTGATAATTGCCCGGGTACGTGGTTTGAAGCGCTGGTAGAGGATATCCACGTTTACGTGTGCCCCATGCTTCATCACGTACCCCCCCAGGAGGATCACGTAGGCCGCATAGATCATTTGAGAGGTCTCATGAGCCCAGATCGTCGGCTTATTAAAGAGATAGCGGGCCGTGATCTCATAGAGGATTACCGCCATGAGGAGGATAATCATATAACTCACCGCTCTGCCGGTTTGTTCATTGACCCAGTCCACCGCTTGCAAGAATCTATTCATAGTCGATTTAACCTCTGTGGTGCTTTGGGAAGAACCATGTTCCGCCTTTCGTACATACTATTCGATGTGACCAAGTTTCTTGAGATATTCCTTCAACATGACAATCGCCTTGGCGGCATCGGCATCTTTGGCCGCGACCTTGTCCCACTGCCTCATGGCTACCTCCAGCATCTTTTTCTGGTCTTCGGCAGGCAAAGTCGATACTGTAACCTTATGATCTCTCTTCATGGTATTGAGCGCGGTGATCTCTTCGACGGCGTATTCGACGGTTCTCGTCGTGAAGCGCTCTCTTAGGGACATATCGAGGATCATCTGCAGATCCTTGGGGAGGGCATTGAAGGCGTCGCGATTAATAATAACTACATCCTGGCCGGTCATTGCCAAATCCGGCTGGATGTAGAATTTGGCGACTTCGGGCAGTTTCATGGTCAGCGCCCCAAGCGCTGCCCCCCAGTGGGCGCC
Organism: Syntrophobacterales bacterium; assembly: GCA_037441775.1. GTDB lineage: Bacteria > Desulfobacterota > Syntrophia > Syntrophales > CAMTWB01 > CAMTWB01. The sequence continues at coordinate 34,402 of JBBIRO010000031.1, forward strand.
ATCGATTACGCCGGTTTGCAGGGCCATATAAAGCTCTTCCCCGGGGATTAAACTCGGAGCGGCCCCCAAATCTTTGAGCATATCGGCGATCATCCCGGAAGAACGTACCTTGTATCCCTTAAAATCATCAAGCTTCCGGATGGGTTTCTTTCCCATCAGGGCGACGCCGAAAATCTTCTCTGTATAATAAAGGAGGTTATGCTTGGCATGTGCCTCTCTAAGCATCTCCTCGAATCCAGCTACGTTGTGAAAATAAAGGCCCTCCCAGGCATCCCGGAAGGTCATGGGCATATTGGCCGCAACTGCAGCGATGGGCACAATAGTCATCCAGTAGGCCGGGCTCGCCGCCGCAATCTCGATTGTTCCCTTGCGGCAGGAATCAAATATTTCTCGGAAGGGTAGCAGGGCTCCGGCTGGATACACGGTAACCTGAAGACGCCCATCGGTGAGCTTGTTGATCCTTTGTTCGAAAAAATCCTTCATGGGTTTGAAAGATGCGCTGGCCGCCGGCCAGTGGGTCTGCATCTTCCATCTAAATACCTTGGGGGCAGCCGCCGGCTGCGCAATAGCGACGCCCGCTAGGCCGGCCAAAAAAAATACCACTATCATCATACTGACCGCTCTTTTCATGTGGCACCTCCAATTTAAAAAATAAAGAATGTTTACCGTTAAAAGAAAAATCTCAGATGAAGATGTACCTGTCAATATACTATGACCGAGATATTTCGCAGCTCCCTTTTCAAAATCTTTCCCACCGCGTTCTTCGGCAGGGCATCCAGGAATTGAATGCTCTTCGGCCTCTTGTAGGTTGGCAGTTGTTCCCGGCAAAATGCCAGGAGATCATCTTCGCTGACCGCGCCCGGGTTCTTCGGGACCACAAAGGCCTGGACTGCCTCGCCATAAACCGGATCGGGAATGCCGATGACCCCCGCTTCCAGAACTCCTGGGTGCCGGTGCAGGATATTTTCAATTTCTTTGGGGTAGATGTTCTCGCCGCCCCGGATGATGAGGTCTTTTTTCCGTTCCGCGATATAAAGATAGCCGTCTTCATCGCAATACCCAACATCCCCGGTATGGAGCCAGCCATTCCTAATGACCCTTGCCGTTTCTTCCGGGTTGTTCCAGTAGCCCTTCATTACGCCTGGCCCCTTGATGACGATCTCTCCCTTTTGGCCCGCAGGCAGTTCCCGGTCATTTTCGTCAAAAATCTTGATCCGGTTGGCCTTTTGATAACATTTACCGATGGAACCGTATTTTGGCGGCTGTCTCGCCGCGATATTGCCGCAATTGACCGTGGTCGCCTCGCTTAGGCCATATCCTTCCCAGATGTCGATGCCGTATTTTTCCCGCCACAACCGCGGCACATCCAGGGGCAGAGGAGCGGAACCGCAAATGCAGGTTTGAAGCGTACTCAAGTCGTATTGCGGGGCGTTTGGATGGTTTAAAATTTGGATATACATGGTAGGGACACCGCGAAAATCAGTGACCCGGAGCCGCTCGATGCAATTCATGGCCTCTTCGGCGTTCCAGCGGTTGATAACCACCAATCTCCCTCCGGTCAGATACTCGAGGTTGAGCGCGAAGACCCCGTAGCCGTGAAACAGGGGCAGGGCGATGAGGGAGATGCGATCCCGCCTTACACCAAACAACTGTATTTCCTGTTCGGGGGGCTTTTCCTGCCAGGCGTTTTTTTCCATAACTTTCCCGCGGACCGAAACACCCCAGGCGTCCAATAATACCTGCTCATAGTAGCCAGTCACATGAGAATAGAAGTTGTAATGCGTAAGCATCACCCCTTTGGGATTGCCTGTCGTCCCCGCCGTGTAGATAATTACCGCCGTATCGTCGTTTTCTGTGTCCGCCACGGGGAGCTCGTCTTCACCCCCCTCGGTAATTGCCCGGAATGAAAAGGCATCCGCCGGAAGCGACTCACCGATCAAGATGACAGACTTAAGGTTGATCGCATTCTGCCGCGCTTGGGCGATGACTTCCATACAGTCGGCGTTGCTGACCAGGGCAACCAAGCCCGCGTCATGATAGATATAGGCCAGCTCGTGAACCCGCAAGGACGGATTTATTGGAACAAGAATCGCTCCGATCTTGAAGGCGGCGAAAAAGGTCTGGATGAGCTCAGGACAGTTCGGCAGTTGGACACCAACCCGATCACCCCTGCCCACGCCCAGTCGTTTCAGAGAATTTCCCAGCCGGTTGGCCATCCGGTTCATGGCCACGTTGGTATACCAGCAACCATCATGATAGACGAAGTCGTACTCGCCAAACCGCAATATATTATCTTCCGCCAACCTGCCCAGATTCATTTAAGTCAATTTCTCCTTCAGTCTCAAGGTCCCCTTGTCATTGGAAGCTAATTTCTTAAGTTCTTCGTCCCGCAGGATTTTACGTAGGATTTTGCCCGCGGGAGAAAGGGGGAGGGAAGGGCGGAACTCGATTTCCATCGGCGCTTTGTAGGGGGCCAGCCTTTCCTTGCAGAAGGCAATGATTTCTTCGGGTTTGATCGTCTCCCCTTCTTGCGCCACAATATAGGCCTTCACCCTTTCCCCTCTGTAGGAATCGGGGATTCCCACCGTGGCGGCTTCCTTGATTTTTGGATGCCGGTACAGGACTTCATCCACTTCGCGGGGATAAACGTTAAAACCGCCGGTGATGATCATGTCCTTTTTCCTATCCACGATAAACAGGAAGCCATCTTCATCCTGAACTGCAATATCACCCGTGTGGAGCCAGCCGTCCACAAGCTGTGCAGCAGTTTCCTCAGGATTGTTCCAGTAGCCCTGCATAACCGCTGGCCCTTTCAGCAGCAGTTCCCCTGGTTGCCCGCGGGAAACCTCGGTGACGCCATCCGCCAGATCCACGAGGCGGATATCGTTATCCGGCGCAGGCAGGCCGATGCTACCGGTCTTTTTCTTGCCCAGGATGGGATTTACCACGCCTAGGCCGGCCGTTTCGGTCATGCCCCAGGCCTCCGTAATGAACACGCCCATATCCCGGAGCCGCTCAATCAGCTCCACCGGACAGGGGGCCGCCCCAGAGTTTATGATATGGATCTTTCGTCCCAGGTTGATCTCAGCGATCCGGGGATGGTTGACCAGGGCGGTGAGCATGGTGGGCACAGCGGGGAAATATGTGACCTCACTGATTTTCAAGAGGAGGTCAATCACCTCGCCAGCCTGGAAGCGCGGAACAAGTATCTGCGTAAGGCCATTGAAGAGCGACCAGTTTGCAATCAGGTTACCGTAAATGTGGTAGAGAGGAACAATGATCAGGGAGGTCCGCCTTTCGGGCGGGATAAACTGCAGGAGCGGAAACATACGGGGCGAGGTTTGCATAACGGCGGCGATCAGATTGGCATGGGTGAGTACGGCCCCTTTGGGAATGCCCGTTGTTCCGCCAGTAAACTGAATGACTGCGGGATCCCTGGTATCAACCTCTACCCTTGGCCGTCTCAGGTTGGTGCAGCCCGCAAGCAGGGCAGAAAAGGAGTGCCAACCCTCGCCGGAGAAGTTGCAATTAGTATCCTCCGCATAATCCCGGCGATTCGTCAGAATGATCCGCGGGATGT
>JBBIRO010000032.1:0-36607 GCA_037441775.1 Syntrophobacterales bacterium
TGGTTTTTGAAAATAGCCGCCCGCCCAGCAGGCCTCAAATATCTCCCTGCCGCCGCGTCTCTTCGTCAGGCCATTGGCCACTCACCCCGTTCCTTCAAAACATCGCGAAATATTTCCAGCGCTTCGTTTACGGCGGGCATGCCTGCGTAGGTTCCTATCTGAAAGAACACCTCCGCCAGTTTTCGGGGGTCGCAACCCACATTCAAGGCCGCGTTGACATGCAGTTTCAGCTCGCTGCCAGCCCGGATGGCTGCCAGGGCGGCGCAGGTTATCATTTGGCGCTCCGGCAGGGTCAGGACGGAGCGGGAGTAAAGGTTTCCGGTGATAAACCGGGAGAAGTCGTTGGCCAGATCTCGGTCAAATTCCCTCCAGGTAAGGTAGGGAGGATCCATCTTTATCCCCCGGCCAAATAGTTTGGCCGCCGTTTCCTTGGTTCTTATGGTCTGGTCGTCAGTCATGCCGATTCTCCTGTTTAATGGTGCTAATGATGCCATGGAGAGGCATCAGTCCTGCAAAAAAACATCTTCTCCCTTATCTTGCAGAAATACCTGGTGGTATCCGCTATTCTTGTTTTTTCGGTAGGTATCTTCTCCCCAGTCCCGACAATTTTGGCAGGAGCCCCAGGGAATGATGACTGCAAATATCCTCCGGCCCGTATCCGCCTGGGAGTCAATGGTCACGGTGCCGCCGCAGCGAGGGCAGATTTTTACAGTTTCCTGCTGCACCTCTCTGATCCCATCGGTATCATAGTAGATGGACTTGCGACGGGTTAAAAATTTCTCCTGGCCGGAAATTATTCGGCTTGCGGCCTGCCTGTCTTTCCATCTTTTTAGTATCTGCCGGGTTAATTGTTCTATCTGTCTCATTACTTCCGCAGACTGCCTGCCCGCGGAGGCGTAATCCGGTTCCCGGACGTAACTGTAGTCCAAACCGGCCATCGCAAGAATTATTCCCACATTTACGTAAGGAAGCGCCCGCTCGACCGAATACCCCCCCTCCAGGACGGCGATCTGGGCGCCTAGCCGCTCGGTTAAGTGGGCGTATCCCTGGGCGGTGAAAAGCATGTTGGTGATAGGATCGCTGTAATGATTGTCCTGACCGGCGGAGTTAATGATTAGCTCCGGCTGAAACTCGTTTATGATCGGGATTACCAGGGAATCCAAGACATAGAGGAAGCCCTCGTCGGAGGTGCGGGGGGGCAGGGGGATGTTGATCGTGGTGCCGTAAGCGTTCGGCCCTCCCATTTCGTCAACGAACCCGCTTCCCGGGTAGAGGGTTCGCCCGTCCTGGTGAAGCGAGATGCAAAGGGTGTTGGGATCATGCCAGTAGATATCCTGCGTGCCGTCGCCATGGTGACAGTCCGTATCTACAATGGCGATTTTTTTTATCCCGTATTGGTGGCGGATGTAATCGACCATGATTGCTTCATTGTTGATGTTGCAGAAGCCTCTCGCCCCGTGAACCACCAGCATGGCGTGGTGCCCGGGTGGGCGGACCAGGGCAAAGGCATTGTCCACTTCTTTCGTAAGTACCTTGTCTGCCGCAGTGATGGCACCGCCGGCGGCGATTAAATGAGGTTCGCTCGTAACCGCTCCTGCGGTGGGGACGCAGATATGGGTTCGGTTGATATCCGCAGCGCTGGCCATACCCGGCTTAAATTCGACAATCTGCGGGAAATCAGTAAGACCTTCTTCCAGTACTTGATCCTGAGTATAAAGCAGTCTTTCTTCCCGTTCCGGGTGGGTGGGAGAGATTGCCCAATCGAAGGCCGGGAAGAAAATCAAGCCTGTTTTTCGCTCTTTTTTTGACATGGCAGATTCTCTTATCGTTTCATCTAGTAAGGCCGGGCCGAAGCTGGGCCTTGATTCTGATATTCTTCCCTGTTCTGTACTGTTCTCTTACCATTGGATATTCCAAATCCTCAACAATCTCAATTTCAATATCCTCTTCCGCTGTGCCCTGTTGCAGCGCTTTTGCTCTCAGCTTTTCCCTGATCAGTTTCTGCGCCTCTTGCCGCGTAAAGTTTGCAGGGATGGCTACCTGGCTGCCCTCATCGGCAATGACCAGAAAGCGCTGTTGAGTGTCGGCCAGCAGGGTCATCTCCAGGCTGGTACGAGAACGGGCGGCTCCAAGGGCATTGGCCACCTCGGCATGGGGCGGAACGTAAAAATGGCAATTAAGCATGGCTGCCAGACGTGGAGCCATGATGTTGGCCGGTCCGCCGACGACTGTAAGGAGTTGGGGCTTGAACTGGCGGCCCAGCAGATACTCGTGGATGGTGTAAACCGGTTGGCTTACCACCACCGCAATTTCCTTCTCGATAGCCTGGACGATTGAGCGGCAGGTTTTTTCCATGATGGCCTGGGCCGCCTCAAGGAGGGAAAGATTCATGACGTCCGCCAGGGCTTTAATGGCTTTTGCAGCCGCGTCCGGTTGGCCCAGCTTAGTCAGTCCCAGTACGATCATGGCGTCGGTAGGGGTGGGGGAGGGGCCGCCCAATGCGGCGGGACGGCCGTCGCGCTGGGGGCCAATAAGGAGATTGCCGTTTTCGTAACGGACGCTGCTGTCACCGCCGATACCGATTGAGCGTGTTCTTAAACCACGGATGCAAGTTTTGTAATCGCCGATGCTTACGCCCCGTGGTTCCAGTAGGGGAATTCCAGCGGCGAAAAGGGCGATATCAGTGGTGGTTCCGCCAATATCAATCGCAATGGTATCTACTTTTTCTTCCCGACAGGCCATAATGCCCATAATGCTGGCTGCTGGTCCCGAAAGGATGGTCTGCACCGGGTAGTCCCTGGAACCGTCCAGTGAGAAGGTGCCCCCGTCGGCCTTCAGGATATATATGGGCGTCTGGATTTTCAACTGCTGGAAGAATTCAATTGCCTGGGTGGCAAAATTATTGTGAATTTCCCAGATTGCGGCGTTTAAATAAGCAGCGGCAACCCGCCTTGGATAATTAAGATTGCCGGCCATGCGGTGTCCAAGCGAAACATGGCGAAAAGATTGGAACAAAGCAGCTGCCCGGATCTCCTGGGCGGGATTTCGCGGGGAAAATTTTCCGGCCACTCCGGCATACTTGATTCCTTGTCGCTGGAAGGTGTCTCTTGCTTCTCTGACCCGCTGTAAGTCCAGCGCCGCTACCTCTTGGCCACGATGGTCCACATAGCCGTCGACAAAGTGAGTATTTCTGTTAAAGGTGAGGTGGGGGGGGGCGAGGCCAGGTCCACTCATAAGGATTATCCCAACCTCGGCCATCTTATTTTCCACTACGGCGTTGGTCGCAAGCGTGGTGCTAAGGACAATTCGCGTAAGCCGCCCCAGTTCTTTTTTACCGAGCAGTTCCTCGGTAACGGTATGAAGGGAGGTAAAGAGTTGTTCCGTGTAGGTTGTTGTTTTGGCTTTTTGCGTAACTTCGGAAGCTTCGACTATAACGGCATCGGTGTGGGTGCTTCCAACGTCAATGCCTAGAATCATAAGCTGTCTCCAGTTTTTAGCTCCTTATACAACGATAAATATTTCTTGACAAGGCGATAAAAAAGCGTATTTTCCGGCGGCGTTAAAAAAACTGTTTCGTCTATAAATCATAAGATGAAAGGAGGTGAAAAGACTTGAGAAAGGTATTGTCAATTATGGTTTCCCTGCTTCTGTTTGTAACCTTGACATTTGCGGTTGTGGGCTGCAAAAAGGCGGAAGAGCAAAAACCGGCTCCGGCCCCAGCAGTTGAAGTTCCGGCCCCGGCCCCCGCTCCTGAGGCAACACCGGCGGCTCCAGCCCCAGCGCCTGCGCCTGAGGCACCTAAGAAGTAAATATTTTCTGTTTATTAATATCAAAAACCGGTCACTTACTTAGCGGCCGGTTTTTGCTTTTTATGAGAGAATCGTCGCTGCCGGGGTTTCGCTGTGGAGTAATTTCAATTGCAATATTCTTGTGGATAAATTACCATCCCCAATAAAAAATCTTGTTTTATCCAGCGGTCACAGGTAAAGTTGGAAGCGTAAAAGACCGTTACGGAAGATTTTCGTTGGCACCACGAATTTAATGAGCAATTATTTAACTTGCCGAAAGGAGGTCACTCAGATGGCGGATAAAAGCGGAGATATTCTTACCGGAGTAATTATCGGCGGCCTGCTGGGATTTGTAGCGGGGATTCTTTTGGCTCCCAAGAGCGGTCGGGAAACCAGACGAGAACTGATAACCGGGGCGGAAGAGCTTTTGGAAAAGGCCAAAAAAGAGTATGAGCAGGCCCTGGAAAAAAGCAAAAAATCCTATGAGGCGGCGATCAGTCACATCCAGAACCTGGATTTGGAAAAAAAGATCGACTCGCTGGAAGCCGACTTAAAGAGCATTTCGTCGGAAGCGATTGATTCGGTGCAGGAGGGGACCAGTCGGGTCAAAAGAGCCATTGAAGCAGGAGTAGAGGCCTTTAAAGAAGAAAAGCGGCTATGAGCGAGAGGATCTCCGGATGAATACAAACCTGGAAACAGCGCTGATTGTCCTGGTTGTCGTCGTCGTCGTTTTGCTGGTCGTATTGTTGGCAGCCGTTTTATTTCAACTATGGCGCTCCGCAAAAAATATGGCCGCTGCTTTAGTGACCATTAATCATAGCCTTCCCAGCATACTCAAAAACATTGAGGAGCTGACCGACAACGTCAACAAGGCTGCTTACGAGGTCAAAGGCGGTATCGAACAGATTTCTTCCGGCATTAACAAAGTTCAGGCGGCGGTCAGCATGCTTGATGTGGTTAAGCCTCTTCTGTATAGCAAAATACCGACGGCGATGGCTGGTAAGCTAATGAAGTTGCTTGCTCTTTTCCGCGGGATGAAGGTGTTTCTGGCAGTTCTTCAAACCGGTAAAGAGCCCGCGGTCAAGACAGAAGGGGGCGAGAGCGTCCCTATCCGGCCTGTAACAACTCCCGATAAGATTTAAACGCAGAACGGCATGGTAACCTACGGCCCCAAAGGAAGTCAATCCCGGAAGACGGCAGGCAAAAATAAGGGACAAGACCCGCGCTCCCTGGCGGACTTGGTCCGGCAGATGAGGGAGGGGGCCAAGGGTTCTCCCGGTGAGGACTATCGGGAACGGGCCCTTGCCATCTACGGCCTACTGTGTAGTCGCTGCAGTCGTGAATTCGATGAGAAAAATCGTCACCTTTTGACCATTCACCATCGCGATGGTGATCATCATAACAATCCCCCGGACGGAAGCAACTGGGAACCCCTGTGCGCCTATTGCCATGAGGATATTCATAGCAGGAGCCTGCTGGGAGACTATCTGCAAGGGCAGGGGGAGCAGCAAGTCTCCTTAGTCTATGGAGATGCGAGTGATATCGCGGCGCCGCCGCAAGGGCTTGGTCTTTTAGGGCAGAAGCTGAAGCTGGCCATGGAAAAAAAGAAAAAGTAATAAACACTGAAAGGGCTCTAAACAAGGAGGCAGGATATGGGTCGAAAATTATGGACCCCGTCAGAAGAGCGGATAAAAAGCAGTCAGATGTATCGGTTCACTACCTTGATCAATGAAAAATATGGCAGAAACTTTTGCAACTATGATGAACTGTACCAGTGGTCCATTGACAACATACCCGATCTTTGGGAAACCATTTGGGATTTTGTTGGCATCAAGGCGGAAAAACGGTTCGATCGCGTGGTAGATGACCTCGACCGGATACCGGGAGCAAAATGGTTTCCCGGCGCTCGTTTGAATTTTGCGGAAAATCTGCTGCGCTTCCGGGACAACCGGGTCGCCCTGATTTTCCGGGGGGAGGGACAGCCCCCGGTCAGGATGACCTATGCCGAGCTTTACAGTGAAGTTGCCAAAGTGGCCGATTCATTGAAATCTCTGGGGATAAAACCGGGGGACCGAGTTGCCGGTTTCATGCCCAACATGCCTCAAGCGGTAGTGGCCATGCTGGCGACGGCCAGCCTGGGAGCCCTCTGGTCTTCATGCTCCCCTGATTTTGGGCTAAAGGGTGTTCTGGACCGTTTCGGTCAGATTAAACCACGGGTCTTATTTGTAGGTAATGGCTATTTCTTCAAGGGCAAGAGTCTCGATTCCCTGGCGCGGGTAGCGGAAATAGTTGCCGCACTTCCGTCGGTGGAACAGGTGGTGGTCGTGCCCTATACGGAAAAATATCCTGATGTAACTGGAGTTCCCCGGGCTATAAGCTACGAAACATTCCTGTCAAAGCGGCCTGATCTGACACTCAAGTTTGAGCAGTTGCCCTTCGAGCATCCTCTCTACATCATGTTTACCTCCGGAACGACCGGCCTGCCGAAATGTATGGTTCAGAGTGCCGGCGGTATTTTGATTCACCATTTAAAAGAACTGGTCATCCATACCAACCTGTCCCGGGAAGATGTCATATTTTATTTCACCACCTGTGGCTGGATGATGTGGAACTGGCTGGTCAGCTCGCTTGCGGTGGGGGCCGCAGTGGTTCTCTATGACGGCAATCCCTTTCATCCCCATCCCGGCGCCCTCTGGCAGATGGCCCAGGAGGAAAAAATCACGGTCTTCGGCACCAGCGCGGGCTATATCGCGGCCCTGATCAATGAAGGGGTCAAGCCAAAAGAGCTTTATGACCTTTCAGCAATCAAAACGATTCTGTCCACGGGTTCGCCACTTTCGGTGGATGGCTTCGAATTTGTCTATCAGCAGATCAAAAATGATGTGCACCTGGCGTCTATTGCCGGCGGGTCCGATATTAACGGCTGCTTTGCCATAGGCAACCCAATGGGGCCAGTTTATGCCGGTGAGCTCCAGTGCCGCGCTTTGGGAATGAACGTGGATGCTTTTGACGAAGTCGGCAATTCCCTGATCAATGAGCAGGGAGAGCTGGTCTGCAAGGCGCCCTCGCCCTCAATGCCCATTTATTTCTGGGATGACCCGGAGGGGAAAAAATATCTTGCAGCCTATTTTGACGTTTACCCTAATGTCTGGCGACACGGCGATTTTATAATTATCAATGAGCGTGGTGGTGTTGTGATTCTGGGCCGTTCGGATGCCACCTTGAACCCCGGCGGCGTCAGGATCGGTACTGCGGAGATCTACCGGCTGGTCGAAGCCATGGAAGAGGTCCAGGATAGCGTGGTGGTAGGACAGGACTATAAAGGCGATGTTAGGGTGATTTTGTTTGTTAAGATGGCGGCGGGGTTGGAACTGACTGACGAGATCAGAAATAGGATCAAACAACGCCTCCGTGAGGGGGCATCGCCCCGTCACGTACCGGCCCTGATTATCGCGGTGCCTGACATTCCCTACACGCTCAACATGAAAAAGGTTGAACTGGCGGTGAAAAAGGTTATCGAAGGTCAACCGGTCACCAACAGAGATGCCCTGAAAAACCCCGAAGCCCTGGATTACTTTGTGGGGCTGGTGTGAATGTCCTGAGCCGCCGGGGCAGGAAGAGCTGCCATGGCGGCATCAAAAAGGTACAACATTTTAGAATAAAGGGACTGCCCCAATTTTTAGCTTGTTTGTCACATTGTCGGCAATCCATTTAGGGTCCCACCATTCCATGGGATTGACGAACTGTCCGCCGGCGATCATGGCAAAATGGAGATGGTCGCCCCCAGCCAGACCGGAAGTGCCAGAAGTGCCAAGGATATCACCTTTTTTGATCTCGGAGTCCTTAGCTGCCGTAATATCGTTGAGGTGTGAATAAAGGCTAAAGAGACCTAATCCGTGGTCTAGAATTACTGTATTTCCATAAATTCCCAGGTAGCCCGCAAAGCAGACATTGCCGTGATTGGCCGCCTGTATCGGGGCGTTAGTGGTAGATGCCAGATCCACTCCCTCATGGATACTTTCTCCAACCACCTTGCCATCGTATAAATACGTCCGCTTTTCACCGAAGCCTGCCATGGGTGAGGCGTTATGCATCCGCAGGAAAGTTCCCTGCCATTTCTGCTGGGGGGAAGAATTGGCGCAAATCTCTTGAATTAGCTTGAAATTATCCTTCCTCATCCGGTCATTGACGTAAACAAAAGTTTCCAGCGGGGTTTTTCCCTGTAGTTCGGGAAACCGGCTGGCAAATTCCGGCATTTTTTCCTGGAGAAAGCGATCGCTTAATATCATACGGTCGGGTTTGAATGTCTTTTCCCGGATAAGGTGCGGTAAGGAAAGATTTGCTTTATTGCCCGCGGAATCTTCCGTTACCACCGTAATCCTGGTCAGCCCCTGCTTGGCCTCTTTAGGGACCGCAAAGTAAGCGATCATAATGTTTTGGTCAGGCTTGACCGGATGGGCGGGGGAGAAGACATCGTTGATCATAACGCCATTCAGAGCCAAGCTTTCAGAGGATTTGTACGCTATGCACCCCGTTCCTCCGGGGTTTAGATAGTTGGTAGGGGTAAGAAGTGATATCCTAGGCGGTGTCATATCAATCAATACCGGCCGAATCAACTTGCTGCTGTTATTCCACCAGGAGTTGTCGGTAGCCGAAACGATCAACTGGGCCTCCTGCTCTTTGAGCTTCAATTGCGCTGGCTGTATCGTTATTTTGAGGTCCATCTCGGCTGTTAAAGTCTCGCCCATATCCCGGGACAGGATATCGTGAGTAACGCCCTCTTGAACCAAAGTTACGTCGATCCTTCGTATACCGGCCTTCGGGTCAGACACTTTGAGCATTAGTGTGTGGTTTATCCCGATGTAATTGCCGATTCCGCCGATAACTATTTCCGGCTTCGTTCTCTCCAGTTGTACGTGGAAAAAAAGCCAGAAGACGAAGGCTATTGATAAGCTGACCAGGCTGGCGATCAGGTAAATCGATATAAATTGTCTTTTCATTATTTATTGTGTTCCTCCTTAGCGCTTACTGAGGGCATATCTATATCGCTTTGGCTCATTATGCAAGGCTAAACCAGGATTATACGTAAAGATTCAGCGTGTGAGAATGAGACGTCGGGCAAGGTGGCCTGTTCCGTCAGCCCGAACGAAGCGGAACCTGGCCCTGGAAGATTCCTTCCCGTGACGAAGGATGCGGCGCAAGACTACATCGGGACTTTTTACGAAGCCGTCAAACATCTTTGATTCCGGTTCCTAAAACTGCTACATTTTCATCAATCTCATGCTTTCTTCAATAAGTGATAAAATTATTGACAACCGCCTGGAATGGATATAAAAATTCGCGTTCAAAACAGGTGCTGCTTTTGCATGGGCCCATAGCTCAATTGGTAGAGCCACCGGCTCATAACCGGTAGGTCCCTGGTTCGAATCCAGGTGGGCCCATCATTATTGTACCGATCAGAATTGTCAGGCAAGCTAATAATTAGCGGCTCCGTAGAAAGTCCGGATGCTTACGTTGCGCTAAATTACTCGTCACTGCGGCGTACGCTAAGTACTCCTCGTTTCTGGTGATTTGCGCGTCTTGTCCGCGAACATTTCACAAAGTCGCCATGAGACTTTCGTTTTTATGACGTATTACGTGTGCTTCAATAGTTCAATATCCGGGCGGTAGAGGCGATAGATTTAATTGAACATGAACTTGAAAAACGAGAAAAAGCGCAAAACATCAGACATCTGTAAGGCGCAGGCCGAATCCTGCCCGCAGGGACAAAAATGCACCAGACTTGCTGGTGCATTTTTTTTTGTTTGAGTATCTTATCGAGTATCTTGGGGATGGCTAAGCCCTGGGGCAGTAGGCAGGCGGATAGCACTTGGTAAGCGGTAATTTAGGAGGGTAACCATTGAAAGAAGAACGGGGGTATCTTATCGAGCTGCAAAAGCTGGAACTGGCTCTTAAGGATATTGAACGGCGCAGAAAGGAATTGCCGCAGCAGCTTGCGAGCCTGGCTCAGGAACAAAGGATCTTTCAAACGGCGTTGGGAGAGTACCGCCAGAAATACGAGGATGCTATTAAAAGGCACCGCGAAAAGGAAGATAAACTAAAGAGAGAAGGAGAAACCCTGAAAAAAACCAGGGAACGCCTTTATGAAGTAAAAACCAACAAGGAATATCAGGCCATCCTCAAGGAGATAGAAACGGCGGAGGTAAAAATATCGGAACTGGAAAGTGGCATTATCAGCCTCCTGGATGAAATCGATCTGCTGTGGAAAACATTAAAACCTAAAGAAGAGGAGATGGCGGCTGGAACCGTAAACTACGAAGAGAGGAAAAGTGAGATCGAAAGGGAATTGGCCGGCATAGATGAGGAGCGGCAGCAAAGGCTGGGGCAGTGCGAGGCGCTCAGGAAAAAGGTTTCCGCGGATTTATTGAAAAAATTCGACACCATAAAAGCGGCCAATGCGGGGGTGGCGCTTACTTCAGTCTGGAAGGCGGTCTGCGGCGGCTGCTACATGAATATCCCGGCACAGATGTACATAGATCTGCAAAAAATCTCAGACATCGCCTTTTGTCCCAACTGCCAGCGTATCATCTACTGGTATGATCAGGATGCTCACGTTGAATAGGGATTGCTGCCGCCTCTATACCGATGGGGCCTGCAGGGGTAATCCCGGCCACGGCGCGGCTGGCGCGGTTCTAACGGATGCCGAGGGGAAGGTCCTTCATGAATGGCGGCGTTATCTGGGCTTCTGTACCAATAATATTGCCGAATATGAGGCACTGATCCTGGGAGTTCGTAACTCTCTGGGGCTGGGAATCTCCCGACTGGATATTTTGCTAGACTCGGAACTGCTGGTCAAGCAGGTAAAAGGTGAATATCGGGTCAAAAACGAACGCTTGCGGGAGCTGATGAGCGAGCTGCAAAGATTGCTTTCCCAACTTTCTGATTATGATATAATGCATATCCCCCGGGAAGAAAATCGTCAGGCCGATAAGCTGGCCAATGCGGCCATTGACGAGGAAATGGGCCGATTAAAAAGACTTTAGGAAGTGTTGGAGTAGAACTGGTGGTCGCCGGCCCCCTTAGGGGGCGGGAGGAAAGTCCGGGCTCCAAAGGGCAGGATGGTCGCTAACGGCGACTGGGGGCAACCCTAAGGAAAGTGCCACAGAAAAGATACCGCCCCGAGCTGGTCTTGGGGTAAGGGTGAAAAGGCGAGGTAAGAGCTCACCAGTTTCCCGGGTGACCGGGAAGCTAGGTAAACCCCATCCGGAGCAAGACCAAATAGGAGAACGTTAAGAGTGGCCCGCTCATAGTTCTCGGGTAGCGTCGCTTGAGGCAGCAGGCAACTGTTGTCCTAGATGAATGATCATCGCCGCCTGTGCAGGTGACTGCCGGCGGGACAGAACCCGGCTTATGGTCTGCTCTAACACTTCCACCAAAGGAAAGCCGCACCGTGGTGCGCCCCCCCGGGCGGAGCGGTGTCTCCCGAGAAAATCTGCGCGGGCATAGGGCACCAGCCATCCAACAACCGCCGCGTAGTTTGACAAAAGCTTCTGCCACTGCTCAGTGGTTCACCTGGGAAAAAATGACTAGCAAGCTCGTGACCGTAATATTGTTTATAGTATTTTTCTTCGCCGCCCTGCCATCTCCTGGTTTCCCTCTGGATGAGAAGCAGTTCATCTTAAAAGCGCAAGCCTATATGGACGAAGGTTCCTACCTGGAAGCCATTGGCGTCTATCGAGCAATGCAGGAGCTTTCGACGCAGACGGACATGAAAGCCCTGGCGCTTTTGAAAATCGCCAATATCTATGATCAGGTACTAAAAGATTATGGGCGAGCGATTGAGGAATATGGGACGCTGATCCAGAGATACGAAAAATCCCGCTATGCGGCCCAGGCGATTTTCTCTTCAGGGATGATCTTGCATGAAATGGGACGCAGTAGCGATGCCCGGGAGTTCTTTAGCCTGTATCTAAAAAAATATCCCGCCGGGGAAGAGCGCGAGGCGGCAGCTTTCATGGTCGACGCAAGCCGGGTTGTGGAAAAACCTCAGGATAGCCGGAGGATTTTTATCGGTCCCGCCCGTGATGAAGTGATCAGGGTTCTGCTCGAACGTGGTCTGGTGCGAGTGACAATAAGCACCACCAAAACTCTTAGGGTTTTGGACCGGCAAGATATGCCTATCCTTTCCCGCCAGCACCTGGTTGCCATTGAGCTCCGCGAGGGAGGGCTGTATATTAATGGCCGGGCGCTAGAGACGAACCCGGCGGTTATTATGGATGAAAACGGCGGGCTCCTGCAGTATGGCGGCCGAAGCTACCGGGGCAGGCTGATTGTAAAAATTGCCCCCGCCGGACTGGAATTGATTAATGAATTACCCCTGGAGGCCTATCTGTATGGTGTGGTACCACGGGAGATGCCTCCCCGCTGGCCCCTGGAGGCCCTCAAGGCGCAGGCGGTGGCGGCCAGAACCTATGCCTTTTATCTGAAAAATACTGCCGGCAGTTCTGATTACCACCTGTGCGCCACCACTCTAAGCCAGGTATATAACGGCGCGGCATTTGAGACGGACAACAGTAATCGTGCTGTTGACGAAACCGCGGGGCAGCTTTTGTATTACCGGGGTATGCCGGTGCTGGCCTATTTTCATGCCCACAGTGGCGGGATGACCGAGGACCCCAGGCACGTCTGGTCTTCGCCGGTGCCCTACCTGCGATCAGTTGACGACAGCTTCAGTATGATGGCACCGGCATCGGCTTGGAACGCTACCCTTGACTATGAGACCATAAGGCGTTCTTTGGGGCGGGCCGGCATCGATCTTGGCGCCATTCTAGGACTTGTTCCCCAGGAGGTCAGCCCATCCAGCCGGTTGGTTCGGCTCAAGATAATTCATCAGGGGGGTGAGACCACTCTGGGCGGAAATGAATTTCGGCTGATGCTTGATCCCAAGTTGATCCGTAGCACGCTCTTAACTATGACTAATAATGGCGGCTCCGTCACCTTCGAGGGTCGGGGATACGGGCATGGTGTGGGCATGAGTCAGTGGGGCGCGATGGTAATGGCCCGTGAGGGCTATACCTGGAGGGAGATACTGAAGTATTACTATCCGGACCTGGAATTGAAATGATTTCCGGTGTTTGATAAGGAAAGCATGCTGGTAAAAACGGCAAGATTCATTAAGAGCGCGGTGGAAATGACGGACTGGCCCACCGGCGGAGAACCAGAAGTGACGTTTGTCGGGCGCTCCAACGTTGGAAAATCATCCCTGATCAATTCCCTGGTGGGCCGAAAAGATCTGGCCAGAACCAGCAATACTCCCGGTCGAACCCAGCTCATCAACTTTTTTTCCGTAAACGAAACGATCCGTTTTGTGGATCTGCCGGGCTATGGTTTTTCCCGGACTCCGGCCTCCGTCAAAAGAGGGTGGGGACCGATGATTGAGAGATACCTGCTGGAAAGAGAAAATTTGAAACTGGTGATTCTGCTATTGGATGCCCGGAGAATGCCCAGCGAACAAGATATTTCCATTGCTGCCTGGCTCAAAACCCACGACCTGCCCACCCTTTACGTTCTAACAAAGATCGACAAGTTGTCGGGAAATGAACTGGCCCGGCAGCTTCGTTTGCTGGCTGACGGGTGGCAGCTGATAAATAACCATAACCTCATCTGCTTTTCCGCCCGGACGGGCGCTGGTAAAGAAATCCTCTGGCGGGAGATAGAAAAGCATTTGTTACTTAAAAGCAAATAGCCTGTTAGCAGCAAATAGCCTTGACAACAATTCAGCTATCCGCTAGAAGCTATCTGTGTAAAAGCCGTTGTTTACGGCGTTAGTTCTGATGATTATCAGCTGGTGCGGGAAGAGATATGCCCATCTACGAGTATAACTGTAAAAAATGTGATGAAGAGTTCGAGGTGCTCCACAGGTCCATTAATGAAAAATTGGATATTTCCTGCCCCGTCTGCAATTCCCGAGAAGTGAGTAAGCTGATGTCTCGTTTCGCCGGTAAAATAGGCGAAACCGGTTCATCGTCGTGTTCTTCTTGCGCTGCTACGAGTTGTGGCACCTGCTCGCATTAGTCCCCGCGCTGCGAGATACTTTTATCTGCCTGATTTGCTGAGTGATGTTTGTACTTAACGCGCATAGGAGAAAATAGATGAATATCATTATCTTTGGACCAAACGGCAGCGGTAAAGGCACCCAGGGTGCTGCGATCCAGAAAAGATGCTCCCTTCCTCACATTGAGACGGGGGTTATCTTTCGCAAGAATATTAGCCGGCAGTCCGATTTGGGGAAGAAAGCCCAGTCTTTCATCGAACGAGGGGAATTGGTGCCGGATGAGATAACAATTCCCATGATCCTGGATAGACTGAAGGAGCCGGATGCCGCCTCTGGTTGGCTGTTGGACGGCTTCCCGCGTAATCCGACGCAAGCGGAGGCCCTCTGGCTGGCGCTAGCCCGGGAAAAAATTGTTTTGGACTATGTTATTGAAATAGTTCTCGATCGACAAACCGCTAAAGAAAGGATCATTGGCCGAAGGCTTTGCACCGTTGACAACAATCACCCCAATAATATCTTTATCGAAGACATAAAGCCAATTATGAAGGACGGTCGCTGGGTCTGTCGGGTTTGCGGCAACCCCGACCTCATTGCCCGAAAAGATGATCAGGACGAAGCGGCCATCGACAAGAGGCATTCCATATATTATGATCCCCTCATGGGAACTATTGGCGCAATTAATTATTTTAAAGAGAGGCTGCCGGTAATTACTGTTGATGGGCGGCCATCAGTGTCTTTGGTTTCACGGGAAATTTTCGACAAACTGCCCTGAAAGGTATCCTTTTTTTGTAAAAGAGCCTTCCTTTGGGGAGGCTTTTTTACATTAGACAATTGGGTTAACATTGTAAATAAATGAATCATATCAGGAATTTTAGTATAATAGCTCATATAGACCACGGTAAATCGACCCTGGCGGATCGACTGATCCAATATACCGGCGTGGTCAGCGACAGAAATTTCAAGGACCAGATTCTAGACAACATGGACATCGAAAGGGAAAGAGGGATAACCATAAAAAGCCAGGCCATTACCCTCCCCTACCGGGCAAAAAATGGGCAGATCTATATGCTTAATCTGATCGATACCCCCGGCCACGTTGATTTCTCATATGAGGTGTCCCGCTCCCTGGCTTCCTGCGAAGGGGTACTCCTATTGATTGATGCGGCCCAGGGTGTCCAGGCTCAGACCCTGGCCAATCTTTACCTGGCCCTGGAGCACGACCTGGAAATTATCCCGGTCATCAACAAGATCGACCTTCCCTCAGCCGATATTGAACGGGTGTTGGGACAGATTGAATCAGAACTGGGTCTGCCCGCTGAGAGCCACCTGGCCTGTTCCGCGAAGGAAGGTATTGGTATTGAAGAAATTCTTGAGGGCATAGTGGAGCGAATTCCGCCGCCAAAAGGGAAGGTGGATGCTCCCCTGGCTGCGTTGATTTTTGACGCCCATTACGACCAGTTCCGTGGCACCGTAATTCACTGCCGGATCTTTGATGGTTGTATTCAGAGCGGTGATATTATCCGCTTAATGTACAACAAGGCAACCTACCGGGTGGAAGAGGTAGGGCACTTTCTGCTCCAGCGCCAAAAGACTGAAAGTCTATCGGCGGGTGAAGTGGGTTATATCATTGCCGGGGTAAAGACCGTCTCAGATGTTCGTTGCGGCGACACCATCACGAGCGAGCAGCGGCCGCGCGGCGAACCTCTGTTAGGTTTCAAGGAGATCAAGCCGGTGGTCTTTGCCTCTATCTATCCCATCGCTTCTGATGATTATCAGGACCTGGCCGACTCGCTTGAGAAATACAAGCTCAACGACTCGTCTTTTGTTTTTGAGAAGGATTCCTCCGCCGCTTTGGGGCAGGGTTTCCGGTGTGGTTTCCTTGGTCTTTTGCATTTGGATGTGGTGCAGGAAAGGCTGGAGCGGGAATATGGCCTGTCCATCATCCTGTCCGTTCCCAGTGTTCGCTACCGGTTCACTCTTCGGGATAACAGGGTAATCGAGGTGGATAATCCTACTCATTACCCGGAGACAGCCAATATAATCAAGGCCGAAGAGCCTTTCATCCGGGCGTCCATGCTCCTGCCGGACCGCTATCTTGGCGCGGTGATGAAGCTCTGCATGGAAAAGAGAGGGGTATCCTATACCTTGAACTATGCTGCCCCCGGAAGGGCGGATCTAAGCTACATTATGCCCCTGGCGGAGGTAATTTACGATTTCTATGATCGGTTCAAATCGGTAACCCAGGGCTATGGATCGTTTGATTATGAATTGATTGATTACCGTGAGGGGGATCTGGCGCTGATGGATATTCTAGTGAACGGCGAGAAGGTGGATGCCCTGTCTCAAATCGTCCACCGGCAACGGGCCCGGGCTAGGGCGCTGCAGGCTTGCGAAAGGCTGAAAGAGGAAATACCACGGCAGATGTTCAAAATCGCCATTCAGGGCGCCATCGGCGGCGAAATCATCGCCCGGTCAACCATTAGCGCCTTTAGAAAGGATGTGACCGCCAAGTGCTATGGTGGAGATATTTCTCGTAAACGAAAGCTTCTGGAAAAACAAAAGAAGGGTAAAAAACGGATGAAGATGATCGGCCAGGTGGCGATACCGCAAAGCGCTTTTTTGGCGGTTCTTAAGACCGAGCCGGATTGAGCAGTTCTTTTTTCCGTGTCGCCGCCGCCGGCATTCTTGTAGTAGCGGGCCTTGTCCCCGCTATAACCTCGGCAACAGGCATCGCCGCAGCCGCCCAAGAGGGACGGGACTACCTAACCGCCCCCAAACAAACGACTTCACTGATTTTTTTTCCGTGTAGTCATTTTGCCGCGTAAAATCTTAATAACTTGTGGAGTTCAATTTGCAGCCGCCTGCCATAACCGCAACTCTAGATAGATATATCGAGGAGATCAGCCGTTTTAGCATTTTGACCGCGGAGGAGGAATTCGCCCTTGCGGTCAGCCTGGTAAAGGATAACTCCATCGAGGCCGCGGAAAAGCTGGTCCTTTCCAATCTCCGCTTTGTGGTTAAAGTTGCCCATCAATACAGAAATTACGATGTACGATTGGCTGACCTGATCCAGGAGGGCAATATCGGGTTAATCCATGCGGTAAGAAAATTTGACCCCTATAAGGGCTATCGACTAATATCCTATGCTGTTTGGTGGATACGGGCCTATATTCAAAACTACATCATTAAAACATGGAGTATTGTCAAGATCGGCACCACCCAGTCCCAGCGCAAGTTATTCTATAAACTAAGCCAGACGAAAAAGGAATTGCAGCGCCTGTCGCAGGAAAAGCCGGAATTCCAGGAGATTGCCGATTTGCTGGGGGTGAGGGTAAGTGATGTAGTGGAGATGGACAGCCGGTTCGGCAACCGCGATATCTCACTGGATGCCCTCGTTTCCAATGACGGAGACTCTTCGCAAGACCGGGAATCTTTATATTTGGATCACCTCCCTCATCAGGGAGAGGATCAGGAAACAGCGCTGGTGAGAATGGAAGATCAGGCCCTGGTTCAGAGGAGTATTGCCGGTGCCATGGCAACGCTCAATGAACGGGAAAGCTATATTATCAAAAATAGAATCATTGTGGACAACCCGCTTACCCTCCAGGAAATAGGAGATCAGCTTCATATAACCCGGGAGAGGGTCAGGCAGCTCGAAAAGCAGGCCCTGAAAAAGCTGCAACTGGCGCTTCCCTATAGGGGAGAAGAAATACCTTTGCTGGGCGGTTAGTGGGAAAAATCGGTGGTGACCGCCAGGTTTTCAAAGCAGGTATACTTATCAAGGAAGGCCAGCTTCACCGTACCCTGGGGGCCGTTTCTCTGTTTTCCGATAATAATCTCGGCGATTCCCCGGTCGGGGTTGTTTTCCGATTTGTTATAGACCTCATCCCGGTAGATGAAGGCGATGACGTCAGCGTCCTGTTCAATGGCGCCCGATTCCCTCAGGTCCGCCATCTGCGGGCGGCGGTTGGTTCTATCTTCAACCTTTCTGTTGAGCTGGGAAAGGGCGACAACGGGTACGTTAAGTTCTTTGGCCAGGGCCTTCAATGAGCGGCTGATTTCGGAAATTTCCTGTTCCCGGGATTCCCTGCTGTAGGTACTTCTCATCAACTGGATATAGTCAACCACGATCATCCCCAGCCCCATGTCTGCTTTCAGCCGTCTGGCCTTGGCCTTCATTTCCAGTACCTGGATGGCCGGGGTATCATCGATGAAAATGGGCGCCTCCGATAACCGTCCGGCAGCGGTGGTCAGTTTAGGCCAGTCCGTTTCGCCCAAAAAACCTCTACGTAATCGCTGAGAGTCAACTCTGGCTTCCGAGGAAAGCATTCTCATGGAAAGTTGTTCCTTAGACATTTCCAGCGAAAAAACGGCGACCGGGACTCCGGAGTCCAAGGCAGCATTCTGGGCGATATTGAGGGCAAAGGCGGTCTTGCCCATCGAAGGGCGTCCGGCGATTATTATCAGATCGGAACGTTGCAGCCCGGAGGTCAGGTCGTCAAGGTTGGTAAAACCGGTGGCGACGCCGGTAACCAATTCCTTCTTCAGAAAGAGCGATTCGACTGTCTTGAAGCTGTCCTTGATGATATCGCGGAGGGTATAGAATGACGGTTTTATTTTTTTCTGGGTAATATCAAAAATGGCATGTTCCGCTTCGTCCAACAGTTGGTCCACGTCACAATTGCTGTCGTAACTTTTGTTTAATATATCCGTCGCCGTTCCGATAAGGCCACGAAATATCGCCTTTTCCCGTACTATTTTGCTCCAATGGGCAAGATTTGCCGAAGAGGGAACATTGTCCACCAAAGAAGCGATATAAGCAGTGCCGCCCGCTTGAGATATGTTCTTGTTGTCACTAAGTTTATTGCTCAGAGTAATCAGATCCACCGGTTCGTTGTTATCGGACAACTCCAGGATGGCGGAAAAAATTTTCCGGTGGGCCTCACTGTAGAAGTCCCGGACGGTTATTATCTCCAGGACGGAGTTTATGGCATAGTTGTCGAGAATTATGCCGCCCAGGATTGACCGTTCGGCCTCCAGGTGTTGCGGGGCCTGCCGGTGATGGGACAAATCGAATTCCTTCACCGTAAACCTCTATTCTTCCGGGATTACCCGGATCATGATTTCAGCGACAACTCCCAGGTCTATTTTGATCTTGACAGTGAAATCGCCCAGGGCCCTTATCGGCTCTGGTAGAAGGATACTCTTGCGGTCGACCGGTAAGCCTTGTGCCTTTAGTGACTCTTCAATATCCTTGGAATTTACCGATCCGAATATCCTGCCCTGGTCGCCAACGCGACGTCTTAAGATACATTTTACCTCTTTGAGAGATGCAGCAATGTCTTGTGCGCCTTTCTTCCTTCGCGCAATCTTCTGGGATGTAAGCTTCCGGCCTTCTTCCAGTGCCTTGAGATTCAGGTCGGTAGCCTCTACGGCAAGGCCCTTCGGGAAAAGAAAATTTCGCGCATAACCATCGGTGACTTTGATAATTTCTCCCGCCGCCCCCAGGGATTTTATGCTCTCATTCAATATTACCTTCATTATCAACTCCGTAATATCAAGGGTTCAAGCAACTTCAGGGCTGTAGCGTTTACGAATATCCAACCATACATCAACCAGCCCCACGATGCACGCCGCAATAATAACATATGGGACGGCAAAGATCATAAGGTAAAACAGCAGCCTAAAGAACGGCGAAACCTTGAACTTCCGCTGAAAAAACTCGGCAATCGCCACGCCGTTTAACGTGTAAAGAGGGAGCATTAAAATTAGGATATTAAGACCGGCAACCTTTGTCGGCTCCCAGGGGATTAGAAGGATGAATCCCGCGCCGATCGGAAGCCAGATTATTTTTTCGGGGACACGCCACTTAGTCAGATCGCCGAAATCGGGGAAGGGTAGTGAGAGCCGGGAAAATAGCTGTTTTGCGGCAAAAAGATTGATCAGAACAAGAATAGAGGTGCTTACCAGGGACAGGCTTGGGAGCAAGAGGAGCAAAATATTTATGATTCTTGTTGAGTTTTCTTTAATGACGGCAACCTGCTCGGAGGAGGGAGCCATTTGACCGTATACCTGAATATTGGCCTCAAAATATTTGGTCATGTATATCTTCAGCATCTCCCAAAGCGACAGGTTCTCACTTACGCCATCAACGATTATAAATACCAGACCAGCCACGATGAATGCTGCCGCGCTAATGATTACGGTCTTCTCAATGGAATAACCGAGACGAAGCACCTCGGAAATGACGAGACCAATAATCGCCAGCATTACAATCATTGTAAAGGCATCGCTCGTATCGGCCAGGTTCATTCCGGCGAGGACCAACAACAAGCTTATTATAAGGATTAAGAAACCCGGAAATCGGCCCAGCCGGGAAAAGTAGTAAAATATCGGTAAAGGAATTAGGATGATGGTGATGCTGTTGACAATGGGGATATGCGCCAATAGAAAGATGACGAGCGATGATATGGCAATGCCTTTGATCAATTCCGAACTGAATGATAGATTCTGATGGTAAATCAAACCTGTAACCCACTCCCGTTGGTCTCTCCCGATTCAAGGTAAAGTTGACATCTTTATCCGGGAGAATTTGATTATCAGCGGCTTAGGTTCCTGCGGGCCAAACGATAAGTCTACCGAATGGGGTCGCACGGAAAGTGCGCCCCATTCGGGTGATTTGAGCGTCAAATCCAGAGGAACGTATTATCTGAATCAACTGGATAAAAACGCATTGCACGACTTTTTTGCTGTCGTCAAAAGTGCTTGAACTACCGGCCGTCGCTCACGGCAAAAGGCAAGAGAGCAATGGTTCTGGCCCTTTTTATGGCGATATTCAATTCCCTCTGATGGCTGGCGCAATTACCGCTAATCCTGCGGGGCATGATCTTGCCCCGTTCAGTTACGAAATCCCGTAGCGAGTTAGGTTCCTTGTAATCAATTTTCAACGCTGAGTCCTGGCAGTAGCGGCAGAACTTGCGGCGATGAAAAAATTTCTTGTGCGTTTTTTGTGGTTTATTCTCTTTTGTAGGGCCGTTCATTGTTGATCCTCCTTTTCCGTAAGCTCGGAGGTATTTTCATCGGGAAAGACAGCAGTCTCAATTGGTTTAGCGGGTTCCGTAGGCGTTTCCGGCGCTTGCGCTGGAGTGGGCGCCGCGGGAACTGCCTGCAGTTCGACCGCATGCAGAGCGGCAATTTCCGCGTCTATTTCCTCTGGAGTGATCTTGTCTTTCTTCCGTACCGTGAGAAATTTTAGTATCCGGTCATCGATCTTGAGATTGCGCTCCAGTTCGGCAACCAGGGGGCTAGGACCTGCCCAATCAACCAGCACATAATAACCCAGTGATTGCTTATTAATGTCGTAGGCAAGCCTTCTTTGACCCCAACGCTTCGTTCCAATGTGAACTCCCTTTTCTCTGGCCAGGATTCCCTCGAATTTTTTGATCTGGGCTGCCAGCTCTTCCTCGGGCTGATTCACCCTGGCGATGAAAATTGTTTCGTATCGCTTCAAATTATCCTCCTTTTGGCTCTAAAGTCCAACCGCGAGAGTCGAACAAGGAGACCATGTAATTTTGTAATTGCATTTACTACAATAGGCAAGCAGGGAAAGCAAGAACTTTTGGGAGTGCCTTAGTAACTATTTGGTCTTAAGTGGCGGCGGTTAAAATAAGGGAGATAAAAGGTAGCTCCGCCCTGTGTTCAATAAAGGAAAATAATCAAAGGACCAAATAATCTATTTTCCTCAGCGCGCCGGCAAGGCCCGGTGGAGTTAGGCGTAGGACTGGTGATGCCAATCACGAAGGCTTGCGATGAAATAGAACTAGGCCGCCTCGGTATCGCGTGTTTCGGAGGCCTAGCGGCAGCAAGCTGACACTGCTTACGTTGTTCTTCGACGCCCAAATAAGCTTCGTGAGAGTGTCTAGGCCATGATTTCTAGGCGGTCTCCCGCCTTTACCTCGCCCCCCTGGAGCACTTCGGCGAAGATGCCTTCCCGGGGCATCACGCAGTCACCAACCTGATAGAAAATATTGCAGCGGCTGTGACATTCCTTGCCGATCTGGGTGACCCGCAGGAGGATATTTTCGCCAATTTTAATTGCGGCGCCCAGCGGCAACAAGTGGAGCTCAAGCCCGGAAGTCGTAATATTTTCGGCAAAATCTCCCGGCATGACGGCCAGGCCCCGCGCCCGAATTTTATCGATGCTCTCCTGGGCAAGCAGGCTCAATTGCCGGTGACTGCTGCCGGAATGACCATCATCCTTCAGGCCGATCCCCGGAACGAGCGTACCCCTGCCCACCGGTGTCTTCTTTTCCCCTTTTTTCTCGCTGATGTTAACTGATAAGATAAGTCCGTCCATATAACCCCGCTTCGTCATTTGTGCGCTCATGTTAATACTATCCGGCTAAAAGTCAACAAAATATGTCCTTAGCCGCCGCGGCTAACCTCGTTACAATTATCTGTTCACCGTAACGATTCAGTCTCGGGTGGCGAAACTTAAAATAAGAGCGATAAAGAACTAGTCTGGCCCCTTTTTGGCGGCAATGCTCTTGGGTGTTGACCCCCTCTGGGGATGTGGGCACAAGACCCGCGGCTACAGAGGCTTTTGTCAGTCCAGGCTCCTCCCAACAAATTTATCGCCCACCCAAACTGCCTAAACACGTGTAACTCAATCGTTACCGTTTACCCGAATTTTCGTTGTATTTCGCGGGTCGATAAGATAAACTGCCCGGCACATTAGGATTTTCCCCTCCCGTTGCTATCAGTCCGAATGCTTTCTAAGGAGATGAAGATGCCCAAAAATACCCGCAAAAGATCCGTGAAAACCGGTCTGCCGCCGGGCTCCCTGATCCACATCGGCGAAAAGCATGCGGAAAAAGCGAAGATCACCATTTGCCGGTACAGCGAAGCTCTTTTTGAGGAGAAGGTGATATTCGATCTGAAGGAAGCCAGGCCGCCTGGCAGCGAGGAAATCGTTACCTGGCTCCAAATCGAGGGGCTGCATGATGTCCAGCTGCTGGAACAGATGGGAGTGGTTTTCGGCCTCCATCCCTTGATTATCGAGGATATTCTGAACACGGAGCAGCGTCCGAAGACCGAGGATCATGGCGACTACATTTACGCCGTGCTGAAACTCTTCCACGAAAATATCGACGGCGGCCTTACCTCCGAGCAGATCAGCATCGTCCTTGGCCCTAACTGGTTGATCTCGCTGCAGGAGAAGGAGGGGGCGATGTTTGACCCCGTTCGGCACAGGCTACAGGCCGGGAAGGGGCCGCTCAGAAAGGCCGGGGCCGATTATCTGGCCCACGCCATTTTGGACGGAATAGTAGACAGCTATTTCCTTATCCTGGACCATTTGGGCGAGAGGATCGAAACGCTGGAGGAAATGTTGATCGGGCAGCCGTCGCCGGCAACCCTGCGGCTGATCCAGGCGCTCAAAAGGGAGATGCTGCCGCTGCGGAAGGCGGTCTGGCCGCTGCGGGAGATGATCGGCAGCTTGAGCCGTTCAGGTTCTGCACTCGTTGGCGAGTCTTCACTCCTGTATTTCCGAGATGTTCACGACCATACCGTTCAGGTGATCGACAATCTGGAAACCTATCGTGATACGCTCTCCGGAATGCTGGACATCTACCTCTCCACGGTCAGCAACCGGATGAACGAGATCATGAAGGTCCTGACCATCATCGCAACAATCTTTATGCCGCTTACCTTTCTGGCCGGGGTCTATGGGATGAACTTCAAGTACATGCCGGAGCTGGAATGGCCCTGGGGCTACTTTGCCGTCTGGGGGGTGATGATTATTGTGGCGCTGGTCATGCTGTTCTATTTTAAGAAGAGAAAGTGGCTCTGATGGTTGCTGATAGGAATCATTATCTCTTTTTCGCGACAAAAGACCAGCTTAAAAAAGATTTTAATCGCACTCTCCCGGTAAAAAATGCTTGACAGGGAGCTAACTTTGGTTTAATCACTAGCGCAATGATAGGAATACTAGGGATGGCTTCGGGAGGGGCTTAAAAAGCAAAGCAGCATGAGGTTATCGACACGCGCACAATACGGGGTACGTTTGATGTTGGGATTGGCGCACAACTACGCCAAGGGTTACACCCATCTGAATGATATTGCCAGAGGTGAGGGCGTTTCCGAAAAATACCTAAGCCTGCTTGTAATTCCCCTGCGGCGCTCTGGACTGATAACGTCCAGCCGCGGCGCCAATGGCGGCTATGCCCTCGCCAGGGATCCCTCTGAGATAAACATTAAGAATATTGTGGATGTGCTGGAGGGCGACCATTCAGTCGTGGAATGTGTCAAAAACTCTGCCGCCTGTTCCCGTGTTCCCATCTGTGTCAGCCGTGATATCTGGAGCCTGCTGGATGATAAAATCGCCGAGACGCTCAGTTCCATCAATCTCGGTCAGCTGGTCAAGATGGGTGAGGATAAGGCGGACCGGACACTTTCGTATAATATTTGACGAACTTGTAAAGAGTCATATAGGCCGTAAATTTGGGAGGGCTTTGTAAAAATGGTCGCAAGGCTTGAGCGCGAATCATGAGGAATGAGGAGGGCGGGTATGAAGGCCGCCCCTACCGGGTGCAGAGCGGTGACAAAGGATTTTGTGCAACGTATAAGCATCCGGATTTTTTTACGAAGTCGTCATATCTGAAGGATAAATGTCTATGAGAAGGGTATATCTTGATAACGCGGCGACCACAGCGGTTGACGGTGATGTATTGGCTGCCATGCTGCCATATTTTGCCAATTACTTCGGAAATGCCGCGAGTCTCCATTCGTTTGGCCAGGACGCCAGGCAGGCCGTGGAAGAGGCCCGGCAGCAGATCGCCTCTTTTATTGGCGCCCGGGCGGAGGAGATTATTTTCACCGGCGGCGGCACCGAAAGCGACAATCTGGCCTTGAGGGGAGTGGCTTCGGCGCTGAGGACCCGGGGGAATCATATAATTACTTCTTCAATTGAACACCATGCCGTAAGTGAAACTTGCGCTTTCCTGGAGCGAGAGGGGTATCGCGTAACTTATCTTCCCGTTGACCAGTATGGCCTGGTCGATCCGGCCGCGATCAAAGGGGCCATTTGCAATGAAACGATCATTATTTCCATTATGCACGCCAATAATGAAGTAGGGACGATTCAGCCGTTGGCTGAGATTGGCCTTATTGCCCGGGAGCGGGGAATTTGTTTTCATACCGATGCGGTCCAGACACTGGGGCATATTCCGCTTAAGGTAAACGATCTCAATGTTGACCTGCTGAGCGCCTCCGCCCATAAGTTATACGGCCCCAAGGGAGTGGGAATTCTCTACGTCAGGAAGGGGACCCGCATCGATCCGATCATGCACGGCGGTGAACAGGAGAGAAAAAAACGTCCTTCCACTCATAATGTGCCTTGTATTGTCGGATTTGGCCGGGCGGTCCAGCTGGCATCAGAGAGGATGGCTTATGATATTGAGGTTGTCACCGGCCTGCGTAACAGATTTATTAAGGAAATAACGGAGAAAATCGATAATTGCCGGCTAAACGGCCATCCCAGCCAGAGGCTTCCTAATAACGCCAATATTTCCATCGAATACGTGGAGGGAGAATCCCTGGTATTGAGCCTGGACATGGAGGGGATCGCCTGTTCCACCGGATCGGCTTGTTCTTCCACGAGCCTAGAGCCTTCTCATGTTCTTTTGGCCATCGGCTGTCCCCGCGAATTGGCCCACGGATCACTCCGGTTTTCCCTGGGCCGCCAGACTACCGCCGCGGATATTGATTATGTTCTTGATATTCTGCCGGCCATTGTAACGAGATTGAGAAGAATGTCCCCCCTGTACAAAAAGGAGCTAAGGTAATGCCAAGCTACAGTGACCAAGTAATGGACCATTTCAGAAATCCGCGTAATGTCGGCGCTATAGAGAATGCCGACGGCATTGGAAAAGAAGGTAATGTTCTCTGCGGAGATGTGATGGAGCTTTACCTCAAGGTGAAAGATGATGTTATCGAAGACGCGAAGTTCAAAACCTTCGGTTGCGGTGCCGCTATTGCAACCAGTTCGATAGTAACCGAGCTGGTGAAAAACAAGAATATCGAAGAGGCGCTAAAATTGTCCAACAAGGCGGTGGCGGAAGCGTTGGGAGGGCTTCCCGCTGCAAAGATGCACTGTTCGGTACTGGCCGTTGACGCTCTCAAGAAAGCGGTTGCCGATTACCGACAAAAAACGCAGGCGAAATGAGCGGTAAGGTCCTGGTGGCGATGAGCGGCGGGGTGGATTCATCGGTTGCCGCTTTTCTGCTCTTAGAGCAGGGATACCAGGTGACGGGAATGACCATGTGCCTCGGCATTGCTGATGAAGAGGGCGGCGTCTCCTGCTGCGGGGCGGAAGCGATTCTCGATGCCCGGCGGGTTTGTGACCGGCTGGGCATTCCCCATCACATTATGGATTTTTCGACGGAACTCCAAAGCCGGGTGATCAGTAAATTCCGGCAGGAGTATCTCCGGGGGTGGACGCCGAACCCCTGCATCGATTGTAACCGGTATCTCAAGTTTGGCCTGCTCCTGCGAAAGGCCTTGGCAATGGGGTTCGATTATCTCGCAACAGGTCATTACGCAACTTTAGAAAAGTCGCCGTCTGGATTTTATCTGAAAAAGCCCCGCGATCTAGTCAAGGATCAGACTTATTTTCTGTATCCAATTGACCGCAGGGATTTGCCTTACCTGCGCTTTCCGCTGGCCCCCTATTTAAAAGAGGAGGTACGGCGGATAGCGCGATTAAAGGGACTAATGAATGCGGACAGGGGCGAAAGCCAGGATATTTGTTTTGTGCCCAAAAGTGGAGTTGCCGGCTTATTTGCGGGTACCAAAGGCGTTATTCCCGGTGAAATAGTTGATCCGGGCGGGATGGTAGTGGGGCGGCATCGCGGCATTGTTTTTTACACCATCGGCCAGCGCACCGGTCTGGGGATTGGCGGCGGGATTCCGAGATACGTCCTGACTGTTGATGCTCAGAGAAACCGGCTGGTGGTGGGAAGTAAAGATCAACTTCTGGCCAGAGAACTTCTGGCTGGGGACTGTAATTACCTAGTAGATGATTGGCCGCAAGAAGTTACGGCTAAAATCAGGTATAGAAAGGATGCTGCGCCCTGCACCGTCCGGCGGGAGGGGGATCATATCAGGGCCATCTTCAGGGATGATCAGGAGGCAGTGACTCCCGGACAGGCCGTAGTGTTTTACGACAACAATCTGGTTCTGGGAGGGGCAGTGATCAAGGAGGCGTCAGGTGGACATTAAAAGCAAAATAGAGACATTGAAAAAGGAAAAAAACGCCGTAATCCTGGCGCATAATTACCAGATTCCCGAAGTGCAGGATGTGGCGGATGCGGTTGGCGATTCCCTTGGTTTGAGTGTTCAGGCCGCAAAGACGGATGCCGATGTAATTGTGTTTTGCGGCGTTTATTTTATGGCTGAGACGGCGAAGATTCTAGCGCCCGCCAAAAGGGTGTTGATCCCCGACCGCAATGCCGGCTGTCCCATGGCGGATATGATTAATGCCTCTCAGTTAAGGGAGTTGAAGGGTAAACATCCGGGTGCCCGGACGATCTGTTACATGAATACTACCGCCGAGGTTAAGGCGGAGTGTGATTTATGCTGTACTTCATCTAATGCCACGAAGATCGTAAATACCGAATTTTCCCCCGATGAAGAGGTGATATTTGTCCCGGACAAATACCTGGCCCACTATGTTGCCACTCAGGCGGGCCGGGAGTTTATCTATTGGCGGGGCTTCTGTCCCACTCACGCCCGGATCCTGCCGGAGGATATCGACCGGCAGAGGCAACTGCACCCCGAAGCAGAAGTTTTGGTGCATCCCGAATGTATTCCATTGGTTATTGACAGGGCGGATCACGTTTTGTCAACGGAGGGAATCTGCCGTCAAGCCAGTGCGGGAGAGGCCCGGGAGTACATCATCGGCACTGAAATAGGAATTCTCCATCGGCTTAAGAAAGAAAACCCGGGGAAAATTTTCTACGCCGCATCCGAGCGGGCCGTCTGCCCAAACATGAAGCTGATCACGATGGAGAAGGTTTGGTGGTCGCTCGAAGAAATGACTCATGAGGTTACCGTTTTGCCGGAGGTGATGGACCGGGCCAGAGGCAGCCTGCAGCGGATGCTGAAATATTCTTGAGTGGCCGATATGTGGGCTTGCACGGCCCGGCGGATGCCACATCCAATTAGGGAACAACAATGGAAGAATTTAATGTTGAGTTAATCAACAAGGAAAGCCGGGAAAACGGGTTGGTAAAAATTACGGTGGAAGTGCCCTTGACCATAGAAGTTAATGGCCGCGAACTGGCGACGCTTTTGTGCAGCCCGGTGGACATGGATGATATGGTGAGGGGTTTTCTTTACACGGCAGGCTTAATCAACGATGTCGACGGCATTAAAAAGATGATCATCGATGAGGAGAGGTGGAAGGCGCAACTGGATATTTTGGAAGAGGGACTGCCGGAGGAGCTTGTTTTTAAAAGGATTTACACGTCGGGCTGCGGCAAGGGGGTGGTTTTCCACAGTCCTTTTGACTTGATCCAGCGTAGCCGGATGGATTTCGGCCCGCAAATTTCAAGCCAGCGGATCAATGAGCTGATGAAAGAATTTCTTAATTATTCTTCTGAATACCGCAATACCAGGGGAGTTCACAGCGCCGCCTTGGCCGGCGCATCCGGAATTGACATATTCAGAGATGATGTGGGTCGTCACAACGCGATCGACAAGGTTATCGGCCAGGCCCTGCAAAGGGGAATAAGCCGGGATGACAAGATTATGCTCACCAGCGGGAGGATTTCCTCGGAGATCATATCCAAGCTGATGCGGTCTCGGATAACGGTTATTGCCTCTTCCGGAGCGCCGACCAACCAGGCGGTAAAAATGGCCAGGGAAATAAATCTGACCGTCCTTGGTTTCGTAAGAGGCTCCCAGATGTGCATTTTTAATGGCGGAGAGAGGATAACGACCGGTTAGGCAAGATTGGCGACCTTGTACACCGCTCTTGCCTATTGCCACAGGCGGATGCGAGCACAAGGTCCGTGGCGCTGGGCGGCGGTTCAATATCAGATCATCAAAATCTATAAAGGCCTCTATCTCCCTCCAGCGAGGTGAGGGGAATGCTGAGTTGTTGCGAGGTCATGAAGATTAAGTATGATAAGGGGGAATATAAATGGAAATAAAAAAAACATGGCAATTGGAGACGCTGGCGGTGCACGGGGGGCAGGAGCCTGATCCGGCAACTGGGTCACGGGCGGTTCCTATCTACCAGACGACTTCTTATCAGTTCAAAAGCACCGAGCACGCCGCCAATTTGTTTGCCCTCAAGGAATTCGGCAATATATACACCCGCATCATGAACCCTACGACCGATGTTCTGGAGAAGCGCATGGCCGCTCTTGATGGCGGCGTCGGGGCTCTGGCGGTGGCAAGCGGGCAGTCGGCCATTACCATCGCAATACTGAATATCGCCCGGGCCGGCGATGAAATCGTCGCCTGCGACAATCTCTATGGGGGGACCTATAACCTGTTCAAATATACCCTGCCGCGCCTGGGGGTGACGGTAAGGTTTGTGGAATCCAACAATCTGGACGCGCTCAGAGCGGCCATAAGCGCCAGGACTAAGGCAATATATGCCGAATCTATCGGCAATCCGAAACTCGATGTGGCAGACCTGGCCGGGATAGCTTCGGTTGCGCATGGAAACGGGATTCCATTTATTCTGGACAATACGGTTTCTCCATATCTCTTGAGGCCTGTCGAGCATGGCGTGGATATCGTGGTCTATTCGGCAACCAAGTTCATTGGTGGGCATGGCACCTCCATCGGAGGGGTGATTGTCGATTCCGGACGCTTCGACTGGACAAGCGGCAAGTTTCCGCTGATTTCCAATCCTGATCCCAGTTATCACGGCCTGAATTTCGTGGCGGCCCTTAAGCCGATGGGCAACATCGCCTATATTATCAAAGCCAGGGTAACCCTGCTGCGAGATTTGGGAGCAGCCCTGTCCCCCTTTAACGCTTTTCTTTTCCTGCAGGGCCTGGAGACGCTGCACCTAAGAATGATCCGTCATTCGGAAAATGCCTTGGCGGTGGCCAGGTATCTGGCAGGGCATCCCCGGGTCAACTGGGTGAACTATCCGGGCCTGGAGGAAAGCCCGGAAAGGGAGAGGGCAAACAGGTACCTGCCCCGGGGCGCGGGTGCTATCCTGGGGTTCGGGATTGCCGGAGGTATCCCGGCGGGGAGAAAATTTATTGAGAGCCTGCAGCTTATTTCCCATCTGGCCAATGTCGGTGATGCCAAGAGCCTGGCGATTCATCCTGCTACTACCACCCATCAGCAGCTTTCGGATGATGAACAGCTCGCGGTGGGGGTTACCCCGGATTTTATCCGTCTTTCCATCGGGATTGAAAATGGTGATGATATCATTGCTGATCTGGAGCAGGCTTTGGCGAAGGCTGTTAATTAATATTTTGAGCAAGGGGTTCAGAAGTGAATATATACGATGACATTACAAAAACCGTGGGAAGAACCCCGTTGGTTCGGATCAATCGGATAACCGCGGGGACTGAGAACCAGGTGCTGGCCAAACTGGAATGCTTTAATCCCCTTTCCAGCATCAAGGACCGGATCGGTGTGGCCATGATTGACGCGGCGGAGAAAGCGGCCCTTCTTACCAGAGACACGGTGGTAATCGAACCCACCAGCGGAAATACCGGTGTGGCCCTGGCCTTTGTCTGCGCCGCCCGAGGCTATAGGCTGATCTTAACCATGCCGGATACAATGAGTGTGGAGCGACGACAGCTCTTGAAAATTCTTGGTGCGGAGGTGGTTTTGACGGAGGGCGCCAAAGGAATGAGAGGTGCGGTGGAAAAAGCCCAGGAGCTGGCCAAGGTTACTCCGGCTAGTTTTATACCGCAGCAATTCGTCAATCCGGCTAATCCTGAAATCCATCGCCTGACAACCGCGGAAGAGATCTGGGAAGATACGGAAGGTAAGCTGGATTGCTTTGTTGCCGGAGTCGGCACCGGTGGTACTATTACCGGGGTGGGCGAGGTTCTTAAAGACAGGAACCCCGGGATAAAAGTAATTGCTTTAGAACCGGAAGAATCGGCGGTAATATCAGGCGGTAAGCCCGGTCCGCACAAGATTCAGGGAATTGGCGCCGGATTTATTCCCGGGGTGTTAAACAGAAATATTATTGATGATGTAATCCTGGTGTCAGCGGAGAATGCGGGGGAAATGGCCCGCCGGCTAGCCCGCGAGGAGGGGATTTTCGTCGGCATTTCCAGCGGCGCCGCCATGTGGGCTTGTATGGAGTACATCAGGAAAGAAAATCTGCGAGGTAAAACGCTGCTTACCGTATTTCCCGATACCGGGGAGAGATACCTTTCCACTTGGATTTTCCAGAAGTACTTTGTCTAATTATCACCGTTTTCGGTGAGAAACTTTTTCGTTGGAGTTTATGGAACCAATAATTAATGCAGCAAGCGTGGGCATTACGGAAACTAAATATTTTACCTTCGCCCAGCGACCGGATGAGCTGCTATTGGAGTCGGGACGTGCCCTGGGTCCAATAACCTTGGCCTATGAAACTTACGGCACCCTCAATCGGGACAGGTCGAACGCCATCCTGATAACCCATGCCCTTTCCGCTGATGCCCATGCGGCGGGTTATCACATAAACAGCGATGAGGCAGGCTGGTGGGATGCAATGATCGGCCCGGGCAAGGGATTTGATACGGACAAGTTTTTCGTCATCTGCTCCAATGTCCTTGGGGGCTGTAAAGGCAGCACTGGGCCGTCGTCGGTAAATCCGCTGACCGGGGTGCCCTACGCCCTTGATTTTCCGATAATAACCATCTCCGATATGGTTCATGCCCAGCGTCATTTGATTGACCACCTGGGGATTGAGAGGCTCTTGTGCGTTTGTGGAGGATCCATGGGAGGGATGCAGGTTTTGCAATGGGTGGCCTCTTACCCCGACAGGGTACGCGCCGCCATTCCGATTGCCACTGCTCTCAAGCATTCACCTCAGCAGATAGCCTTTAACGAGGTGGTGCGCCAGGCGATTATGGCCGATTCAGCCTGGCGGGGGGGTAACTATTACGGTCACGGGCAGCCGAAGAGAGGCCTGGCCCTGGCGCGGATGATAGGACACATCACCTTTATGAGTGACCGCTCAATGGAGGAGAAATTTTCCCGAAAATTGACGAGCGGCAGCTACAGTTTCAAATTTGCGCCGGAATTTGAGGTGGAGGGCTATCTTCGCTACCGGGGCGACAAGTTTGTCAAGAGATTTGACGCCAATTCCTACCTCTACATAACCAAGGCGCTCGATTACTTTGATTTATCCGGGGGCCGCCTGATCCCTCCGGGCCGGACGATAGATACCAGCTTTCTGGTAGTTTCTTTTAAATCCGACTGGCTCTATCCCTCTAGCCAGTCCCAGGAAATAGTCCGGCAATTGAAGTTGCGGCGCGTCAATGCCACTTATTGTGATTTGCGATCCACTTACGGCCATGACGCCTTTTTGCTCGAAGTCGAGCAGGAGGCGGATCTGGTCCGACATTTTCTGGATAAGATATACAACGGTTACGGTGATGATGATTATGAGGCCTGAAGATGTCCGGATCGATCACAAGATAATATACAAGATTGTAGAACCAGGCTCACGGGTGTTAGACCTTGGCTGCGGCACGGGTGAACTAATCCATCTGTTGGCTCGGTATAAAAATGTTACGGTTCAGGGGGTGGAACTGGATGACGAGGCAGTCTATCATTGCGTGAAAAAAGGATTGAGTGTTTTCCAGACGGACATCGAAAGGGGCCTGGTGGAATATCCCGATGATTCTTTTGACTATGTCTTCCTTAATCAGAGCATGCAGGAGGTCAAGAAGGTGGATCTGGTGATCCGGGAGGCCCTGCGGGTTGGCAGCAGAGTGATTACCGGGTTCCCCAATTTTGCCCAGCTGTCCGCCCGCTTGAGTTTGTTTTTCCGGGGGAGGGCGCCGGTAACCAGAGCACTGCCAGGCCGCTGGTACGATACACCCAATGTGCGGTTTTTCAGCATTGATGATTTTCTGGCATATACCAGAGAGAGAAATATCAGGGTCATAGAGAAGCATTATCTGGGAGAAAAGAAAGAGATTTTTTTTATGCCCAATCTGTTTGCCCAAAATGCGATATTTGTCCTTTCCCGGCCTTTGGATAGGGCGGCTTACGGGCGAACTGGTAGGCCGGATAAGGAAATGCCATGTCAATCAAAATGATTGCGAGAATACGAGAAGATATACAAACGGTCTTCAATAAGGATCCGGCCGCCCGCTCAGTCTGGGAAGTCCTTTGCTGTTATCCTGGCTTGCACGCCATCTGGATGTACCGCCTGGCAAACAAGCTCTGGCGCCGTAAACTCTATTTGCCAGCCCGATTAATATCCCATCTGGCCCGTTTTTTAACCGGCATCGAAATTCACCCGGCAGCCAAAATAGGCAGGCGGTTATTTATCGATCACGGATCGGGGGTTGTTATCGGAGAAACCTCGGAGATAGGTGAGGATGTCTTGATCTATCAGGGGGTTGTGCTAGGTGGTGTCAGTCTCCAGAAGGAAAAACGCCATCCCTCTATTGGCAATAATGTGCTGATCGGGGCGGGGACGATAATTTTGGGACCTATTTATATCGGAGACGGTGTCCGTATCGGAGCCGCTTCACTGGTCCTCCAGGATATCCCGGCCAATGCGGTAGCCGTAGGCGTGCCCGCCCGGGTAGGCCTGGGATTCAACAGTAAGGACATTGAAGAATTGGGGCACAATAGGCTGCCGGATCCGATTGCCGAGGCCTTCAGGTATCTGGGCGGCCAGTTGGGCAACCTGGAAAAACGACTGGAAGAACTGGAACAACTCCAGGGGATAAAAAGTGCCGCTGGTGAATCTATCGCGGGGAAAAAGCTCGATGCCCTTTCCGTTTTCAATAATCCGGAAGAATTTAACAGGGGAATGGGTATTTGAGCGTAAAATGGAAATAAATGAATAATAAAAAAGCAATATTGCTCCTATCCGGAGGTTTGGACAGTACGCTTGCGGCCAAAGTCCTCTGTAAGCAGGGAATTGATGTCGTGGCCCTCAATTTTACCAGCCCCTTCTGCAATTGTACTGGTAGGGGCGAGGGCTGCCACAACCAGGCGGTTAAGGTTGCCCAGGAATTAAATATGCCCATCCGGGTTTTGCAAAAAGGCCTGGATTACATGAAGCTGGTGGAGAACCCTCCGCATGGATATGGCAGTCAGATGAACCCCTGTGTCGATTGCCGCATCTATATCCTCAGGAAAGCAGGAGAATTGATGAA
The DNA here is from genome assembly GCA_037441775.1 of Syntrophobacterales bacterium. Classification (GTDB taxonomy): domain Bacteria; phylum Desulfobacterota; class Syntrophia; order Syntrophales; family CAMTWB01; genus CAMTWB01. The sequence goes on from JBBIRO010000032.1 coordinate 34,218, forward strand.
TGAGCTGGGAGCATCCTTTGTGGCTACCGGCGAAGTTCTAGGCCAGAGACCAGCCTCACAGCAACGTCATTCCCTGGCGTTGATTGAGAGGGAAAGCGGCCTGCAGGGCCGGATATTGAGACCGCTATCGGCCCTTCATTTTGCCCCGACGATTCCCGAGATTGAGGGGGTAGTAGACCGGCAAAAACTGCTGGATATCGCCGGCCGGGGAAGAAAAAAACAGATCCAACTGGCGGCAAGCTTTGGGATTAGTGATTATCCCTGCCCGGCCGGCGGGTGTCTGCTGACGGAAAAAGCCATCGCCGACCGCCTGCGGGATCTTTTCCGGTACAAGAATTCCTATCAAATGGCGGATCTGCGTCTTCTTGTTATGGGACGGCATTTCCGATTGTCACCACAGGTAAAGGTCGTCATTGGCCATAATGAGCTGGAGAACACCAAACTGCTTGCTTTGGCCGGGTCATCCGGTACAATAATCCAACCAGTTGATTTTCGGGGGCCGACCGCATTGGTCGACGGAACCCTGAATAGTGAAACCATGGAGACCATCGGTCGGGTTATCGCCGCCTACAGCCGGGAAGTGCCGCCTGATTATCGCTTGGAAATGATCCGTGGGGGAGAACGACTGGAAACGTTTACCGTTAAGGAAAAATTACCGCGGGAGTTCTGCGACCGCCACCGAATAGGCGAATAGTTTTTTACGCAAGCGGTTCAAGAGCCAAACAGGCGCTATTTCCTTTTTTGCCTATTGACAACGACAAAATGATTATTATGACAATAAACACGTATAAGGATAATTCTGTCAGGCCAACCACTATGGGTGATTAAATGCAAAGAGACGCCAAGGACATGATCAATAAGTATCAGTGTAAGGTGCGGGGAGAAATCATTACGGAAGTCTGCATCGAAACTACTTGTGAGTGGCAGCTGAAAAACGAGACTTTTCTCAATTGCACTTGGGTGGCGTGTAACTTTGGCCCCTTCACCCTGGAAGAAGTCGGTGAAATGATGGGTGTAACCAGAGAAAGAATCAGGCAGATTGAAGCAAAAGCCCTGAAGAAACTGCAACATAAGAAACGAAGCGATCAACTCAAAGATTTTTCAACGATTGACAGCGATTGGGACCGGTTTAACTACGGATAAAATGACATAGATTCCCATTTTTAAAGTCTCTCCACAGGCTTAGCGCTCTTGCTCGCCCTAAAAAAGGCTTTCATCCAACTCGGCCTGATACCAGCTTCCTTCTGAAAAAAGATATTTTCCTATATAATAATACCCCCCCCTGGATTCCGGCGGGCTCGTCCAACTACAGGATAAGATCGTGGATCACTTCGCTCTCACGATCTATCCTTATTCGTTAGATGCTTTCTTCAAAATAGTCACTATCAACCTTTTTTACTGGATACAATGAAACCGTGGATACGCCAACGTCATGCTCAATCATCAAACCGGTAAGTTGCTCACCGTCGATCAAAACGATTTTACTGCCAATCTGAGAGACATAACTCCGAGCATCATCAGTGAATCTGGATGTAGTAATAAAGATGCCCTTATTGGCTCTTTGAGCCTGAAGAGCGCCTGCAAACTGCATTACATCGGGTCGACCTACAGGATTGTTATCCCATCGCTTCGCCTGTATATAAACAACATCAAGGCCAAGTTTATCCTCCTTTATTATTCCATCTATTCCACCATCGCCAGTCCTACCGATCGCCTTGCCCGCATCAGCACGCGAACCGCCATAACCCATTTTGACAAGCAATTCTACAACGACCCGCTCAAAAAATGCTGGTGAGATTTTCTTCAGCTTGCCAAGTAATTCATCGGCTAATTCGTCACGGAGATTTTCATAAGCGGATTCTAATGCCTCTGATGGGGTTGCCGTTGAAACATCGGACGTCCCTTTGGACTCGATGACTTTATCGCCGCCTCTTGTTCCCTTGAGTTGTTGAAGTTCAAGAAACTCAGGATATTGCTTGAGAAGTTTTACGTTAATAATTTCAGGCTGCTTCTTGAGAAGATCCCTCCCCCTGTCGGCGATTTGGTAAAAACCTCTCCGAGTTGCTTCGAGCAACCCTGCCTTTTTCATATACGTTGATGCCCACCCGACCCGATTAAAAAACGTGGATTGAATACCACTTGGGAGCATTTCCTTTAGGTCATTATCGGAAAGGTTCAATTCCTTTGCCAAAGTTTCCACAGCCTCGCTTGTCGATGTCTCGGTTCCTTTTTTCGCTGCAAAGTGAAGAAGCGGTAACATCAAGCTCTGATAATCTGGGACGGCCTGGCCATTTATTATTCTCCTTTATGCATCTAACGGCGCGCATGAGCCACCGAGCGAGCGGACAACGCCCGCTTGCGAAGGTCGGACTCGATGCGCTTGTTGACCG
>JBBIRO010000033.1:0-26339 GCA_037441775.1 Syntrophobacterales bacterium
AATGACGAAGGATGCAGCGCAACGCAGCATCCGGCCTTTTTACAAAGCCGTCAAATATGGAGCTTAAAAAATTGAGAGGTTTAACTTAATAAGGAGGACACTTGAAAGAGCATAAGGGATTGATTACGATGCATGGGAATCCGCTCACCCTGGCGGGCCCACAACTGAAGGTGGGGGACCAGGCGCCGGACGCGGATGTCCTGGAAAACAACTTATCGCCGGTGAGTCTTTCTAAATTCCGGGGGAAGGTGTGCATTATCCTGTCCGTTCCTTCCCTGGACACCCCGGTTTGCGATCTGGAAGTTCGTAAGTTCAACCAGGAAGCGGCCAATCTGAGCCAGGATACGACCATTCTGACCATCAGCATGGACCTGCCTTTTGCCCAGAAGAGATGGTGCGGCGGCGCGGGCGTGGACAGGGTGATCACCCTGTCGGATTACCGTGACGCCTCTTTCGGCAATGCCTACGGTGTGCTGATTAAGGAACTGCGCTTACTGGCCAGGGCGGTCTTTGTAGTTGACCGCGATGGGTATATTCGGTACGTGGAAATTGTGCAGGAACAGACCAGGGAACCTGACTACGGGGCGGCTTTGCAGGCCGCCGGAAAGCTGGTCTAACGACGGAGGCCTCGTTAGTGCGCGCTGGACTGGCGAGGCGCCGGTTTTAATTATTTAATGAGGAGGGGCAAGGACATGGCGGAGAAATTGGAGATTTACAAGTGCGAAATTTGTGGCAACATCGTCGAGGTGCTCCACGGGGGTCAGGGAGAGTTGGTCTGTTGCGGCCAGCCCATGAAGCTGTTCCGGGAAAACACCATGGATGCCGCCAAAGAGAAGCATGTGCCGGTCATTGAGAAGGTGGCAGGCGGTTATCAGGTGAAGGTCGGAAGCGTCGCTCATCCGATGGATGAGAAACATTATATCGAATGGATTGAGCTTCTTGCCGATGGAGCGGCCTATCGTTACTTCCTGAAACCCGGAGCGGTCCCGGAGGCAACTTTCACCATCGCTGCCGCCCAGGTTACGGCCCGTGAATATTGTAACCTGCATGGCTTGTGGAAGGCGTGATTTTTCTAAACGCTTCTAAATTGAGGTAAGGAAAGGCAAATAAGACGATTAAAAGTATTTTGGCCATTGTTTTACTGCTGTTTCCTGTGGGGAGCGCAATCGCCAGCCAGGCTCAGCCGCAGATGTTTTTGCAGACGGAAAGTCCGCGGCTCGTTTGAAGAAAGCAAGATAACGAACTAACGCACCCGCATTACCATATTTTTCGTGACTTGCGCGCTAAAGACTTGCGAACTTTTTAGCGCGCCGTCCGAAAATTTCAATTTTACGGAGTTTTATGCGGGTTACCCAAAGCCGCCCTGAAACTTTAGTTTTTATGTCCTTTTACGAGTGCGCCACATTTCAAGACCCGCCTCGCGGTCTGCAAAACTAACAGGTTCAATGATTTTACCGATAAATTGCAGACACCAACAGATATTCCGTATTGACTTATGCATCAATAATCCAGATAATATTAAAAATTAGAAAAACAAATCAGAGCCGGCGGCATTTTCGGCCCGGCGTTGACATTTTGCCGATTTTTGACGACGGGAATTTTATCCTTCGTTGTGCCCGTCAGGGGCACGGGGGTTAGTATGGACTCAAAGAAATCACGCCCAGGCAACGCCAGAGAAATTCGCGCCGTAATCATGATTTCTTTGGCGGTCGCTCTCCTCCTGGCCCTTATCTCTTATAATCCCCAGGATTTTTCCTTCAGCCATAGAACCAGTCCCGTCAAGATGACCGAGAACTTTCTGGGACTAGTGGGGTCTCACGGCGCCGATCTGCTGGTGCAGCTTTTTGGAGTCGCATCATTTTTGATCCCCCTTTTTTTACTCTTTATCTCCATTAGATACTTCACCAGTAATACTTTTAGCATTGCGGGCTCCTGCTTGCCGGCTATGCTGGGCATATGCATTGCCACTGCGGCGCTCTTTAGCACCTTTATCAATCAAGTAGCCTACCGCGGGATGCCGCTCCACACGGGCGGGATGGCCGGACATTACATAAAAACAATTTTTCAGCGCTATCTTAATGAAACCGGCGCCATTATTTTTTTTGCGGTTATCATTATAATCTCCCTAATGGCCTTATTAAGCCTGTCGCTTAAGAAAGTGGGGAGTGACTTTGTCACCGCAACCAGCTGGTTTGCAACCGGTATCGGCAAGTTTTTCCGCAATCACCTTTCCGGCCTGGAATGGAAACGGTACGGCCGAGGGCAAAACAGGACACCGGCTTCCGGCGAACCGCCGGTTCTGGACCTGTCTGTCGGATCGACAGCGAAGCAATCTTCACGAAAAAAGGATGCGGGACACAGCGTCTCCCCTCCCGCCCAGCAGAAATTCCAGCTCCCTTCCCTGGGCCTGCTGGACGAGCCCGGCAAAAAGGACCTGAGGCAAAAGAAAGAAAACCTTGCCGCCAACTCGCGGCTCCTGGAGAAAAAACTGGCCGATTTCGGGGTGGAGGGAAGGGTGGTGGAGGTCAAACCGGGCCCGGTAATCACTATGTACGAACTGGAACCGGCAGCGGGAGTTAAAATTAACAAGATCGCCAGTCTCTCTGATGATATGGCCCTGGCCATGAAGGCCCAGAGTGTTCGGATTGTCGCCCCCATTCCGGGGAAGGCTGCCGTGGGTCTGGAAATACCTAATCCGGAAAGGGAAGCGGTTCGTCTCAAAGAGGTTCTCCAAAATGACACCCTTCTTAACTCGTCCTATCGGCTCCCCATCGCGCTGGGGGTGGACATTGTAGGGACGCCGGTAATGGCGGATTTGATTAAAATGCCTCATCTGCTGATCGCTGGTACCACCGGCTCTGGCAAGAGTGTAGCCCTAAACGCCATGATCTGCAGCATCCTCTTCAAATCGACGCCGGAGGAGGTGAAGCTCTTGATGATAGATCCCAAGAGGCTGGAGCTGTCATCTTACGAGGGCATACCGCACCTCCTGCATCCCGTGGTGGTTGATCCCAAACAGGCCTCCCAGGCGTTGAAGTGGGCCGTCGGAGAAATGGAACGCCGCTACAAGATAATAAGTGAAGTGGGGGCCAAGGGTATCGATCAATACAATCGACTCCTTGATCAGCCCGGGAAAAAAACGGCGACCGGGAAAAGCGGCTTTCAACAGACCGCATTGGATGAACTGTGGTCCGACAACGGGGAAGCAAACGGAGCATCACTTTCCGCTGCTATTCCATTGCCAACGGCAAAAAGAGAGAAGCTTCCCTACATTGTCATTGTAATCGATGAACTGGCGGATCTGATGATGGTAGCTCAGCGAAACGTGGAAGAATCGCTGGCCCGTCTCGCCCAGATGTCTCGCGCCGCCGGGATTCACCTCATTCTGGCCACCCAGCGTCCATCGGTGGATGTGATAACCGGCGTCATCAAGGCTAACTTTCCCACCCGGATATCGTTTCAAGTGTCATCCAAGGTGGACTCGCGCACTATCTTAGATCAGCATGGCGCAGAAAAGCTGCTCGGCGCGGGCGATATGCTGTTTGTTCCGCCGGGGACATCCCGCTTGGTGCGAATCCACGGCGTTTACGTATCGGACAGGGAAATCGAGGGGATAGTAGCTTTTATCAAAAACCAGGCGAAGCCGTCATACGACGATACGATAGTGGCATTTGATAGCGAAGAAAAGGAAGGCGAGAAAAGCGCCGAAGAATACGATGAAAAATACGAAGAGGCGGTACTCTTGGTTACCGAACTGGGCCAAGCCTCGATCTCCCTCGTTCAGCGTTACATGAAAATAGGCTACAACCGGGCGGCCCGGATAATTGAGCGGATGGAAGTGGAGGGCGTCGTCGGCCCCTCCGACGGGGTAAAGCCTCGCAAGGTATTGGCCCGGAAGATACACCGCTGAAAGGAAGCAAAGTTGTCCAGCCCCAAGATGTACTTAAGCAGCCTGGGCTGCCCAAAAAATCTGGTTGATGCGGAGGTAATGACGGCAGAGCTTTGCTCGTTAGGCTATGAAACGACCGACTCCCCCCAGGAGGCCGAGTTGATTCTGCTCAACACCTGCGCCTTTATCCTGCCGGCCAAAGAGGAATCCATCGCGGAAATTTTCCGGTTGGCTCAACTTAAGGATCCCGCCCGGGGAGCCTGCCGCCATCTGGTGGTTACCGGCTGCCTTCCCCAGCGTTACGGTGATTCCCTGCACAAACTCCTGCCTGAAGTGGACCTGTTTTTAGGCATAAACGAGGTGGCCAGGATCGGCGCGCATGTTCGACGGCTGGTTTCCGGCGAGGCGCTGCCCCCACGAATTGTCGTGAGTGAACCGACTTTCATTATGGGCTCCCAAGCACCCAGAGTTTTGGCGACACCAGGCCACAGCGCCTACCTCAAGATCGCTGAGGGCTGCTCCAATCGCTGTTCCTATTGCGTCATTCCCCAGATCAGGGGCGCCGCCCGCAGCCGCTCGATCGACGATCTAATCCGGGAGGCGGAAACCCTTGCCGCGGCAGGCGTGAAGGAATTGATTGTAATCGCCCAGGACACCACCGCCTATGGGAAGGACCTGCCAGGAAAACCGACCTTGGATGAACTACTAAGGCAACTGGTTGCACTGGATGGAATCTCGTGGATCAGGATTCTCTACGCCTATCCGGGAGGTATAGACGGTAAAATTCTCAAGACGATTGCCCGGGAAGACAAGATATGCAAATACCTGGACCTGCCCATCCAGCATAGCGACGATCGCATCCTTGACGCAATGAACCGGCGCGGCGGGCAGCAGACGATCGTTAGTACTATAAATGAGATCAGAAAAGCGATCCCTGACATTGCCTTAAGGACTTCACTCATTGTAGGCTTCCCCGGGGAATCCCCCAAGCAGTTTCGCGGCCTGTTGGATTTTGTGAAGGCGGTCCGGTTCGACCACCTGGGAGTTTTTGTTTACTCCAGAGAGGAAGGGACGCCGGCAGCAAAGCTGCCCCGGCAGGTTTCCCAAAAGGTCAAGGAGGAGCGGCGGCAGATCATTATGGAGGAGCAGGCGATCATCTCGTATCAAGTCAACCAGGGACTGATCGGGTCCAGGCAATGGGTCATGGTTGAGGGAAAAAGCGACCGGCAGGACTATAGCCACATCGGCCGGGCCTCCCGCCAGGCGCCGGAAATAGACGGTGTCACTTACCTCAAGGGAGGCAGCTTTACCACTGGCGACCTGGTACGATGTACGGTTATTGCCGCGGATGAATACGACCTTTTTGCCGTAACGGACGCTCTGTAAATGACCGCGGATAACAATATATAAGTTCCGCCGCCCGCGCCCGTGGTGCCCCCGATAAGGTAGCGTCAAGAGTTTTGTGTCAGGAACCGGCAAAATCCTCTTGACTTTTTATTTAAGGTCGGACAGATGAGGACGCACCGGGAGCGCTTGAAAAAACCACGAATCGTAAGCCAGGCACCCCCAGTTACCAAACCCGGTGGTCGCGGCCGATTCCAGGAGATGTTAACTTGAAGGGCAAGCAAGGTAAAATTTCTATCAGAGAAGAGTTCTGCAAGGAATGCCATTTCTGTATCAACGTCTGTCCCCAGGGGCATATCGCGCCCGCCGCCACATTCAATTCCCGGGGGTATCGTCCCATAGCGATCAATCCCGAGGGCAAGCCCTGTACCGGTTGTGGTTTGTGCGCCCTGATATGCCCGGATATCGTAATCGAGGTTTACCGTGAATAAAGTACTCATCCAGGGCAACAACATCATTGCCGAGGCCGCCATCCGTGCGGGCTGCACCTTCTATGCTGGTTATCCCATCACCCCGCAAAACGAAATTCCTGAATACATGTCGGAACATCTGGAAAAAAGAGGGGGTATCTTCATCCAGGCGGAAAGCGAGGTGTCCGCGATTAATATGGTAGCCGGCGCCGCCGCCGCCGGCGCCCGCGCCATGACCTCCTCATCCAGTCCCGGAATGTCACTCAAGCAGGAAGGCATCTCATCGATGGCCGCCTGCGAGATACCCGCCTTGATTGTGAACGTAATGCGGGGCGGGCCAGGACTGGGCAACATCCGCCCCTCCCAGGGTGATTACTTTCAGGCCACCCGCGGTGGCGGCCATGGTGATTACCGGGTCATTGTTCTGGCGCCGGCAACCTGTCAGGAGATGGCCGATTTGACCATGGATGCTTTTGACCTGGCGGACCGATACCGGTCGCCCGTAATGATCCTGGCCGACGGGATGATGGGGCAGATGATGGAACCGGTGGTTTTCAAGGAACCGAAACCCCGCAGCTATGACCTAAAGTATGCCATGAGGGGCGCCGGAACGGGGAAAAGTAAAATCATCAGGGGCCTGATTCTTGATCCTTATGAGATGGAAGAAAACAACTGGCGACTTATCCGCAAATACGCCTGCATCACTGATAACGAAACCAGGTGGGAATCCTATCTTACCGATGATGCCAATTACGTGGTAGTGGCCTACGGCACTGCCGCCCGGGTGACCAAGGGCGCCATCAAGCGACTCCGGGCGGCGGGACTGAAGGTCGGCCTTTTCCGCCCGATATCACTCTGGCCCTTCCCTTCGCCGGCGCTCAGAAGTCTGGCGGAAAAAATAAAAAGCTTCTTTGTTTTTGAAATGAGCGCCGGTCAAATGGTGGAGGATGTGCAACTGGCCCTCGGGGGCGCTGCCGACGTTGCTTTCTACGGAAGGCCGGGGGGGGTGGTGCCAACGCCTGCCGAATTGGCCGATGCGATCATCAGGCAATACAGATAAATGGGATGTTCAAATGAAGAAGGTCTTCTCGAAGCCGAAGTGTTTCAAAGATAATATCATGCATTACTGTCCCGGCTGTGGCCACGGTATCGCCCACCGCCTGGTGGGTGAGGTGATCGACGAGCTGGATATCCGCGGCATCGCCATTGGCGTCCCACCCACCGGCTGCGCCGTATTGGCCTATAATTACATAGATATCGATATGATCGAGGCCCCCCACGGCCGCGGTCCCGCCATGGCCACGGCGATAAAGAGGGTTCTTCCCGATAGGGTCGTATTTACCTATCAGGGTGATGGCGACCTGGCTGCGATCGGCATTGCCGAGAGCTTTCATGCCGCGAACCGGGGGGAAAACATCACCGTCATCTTTATCAACAACGGCGTTTACGGCATGACCGGCGGGCAGATGGCGCCAACCACCATGTCTAACCAGAAAACCACCACCTCTCCCTACGGCCGTGATGTAATATCCGCCGGATTCCCCATCAAGGTGAGCGAAACTCTCGCCGCCCTGGGACGAACCGCCTATGTGGAAAGATGCGCCTTGACGACGCCGGCCGGGGTGGTAAAAACCAAAAAAGCAATTAAAAAAGCCTTCCGGTACCAGCGGGAAGGCATCGGTTACTCCCTGGTGGAGATTTTGGCGTCCTGCCCCACCAACTGGAAAATGACTCCCCTGGACTCTCTGAAATGGATGGACCAGGTCATGCTGAAGGAGTTTCCCGTTGGAGTGCTGAAAGATATCGGTGTCACGGAGAAGGGGGCCGACCATGCTGATTAAGACGGTTTTCGCGGGCTTTGGCGGCCAGGGGGTGTTGATGATGGGCTACAGTCTGGCCCACAGCGCCATGTCCGCCGGCTTTCAGACGACGTACCTGCCTACCTATGGAGCGGAAATGCGGGGGGGAACCGCCCACTGCACTGTATCCGTCGGCGATGAAGAAATTGCCTCTCCGATCGCTTCGCAGCCGGAAAACCTCGTGGCGATGAATGAACCGTCGCTGGAGGCTTTCCAGAACATTGTCGCCCCCGGCGGGACAATTATTCTCAATTCATCGATCATCAGGCAGAAACCCCGGCGGAAGGACGTAACGGCATTGGAAATACCGGCGGTGGAAATAGCGGATCAGATCGGCAATACCAAAGCGGCCAATATTGTCATGATGGGCGCGCTGGTTAAAAGGATGGCGATCATTCCCCCCGCGGTATTCCTCAAAAGCATCGAGGAGATCATGGGCGGCAAGAAGAAATCGGCCCTGGAAATGAATCGCATCGCCTTTGGTCGGGGTTATGACTATATTTGACGACCAGCTAAAAAGTCCTGATGCTTGTGTTGCGCTATAGCATACGTCATTTTTCGTTTTTTGTGCTCAAGTTCGGCCTACATTTTACAAGACCGTTCAAAAACTAAGTTTTGTGGCTTATTACTAGGTCGCAATATTTGAAACCAATTTCCCTAAATGGAGAACGCACGTGCCCGTACATCAAATCTCGGTCCGGCTTGGCGACGAACCGCTGGCGCTGTCAAGGCTTACTAGTCTCCTCTATCGTGAAGACCTTCATCTCATATCAATGTTGGTCTCCCGTGGGGCCGACGGCCTCTTTTGTCATATTGCCACAGCAAATGCAGAAAAAGTAACGTCACTGTTGAAGAGCCATCACATCTTCCATCAGGAAAAGCCGCTATTGGTGGTAAAAATACCAAAACACCCCGGTGGCCTGCATACGATAATAAATATTCTCCGCAAAAACGATGTTGTAATAAATCACCTCTATCCGGCCTGGAGTTCATCGGGACAGACGGATTTACTCATTATCGCGCTTGATGATACCGACCGAGTCAGGCAACTAATGGAAGAAAACTGGATAGACCTGATAGACTGAATGGGGACGAAATAGGAGAGGGGACATTTTAGCTTACGCCTACTCCCCACGAGCAAGAACCCAACTGCCTATCTTAAGCGCAAGCCATGGCGGTATCACCCGAAAAAGAACAGGCCCTCCGGGCAAGGATGGAGCGGCTGGGGGTAACGGAAGCCGACTTACGGGAAACCTTTATTCGCAGTGGTGGTCCCGGCGGCCAGAAGGTGAATAAAACGTCCTCCTGTGTCCAGCTTGTCCATATCCCTTCGGGAATATCCATCAAATGTCAGCGGGAGAGATCTCAATCTCTCAACAGATTCCTGGCCCGGCGTATTCTAATGGATCGCCTGGAGGGCGTCACCGAGGGGGTGCCAATCAGCGAGAAGATCGATAAGATCAGGCGCAATAAGAGGCGCAGACAAAGAAGATCAAGAATGAAAATAGATGCCCAATCCGAGTGATGAATCAGACTTAGGCGCGCTCCAAGCAATATTGATGGAGCAGCAAATGTATCTTCGACCTAAAAAACGCAAGCCGCAACCTGATGTGCAGGTTGCGGCTTTTGCTGTGCTTACTAATATACTGGTATATTATGGCGACCGGTCAGCCGTGGAGTTTACCCGAAAATATACTTAAGCAGAGGGTTGGCGTATAAAATAACCAGCGCAATAACGAGAGCGTAAATGGCGAGAGACTCAATCATGGCAAGCCCCACCATCATAACCAGCATGATCTTTCCCTGGGCTTCGGGGTTTCGTCCAACCGCTGTCGTCGCCCCGTTCAAACCGTTACCCATGGCCAGACCGGTGGCGATGGTTCCGGCTGCCATGGTCATCCCCGCTGTAAATACACAGATGGCAATTACCAGGGCTTTGTTGTAATCAGCCCCCGGAGCGTCCCCAGCTGCCAGTGCCACTGTGGCGGATAGCGCAACCATGGCCGCGACGAAAGCGCCATATGCAAAAAACTTCCTCATTTTTTTCCTCCTCATGCATCGATGTTAGATGTTTACAGAGTGGACCTTAGTTTCCACAACAAGTCTATTGGCTGGCTGTTTCCTAAACGAGCCCTTATATAGTTGTCAAGGATTATTTTCGCGCCAATATATCCTTGACAACCATGATTGCTATTGTTAAGAGCGTCACGCCGCAAGTGCTTCTGCAATTGCCGGCTGAGTATAAGGCAACTCGTAAATAGCAAGGATCGCACAGACATTACCGGCAACAGAAGGCTGTTTCGCAGCCAATGCCTGGGGGTAAAAAACTGTGTAAGAGGCATATCGGCTGTGCCGGCGGTGTTAGTGCGACTAGCGCGAGCAATGTAATTTTCGCCATAAAAAATTGAGAAGGGTTATTTCATGGAAAGTCTAACCACGGCGCTCATAATATTTTTTATCAGTGCAACCGCAGTGATTTTCGCAGGAATAGGTCTGGCCAGATTCGGAGATGAACTGGCGGAAAAAACCGGCTGGGGCACCCTTTGGGTAGGAACCCTGCTGGTCAGCATTGCCACTTCCCTGCCGGAATTGGCCGTCAATATATCCGCGGTCTGGCTGGAAGACTCCCCCGGTTTGGCCATCGGAAATGTGTTTGGGGCCAACATGCTCAATATTTTTGTCCTGGGGGTAGTTTCGCTCATCTTCGGTGTAACCTGCCTCTTTGGCAACCAAGGAAAGGATACGCAACTCCTCGTTCTTTTAGGGATTGTACTTGTTGCCGTGGCCTCTTTTATGGGGTTTACGGGAGATATTAAGATCGGCCCGGCAAGCCTGGGCGGGATTATTCTTTTTACCATATACATTATCGGCATGCGGCTGGTTTACAAGGCAGGACGCGGCGACGAATCTGCCGCGGAGGAACCTGACGCTCCCAAGGAAAGCGCCGGGAAGGCTTGGATCGGGTTTAGCTTTTCCGCGCTTGTTGTAATCATCGCTGGCCGCTACCTGGCAATGAGCGCCGACAGCATCGCCGAGATCAGCGGAATCAGTGCCAGCTTCATCGGCGTGCTCCTGGTTGCGATCGTCACCACCCTGCCCGAAACTTCCGTGTCGGTCACGGCGGCCATCCGTAAATCTTACGGGATCGTCATCGGCAACGTATATGGCAGTTGCGCCTTCAATGTCTCTATTTTCTTCTTTTCCGATCTGTTTTACCGAAAAGGACCCCTCTTGGGAAATATGAGACTGGAACATTTCGTCGCAGCAGCGTCCGCCTTCATCCTGATGAGCATGGGCTTTCTCGTCATCAGGGGCTGCCAGAACAAGACCCAGGGATGGACCAGGGTCTTGACGCCGTTCATCCCGGCAGTTTATCTGGTCGCCTTGTACCTGGTCTTTATTTTGGGGCAGCAGTAAGCGAGCTTCCGGGAGGGGGTCGGCGATCCCCTTTCCGGATTTTCCTGATAGCGCCCAACCAACCGCGCCAATAGTCTTTATCTCGATCACGGCCAGTTTTTTCCCCTGCAACCCCCAACGTAAACCGCTGCATCCCGCCTACATCCTTCTCTGCGCCCGGAAAATGTGCTATAGCAGCCGTACTTTGGTTAATGGAGGTCACTTATGAAAATACTGATAGTCGGCGCCGTGGCCGCCGGTCCCAAGACCGCCTGTCGGGTAAGAAGGCTCCTGCCGCAGGCCGAGATAACCATGATCGATCAGGATAAGCTTATTTCTTACGGCGGCTGCGGAATCCCCTATTTCATCTCCGGCGATGTGGAAGATGAAAAGGAGCTTCGGGCCACGAGTTACGGCATGATCCGGGATGAGGAGTTTTTTCTGGAAGCCAAAGGGGTTCTGACAAGAACCCAAACGAGGGCTGTTGCCATCGACCGCAAGCATAAGCTGCTGGTGGTGGAGGATTTGCCAAGCGGTAGCCGCGAGAGCCTTCCTTACGACAAGCTGGTTTTGGCTACCGGCAGCGTCCCGGTTATTCTGCCGCTGCCGGGTAACGAACTGGCCGGCATCTATGCCCTCTCCAGCCTGGACAAGGGCATTGCCATCAAAACAGATTTGGCCCAGCGCCGGGCATCGCGGGCGGTCATTATCGGCGGCGGCGGTATCGGAATTGAAATGGCCGAAGCGCTGGCCGATATGTGGGGCCTGCAGGTAACCATTGTGGAATTAACGCCGCAACTTTTACCGGGGTTGGTTAATCCGGTTTTGGCGGGCCTGCTCGCCCAGCGTCTAAAAGAGCACGGCGTTACCGTGCTGACCAATGAATCGGTGCAGGAGTTTGCCGCGGACGAAAAAGGCCGGGTCAGCCGCGTCATAACCAATAAACGGCAGATCGAAGCCGATTTGGTGATCGTGGCTGCCGGGGTCCGCCCGCGGGGAGAGATAGCCAAGGCGGCGGGGCTGGCCGTTGCCGAAAACGGCGCAATTATCGTCGATCCGCGGATGCGAACCTCCGATCCGGATATCTACGCCGCGGGTGATTGTGTCGATGTCTTACATCTGGTAACCGGAAAAAGAACTATCGCGCCTCTTGGATCTCTCGCCAATAGACAGGGCCGGGTGGTTGCGGATAACCTGGCGGGAATTCCCGCCAGGTTTAACGGCTGGGTGGGAACCTTCATCATGAAGGCCTTTGATATGGTGGTGGGCGCAACTGGTGTTAGTCGGGAGATTGCCGAAAGAGAAGGTTTTTCGGCAATGGAAGCCCTCTGCGTCCAAACTGACCGGGCTCATTTTTACCCCGACAGTAAAATGATGTTCTTAAACATGGTCACAAACCGCGGCAACAGGCAGGTGCTGGGGCTACAGGGTATCGGGGCCATGGGAGACGGGCTTTTGGCGCGGATTAACGCTGCGGCCGGGCTCATTGCCGGGAAGGCTCAAATAGAAGATTTCGGGAATCTGGAGCTGGCCTACGCGCCTCCATTTGCTTCGGCGGTTGACATTCTCAATAGCACCGCCCATGTAGCGGATAACATGGCCGCAGGCAGGCTCCGGGGGATTGACGCCCTTGAATTCGTGGACTGGATCGAGGGGAAGATAGAGAGAAATTGGGTTGTGGTCGACGTGAGATATGCCGCCGAGGCCGCGCCCTTCCTGGCTGCCTTTCCCGATCGCTGGTTCTCCCTGCCCTTTGAACAGGTCCGGGCCGGTTATGGAAAACTGCCGCGGGGTAAGACCATTATTTTGATGTGTAATTCCGCGACCCGCGCCTATGAAGTGCAATGTATTCTCGACTCAGTAGGGATGACCGATACCCTGGTTGTAAAGGGGGCGGCAAATGTTCTAAGAAGGCTGGGTTTGTCCTGGTGGCCGCGAAAGGCCAACTGAGAAACCCTTCTCAGGCAGACCGGGCGCGTGCAATGCCCACGGCTGTCGGGCCGTGGGCAATTATAGTTTCTGCCGGTAAACTTGTCGTTCGTCCGGGGTAAGGATTCAGTTACAAGTGGCCGGACAATATTGACGACTTTGTAACAACTCCTGATTCCCCTTGCTCATCGGGACTTATGGGTTATGGTCAATCTCAAGGGAGAGGGAGTCCGTTTAGCTTTCGCCAACCTCCCGGCTCTTGATATCTTGCTTTTTCACCCATTTTGTAATAGGCCAAAGCCTAGAGGAAGCGTGCGAAGATAATTTTCTTCCTCCTCCCAAGTCAGGAGATTTCCATGGCCCACAGAATAGCAGTCGGGTTTAAAGACGCCATCAGAGACCCCCACGGGGAAAAGATCAAAAGAAAAATTGTCGAACACCTCCATATTATTGTCGAGCAGGTGAGAATTATCGATGTTTACACCATCGATGGCCATGTTGACCAGGCGGCATTGGAGATGATCGCCTGTAATCCCCTTTCCGATCCGATCATCCAGGAGTACACAATTGACGGGCAACTGGCTAAGCAATTTGACTGGCTTATCGAGGTTGGATACCGCCCCGGGGTTACGGATAATGTTGGTAAAACCGCCCGGGAAGCGATTGCCCTGCTCCTGAATAGAACGCTGTCCGCAACGCCTGCGGTCTATACTTCCCGGCAATACCTGCTCTGCGGACCGATCGCGCGATACGAGGCCAACCGGATCGCGCGGGACCTCCTGGCCAATGAACTAATCGAACGGTTTGACGTTATCTCCGCCAAAGACTGGATTGACCAACGCGAAAGGCCGCCCCAGGCGCCCCGGGTGGAAGTGTCGGACGATTTGCGGGTGGAGGAGATTGATCTTGATGTGACGGACGAAGAACTGCTGGCAATCAGCGCAAGTCGGACCCTGGCCCTCAATCTTTCTGAAATGAAGATTTTGCGGGACTATCTACGGCGCCCAGACTTACAGCAGGCGCGCCGAGCGGTCGGTTTAGGCGGCATGATAACCGACCTGGAACTCGAGTCTTTCGCTCAGACCTGGTCGGAACATTGTAAACACAAGATATTCAACAGCCTGATTGAATACGAAGATGAGCGCGGGAACAAAACTCTCATTGATTCCCTTTTCGACAGCTTCATCAAAAGGGGCACCGCGGAAATCCGCAAAAAGAGAGGAGCCAATGACTGGTGCCTGTCCGTTTTCGTGGACAACGCCGGGATAATCAAATTTAATGACCAATATAACGTGGTTTTCAAAGTCGAAACCCACAATTCCCCCTCCGCCCTGGACCCCTATGGCGGCGCCTTGACCGGCATTGTGGGCGTAAACCGGGACCCCTTCGGGACCGGTTTGGGGGCCAAGCTGATTTTCAATACCGATGTTTTCTGTTTCGCGCCGCCTGATTATGACCGCCCCCTGCCCCAACGCATCCTCCATCCCCGGCGGATATACGATGGCGTCCGGGAGGGGGTGGAGCATGGGGGGAACAAAAGCGGCATCCCCACCATCAACGGCTGTCTGGTCTTTGATGAGCGTTACCTGGGCAAGCCGCTCGTCTATTGCGGCACCGGCGGGATCATGCCGGCTCGGATTGGGGGGAAGGAAACCCACACCAAGGAGATCCGGCCCGGGGATCTGGTGGTAATGACCGGAGGGCGAATCGGCAAGGACGGCATTCACGGAGCCACCTTTTCTTCGGAAGAGCTGCACGCGGGGTCGCCCGTCACGGCGGTTCAAATCGGTGACCCTATAACGCAGAAAAAGATGACTGATTTCCTGCTTTCAGCCAGAGATCAGGAGCTCTACCGTGCCATCACCGATAACGGCGCGGGCGGCCTCTCTTCCTCCATAGGCGAGACTGCCCGGCTCTCCGGCGGTTGTATCATCGATCTGGAGAAGGCGCCCTTGAAGTATCCCGGTCTTCGTCCCTGGGAAATACTGGTCTCTGAATCTCAGGAACGGATGACTTTGGCTGTTGCCCCGGAGAAGATCGCGGCGTTTCTCGCTCTGGCCGAAAAAATGGATGTGGAAGCCTCCGTTATCGGCACTTATACTGATTCCGGCTGGTTTCACGTGCGTTACGAAGGTAAAACGGCAGGTTACATAGAGCTGGATTTTCTCCATAGTGGCCTGCCCCGGATGAACCTTGAGGCGAAATGGCAGCCTAAGCGGCGGGAAGAACCATCTTTTTCTGAGCCAGCCGATCTTGGCGGGGCAATTAAGGCCCTCTTGGGGAGGTGGAATATCTGCTCCAAGGAATCGGTGGTTCGCCAGTATGATCATGAGGTGCAGGGAGGAAGCGTGGGGAAACCGCTGGTCGGGGCCAAGAACGACGGCCCCGCCGATGCGGCTGTAATCCGACCGCTCTTGGACTCTTTTGAGGGACTGGTGGTGGCCAACGGAATCTGCCCCCGCTACGGGGACATCGATACCTACCACATGACCGCCTGCGCTCTGGATGAGGCGATTCGTAATGCCGTGGCGGTGGGCGCCGACCTTGACCACATGGCCTGCCTGGACAATTTTTGCTGGTGCGACCCGGTCCAGTCGGAAAAAACCCCCGACGGTCAATATAAACTAGCCCAGCTCGTCCGGGCCAACATGGCTCTTTACGATTACACCACCGCTTTTATGGTGCCGTCAATTTCCGGCAAGGACAGCATGAAAAACGACTACCAGATCGGCGGGGTGAAGATATCAATCCCGCCGACGGTGCTCTTTTCCACTATCGCCAAAATCAATGATGTTCGCCGCGCCGTTTCCATGGATGTTAAGAGGGCAGGCGACCTGGTCTACGTTTTGGGAATAACCAAGCGCGAGCTGGGCGGCTCCGAATGGTATGCCCTGCACAATTTTGTTGGCAACCGGGTACCCAAGGTAAACGCCGCCAAAGCACGGCGTCTTTACCGGGCCGTAAGCCGGGCTATTGAGCTTGGCCTGGTGGCCTCCTGCCATGACTGCTCCGACGGCGGCCTGGGGGTAGCCCTGGCGGAGTCCGCGTTTGCGGGCGATCTGGGATTGAACATCAGACTTTCCCGGGTTCCCTTTGAGAAAATCAATCGCAACGACACCCTCCTCTTTGCGGAAACGCCCAGCCGGTTTGTGGTAACCATCAGCCCCCGGCATCAGGAGGCATTCGAGGAGCTCTTCACCCGGCTGGCCATCGGTTTGGTGGGCGAGGTAACAACCGCAAGGGTATTACAAATAGAGGGCATCGAAGGAAACATTGTCTGCCGGGAAAGTTTGGACAGCTTGAAAGCAGCCTGGCAAAAGCCGCTGGGAGTTTGATGGCGATAAATCTTCTGCAAAAACAAAGAAACGGTAATTAACCAAAATGACAACAAGAGTTAAGAGTATCGTCATCAGCGGATATGGAACCAACTGTGAAATGGAAATGGCGCACGCCTGCCGTCAAGCTGGAGCGGATGAGGTGGACATTGTGCACATCAGTTGCCTGCTGGCGGGCGAGATAAGGCTGGACGATTACAATTTCCTCAACCTGCCCGGGGGCTTTCTGGACGGCGACGATCTGGGGTCCGCCAAGGCCGGAGCCAACCGAATTCGCTTTGCCCGGCTCAGAGACGCCAGGGCTGACAAGGCAGAGAAACTCTACGACCAGGTCATCCGTTTCATCGCCCAGGGAAAGCTGATTCTTGGCGTCTGCAACGGTTTCCAGTTACTGGTAAAACTCGGTTTTTTACCCGGGATCAACGGCTGTTACGATACCCAGCAGGCAACCCTTACCGGCAACGACTCGGGCCGCTTTGAGGATCGCTGGGTGTCTCTCAAGGTCAACCGCCTGTCGCCCTGTGTCTTCACCAAAGGCATCACTGGTCTCTACCTGCCGGTGCGCCACGGCGAGGGCAAGTTTATGGCGGCCTCGGACGATATAATGGAAAGGCTCTGGCAAAACGGCCAGGTGGTCTGCCAGTACAGCGATCCCTTATTTGAGCGGGCCGTCATGGAGTATCCCGGGAACCCCAACGGCTCAACGGATGCCATCGCCGCCGTAACCAACGAAACAGGGCGGATTTTCGGCCTGATGCCCCACCCGGAAGCCTATCTTCACTACACCAATCATCCCCGCTGGACAAGAGAAACCCTGCCGGAGGAGGGAATGGGCCTCTTACTCTTCCGCAATGCCGTTGATTTCATTAGAAGCGAAAGCTTTGGCTAGGCAAAGCAGTGGCAAGATAGATGGCTTCATAAAAGTCAAAAGTTCCCTCTTTCTTGCGGCTGGATATGGTTTGCGGTGATGGCGGTAATAGTCGTTATTTTAAACACGTACCATCTCATCGTCCCCTTTGCCCCCTCCCTTTTGGTGAGGGAAAATTAGAGAATTTAGCCAGTCGTCAACAAACACTGCCTAACCACCTGTGGCGGAACTGTTACGGGAATTGTCCCTGAGCTTCATTGCCACCAGCAGGGCCGTTATGGCCGCCTGGGTCATGCCGGGGATTCGCTGGGCCTGGCCGATGGTGTGCGGCTCCACCCGGACCAGCTTGGCCTTCAATTCGTTGGAAAGGCCGGGCACGCTATTGTAGTCAAAACCCGCAGGGATTATCTTCTCCTCCCATTCACGCATTTTTTCCACTTCTTCCTTCTGCCGCTCGATGTAGCCTTCATATTTGGCTTCGATCTCAATCTGTTTTTCAATAAAATTGTCCATAATCGGTTCCCATCCCGGAAATTCACGCAGTTTGTGAATGGTAATTTCAGGGCGTTTGAGGAGTTGATAGAGGCTAAGCGGGTTTTTGACCGGCGCGCCGCCCAGGCGGGCAAGAAACGCGTTTACCTCCGGCGTGGGATAGATTCTGGCTGCGCTTAAGCGGTTCTTAGTGGCCGCTATCCTGGCGACCTTTTCTCTTAAGTCCTTGTAATGATCGGATGTGATGAGCCCCAGGTCATGTCCCTGCTCCATCAGCCGGATCGTGGCGTTATCCTCCCGCAGGATGAGCCGGTACTCTGCCCGGGAGGTAAACATCCGGTACGGTTCATCCACCCCTCTGGTTACCAGATCATCGATCATCACCCCCATATAGGCTTGCGAACGCTGCAGAATAAACGAAGGGCGTCCCTGAAGAGCTCCCGCGGCGTTGATTCCCGCCCACAGTCCCTGAGCCGCCGCCTCTTCGTAACCAGAAGTCCCGTTGATCTGGCCTGCCAGATACAATCCCTTGATAATTTTAGTTTCCAGTGTTTTTCTAAGCTGGGTGGGCTGGACAAAATCATACTCGATCGCATAGCCGTGGCGCATGATCTGGGCCTCCTCCAGGCCGGGGACGGAATGGACGATCTCTTCCTGTAGCTCGGGGGGAAGGCTGTTGCCCAGACCCTTGGCGTAAACCTCCTCGGTGTCGAGGCCTTCCAGTTCCAGGACTACCGGGTGCCGTTGCCGGTCGGCAAAGCGGATGACCTTGTCTTCCAAAGAAGGGCAGTAACGGGCGCCGATGCCCTTGATCACCCCGGAATAGAGCGGGGAACAGCCGATATTGTCCCGAATCAGGCGATGAGTTTCTTCGCTGGTATAGGTAAAGTAGGATGGAATCAGGCGTTGGGGAAGATCACTGGTGGTATAGGAAAAGGGTTCCACCCGGGGATCGCTGTCCTGACGCTCCAGACGGGAAAAATCGATCGACGCGGCCCGCAGGCGGGGAGGGGTGCCCGTCTTCATCCGTCCCATGGTAAATCCCAGCCCGGCCAGACAGTCCGCCAGCGTATTGGCGGCAATCTCTCCCGTCCGTCCGCCGGGGTATCTTGTCTGGCCGATATGAATCAGGCCGTGCAGGAAGGTGCCGGTAGTGATAATCACCGCCGGCGCATAATAATAACATCCCAGTTGATCCCTAACTCCCCGCACCCGGTCGCCCTCCACCAGCAGTTCCTCCACCAGGGCCTGTCTTAGCTGCAGGTTTTTTTGCCGCTCCACCGTCTCCTTCATGGCTAGACGGTACAACTGCTTGTCGCACTGGAAGCGCGTGGATTGCACCGCCGGCCCCTTCGAGGCGTTGAGCAGGCGGAAGTGGAGCACTGTCCGGTCGGCATTGATGCCCATCTGCCCCCCGAGAGCATCCACCTCCTTCACCAGTTGCCCCTTGGCCAAGCCGCCGATTGCCGGATTGCAGGACATAAGCGCAATCGAATCAAGATTAATATTGAACAACATCACCTTACAGCCCATTCGGGCCGCGGCCAATGCCGCTTCACAACCGGCATGGCCGCCGCCGATGACTAAAACGTCGAAGTTACTATTTTTCACCATGATTCATCCCATCAAATTACTTGAACTGACCTGCACAATCTAATAGGATGCCGCACAAAAGACAATCTGATTTTTTAAGCGGGATGTACGACAAATCTATTTGTAGAGCGATTTTTCTCCCCTCTTTACAAAAGAAATCGCCAAAGACAAGGATGATTACTCTGAAAAAACCCCTCTTCTGGAACAATGACAAGCGATATTTTGACTTGAAAAGCTATTGGCGCAACCTGTTTGGCGCAAACGTCTACAAGCTGCCGGTGGATGCGGGTTTTACCTGTCCCAATCGGGACGGGCGGGTGGCCTGGGGCGGCTGCACTTATTGCGACGGCCGCGGTTCCCGGTTAAGACAGACCGGTTCCCTGCCCTCGGTGACCGCGCAGCTTTTGGCCGCTAAAGAATATTATCGTCGCTTTCGCAACGCCAAAAAATATATCGCCTATTTTCAGACCTTCACCAATACCTACGCCCCACGGGAGATATTGGAGGATATCTGGCGGCAGGCCCTGGCGGTCGAAGACGTAATCGGTCTGTCCATCGGCACCCGTCCGGATTGTCTGCCCGGGGAGACCCTGGAGCTGATCCGTAAGCTGGCCCAGGAATGTCACCTCTGGCTGGAGCTGGGTCTCCAAAGTATTCACGATCGGACCCTGAAGGCGATCAACCGGGGACACGACTTTGCCTGTTTTCAAGACGCGGTCGCGCGGGCGGCCGGAGGCGGAATCAATATCTGTGGGCATGTCATTCTGGGCCTGCCGGGCGAAACCAGTGATGATATGTTGGCCACGGGACGGGCGATCGCCGGTATGCCGATCCAGGGGATCAAAATTCATCTGATGCTGGCACTGGCGGGCACTCCTTTGGGCAGGCAATACTTAAAAGGGCAGATTGCCCTGCCTTCCCCGGATGAATATGTCGCGACCGTTTGCGACATCCTGGAGATTCTGCCCCCGGAAATGGTTGTCCAGCGACTTACGGCAGACGGATACCAGGACATCTTTCTCGCACCTTCGTGGGGGAAAAACAAAATGGGCGTTCTTAATGCCATCGATCGGGAAATGGAGCGTCGCGGCACCTTTCAAGGGGTACATTATCAGAGGAAGGGATAACATGATCGGCATCATCGATTATCAGGCGGGAAACATAACCAGCGTGGCCCGGGCACTTAAGTATCTGGGTCACGGGCATCTGGTCAGTGACGATCTGAAGATTTTGGACAGGGCCAGCCATATCATCTTCCCCGGCGTGGGTGCCGCCGGAGCGGCCATGATCAATCTGAAAAAGGCCGGTCTTGACCGCTGGCTGGCAGAGTATGCCGCCAGCGAAAAACCCCTTTTAGGGATCTGTCTCGGCGCTCAAATCATCTTGGAGTTCTCGGAAGAGGATAACACCACCTGCCTGGGGCTTATTGCCGGTTCGGCCCGGCGTTTCCCGGAAGGCCTGACCCACCGGGGCGAGCTTATGAAGGTGCCGCACATGGGTTGGAATCAGGTGCACTTTTGCCGTAACCATCCGGTTTTTCAGGATCTGCGCTCCGGCGGAGAATTTTATTTTGTTCATTCCTACTTTCCTGTGCCGGTCAACGATGAATGGATTGCCGGCCGAACCGCTTATGGGATAGAGTTCTGCTCGATCCTGGCCCGGAAAAACATCGTAGCCTGCCAGTTCCACTCGGAAAAAAGTGGCCCCCTAGGCCTTAAACTGCTCGATAATTTCTGCCGCTGGGATGGACGAGATGCTAAGTAAGAGAATCATAGTTTGTCTGGATGTGCGCGCGGGCCAGCTGACCAAGGGCATCAGATTTCAGGGGAACGTGGATATTGGCGATCCCGTGGCCGCGGCTAATGAGTACTACCAGGCCGGAGCCGATGAGATCGTATTCTATGACATCACCGCCTCCCCGGAAGGCCGGGGGATCATGGTTGACGTTGTGGCAAGGGTAGCGGCACAGATATTCATCCCCTTTTCCGTTGGCGGCGGCATCAGATCGGTCGCGGACATGCGCCGGGTAATCCTGGCGGGCGCGGAGAAGGTCAGCATCAATTCCGAAGCCGTTTTAAACCCGGAGCTGATCGCAGCGGGGGCGAGGGCTTTGGGGAGGCAGTGCATCGTTTTGGGAATGGATGTCAAGAAGGTCCCGCCCACGGCGACAATCCCCTCGGGCTACGAGGTGGTCATTCACGGCGGACGCACCGCAACGGGGATGGATGCGCTGCAATGGGCAGGGGAAGGCGAAAAGCTTGGCGCCGGGGAGATTTGCCTCAATTCCATCGACGCCGACGGCACCGCGGGCGGCTACGATCTTAACTTAACCCGGCTTATCTCCACCAATGTCCGCATCCCGATCATCGCTTCCGGAGGAGCCGGCAAGCCGGAGCATCTCTGTGACGTATTAACTGCCGGGAGGGCGGATGCAGCGCTGGTGGCCTCCATCGTTCACTACAAAACCTATAGCGTGGGCGAATTGAAAGACTATCTTCAGCAACGGGGAGTAAAGGTGCGGCGGGATTTTTAGACCGCCCTTTCACGCATTTTATGACGTCAGCAACCAAAAATAAGGAGGCAGTTTATGAGTCACGGCAAGATCCAATTGGAAGAAAAGGGCCATATCGCAATCGTCACCCTCATGAACCCCCCGGCCAATGCCTTTAATCTGGCCCTCATGGAGGATTTAGAAGAAACCGTTGCCAAGCTGGAGGCAGACAAGAATATCCGTGTGCTGATAATTACCGGCGGTGGCGGAAAGGGCTTCTCCGCCGGTTTCGATGTCAGCGATGCCGCCAACGCCCATAAGACGGCCCCCCAAGGTAGGGTTCTATGGACTAAAATCGATCGCCTTACCAAGCCGGTTATCGCCGCGATCAACGGCTTTGCCCTGGGAGGCGGCTGCGAACTGGCCCTGGCCTGCCATTTTCGCATCATGAGCGACAGCCCCAAGGCGTTTATCGGGCTAACCGAGCTTAATCTGGGGATCATCCCCGGATGGGGGGGCACGCAGCGGCTGATGCGCCAGGTGGGTCGGTCAAAAGCCATGGATTTGATTCTACTTTCCAAGCGCCTCACCGCGCCGGAAGCCCTGGCGATCGGTCTGGTGGATCAGGTGGCGCCCCCTGAGGCGCTTACGGAAAGGGCGCTGGAACTAGCGGAGACCCTGGCGCAAAGACCGCCAGTCGCGGTGGCTTGCGTCCTTAAGGCGATGGCGACAGGCCAGTATGAGGGAATCGACGCGGGTCTTAAGGCGGAAGAGGAGGGATCAGCAAGGGTAGCAAGCTCACGGGATGCCATCGAGGGCTTCACAGCTTTTCTCGAAAAACGCAAACCCAATTTTACCGGCGAATAGGAGACTAAAAGATGAAAATTGAGGCGATTAAAAAAATTGCGGTCATCGGCGCGGGCGATATGGGCAATGGCATCGCGCAACTGGGAGTAATGGCCGGTTATCAGGTGGCGATGCGGGATGTCGAAGAGAGATTTGTCGAGCGTGGTATGACCACGATCAAGAAAAGCTTGGAAAAGCTGGTGGAGAAGGGCAAACTGTCGCCCGCGGAAAGGGATGCCGCCCTGGGCCGGCTGGCGCCGCAGATTGACCTGGCCGCGGCGGTACGGGAGGCGGATTTTGTTATTGAGGCCGTGCCCGAGATCATGGAGCTCAAAAAACAGGTTTTCGGCGACCTGGATCGACTCACCCCGCCCCAGGCAATCCTCGCCACCAACACCTCCAACATGAGTATCAGCGAGATCGCCGCCGTAACTAAGCGTCCCGCTTTGGTGCTGGGGATGCACTTTTTCAATCCGGCGGTCTTGATGAAACTGGTGGAGGTGATCAAGGGGGAGAAAACAGCGGCTGAGTCGGCTCAGACGGCACTTGACCTGGCGCTGAAGATGAACAAGGCGCCGGTACTGGTAAAAAAAGACTCTCCCGGTTTTATTTATAACCGGGTAAACGCCCCCACGGGACTTTTCCTGTCGAAGATAACCGAAGAGGGTCACCCCACGCCCGAAGAATTCGACGCGGCGATGAAGGCCGTGATGCCGATGACGCCTTTCGAACTGGTGGATTACGTGGGCATTGATGTCTCTTATCATTCCCTTTCCTACTTCGCCCAGGTCCTCTCCCCCGAATACGCCCCCTCAGCGCTGTTTAAGGAGAAGGTGCAGGCGGGTAATCTGGGGAAAAAGACCGGCCGCGGCTTTTTCGACTGGTCACAGGGCCGGCCTGTAATTGACCCGGCCAAAGCAACCGCTGAATACGACGTTCTGCACCTGATTGCCCTGCAGGTCAACGAGGCGACGAAGCTCCTCGACGAAGGGGTGGTGGACGACCCCAAGGTGATAGATCTGGCAATGGCCAATGGCGGTGGCGCCGGGATCGGCCCCTTCACGCTGGCCCAGAGCATTGGCTACGAAAAACTGGTCGCCAAGTGTGAGGAATTGGCCGCCCGTTTTAGGCTTCAGGTATTTAAGCCCACCGCGACCATGCGCCAAGGGAACATTATCGTTTAGCAAGAGGAGATAGGCCGCGGCCGTAAAGATTCCGTTACCGCCGGCCTATCGCCCTTATTTTAAGCGCGGCATTATTTTTTGCCGACTGCCGGCGGATGGGCGGCCGTTTAAACGGCTGGAGAGGGGCGAACACCTCCCCGGCGACTTTTTCAGGAGCATCATGATCAGATCAAAAGAGGGGGCGGAATTCATCCGCCCCCGGGAGCATATCCGGCTGGTCAGGGACATCTTCTCCTCCATCCCTAAACGCTATGATTTGCTGAATCATCTCTTTAGCTGCGGAGAGGATTTCCGCTGGCGCCGCTTTGCCGTCGGGAAAATGATCTTTCATAGTACCCACCGCCTCCTCGATGTCGCCACCGGCACCGGTGATCTGGCCATTGCCGCCCTGCGGGGCCATCCGAACAGCAAAGTGGTGGGGGTTGACTTGGTCAGCGAAATGATGACCCTGGCTAAAAGCAAAATAACCCGTTTGGGTATGGCGGGTCGCGTTGCCCTGATCCAGGGTGACGCGACCCGCCTCCCCTTTCCCGATGGTACATTTGATGTCGCGGCCATCGCCTTCGGGATCAGGAACATTCCCGACCGGCTACAGGCTATTCAGGAAATGGCCCGGGTGGTTATCCCGGGTGGACAGGTGTTGATCCTGGAGATGGGCTTTCCCCAAAAAGCTATCGGCAGGTTCTTTTTCTACCCCTACCTCAATCTGATCCTCCCGCTCATGGCGCGCCTGCTGTCGAAAAACCCGGCGGCTTACCGTTATCTGGCGGACTCCATCATGAACTTCCCGCCACCGGAGGACTTTTGTAAGACTATGACGGCAGCAGGACTGAATCGGGTTACCTTCCAACCCCTGACGATGGGGATTACCTGCCTCTACGAGGGCAGAAAATAGGGACATCCGGTAACGATTGGGGACTTCGTAAAAAGTCCAGAGGCGCAAGTTGCGCTAAGTCCCTCTTCATTCCTCCTGATTTGCGACCCATTTTCCGCCCGGCTGTAAATCCTGACCTTTTTGCCTTCTTTGATCATGGCCTGTTATTCCGCTCGACGGTTGAATCCGGTGGCGTAAACGTGATTCCCGCGCATCTCGCGCTTCGTCGTGGTACCGAAGATATAATCGATCGGCAGCCTCTCGTTTCGGTATTCCAGCCAGAGAGATTCTCCCGTCATTACTTTGTCTGGTCAAACAATCTGGACCTCGATCTTCTTCCGCTGCAGCATCTACGCTTTCGATCTTTCATGGTTATCTGCGTCCTTATAAAAAGTCGTTCCAGGCGGAGGACAAAATCACTATTATATCCCCCTGATCTCACCAGATGGCGACAATCCCGGAAATACGTGTGATAACCGATAAGCGTCAGGGGTCGATAGGCCTGTCAATAGAATCAGGTGTTGTGTCCATCTGTAAGCAGTTGGGACAGAGGTTGTTTTTGGTTATATCTATCCAGTTGAAAAATCCTGATTCCGTATCGATTAAGAGCATCTTGCCGAAATTGGTTTCGCCAATCCCCAGCAGATACTTGATGGTTTCAACTGCCTGCAGCGATCCCACCAGGCCCGCCTGGGCGCCGAAAACGGCGGGCGGCGAAATTTCGGGCGCTTCCGGGTAGAGACAGTGAAAACAAGGGCCGAAGCTGCTGTGCAACACCGCAACGACGCCCAAAAAACCGGCTAGGGCGCCATGAATCATGGGCTTATGATAGCGGTGGGCCAAAGAAGCGATTAATAGACGGGTTTCGAAATTGTCAACACAATCGATTACGGCATCCATTGCGGGAAGATATTTGTTGCCCACCGCGGAGCTTAATTTTTCCGCCACCGGCGACAGCCGCACCTGGGGGTTGAGGGTTGTCAGTTTTTCGACAGCAACCTCGATTTTCGGTTTGCCGAGGTCGCCTGTGGAAAAAAACAATTGGCGATTCAGATTGGTTTCTTCGATCCAATCCTGTTCCACGATCACGATTTCTCCCACTCCCGCCGCCGCCAGATAGGATAGCACCGGAAAACCCAAGCCGCCCGCACCTATTACCATTACCTTGGACCGGGCTAATTTTTCCTGACCCGCCTCTCCCCAGCCGGGGATTGAGATTTGGCGCCGATAGCGTTTCAGCATAAGTAAAGCAGTCAAAGTCCCAAAAAAGAATCACCCGCCTTGAACTGGCGGCCGCAAGACAATAACTTCCCCATCCCTGGGCACATAGCTTAAGGGAACGATCTTACCGCCTGAGAGCGCCAGCGAAACCAACGCCGGCCGGAGATTGATCCGTTCCATGATTTCTTTTACCGTAAGGCCCGACTCCAATTCGATTTTTCTGGTGTAGGCATCAACATCGGGCTCAATATAGTCTTTAAGCAGTCCGCCGGCTTGGAAATAGACAATCATCTTAAACGACCTCGCAATAAGTCGGTACAGCGTAATTTTGAAGACATTTTACGAAGCTGTCTTCTTTGGCTGGGCTGTGAAGTTTTATTCTGATCAAGCTATCGCTATGGAAATAACCGATATGATGATCTCCAATTAGATTGGGTCCGCCGCTGTCGGAACGAGACGGAGAGATTTTACAAGGCACTGTCTGAAAATGCAAGACATTGATCCATCCCCGGGAAAGACGGAGGAAGGGCGCCGTTGATTTTTCACCT
>JBBIRO010000033.1:26439-36446 GCA_037441775.1 Syntrophobacterales bacterium
TGATTTTTCACCTTGACATCCATAAGGAATATGCTATCCCCCAAGAGCTTTCTGGATGCACGGCGGCGTGGCGACAGTGCCGCCGGGGGTTGCCG
Organism: Syntrophobacterales bacterium; assembly: GCA_037441775.1. GTDB lineage: Bacteria > Desulfobacterota > Syntrophia > Syntrophales > CAMTWB01 > CAMTWB01. The sequence goes on from JBBIRO010000033.1 coordinate 26,535, forward strand.
GGAAAACACATTTTGGACCGGAGGAGGAGAAAAACCATTGTATCGGATACTGGAAAAAACTTTTTTGCAAGAGATAATTGTCAAGATGATTATCCAGGCCCCGGAGATTGCCCGTAAGAGAAAAGCGGGTCAATTTGTCGTATTGATGATCGACGAGCAGGGGGAGAGGATCCCCCTTACAATTGTTGATTCTGACCACGAGAGGGGCAGCATTACGATCATCTATCAGATTGTCGGACTGACGACAAAGCGCCTGGCTAAAATGGAGAAGGGCGACTCTATCCTGCATGTCCTTGGGCCGTTGGGGCACCCAACGGAAATGACCAACTTCGGGACGGCGGTTTGCGTTGGGGGAGGGGTGGGAATCGGCGTGGCCTACCCGATTGCCGCCGGTCTTAAGCAAGCTGGCAACCGGGTCATATCCATCATCGGGGCGCGAACCAGGGATATTTTGATTCTCGAAGAGGACATGAGGCAGGTAAGCGATCAGCTTCTGGTCGCAACCGATGACGGCAGCTACGGCTTCCATGGCTTTGTCAGTACGGTGTTGAAAAACCTGATCGACTCCGGGGAAAAGATTGATATTGTCTTTGCCATCGGGCCGGTGCCGATGATGCGGGTGCTGGCGGAACTTACCAGACCTTACGGAATAAAAACAGTGGTCAGCCTCAATCCCATTATGGTGGATGCCACTGGGATGTGCGGCGCCTGCCGGGTTGCGGTGGGTGGAAAGACCAAGTTCGGTTGCGTTGATGGCCCAGAGTTTGACGGCCATGAAGTAGATTTTAATCTCTTGATGAGCCGGCTTAAGATGTATTGCCAAGAGGAAAAGCAGGCGATGGAAAGTTGCAGGTGTGACGCTCATGGAAGATAAGGAAAAGAAGATAAAGGTTCCCCGGCAGCCCATGCCGGAGCAGTCCCCCGGGGAGAGGATTCGAAACTTCCGAGAGGTGCCCCTGGGCTACACGCCAGATACCGCAATCACCGAGGCGAAACGTTGCATCCAGTGCAAGAAACCCAGTTGTGTTCCCGGCTGTCCGGTGGATGTCCAGATTCCGGAATTTATCAAGCTGATCGCCGAAGGAGATTTTATCGGCGCGGCCCATAAACTAAAGGAAACCAATGCCTTGCCTGCCGTCTGCGGCCGGGTATGTCCGCAGGAGGATCAGTGCGAGAAGGTCTGTATTTTAGGTAAGAAGGGCGAACCGGTAGCGGTGGGCAGACTGGAACGGTTTGCCGCTGATTACGAACTGGAAACAGGTAATATACGCATTCCGGAAGTAGCCCCCCCAACGGGGAAACGGGTTGCCGTGGTGGGAGCCGGTCCGGCGGGTTTGACCATCGCCGGGGACCTGGTAAAAATGGGCCATGAGGTTACCATTTTCGAAGCACTTCACAAGTCGGGCGGTGTTTTGATCTACGGGATTCCCGAGTTTCGTCTGCCCAAGGCGATAGTTGATGCGGAAGTTAACTATCTTAAAAAATTAGGAGTCAAGGTCGTAACCAATGCCGCCATTGGCCGTTTGAAGACGGTGGACGACCTCCTGGCGGATGGATTTAAAGCGGTATTTCTGGGAGTCGGCGCCGGCGCCCCCGTCTTTATGAATATACCGGGGGAAAACCTCAACGGCATCTACTCGGCCAATGAATATCTAACCAGATCGAATCTCATGAAGGCCTATCTTTTCCCGCAATATGACACGCCGATAATCCGGGGGAAAAATGTGGCCGTCATCGGCGGCGGCAATGTCGCGATGGACTCAGTGCGGACGGCGCTCAGGTTGGGCGCCGATAATGCCTATATTATCTATCGCCGAAGCGAGGTCGAGCTTCCGGCCCGGCTCGAAGAGGTCCATCACGCCAAGGAAGAGGGGGTTCAGTTCAAACTGCTCCATAACCCGGTGGAATATATCGCCGATGAAAAGGGGTGGGTCAAAGAGATTAAGTGTATCAGGATGGAGTTGGGCGAGCCAGATTCCTCAGGAAGGCGGCGGCCGATTGTAATCCCGGGATCAGAGTTCACCATCCCGGTGGACACAGTGGTAGTGGCCATCGGCACCGAGGCCAACCCGGTGATACCCAAGACCACCCCCGGACTGGAAGTTAACAAATGGGGCTACATTGTTACCAAAGGAGAAACGGGAGAAACCAGTCGGGAGGGGGTCTACGCCGGAGGGGATATCGTCACCGGCGCAGCTACCGTGATTCTGGCCATGGGAGCCGGCCGACAGGCGGCGAAGGCGATCGATGAATACCTGAAATCCAAATAACGAAACCACATAGGCTTACGGGGGCAACCAGATTGCCCCCGTATTATTTAGGAGAACAGTCAATGGCAAATCGTCATGCAACAATAAAAACCAATTATGGGGACATCCGTTTGGAGCTGCTTACGGATGTGGCGCCGAAAACGACAGAAAATTTCATTCTCCTCGCTCAAAAGGGCTACTACGACGGAGTTATCTTTCACCGGGTCATCAAGGGGTTCATGATCCAAGGGGGAGACCCTGACGGAACCGGACGCGGGGGAGAGTCCGCCTGGGGTGGCTGTTTTGCTGATGAAATCAATCCCTCTTTGGACATTTACCGACCGCTCTACCGCGCCGGCACAGTGGCGATGGCCAATTCCGGCCCCAATACCAACGGCTCCCAGTTTTTCATTATGCACGTTGATTATCCGCTGCCCCCTAAATACACCATCTTTGGACGCGTCGTTGCCGGGCAGGAGATTGTCGATGCCATTGCCGGCAGCGCCACCGACCGGCAGGATCGACCTTTGGCTGCCGTTACAATGGAGAAGGTCGAGATTGAAGAGGCGGAAAAGTAAGAGCGAATAATGGAACTCGCCGGGTTAATCTTCGCCTTTGCTCTCATCTTCATCCTCCGCCTGAAGGACTTCGATCATGCCCTGACCATCATCCTTGCCTGCCTGATTATCGGGTTGACATCGGGAAAATCGCTTGCCATTTTTCCCAAAGTGTTCTTGGTAACCGTTATGGACCTGCGGACATGGGAAATCACGGCTGCGGTGGCCATGATTACCCTGATGGGATATGTTCTCAAAGAGACCAAAATGATCGTTGGTCTCATTGAGAATCTCCGGGGATTTTTACCAAGCCGGGCACTGGTTACATTGATCCCGGCTATTTTCGGTGTTCTCAGCATGCCGGGAGGGGCCATGATCTCCGCCCCTTTCAACGAGCCGGAAGCGGACCGGCTTAATTTGAAACCGGAAGAGAGGACCTTCGTCAACATCTGGTTCAGGCACGTCTGGTACTGGGCATCACCGATAAGTCCCACAACTTTCCTCGCGGTCAGCATGGCCGGGCTCACCCTGCGCGACTTTATCATTGTAAACGCCCTGCTTTTCTTTGCTGCCTGGGGGGTGGGTTTCTTCATGACCCGCAAATGCATCCCCCATATCCCGAATATGATGTCCCAACAGAGAAATTACTACGCTATATTGCTAGGCATTTCGCCGATTGTGACCGCATTGGCCCTTTCTCTGCTCGAAGTGCCCGTCTGGCTAGCCGTGGCAACCGGTACCCTGATTGCCTTCCTGGTTCAGCGGACGACCCGGCAAACAATATGGAAATCTCTCCGGCAGGGTATAAACTGGCAAATTGCGGCGGCGGTTTTCGCCACTTTGTATTTTCGCTACATGCTGACCACCACCGGCTATGTCACACTTTTGCTGCAAGATTTGATTGGCAGCGGGGTGCCCCTTATCCTGCTGCTCATCATGGTGCCGTTGCTGATCGGCAGCATTTCCGGAATGCCTACGATGGGTATCGGCATTGTCTTCCCCCTGCTTTTGCCGATCCTTCCGGAGGTCAACATCGCCACTGTTACCATCATCTTTGCCGGTATCACGACCGGCTATATGGCCTCTCCGCTGCATCTCTGCCTGGTTCTTACCAATCACTACTACCAGTCCAACTTAAAACAGGTATTCAGATACCTCCTGCCGGCCACGTTTGCCCTCTACGCTATTGCCCTGGCTTATCATCTGCTGCGCTGGTACCTGGGTGTTGGTCCTTAGCAGCAATTCGGAACATTTGAGATTATAGCTGACGCTCTCGTAATAGGTCAAAAAACCACTCTCCCTTGAGGGCAGTGGGCTTACCCTAAATATAGCTGGTTTGTCGGCCCCGAAGTATGATAGGCTCTCATTACAGGAAATTTCGTAAACAGTGAGCCAGGCTGGACCATGCCCGCCGGACACTTTATGAAGCCGACAGACAAAAGCCTTGGATAAGGGGAAAAACGCTGATTAACCAACCAAGCGATACCGAAAAGGGATTAATAACCTGCATCAACGCGATCCTGGAAAAAAAGGGGCAGGATATAGCCGTCATGACGATCAGGGATATTTCATCATTCGCTGATTATTTCATCATCTGCTCCGGCACGTCTATTCGTCAAACGCAGTCTGTTGCCGGCATGATTCAGGAAGCAATGAAAAAAGCGGGGCAGCCGATCCGCGGAGTGGAGGGGGAGGCAGCGGGAAGATGGATTTTGCTGGATTATTACACAATAATAGTTCACGTTTTCTTGGATGAAGTTCGTCCCTTCTACGCACTCGAGAAACTCTGGTCGGACGCGCCCCTGCTCCGAATTGACGATAGCTTAATCTCAATTGCGGCTATGCCGGGATAGTTGTCCATTGAAAGATTTCATCGCCAGTTTAACCGATCTGGTCTTCCCACCGCGTTGCAGCGGTTGCGCCTTGGTAATTGAAAGCCCGGCGCATCTGAACTTCTGTCCCTCATGTATGTCTTTAGTGAGACGTGTCGTCTCCCCCCTTTGCTCCTGTTGCGGAATACCCTTCCCCGGTGAAACAATGACAGATCACCTCTGCGGTGAATGTACGTTCAAGAAACCCCCCTTTGAGCTTGCCCGGGCCTGGGCGTATTATGAATCGGCGCTCTTGAAGGCTATTCACCAGTTCAAATACCAAAGCCGGGTATTCTGGGGAAAAATGCTGGGCCGGGTAATGGCCGAGGCCACCTACCCCGGGTTTAGCTTCACTGACTTTTCTCTCGTCATCCCTGTTCCCCTGCACAGAAAGCGTCTGCGGGAGCGAGGCTTCAACCAGTCGCTGCTTCTGGCCCGGGCAATCGCCTCTTTTCATCGTCTCCGGCTTGATTTTGACAACTTCAATCGGTTAGTTTACACTGAAGAACAAACCAGGCTCGCCAAAGAGGAACGGAGACAAAACGTACGCGGGGCCTTCTCGGTCAAAGACAAATCCCGAATCAAGGGAGAGCGGATCATTCTGATCGATGACGTTTACACTACCGGCAGCACGGTCAAGGAATGCAGCCGGATATTGTTGGACAGCCAGGCGGAGATGGTTGCAGTTTTGACGGCCGCCAGAGCGGTTTAGGGGGATTATGGGAAGGATACTTAGGCGGCAGGAACTTAAGGCCGACTTGGACATGATCAAGCAGGCTGGCAAGAGCGTTGCCTTCACCAACGGCTGCTTCGACATCCTCCATGCTGGCCACGTGACCTATCTTGAGGAGGCAAAAAAGGCCGCTGATGTGCTGGTTTTGGCCTTAAACAGCGACTCTTCCATCCGCGCCATCAAAGGTGAAAAACGCCCCCTGATTCCGGAGGCTCAAAGGGCGCAGGTGGTAGCCGCGCTGGCCTGCGTTGATTATGTCACCATCTTCTCCGAAGACACCCCGCTGGAATTGATCCGCTATCTCAAGCCGGACATCTTGGTCAAGGGAGGGGACTGGACGGAAGATCAACTGGCGGGCGGGACCGATGTTAAGTCATGGGGAGGAAAAATTCTCCTGATACCCGTTGTCCCCGGCATTTCAACAACCAATATTGTGGCGAAGATATTGGATGCGTATTTTGTGGCAAACCAATAAAAAAATCTTTACCTATCGGCCGTCATTCCCTATAGGTACGGCAACAGTGGCAGGAAAGAGATATGAGTGAACTGGTTCGTTTTGGCGTCTCGATGGATGACAAGCTGCTTGAGAAGTTCGATCAGTTGATCGGGCGTAAGGGCTACAGCAATCGGTCCGAAGCGCTGCGCGATCTGATTCGGGACAGTCTAGTACAGGCCGAATCAGAACTCGGCGCCATGGAAATGGTCGGCGTCATCACCATCCTCTACAATCATCATACCCGGGAAATAAGCGATACTCTGACCGAATTGCAACATCACTTTTATCGGGCCATCATCTCCACCACCCATATTCATCTGGACGAACATAATTGTCTGGAGGTCATGATTGCGCGTGGTCGGGGAATAGATATTAAAGACATCGCCGACCGCCTGATTGGGTCAAGGGGTGTAAAACATGGGAAGTTGATCCTGACCTCGACCGGCGAAAATCTAACCTAGAAACACTTTCCTTAATTTCATCGGATAGCGCACTTGATTTCAATTGAGTTCGAAAAATTCTTCCAGCGGGATATATTATCGATCTTCTCGCAGCGGCAGCGGTTTCATCTGGAGAAACTCTTGCTCGGCGTGAGGGAGGGATCGGACTGAAGAAAACGGACCATGGGTTTGTTACCACAGCCGAATGATTAGGAACCAGTGTTTAGCGGTGTCCGCTGCCCGAAGGGAGCCATAACCAGGTAGGAAGGACCGGTGGCAGACCAAAAGCTGTTGCGCGGGCTGCCTGGGCGCTATTCCCGAAGAAGCTATCCTCGCGCTTAGGGTCTTTTACCTTGATTTACAGCATAACTTGACCGGCTGCACCGGTGACCGCCCGTCGCGCTATCCGCTGCCAAGGTGCCTCCGGAGAGGCGGCTGCTGCTCAACCGAGCTATGGCCGGCCTCAGCGAGGAAAGGCTGAATCGCATCCTTACTAGACAGTATTTTGATTTGTAATTAGCGAAAAGATGTGGCTTATGTTTCATCTGCAGCGGTGCCTGGCCCGTAGGAGCGATCGCTGTTTCCCCTGGCCATTTTTGAATTACGGTTTTACTCCCTTTTTACGAAGCTGTTAATTATGATGAAAGGATTTCTGGATGGAAAGTAGCGCGTTTGAAAAATTACTGGAGGAATCCGTCCGGATTCATGGGCACCTCTGTCCCGGCCAGGTGTTGGGCGTCAAGATGTCCCTTGCGGGTCTAAAAGAAATTGGCATTGCCGATCCCAAGGGAGAGGACAGAAAAAACCTCATCGTCTTTGTCGAGATGGATCGCTGCGCCACGGATGCCATTCAGTCGGTTACGGGCTGCAGTCTCGGTAAAAGGACGATGAAGTTTATGGACTACGGCAAGATGGCGGCCACCTTTCTTAACCTCAAAACCGAAAAAGCGGTACGGGTGATTGCCCGGGAGGATATCCGGGATCTTGCCCAACTTGTCTATCCGGCGGCGGAAAATAAATACCAGGCTCAGTTGGAACTCTACCGGCAATTGCCATTTACAAAACTGTGCGATATCCAGGAAGTGCAGGTGGAGCTAAGACCACAGGATCTGCCGGGGCGTCCCTTGAGCAGGGTGCAATGCGCCAACTGCGGCGAATATGTCCAGGATATGAGGGAAATTAGCCGCGGCGAGGAATTCCTCTGCAAACGATGCGCCAGTGGGGGGTATTATTTGCCCATCGCCGATAAAGACTAACGACGCGGTAAAAACTCGGGAACAATCACAGTGGGGGACGCCCAGGTGTTTATGGGCTTTTTTGATTGTCCCGGCTGAAGCTCTCATTTTTTCTTTGGCGCCACCTTAAGCCAGGAATCACGAAGCCCAACCGTGCGATTGAAGACCGGATGCCCTGGGCGGCTGACTTTAGGATCGAGAACGAAATAGCCCTGCCTTTCAAATTGATAGGCTGTTGCCGGAGTCGCCCCCGCCAAGCTTGGTTCGATCCGGCATGAGGTTAGTTCGACCAGGGAATCAGGGTTAATGTCATCTAGGAAATTGCCTGGCGTGCTGAGGGGAGCGGCGGTTCGAAAAAGGCGGTCGTAAAGCCTCACGGAAGCGGTCAGGGCGTGAGCCGCTGAAACCCAGTGTATCGTCGCTCCGACCTCGCGGCCGTCAGGAGCAAAACCGTTTCTGGTTGCCGGATCGTATTCACAATGAACCTCCAACACCTCTCCCGTATGTTGATCCTTTACCAGCCTGGTGCACTTAATAAAGTATCCATAGCGGAGCCGCACCTCTTTCCCCGGGGCCAGCCGGAAGAACTTGCCGATGGGATTTTCCATGAAATCATCCTGCTCGATGTAAAGGACCCGTGAGAAAGGTACCTTTCGGGAGCCCAACGCGGCATTTTTGGGATGAGAGGGGCAGTCGAATTCCTCCACTCGATCAGCGGGATAGTTGTCTATTACTACCCTAAGCGGCTTAAGCACGGCCATGACGCGCAGCGCCGTTTCGTTAAGGTTGTCCCTGACGCAATGCTCCAGCAGGCTAAAGTCGATGAGGCTGTCATTTTTGGATACGCCTATCCAGTTACAGAATTTTGTAATTGCCTGGGGCGGGTATCCCCGCCTCCTCATACCGGCGATGGTCGGCATCCGGGGGTCGTCCCAACCCGTTACATATCCCCTCTCCACCAGTTCAATCAGCTTGCGCTTGCTCAATACCGTGTAGCTGAGATTGAGACGGGCGAATTCAATCTGCTGGGGATGGCTGTCCAAATTCAGTTCATCGAGAATCCAGTCGTAAAGCGGCCTATTGTTTTCAAACTCCAGAGTGCAGATGGAGTGGGTGATGTTTTCCAGCGAATCCGATAAGCAGTGGGCAAAATCATACATCGGATAGATGCACCACCTATCGCCCGTCCGGTAGTGACGCAGCTTCTTGATTCGAAAAATCACCGGGTCCCGCAGAAGCATATTGGGCGAGGCCATGTCGATCTTAGCCCGGAGGACATGTGACCCCTCATCGTATTCGCCGGCGCGCATTTTAGCAAATAGGTCGAGATTTTCCTCCACCGGTCGTTCCCGGTAAGGACCCGGTCTCCCCGGCTCAGTTAGCGAACCGCGGTATTGTTTGCTTTCATCAGGGGTCAACTGGCAGACATAGGCCTTGCCCCGTTTGATGAGCTCCAGGGCACAGGCGTAAAATGTTTCGTAATAGTCGGATGCAAAGTAAAGGCGATTCCCCCAGTCGAAACCCAGCCATTTCACATCTTCGATGATTGAATCCACGTACTCTTGCGTCTCTCCGGCGGGATCAGTATCGTCCATGCGGAGGTTGCAGGTCCCTCTGTACTGCGTCGCAATACCAAAATTCAGGCAGATGGATTTGGCATGGCCGATATGAAGATAGCCGTTTGGTTCGGGGGGAAAGCGTGTCGCCATGCGGTTGCCAAAGCGGCCGGACCGCAGGTGTTCCTCTATTTGCTCGCGGATGAAATCGGTTGCCGCAGAGACGTCTTGCTCAGGCATGTCGGTTCTCCATTCATAAAATAAACGTACGCCCAGTGACGTATATCTCATTTCAATCTTTTCTGACAAGTCCTTAGTCGGCTCTGTCTGTTATTATAAAGGATTACTTGGCGATAAAATTTAAAGTCAAGGCTAAGATTTTTTGCGGGCTGGTCGCACCCGGTGGTCCGTAGCTAGACCTAAGCTGCCAATTTCTCGATGGAATACAAGCAAATGGCAAGGCTTATCCGCCAGGCCAAGGGGGGTGAATTTGGGCTTGACAAGTTTTTATGGCAGGCGTATATTGCACTTCCGCGTTGGGGTGCTGCCTGGTTCAAATCTTGATGAAAAAAAGATTGAAAAAAGTTCTTGACAGCAGCAAGCAGATGAAGTAGAACTCGCGGCTCGTTACCAATGGCTCTTTGAAAATTGAATAGTGAGTAAATGATTTTTGGGTCCTTTTCAATTCAAAAAAAAGTAAGAGAGAAATCTCTATAGGATTAAAACTGGAGAGTTTGATCCTGGCTCAGAACAAACGCTGGCGGCGTGCCTAACA
>JBBIRO010000034.1:0-35276 GCA_037441775.1 Syntrophobacterales bacterium
CGCCCATAAGCCCCGGCTGGGCTCCACCCCTCTTTTGACCAGCAAAACCCGGCCCTCTTTGAACACCAGCGCGCCAACCCCCACCAGGGGCAGCGAAGGGTACTCCCGTTTGTCCATTAATCCACCCTGTTTAAAAATTATAAAACAATGCGCCTTTATCGTAATGCTATTTGGTAGCATAACTTTCAGGTCATTGCGAGCCCATTTCGGGGGCGGTCTTTTCATGGGCGAACCCACCAGCCCGCCGGTAGTTTTTTGACATTTTTCGGCAGAGCATCCAGGTTTCCCACTGGGAGCAACGCTGCCCGGGGTAATTTACGACTATTAACGGGGGAAAATTTGCAGTCTCATTCCCCAGCCGGTACAAGAACGAATTGCTCTGGGTGCGGTCAAGATTCTGGTTTTGACCGAGATATCACCCTTAATAAAGAGAAAGAACGCCCAATATATTGCCGAAATCCTCTTAAATAAGATGAGCACCCTTATTTGGCTCCCCACTTCTTTATTCTTTGCCGCCAGGTGAGGGGGATTCGGAGTTGTTGCGAAGTCATCAGTTATAGTCTGGCCGTAAAAAATACGGGCTATGCCCCTAATTATCCCCTAATTATGCGGCTTGACCGAAGTTGATTCTTGTGTCAATAGAGGGAACCGGTCTCGACTGCTCCCAGATGGCACTACGGCGCAGGGGGTTAAATTCTACTAAGGAGGTAAGCAATGAATTTTGATCTTCCCGAAGAAATGCAGATGTTGAAAGAAATGACCCGGAAGTTTGCCGAAAACGAGTTCCCGAATTTTTCGAAGGAAGCCGATGAGCATGAAAAATACACGCCGGAAATCAGAAAGAAGGCTGCCGACAACGGCCTGGTAGGAGCCTGGATACCGGAAGAATACGGCGGAGCCGGAGTTGGGCAACTGGGCAACACCATCATCACCGAGGAATTGTCGAGGGTTGATATCGGCATCTGTCTGAATATCACCGCGGCAACCTTCGGCGCCGAGGCGATATTCATGTACGGATCGGAAGAGCAGAAGAAGACCTATCTGCCGCCACTATGTCTGGGGGAACAGGTTTTCGCCGGCGCATTTACCGAACCCAATGCCGGCACTGATGCCGCGGGTTACAAAACCAGGGCAGTGAAAGACGGCGGCGATTATGTGATCAACGGCAACAAGATGTTCATTACCAACGGCACGGTATGTGATTATATGGTTGCCCAGTGTATCACCAATCCCGCGGAGAAGCGTCACAACAGCTTCAGTCTCATCATTGTACCGGCCAGCGCTCCCGGAGTAATCAGAAACAAGATCCATGGCAAGATGGGAATCCGCGCCAGCGACACCGCCGAGGTCACCTTTGAAGATGTCCGGGTGCCGCAATCCAACCTGGTGGGGAAAGAAGGAAGCGGGTTCCGCAACCTGATGCACTTTTTTGACGTGACCCGGATCGGCATCGGCGGCCAGGCTCTTGGACTTTCTGAAGGCTGTCTGGAAACGAGCATTAAATATGTAAAGGAAAGGACGGTATTCGGCGCGTCGTTGGGATCATTTCAGTTGACCCAGATGAAACTAACTGAAATGGCCATCAGAATCGAGGCCCTGCGCGGGTTAGTTTACAAGGCCGCCTGGCTGTTAGACCAGGGCCGGCCCGATTATACCCTGGCAGCTATGGCCAAGTACTTCGGCGGCCAGACGGCTGTTTTTTGCGCCAACTACGCGGTGGAGTTGCACGGCGGTTATGGCTACATTGACGAATATGTGGTCCAGAAATGGTACCGCGACGCAAAGATTCTCGAGCTCTACGAGGGAACCAAAGAAGCCGAGATAATGACGATTGGCCGGGTGCTGCAAGCAGGCTAAAAAGGAGGGTCCAGTTGAAAACTAAAATTACTGAAATCTTCGGAATTCGCTACCCGATAGTGCTGTCCGGCATGAGCTGGATCAGCGTGCCCAAGATGGTCGCCGCGGTATCCAATGCCGGCGGTCTGGGTATTTTAGCCACTGGTCCCCTCGACGCCGTCCAGACCAGACAGGCCATTCGGGATATTCGTAAGTTGACCGACAAACCATTTGGCGCAAATGTGTCTTTGATGTTCCCGGGTGCCGCCGAAAACGGCCGGGTGCTTTTGGAAGAGCAGGTGCCGGTGATCAATTTTGCCCTGGGCAAGGGAGATTGGCTGGTAAAGGAAGCCCGCAAGTACGGCGGCAAGGTGGTGGCGACCGTGGTCAACGCCCGGCACGCCCAAAGGGCGCAAGAGTACGGAGCGGATGCGATTATTGCCACCGGACATGAGGCCGCGGCCCACGGCGACGACTTAACCAGCATGATCCTGATCCCCCTTTTGGCGGATGCCCTGGAGATCCCGGTAATCGCCGCGGGCGGTATCGCCGATGGCCGGGGATTGGCCGCCGCCCTGTCCCTTGGCGCGGAGGGCGTGGCCATGGGCACCAGGTTCATGACCACCCGGGAGAGCCCGCTGCACGATAACTATAAGCATCTTTCCATCAAAAAAAGCGCTTTAGATACCATTTTCTCCTCGCGTTTCGATGGTATTCCCTGTCGCATCCTCAAAACCAAAGCCGGCGAACGGGCGGTGCGCAAGGGTCTGGATCTGCCGGCTGCTTTTATCAACTCCCGGGAAATAGCCCGTCAGCTTAATCTCCCCTATTTTAAGCTGTTTCTGGGAACCCTGGCTTCAGGATGGAAAAATGCGCGGCAACTGGCCTTCATGGCCAACGCCTTCAAAGCCATCCGGGTGGCCACTGAAAAGGGAGACGAAAAAAAGGGAGTGCTGCCGGTCGGGCAGATTACCGGTCTGATCCGGGACGAGCCGACGGTCGCGGAGGTGATTGAGCGGATGGTGGCTGAGGCGAAACAGGTGCAGGCAGAGTTGGCCGCCAAGCTGCAATAAGTAACCAGCTTTATTGAAACAACCCCTTCTCCCGGCACCTGAGCGGGGGAAGGGGTTTGCTAACTTAAGCCCGGTGAATTACGGTTGTAAAATCCGCCTCCGGCCGGGATCGTAAGGGACCTCATTCCGGAGTTCTGCCGCAAAAATTTCGCCAAATGACTCTATGGCGTAGCCCCGGCTATGGCCGGCTTCAGAAGCCGGCAGATAGCCCAGGGCGATAGTTTTGCGCACCGTGTGCCCATAACCACCGCTGGAAACGACCCCCAGCACCCTCCCCTGATAACTGATTGTTTCCCCGCCGTAGAGTATGACAGGTTCGTCCCGATTCAGGGTAAAGAGGCACAGTCGCCATTGGGGTCCTTCTTCCCGAATTTTCGCCAGGGCCTCGCGGCCAATGAAGGGACCCTTCCGCAGGTTTACCGCAAACCCCAGGCCCGCATCATAGGGGTTGTAATCGGGGGTAAGTTCCGCGCTCCAATAGCGGTAACCCTTCTCCATCCGGAGCGAATCGATCGCCCGGTAGCCCGCGTTTTGTATCCCCATATCCTGTCCCGCTTCCCAGAGGAGCTCATAAAGGGAAACGGCATATTCCGGGGCAACATAGAGCTCGTACCCCAGTTCACCGATGTAGGTGATCCGGACGGCCCAAACCGGGGCATAGCCCACCGTGATTTGCCGGATGTGGCTGAAGGGAAATGCTTCATTGGATAGATCGTCGTCGCATAGCCTCTCCAGAAGTCGTCTGGCAAGGGGTCCGCAGACGTTGATCATGGCATAGGATGAGGTTACATCCCGCAGAATGACGGAACGGTCCCGCGGCAGATGTTTCCTTATCCAGTTAAAATCATGGACCCCGAAAGCGGCGCCTGTTATCAGCAGAAAGCGGTCATCTCCCAGCCTAGATATGGTTACATCCGCCTCTATGCCGCCGCGGTCGTTACAAAGCTGGGTATAGATTGTGGTGCCGATTGGTTTGTCGATTTGGGCCGCCGCCAGATAGTTAAGAAATGCCAGGGCGCCGGGGCCTTCCACCTCCATTTTGCAGAAGGAGCTCTGATCGATCAAGACCACCGCCTCACGGGCGGCCTGGTGTTCCCGGGCCACTGGGGCAAGCCAGTTCGGAATTCCGAAGCTCAACACATCTGCGGCTTTTGTCCCCGCCGGGGCAAACCAGTTTGCCCTTTCCCAGCCGAACTTGGAGCCATAAACGGCCCCCTTTTCCTTGAGTATCCCGTAGAGCGGCGAGCGTTTAACCCCACGGGCAAAGTGATGTTCCTCAAAGGGCCAGGAGATGGTGTAATGTTTGCCGTAAATCTCTTTCGTCCGTTCGACGTTATATTTGCGGCTGCGATGATGTTCACCAAAACGCCGGATGTCCAAAGGCCAGATGTTGAGGCTGGGCTCTCCCTCGACAATCCATTCGGCCAGCATCCGCCCGGCACCGCCCGCGGCGGCGATTCCGAAGGCGTTGAATCCCACGGCCACAAAACAATTTTCAATTTCCGGCGCCGGGCCCAAAATACAGTTGCCGTCCGGGGTAAAAGCCTCCGGCCCGTTAATAAGGCGGACTATTCCTGTTTCCCGCAGACAGGGCGTCCGGTTGATTGCCGCCTGAGAAAGGGGCTCGAAATGATCGAAGTCCGGCGCCAGAAGTTCCTGTGAGAATCCTTTGGGAATACCATTGACTGCCCAGGGGATGCCGTCCTTTTCGTAGCCACCCATGACCAGGCCGCCCACCTCTTCCTTGTAGTACAGGAGACTGTCCTTGTCCCGCAGGGTGGGCAGGTTCCGCGGCAGGCCAGGAATTTCCTGTGTAACCAGATACTGGTGCTGAAAAGGCACCAGGGGGATATTTACCCCCATCATTTTTCCCAACTCCCGGCCCCACATGCCAGCGGCATTGACCAGAATCTCGCAGGATACCTCTTGCTGGTCGGTAATGACCGCTTCAATCCGGTTTTGGCGGATTTTAAACCCGGTCACCAGGGTATCCTGAACGATTCTGGCCCCGCGGTTTCTGGCTCCCCTGGCCAGGGCCATGGTGATCCCGCTGGGGTCGGCCTGACCATCGGAAGGCATGAAGGCAGCGCCGATAATACCATCCAGGTTGAGGATAGGGAAAAGCGTCAGGGCTTCCCGGGGGGTGATGATATTCATCTCCAGGCCGAAGCTCTTGGCTGTGGTTGCGCCGCGCTTCAATTCCAAGAGCCGCTCCGGGGTGCCGGCCAGGTGGAGGCAACCGCATTTTTTCCAGCCGGTTGCGACCTCGGTCTCCCTTTCCAAATCTTCGTAGAGGCTGACGCTGTACTGCAGCATCCGGGTGATATTGCGGTGGGAGCGAAACTGGCCGACAAGGCCGGCGGCATGCCACGTGGAGCCGCTGGTGAGCAGGCCCTTGTCGATGATCATCACATCGCGCCAGCCCAGTTTTGTCAGATGGTAAGCGATGCTGCAACCCACTATTCCGCCGCCGATGATTACCACCTGCGCCTGATCCTTCATTTTTGCCGTTCCTTTCTCTTCTTGGGGCAACATTACGCCTGACCCGGGCCGCGGCGCTCCCGGAGTGTTTTCAGGGGCTCGTTTATGGATTCGTCACGACCTGCCGAAATAGTTTTCGATGAATCTGATGAAGCGCTCATTTTCCTCCGGCGTTCCCGGAGTTACCCGGAAATAGCCGTCCTTGCCGTGGATTGGGTTGATCTTCTTGAGGAAAATCTTCTCCATTTCCATGGCCGCCGCCAGAATTTCCGCCGTGGTCCTGCCGGTCATGGTGGCGTCGATGAGCATGTAGTTACCGTGGGCGGGAAAGGGTTTGAGACCAGCCGCCACCAGTTTTTCCGTAAATTTATCCATCCAGCCGTTATTGTAGGCTACTTTGGCTGCGATTTCCTCCGGATTATCCAGAATCGCCTCCGCGGCTGCCATCGACATCAAGCTTACGTTCCAGGGCAGGAACATTATATTGAAAGCATTGACCATTTCTTCCGTCCCCACCACATATCCGAAACGGATGCCGGCAAAACCGTGCGCCTTGGAGAAGGTATGCGAAAGGAAGACCTGGGGGTATTTCGCAATCAGGTAGGACTTGGATGGGATCTCCGGGTGGTAATCCAGATAGGCTTCATCGATACAAAGCGGTATCCCGGTTTCGCAGAAACGGATCAGATCCGGCTCATCGATGAAAACACCCGTCGGGTTATTGGGATTGATCACCAGCAGAAGCTTGGTCCGCGGGGTGATCGCCTTGAGCATCCCCTCCACGTCGTACTGGAGGCTGCCGGGAATAAGCGGAACGGATACCACCTTGCCGCCGGCCAGCTCCGCCCGGGGAGGGAATAGTTCAAAGGTTGGTGTGGACATGATGATCTCATCGCCCGGCTGCATGAAAATACGCATCATGCAATCGATTATCTCCGACGAGCCGTTGCAAAGGCCGATATTTTCCGGCCCCACGTCGTGGAGTTTGGCGATCTTGGTTCTAAGCCTCTTCATGCTGTCCGGGTAACGGTTGCCGTGGGCCAGTATCTCCGACACTGCCTTGATTACCTTCTCCGAGGGGGGAACGGGGTTTTCATTGAGCATCAGGCGGCCGTAATCGGGATTATCCCAGGCGCGATCAAGAATGCTTGTGTTATACTCCCGGGCGGTAAACAGCCACGGCACCATCCAATCTTTTAATTGCTTCATTTATTGCTCCTTTCAAGTTCGTTTACATTTTAGTTAAAGGCCCCGCCGTGAGAAGTTAAAGAACGGAGCTCAAAGGCACGTAGTCAATCCCGAAGGCATCAGCCACCCCCTTACAGGTCACACGTCCATCGATGATATTGATTCCCCGGGCCAGTTCCTCATTTTCGGCGGCCGCCAGCCGGCAGCCCCGAGTCACCAGCTCCATAATATAAGGCAGCGTGGCATTGCTCAAGGCAATAGTCGAGGTGAAGGGAACCGCTCCCGGCATGTTGGTCACGCAATAGTGGACCACGTCATCCACCACATATATTGGATCATCGTGGCTGGTCGGACGCGAAGTCTCGAAGCAGCCGCCCTGATCGATAGCCACATCGACCACCACGGCGCCTCTTTTCATGCTTTTCAGCATTTCCCTGGTCACCAGCCAGGGGGCCCTGGTGCCGGCAACGAGGACTGCCCCCACCACCAGATCCGCCTGATAAACGACCTCCCGGATATTGGCCGGGTTGGACATGAGCAAAAAACAGTTCTGCGGCATCACATCGGAGAGATAACGCAGACGGTCAATGTTGTTGTCCAAAAGGTAGACTAGGGCGCCCATGCCGCAGGCTATTTTGGCCGCATTGGTTCCCACGACGCCGGCACCGATGATCGTGACCGTCGCCGGACGAACTCCAGGCACGCCGGACAGGAGCACCCCGCGGCCACCGTAGGTCTTCTCCAAATACTTGGTGCCCTCCTGGATTGACATCCGGCCCGCCACCTCGCTCATCGGGGTCAAAAGCGGCAGGCTGCCGTCCGCTTTGGCCACCGTCTCGTAGGCAATAGCTGTAATTCCGGAATCGATTACCGCTTTTGTCAATTCCGCGGACGAGGCGAAATGAAAATAGGTAAAGATGACCTGCCCTCTTTTCAGCAGCGGATACTCCAGCGGCAGGGGTTCTTTTACCTTTACCAGCAGGTCACTCTTCTGATAGACCTCCAGCGGGCTTGCGGCAATGGAAGCGCCCGCCGCCCGGTAATCGTCATCGCAATAGCCGGAGCCTTCGCCGGCCCCGGTTTCCACGAGAACATCATGGCCGTGGTTTGTAAGGTGTTCCACGCCCGCGGGAACCATGGCCACCCTGTTTTCTCTTATCTTTATTTCCTTGGGAATTCCAACCAGCATAAAGCACCTCCGGAAGTTTTAGCCATCATGCCTTACTCCATACACCTCCCGACAAATTCCACCATATCTTCCGTGGCCTTATGGAACTGCCGGGCGGTCTTCACCAGTGCCGGGTGGGTATTGTATTCATCTCGGCTGTAACCGTCTTCGCGGTAGGCTCGTTCAAAATACGGGACGCGAAGCAGCTTCGCCAACACCTCTTGCGGAATGTTTTGGTGAATCCGTCCCGCGTCAAATTTGATGTTGTTTTGGCCGGGGAAATTGATAATCTCTTCGATAAAGGGCGGTGGGCAGGTTACGACAATGGCCGCCCCGGCCTTCTCCTCCAGGTGCCAGAGTCTTAGCTCGCCGTTTACCGTTGGTCCCACCCGCAGCGAGCAGGAAAGCAGCTTGCTCGGATATTCTCCCTCTTTAAGCAATCGGTAGGCCTTCTTGAAAATTGCCAGCTCCGCCAGCCGCACCTCTGCTTCCGAAAGCTCGATCCCCACCTGTTGCGCCTCCTCCCGCAGCCCGCCCAAATCGCCGTAGCGGGCCTCCATGTGGGTGATAACTGAACGCCAGCGGCTCAAGTTCACCTGGTTCTTTTTGGCCTGCTTAAGGCCGCGCGCCACCGTCCGGGCGCAGTCCATCAACTGTGGCAGGGTGAATGAAAGGGTGTTGTTCGTGGCAATCCCCCGGGAGGTAAGGATTTCAATGACCTCATAGCCCTCTTTCGTTCCGGGAACTTTAATCATGACGTTGGGATTTATGGCGGCAAGGTCTTCGGCCTGTTTAAGCATGGCGTCACGGTTAAAACAATCCCGTGGATCCACCTGGCCGGATAGATAGCCCTCGCGATAAGCGGTTTTATTAAAGAGGGGCAGGTACATATCGGAACCACGCTTTACAACCTCCTTGTAAAGCAGCCAGAAGAGTGATTCCCGGTCGATGCCGGGATGTTCTTTGATCATTCCGTAAACCACGGACTGCCAATAGGGCTCGTTATCTTTGATCGCCTGCAGCGACAGCGGCGGGTTGGTTGTAACCCCGCGGAACAGGGGCGCCCCGCTGCCATCATTACTGTACATGCGTCCAAGTTGAGCGTTAAGGAGCTCCCGATCTCCGTCCGCCGCCGCCGCCAGCAGCTTGCGGCACCAGTTGTCAAAGATCACCGGTGATGAATCCCACCAGATCTCCATTCCCGGACTTGCTTCCACTAGTTTTTCTAAAAGGTTTCTATTTTCCATTCCTGCCCCCATTCGTCTTACTGTGATTGTTTAGATGTATATACAACTAGTCCTAAAAAAGCAAGCTCAGTTCGTGCTCGGGGCATCATTTTCCTTAATCTGGTAGCGCCCCAGCTCAACCTCAAAGACGTACTTGTCGCCGCGGTAATAGGAAAACAGTAGCTCCACGGGCAAATTATTTTCATCGTAGGTCAGGCTCTCCATAAAAAAAGCGGCCGAATTTTCAGCAACGTTGAGGTAGGAGGCAATTTGGCCCGTGAGATTAATCGCCCGAATCGTCTGCTCCGATCTGGCCAGAGAAACGGCAAAGCGCTCGTAAATGATCCGGTACATCGAGCTGGTGAGGTCCATTTCCAGAATGTCTTTGAAGGTATTCCAGGGAAGGTAGCTTTCTTCATAGATAAACGGCTCGCCGTCACCGGTTCTAAGGCGTCGGATTGCTACTACCCGGCCCTCCGGCCCCAGGATCAACTTCCTTGCTATAACTTCCTTGGCGGTTTCCGCGCCTTGCCCGATGATTTTTGTCTCCTCTTTGATACCCAGTTCTCGCAAGTCATCGCTGAAACTGGAGATGCTCTTGAGCTGATGCTTAATCGCCAGAGGGGGATGGGCGCAGACGAAGGTGCCAAACCCCTTTTTCTTAACCAATATCCCGGCGGCGGTCAGCTCGGAGATGGCCTGCCGCAGGGTATTGCGATTCACGTTGCAGATCTGCGCCAGTTCCACCTCGGAGGGTAGCCGGCCGTCCTTATCAAATCTTCCGGACTGAATAAGTTCTTTAATCCAGGAGCCAATCTGGATGTACTTGGGAATCGGATTCTCCGGATCGATGACGTTCATCAAGGCCACCATTAATTTCGGCTATTTGGCGCTGCCGGTGCTCATGCCCATGAGAGCCGACCGGCCGGTGGCCAGCCGCATAATTACCAGGAAAATTATTACGATCAGTACCACCACGGTGCACATGGCGTTGGCGCTGGCGGTGCGGCCATCAACATCCAGGAAGATGATCTCGATGGCGGCCAGTTTAACCTTCGCCGAAACGAGAAACAATACGGCGCTGATGGTGGTCATGGCACGCATGAAAAAGAAGGTTGCGGTGGAAAGGAAGGCCACCTTGGTCAGGGGAAACACAACCCTGGTAAAGGTGGTGACGGGACCGGCGCCCAGGCTCACCGCGGCCTCTTCCACGGATTTGTCAATCTGCTTCAAATTCGCGGTGCCCGATAGGACCCCCAGCGTGAAATTGGCAATGATGATATTTATGATGATGATCCAGATGGTGCCATAAATAAGAAAATATGGTTTGTTAAAGGCCAGCACGTATCCCAGGCCAAGCACGACCCCGGGAATCGCCGCGGGCAGGACGGAGAGACTATAGAGCAGCTGCTCGCCTTTGGGCTTTTTTTTCTCTATGATATAGGCCGCCATAAGGGTCAGGGAGGCTCCCAGAATTGAGACCACCAGCGACACCATGAGGCTGGTCCAGATGGGAGCGTATTTGATGGCGATAATGTCGCGCAGGACTCCCGGCTCCAAAACCCAATTCCAGAATGTAGTCCAGAGGGGCACGCTTCCCCCCAGGGATGGGAAATTATAATGGGCCAGGGTAAGGGTAAAGTCGTAAGGCCAGACGCGAACGAAGGAGCCTAAAAAAACTGTTATGAAAACCAGGAGAATACAGCTACAGATCATCGCCGAGTAAACGGTGAAGGCCCATTTTTTGAACGGCCGTGACGGCTGCAAGAAGGGTCGGGCCTGCCCGCTGATCAAGGAATAGCTTTTCCGGGTAAGATAATAATTTACCGTAAAAGCGATGATCGAGGGCACCAGCAGGATGACGCTGATGGTAGCCCCTAGGTCAAAGCGTTGCAGACCGAAGACCTGGGAGACAATTTCCGTTGCCAAAACGGAATAGTTACCGCCGATGACTACGGGAATGCCGAAATCGGTAATGGTGAGGTTGAAGGTCAGGGCGGCGGCGCTGGCAATGCCATACTTAGCGGAGGGCAGGGTAACCTTGAAAAAAGTTGCCAGCGGTGAGGCGCCCAGGCTCTGGGCGGCCTCGTCGAGCCGAGTGTCCACCGCCGAAAGCGTGGTGTAGAGGATAAAAAGCGCATTGGGAAAACAGTAGAGTATCTCGCCGATGATAATTCCCGTAGCTCCGTAAATATTCCAGTCGGTATCAAAAAGGTAACGCGTGATGAGCCCGTTGCGACCAAAAAGTAAAATCAGCGCCAGCGCCTGAATGATCGTCGGCGCGATCAGGGGAAAGGTGGAAATCGTATAGAACACTCCCTTGGCCGGCATGGTGGTCCGCGTAAGGCCGTAGGCAAAAAGAAAGGCCAAAACAGTGGTGATCACCATTGTGATCGTGGATACAAACATGCTGTTGTAGAAAGAACGATAGATGCGGGGATTGGAAAAGTAAGCCAAATAGTTCTGAAAAGTGAAAGCCCCGTCCTTGATAAAACTGAGACGGCAGATATCAATGACCGGGTAGAGCAGAAATACAATCAAGAGAACTAAAAAGAAGACCATGAAGAAGCCGGTAAAAGCGCTATCGGCGGTAAACCAGTTTGCCCAGGACTTGCGTGGAGGCTCCGGCGCGTTCATCTGCCCTCCTCTCCGGTTGCAAAAACCATAAACGCGTGGGGCGGAAAATAGAGAGTCACCTCATCTCCCTGCTTCAGGAATCGCTGTTCAAACTCTTTTTCGATAACATCGGATATTATTTCTTCGCCGGCAGCGTTGATCAAGAGCCGCACGGCGGCGCCCAGGAAAACCACGACATCGATCTTGCCAGAAACAAGGTTCATTGCCTCCACCTCCTCGGGCAACGGCAACCCCGCTCGGAATACTTCGATATTTTCCGGCCGGATCGCCATCGATACCGGTTCTCCCGTTTGCGTGCCGCAGGAGGCGACTTTAAACTTTCTTTTCCCCAAATCGACGACATCAGCCGATCGCTTCCCCGTGAAAAAATTTGAGGTGCCGACAAAATCCGCCACAAAGCTGCAGGAGGGGTTTTTGTAAATATCGATGGGACGGCCAACCTGACGGAACTGTCCGTCCTCCATAACCACCACCCGGTCGGCAATCGAGAGGGCCTCTTCCTGGTCGTGGGTAACGTGAATCATGGTTTTTTTGAGTTCCTGCTGTAATCTTTTAATCTCGGCCCGCAGCCGCAGTCTGATTTTGGCATCCAGCGCGCTCAAGGGTTCATCCAAAAGCAGCACCTGGGGGTCCGGGGCCAGGGCGCGCACCAGAGCCACCCGTTGCTGCTGCCCGCCGCTTAGCTGGGCCGGGTAGAGCGAGCGCCAGCCGGACAGGCCGATTAAATCCAACATCACATCAACGCGCTCGGCAATTGTCTTTTTGGGCACCTTCCTCATCTTGAGGCCAAAGGCGATGTTCTCCTCCACGGTCATATTGGGAAACAAAGCGTAGGATTGAAAAACAATGCCGAATTCCCTCTTCTTGGGCGGGAGATCGTTAATCACCTGATCGCCGAAAATCACGGCCCCCGCGGTAACCGTTTCAAAACCGGTGATCATTCTAAGCACGGTGGTTTTTCCGCAGCCGCTGGGCCCCAGGAAACAGATGAATTCCCCCTCCTGAATCTCCAGATTGACCTGATCCACCGCCGTAAGTTTACCGTAACGTTTGGTAAGGTTTTCCAGCCTGAGGTTTCTACCCATTTAGCATCTCCCGCTTAGATGTTGAGATATCTATACAGTAACGTGGCAAAAAAATGATAATGTTCATGGTTCACGGTTAGAGTTCGGATAACCTAAAAACCGTGAACCGTGACCCTGGAAAATGCCAGCTTTATTTCTGGAAGAGACCTTCCCACTTTTTCTTGATGGCTTCGCTGTTTCTGGCCTGCCAGTTGAAATCCATGGGATATAGCTTGATATCCGACAGTTTGGGCAGATCCGGCCGGGTGGGGATCCCGGGGAGGGTTACGCCGTATTTGAATTTCGCATACTCCCTCATCGCGCCTTCACTGATCGCCCAGTCGAGGAAGCGCCGTGCGGCGCGCGGATTTTTAGCGCCCTTCAAAAGGGCGTTGGCCTCCACTTCATAGCCCGCCCCTTCGATGGGGAAGACAAATTCCACCGGGAAACCCTGTTTTTTCAGTTCCGCCACGACGAAATCAAAGGAGGCGCCCACGGCAAATTCGCCGGCGGCGGTCATTCGGGCCGGCCGGGACCCGCTTTTAATGTACTGGCCGATGTTGGCGTCCAGCTTCTTCAAAAAATCCCAGCCATCTTCCTTGCCCTCCTTCGCTCCGTTCATCTGAAGAATGCTGGAAACCTGCAGAAATCCGGTTCCTGAGGCCACCGGATTGGGCATGGTGACGAGCCCCTTGAATCTCGGATCCAGCAGATCGTGCCATCCTTTGGGCATGGGCAGGTTCTTTTCTTTGAGAACCTTGGTGTTCACGCAGAAGGCGGCGATATACATGTCCATGCCGACGTAAAGATGCTGGGGATGAACAAATCGCTGATCAAGCTTCTCTACCCCCCTGGGTTTATAGGATTCAAAGAGGCCACGGGGGATGAATTCTTCCATGCCCGTAACCGCCCATCCCCAGACCAGGTCTGCCTGGGGATTATCCTTTTCGGCCAGCATCCGTGCGCCGAGCTCGCCCGTGGAAAGGCGGATAATGTCAATCTGCAGATCCGGCATTTCCTTTCGGGCCAGTTCCAGATACTTTACCGTCTCGTCCGTCTCCAGGGAGGTGTAGATTGTCACCTTTTCCCGGGCCGCGGCCCCAGTGGCCAAAACCAACGCGAGGAAACACAAAACAAGCAATCCTGCTAATTTTCTCATTTGATTAACCTCCTTTTTTTGTTTGACAGGGCTTTTTGGAAAACCGACTTCTAGACCACTAAAGAAAACCGCGTAAAAAATCACAAAAACTTTGAATTTGGGACGGCTTTGTAAAAAGGCCGCAAGGTTTGAGCGCGTAAACCATGAGCGATGAGGCGTACTTTCCGTACGTCTTGGTGACGAGGGATTTAGCTTGAACGCCGCATCCGGACTTTTTACCGCGTCGTCGACTAAAGGAAACATTAAATACGGAACTGGTCGTTCCATACCTAAAATAATTCCTAAGGTCAATCTTTATATAAATCGGAGGTCCGCGACAAAAACGCCGGTATCCTCAAGGTTGATGAACTCGAAAAAAAGTAACGGTCTTTGACTATTGCCAAAAAAGACGCGGGCTAAAAAGGCCCGTGACTACAGGGCGGCGGTTCATTCGCTACAGGATAACGGAGCGGCGCACCAGTATTTACCGGTCCCCGGCTATTTTTGACAAAAAATGCGCGCGAAAAACGGAATAGCCAACCAGGGGGAGGGCTTTAAAAAAATGTCATCGGGAGCCTGACGCTGCTGTGGCCGCAGGGCATTTGGGATTTGTTTTTTTTTTTGAATCTGTTAAAAGTTGGCGAGCGCCCTTTAGCATAGGCAGGGATTGCATTACCTGGATTGTTGACCTCAAAGATGTAAATTTTGGACGAACTGTTTGATCTGAAAATTTTTTTAATTTTTTTCCTCTCCATTATGTCGGGACTCTTCTCATGTTCCGAAACAGCGCTTTTCTCCTTGAATCCATTGCAAATCCACAAGATGGAAGAGGATAAATCCCCGTTTATAACCTTTGTCCGGCGGCTTTTAGCCCAGCCCCGGCGCCTGCTCATCACGATTATTGTGGGCAATGAAGCGATAAATATCATCATCACCATCCTGATTACATCCGTTTTTGTTTCACTTTTTGCCGCCTCCGGTCTGTGGCTGGTAATCGCTTTGGCCACCCCCTTTACGATCATCCTTAATGAGGCCATCCCAAAGACACTAGGAGTTACCCAGCCGAGGGTCTATTCAGCATTTCTGTCGCCGGTGATCTGGATTTTCTACCGTCTTTTGCGGCCGGTCAGTTGGCTTTTCGAAAAGGCGGCCGGGTTATTGATTGTGTTCTTTCCGCGAGGGAATCTTAAAGAAGAGAAATATCTCACTGAGGGGGAGTTTAAGGAACTCATAGACGCAGGCCGGGAGGAGGGCGCCCTGGAAGATGTGCAGCGTGACCTTATCCACCGGGTATTTCTGATGAATGATCAGCCTGTTTCGGAGGTGATGACCCCGCGGGTTGATATGTTCTGCCTACCCATTTCCTTGGGGCGGGAAGGTCTTACGGAGGAGATAATCCGCTCCCGATATTCCCGCGTCCCCATATACGGGGTGGACCGGGATGACATCCTGGGGATCCTGATGATTCGGGATCTGAGTCCGCCGGATAAAGGCCATGACCCCGCTGACGTGGAACGTCTTTTAAAGCGCCCCTACTTTGTCCCCATGGAAATGACCGTAGGCAGGCTGCTGCTTGATTTTCAGACCAGGCAGATCCAGATGGCCATTGTCGTCGATGAATTCGGCGGTGTTTCCGGGATGCTGACCCTGGAGGATATTCTGGAGAATCTCTTTTCCGATCTGTTCGACGATCACGGTCTTAGGGATGGGATGAAAAAGAAGGTAGAAGAAAAGACCTGGCTCGTTTCCGGACGCCTGCCCATCGATGAGCTGCAGGATATCGTCGGGTTCGATATTCCTGTCGATGAAGTTGATACCGTTGGCGGCTTTGTTTTTCACCTATTCGGCAAGCTGCCGGCTCGTGGTCAGTCTGTGGATTATGGATCCGTCACGTTTACCGTGGTCGAGATGAAACGGGCTCGAATCTGGAAGGTCATGATAAAAATGAGGGAGGAGACGCCAAATGGATAGTCTTGTCCCCCTGTTAATCTGCGTCGCCTGCCTTATCCTGCAGGGCCTCTTTTCCGGAGGGGAACTGGCCCTGGTCTCCGCGGATATCAACCGGGTGCGGCATCTGGCAAAAAAAGGAAACAGTTCCGCCATACTGGCCCTATCCTTTCTGGAGCGGCCAGACTGGTTTTTAGCCACTACCCTGGCGGGAACCAATATTTGTGTTATTACAGCTACCGCCACGGCCACGGCCTTCTTCATCTCCTCCTTTGGCGCCGGACGGGGAGAGCTCATATCGGCGCTGGTCATGGTTCCCACCCAGCTTATTTTAGGCGAGATCGTTCCCAAGAGTCTCTTTCAGCAGTGGGCGGACAGGGTGGCCTTGCGGGTATCATGGCTGATCTGGATTGCCTCTTTCATCATGTATCCGCTGGTATTTCTAATTTCCCGCATTTCCCGGGGCA
The DNA here is from genome assembly GCA_037441775.1 of Syntrophobacterales bacterium. Taxonomy (GTDB): domain Bacteria; phylum Desulfobacterota; class Syntrophia; order Syntrophales; family CAMTWB01; genus CAMTWB01. Next base: position 16,226 of record JBBIRO010000034.1, read on the forward strand.
CCGTGGGGATTGCCTGGCGGGAGAAGGAATTGAACGCTTCCTATATAACGAAAAGCGGGTTACGCCACCTTTTGATAAGCCACGGCACCGGCAGCGACATGCTGGCCCACGAGCAGGCAATGGTCCAGCGGATCCTCGATTTTTCGGAATTAACTGTGGGAAGGGTTATTGTGAGCCTCTCCACCATGACGGCGCTACCCGTGACCGCCAGCATCGAACAGGCGGCGGCATTGTTTGCCGAAAAGAAGTACCTGCGCATTCCGGTTTATCGGGACCAGATTTTCAATATTCTAGGAATCATTAATTATTATGACCTGCTTTACGCCATGAAGAACCCGAAAGACAAAATTAGCGCCGCTGAGCCGCTGGATGGCATCTGCCAGAAAAATGTGCTCTTCGTTCCAGAAAACAAGCTGGCCAAGGAACTCCTCCTGGAAATGAGGGAGCGCAACGAACAGATGGCGATCGTGGTTGACGAGTACGGCGGCGCAGTAGGGATAGTAACCATCGAGGATATCCTGGCGGAGATATTGGGCGAACTTGACGACCACCAAGATGCCGGCTACCGGAGGCTGGCCGCCGGCCGCTACATCTTCCAAGCGCAGATCTCCCTGGAGAAGATCAATCAGCTCCTGCCGGTTCCCATTCCGGAGGCCGATTATGAAACATTGGCCGGCTTTCTTCTCGCCCGGATGGGCAGGATCCCCCGGCGCAGTGAGACCCATCAGTTCGGGCTGATTCGCTTCGTCATCGAAGACGCGGACGTCAAAACCATCCGGGAGGTAATGGTTATTTTCCCGCCGGAAATGGATAAAAATTAACGGCTTCGTATAAAGTCCGGATGCTTAATTTGCGCTAAATCCTTCGTCACTCAAGGCGGACGGACAGTACGCCTCATTCCTTACGGATTGGCGCGGCCATAAAAATGCTCGTTGAGGGGAATTGAAATGCGACAAGGGGAAGATGAAAAAATCGCTGTCCTGATTTTAGCTGCCGGAAAAGGAACCAGGATGAAATCGGATCTGCCGAAAGTGCTTCATCCGCTGGCAGGAAGGCCTCTTTTGGCCCATGTTGTGGATGTGGCCAGGGAAATGGGGCCGGAAAGGATAGTGGCAGTGGTGGGTCACGGTGGAAGCGATGTTCGGGCGGCTTTTGCGGGACAGGGGCTGATCTTTGTCGAGCAGACTCCTCAACTGGGCACCGGTCACGCCGTCCTTGCGGCCCAAGAGGCTTTTTCTGATTTCCGTGGTTCGGTCCTCATCCTCTGCGGCGACGTGCCGCTATTGACGAGCGAGACCCTGCGGCAGTTCATTGCTCTCCATCGTCAGCGGCAGATGTTACTGACGCTGCTTACCGCAAAACTCGATCATCCCGGCGGATATGGCCGGGTGGTAAAGGATGAAAATAACTCGCTCATCCGGATAGTGGAAGAAAAAGATGCCACGCCGGAAGAGAAAGCCATTCAAGAAATCAATACCGGGTTGTATTGCGTGGAAAGTTCTTTCCTTTTTGAGGCGGTTGCAAGCATCGGACAGTCCAACGCCCAGCGGGAGTACTACCTGACCGATATAATCGCTATCGGCAGACAGCGCGGGCTTCCCATGTCGTCCTTCCTGGCGGTAGATCCGGATGCGATCATGGGCATTAACAGCCCCGATGACCTTAGACGGGCGGAGATGATTCTGGCGGCCAGGGCAAGATGATGACCATTAAGATCGGCGCGCTATCTCTCAATAATAATCTGTTTTTGGCCCCCCTGGCCGGCATATCCACCCTGCCCTTTCGGCTTATGCTGCGGGAATTTGGCGTCGGGCTGGCCTTTACCGAAATGGTGAGCGCCGAAGGTTTGATCAGGGGCTCGCGGGGAACCTTTTCCTATCTGGCTACGACCGAAAACGACCAGCCCCTAGGTATCCAGATTTTCGGCTCTGATCCGGCGGTGATGGCGGACGCCGCCCGGATTGTTGCCGACCGGGGGGTGGGACTCCTGGATATCAACATGGGCTGTCCCGTGCCCAAGGTAACCAAAACCGGAGCCGGGGCCGCTTTAATGAGAGAGCCGCAACTGGTGGGCCAGATTGTCAAGGCGGTGCGCCGGGCAAGCAGCCTGCCTTTGACTGTGAAGATCCGATCCGGCTGGGATGAGCGAAAGCTCAATGCCGTCGAGATTGGCCTCATCGCTCAGGAAAACGGCGCGGACGCCCTTACGATTCATGCCCGGTCGGTCCGTCAGGGGTTCAGTGGTCAGGCGGACTGGGGCGTAATTGCTCTGGTTAAGAGAGCCCTAAGCATACCGGTTATCGGCAATGGCGATGTGAGAAGCGGCCAGGACGCCAAGAAAATGCTCGACCTGACCGGCTGTGACGGGGTGATGATCGGCCGGGGTGCTCTGGGAAATCCTTGGATATTCCCCGATGCCGGTCGGGCGATGAGGGGCGAGGCGCCGCTGTTTCCGCCCGGCACATTGCCCGGCGCGGAGGAACGGGAAAGGGTGATCAGGCGCCATTATGAACTTACCAGGGAATATGCCGGGTCCGACCAGGCAATCAAGGATTTTCGCCCCCATCTCCTTTGGTACACCAAACGACTTCCCGGTGGAGCGGAGCTCAGGCGCCAACTATCCTTCTGTCGCGGTGAGGTGGATATGCAGGCTCTGCTTTCCCAGCTTATTCACCGCGGCAGGTGATGACCTACCTGATGTACTCAACGGTAATGGTGTAGGGTGAAAAGTCCAGGATTTTGAACATCCCCTTCTGCTGAAGACTGTTGGCCAGATACATGGTATTCTCTGGATAACTCACCACAAACTCTCCCATCCTCCGCTCCTGGACTTCGGTGACCCAGACCAGGTTCTGAAGAATCCCCTTGATCTCCAGGCTGGTGTCCAAGTCGGATACCTGCTCTACCTTGATGCTTACCTTCTTCGTAATTCCCTTGACGTAGCGGGCGACCCGGTCGAGGATTTCGGGATGGATCTTCTGATAGAGGTCGGCGGCCGCCCGGGCCAGCGCATCGTCCCGGTGGGGCGCCATCCCGCGTCCCTGACCGACGCCCGCGCTTAGTATCTCCATCTGCCCCGTTTTAGCGTTTTTAGCCACAATCCGGTAATTCAGACGGGCGGTAACGCTGTTGAAGGGCATCACGATGCCGTAACCGATCTGCTCCCCGCGGCGCGACGAAAGGGTATGCTCGATTGTGCCGATGATAAGAATGTTGGAGAGAAATTTGTACATCAGGCTCCGGACCGCAAGGGTGCTTCCGGTCATTACCGCCCGGTCGATTTCCGCGGCATCGAGCGCCTGCGTGGGAGCGACATCGATCACCTGGTAACCCTGATCGGTAAGCTTTCCGATGAGGGATTCGGAAAAGATGTTGGTGTCGGCGTAGGAATCAAGAGCGGTGGGAGCAATCTTTTTGGCGGTGATGAAAACCGCGACCGAATTGTTCAAAGCAAGGCTGGCGACCGCCTCACGGGCCTTGACCGGCTCGACACAGGCGTTGATCCGTACAGCAATGATATCCTGATTGGTATCCTGGCCAAGAAGATTAAAGGACCTGATTACCCCCGCCACCTGGGTTTTAATGGCATCGTCCACCAAAACAAAGTTCTGCACGAGGCTTGACGCCTTTGTCTCGGTGCCAACCACCTTTTCGATCGCGTCCCACTTGGCTCGGGCTACAGCCTCGATGCGCGCCGATGGGATATCGTTTTTAACTATTATCGCCTCGCCTGCGGCATCGACGCACTGCTCCTGAGCATAGCCTAAAGAGAGGGCGCTAACGAGAATGGTTAACAACAAGAAGATTTGGGTAAAAATTTTCATGATGATTACCCTCCGCGCATAAACAGCAGTTAAACGGTATGGTGACCATAAAATCATCTCCTGACATTTGCAATATTTATTTTGGCAGCGTGGCCCGAGGAGGACCTGTTGCCGAAAATTGCGCAATGGTTTATGCTGACCGCGACAAGATATATTATCAATAGCTAAAGGAGCGGATACCGTGCCGGAATTACCGGAAGTGGAAACATTGCGAAGACAACTTACGACCATTGTGCTGGAGAGAAGGATTTGCAAGGTCGAAATACTGGATTCCAAGCTGGGCAGCATCCCGGAAATAAGCGGCAGCAAGATTAAAGCCGTTTTAAGGCAGGGCAAGGAGCTGGGTTTTCTCCTGGAGGGGGGGCGCCAGCTTAAAATCCATCTGCGCATGACCGGCCGTCTCCTGTGGCAGGAGGCGGGCGCCGACCTGCCGCAATACTGTCGGGCGTCAATCGAGCTTGCGGGTGGCCGGATTGCACTCCTCGACCCCCGGCGGTTTGCCACTTTGCGCCTGGTTGATGTAAGCGCTCCGGTTGATTCCCGGATCGTTGATGCGTCGGAAAATCCAAACCCCGCAATCCTTAAGGAGATGGCGCAAAAGAGGCGCTCCCCCCTGAAGCTCTTTATACTGGATCAGAAGGTGATGCCGGGGATGGGGAATATCTATGCCTGCGAGATCCTGCATCATGCCGGGTTAGATCCCCGCCGCCCCTGCCTGTCCCTGTTATTGCCGGAATGGGAGAAAATAACCGCGGCTGCCTCTTACATCTTGAGCCGGGCAATTTCCTGCCGCGGCACGACCTTTTCGGACTGGCGGGATATTTTCGGCGCCCGGGGTGAAAACCAGGACCATCTCCAGGTGTACGGCCGGGCCGGGTTAGCCTGCCGTAGCTGCGGCGCTTTGGTGCAAAGAATAAAATTGGGGGGGCGGGGAACTTTTTTTTGCCCCGAATGTCAGCGATGACTCTTATCAGCACGTCAAGATGACTTCTTCGGTGCTGGAAATATTTTGAAATATAATGTAGTTTGAGTCGAAACCGGAAAGAAGGATGCCGAAGTCATCACTGCTCGAGGATACCGACAGCCAGGAGAGGAACTTTGGCCGGATGAAATTCAACGGCGACGGCATAATCCCTCCCGAAACTGCTGATGACCCGGCGCTGCAGGCGACAATAAAGGATATTATTGACCCCCCTGGGCGGCTACCGTCATCCTGGCCATTTTGATAATCGCCCTGATCGTTTTCCGGCTGTATGGCGGCTTTGCCTGGCTGTCGGGTAGGGCAAAGTTATAAAAAATAAAAAAAAGGAAGGATAAAATGATTGAATTCGAAAAGGAAAAGATAAGAAAATCAATGCCGAAAATTCTGGAAGAAATGAAAAGGAGACATTTCGATTCCCATTTCTTTGAAACGAAAGAAGAAGCAGGGGCTTTTATTGCAGGCCTGGTCGGCGCAGGGGAATCCGTGGGCGTTGGCGGCAGCTTTACTGTGCGTGATGGAGTGGGCGCGGTTGCGGCGCTCAAGCAAAAGGGGATAACCGTTGTTGACCATTGGGATGCGGGCCCCGACGCCGCCCTCCGGCTGGATCTCAAAAGAAAGCAACGGACGGTGGATGTTTTTCTTTCAGGCACCAACGCCGTTACCAGAGATGGCATCCTGGTCAATATGGACGGGGGAGGAAACCGGCTGGCCGGCCTTTTATCCGGCCCCAAGCGGGTAATCGCCGCCGTTGGTACCAACAAAATCACCGATTCGCTGGAGTTGGCGATTCACCGTACCCGTCACCAGGCGGCGGTACTCAATGCAATTCGGCTTAAGCGGAAGGCTCCCTGCGTTCAAACCGGAGTCTGCAATGATTGTCAGGCCCCGGAAAGGGTCTGCGCCGCCCTGTTGATTCTCTTTACCAAACCGGAAGACATAGATCTCTTCACGGTCGTTTTGGTAAACGAGGAGATGGGTTTCTAAAGGTGCCTTTTAATGGATGACCCCTTGTTTTACAAAAACTAAGGAGTGAATATGATTTCAAAAAAGGCCCAGGACATCCCTTCCTTCATCGTTATGGACGTACTGGAAAGGGCGCAGGAACTGGAGAGAAGGGGTGAACGGGTAATCCATCTCGAAGTAGGCGAGCCGGATTTCGACAGCCCGGAATGTATCAATGAGGCCGGTTATCGGGCCATCTGCAACGGGAAGACCCACTATACCACAGCCTGGGGTTGATCGAATTAAGGGAGGCAATTGCCGAAGATTACTGGAACAAACATCGCGTCCGGATTTCACCGGAACAAATTCTAGTTACTTCAGGAACCTCCCCGGCCCTGCTCCTACTCTTTGCGGCCCTGCTGGATGCCGGAGACGAGATCATTCTCTCCAATCCCTATTATCCCTGCTACCCCAACATAATCCGCTTTGTCAACGGGCGGCCGGTTTTTATTGATGTTCCCGAAGAGGAGGGATTCCAGTATCTTCCAGAGTTCATTGAAGAAAAACTAAGTCCCAGGGTCAAGGGAATCATGATCAATTCGCCGGCCAACCCCACCGGAAATATCATGTCCCGTCAGCGGATGGAGATGATTGCCCGGTTTTCGCCTTATATTATTTCCGACGAAATCTACCATGGCCTGGTCTATGAGGGAGAAGCTCACTGCATTTTGGAGTTTACTGACCGGGCCTTCGTAATCAACGGTTTTTCCAAGCTGTACGCTATGACCGGATGGCGGCTGGGATACCTTATCGCTCCCCGGGAGTTTATCCGACCCCTGCAGAAAATCCAGCAGAATCTCTTTATCTCGGCCAGTTCCTTTTCCCAGTGGGCTGCGCTGGAAGGCCTTAAAAATGCGCAAGAAGATGTTCGCAAGATGAAGGAAACCTACGACTTGAGGCGCCGCTTTCTCATCCCCCGGCTGCGGGAGCTGGGATTTGGAATAACGGTGGAGCCTACCGGAGCTTTCTACATTCTGGCCAACGCCAAACGTTTCTCCACTGATTCATACCGGCTGGCGTTCGACATTCTGGAAAAAGCGAAGGTCGGTGTCGCGCCGGGCATTGATTTTGGAAGCAACGCCGAGGGATACTTACGGTTTTGTTATGCCAATTCGCTCGATAACATCAGGGAAGGGATGGACCGGTTAGCAGAATATCTGAAACGCGATCGGTGAGAAAATCGTAAAAAGTCCTTCGCCGTCTCTCCGTTGATGCTGGAGAGGGAGTTTTTGATTGTTCACGAAGTTGTCAGTTTTCGATCGAGCAGAAAAAATGGAGGCCGGCAATGATTGACAGCTTATTTCCCAACCGAACCCGCCACGCCTGGATTGCGGTATTCGCCCTGATCATCCTGGCGTTCCTGGCTCTGGGATACCTGGCTGCCCAATCTCGGGCTGGCATTGCCGATCGGGAACTGCGCGCCGAACTGCTCCAACAGGCCCTGGCCCTCGCCCGAACGATCGACGCGCAGGAGGTCAAGAGCCTTTCGTTCACCGCGCAAGATAAAGACCGGCCAGAGTTTACGCGCCTGCGCGATCAGTTGAGGGCTTACCACACCACTTTTCCCTGCCGGGGGATCTACACCCTGGCTTCCCGACAGGGGGAGCTGATCTTTGGCCCGGAATCCTACGCCGAAACCGACCCCCAAGCCTCGCCGCCGGGCACCGTCTTCCGGGAGCCCACCGCCTTGGCCCGCGCCCTGTTTCAGACCCGCCGGGCCTTCACTGAGGGTCCGGTAGCGGATGAATACGGCACCTTTGTCACCGCCTTTGCTCCTGTTCTTGACCCCCGCACGGGCGAGGTATTGCTCGCCGTTGGTCTGGACGTGGAGGCGGCCGAATGGCGGTCCATTCTTGCCCGGGCGCGGCTTATGGCCATTTTGGGTACGCTCTTGCCGGCGGCGATCCTGCTGGCGGGCCTTTTTGTTTTATGGCGGCGCAGCGGACTGCCGGCGGAAAGACGAACGCGGCTCCGCTACGCCGAGGTCTATTTGACAGCCGCCTTTGGTCTGGCGCTGACGCTGCTTGCCTCGCTCGCTATGTACGACCTGGAGGTCCGCGAAAGGCGAGAATCATTCCGGCAGTTGGCCCAGGCTAAGGCAAACCTGGTATTAAGTACGTTTTACAACCTGCGATATCACAAACTCGATGCCCTGGCCCGTTTCTTTGAAGGGTCACAATATGTTGACCAACGCGAGTTTCAGGTATTTGCAGCGCCGATGGCGCGGCGCCACCCAGTTCTATCCGTGGAATGGATCCTCGCGGTGCCGGCGTCTCGCAAGTCTGCTTTGGAGCGGCAGGCCCGGGCAGCGGGACAGGCCGATTTTGCTATCTGGCAGCGGGGAGCAGGCGGTAGACGGGAATCGGCCTCTGGCCGGCCGGTCTATTACCCGGTCTGGTTTGTGGCGCCGCTTCAGGGTAACGAAGCGATCCTGGGCTATGATCTGGGTGCGGAGCCAGTGACCCTTGGCGCCATGGAGGCCGCCCACGCTACCAGTTTGCCGGCGGCAGCCGAACCCTTGACGCTGGGGCCGGAAAAGGATGGCGGAGGCGTCCTCCTGCTCTTTCATCCCGTTTTTTCCGGCGGGCGGTCCGTCCGGGCCCAGCAGGGTTTTACCCTCGTGCGGGTGCGCCTTCAGCCCCTTTTGCAATCAGCCCTTTTTCGCGGGTCGGAAGATCATGAGCCGCTGGCGTTGGACCTTTATCAGCTCCAGGCGGGTCAGCCGCCGCGGTTTCTCGTCACTTCCTCGGCCTCAGGCGCCGATGGTCGCCGGACGGCGCGGCCGGATGGGGAAGAGCCAAGTCTGGCGCAGTCGGATTTTTCCGCCCTCTTTCCCCTCTTTATCTTCGGCAAGTCCTACGCCCTTTTCTTTTATCCGCCTCCGGCTTTCCTTGCGGCCAATCCCCTGTGGTATGGATTGGCAACAGCCCTGGCGGGGCTAATCCTGACGGCGCTGCTTTCGGCCGTGGTCTCGTTTATCGTGCGCCGCCGGGCCAACCTGGAAACCCTCGTGCTGGCCCGCACTGCGGCGCTAAAGGCGAGCGAAGAAAATTACCGCGACCTGGTCGAAAACATCAATGATTTGATCTGTACCCATGACCTGGAAGGCAATATCCTCTCCGCCAACCGGGCGGCTTTGAAGATGCTGGGTTATGAGCGGGAAGAAATTATCGGGCAAAACATTCGTGCCTTTCTGGCGCCCGCTCTCCGACCTGAATTCGACGAATATCTGACGGCCATCGCCCGGGATGGCGCCGCCCGGGGACTAATGCTCGTGCAAACCCGCAGTGGGGAAAAGCTTATTTGGGAATATGACAACACCTTGCGTACCGAGGGCCTGCGGCGGCCCATTGTGCGCGGCCTGGCGCGGGATGTCTCAGAGCGCCACCGGGCGGAGAGAGCGCTTCGGGAAAGCGAGCGACGCCTGTCTCAGATCATCGAATTCTTACCCGACGCCACCTTTGCCATCGACCTAGAAGGGAAAGTTACTGCCTGGAATCGCGCCATGGAGGAATTGACGGGCATCAAGGCGGCCCAGATGCTGGGCCAGGGCGACTATGCCTACGCCCTGCCTTTTTTTGGCGTACGCCGCCCGTTTATAATCGATCTGCTCCTCTCACCGGATGAAAATATTGCCAGCAGCTACCGCTTCTTCCGCGAGGAAAAAGGGCGAATCATCTCTGAATCCTACTTGGCCGATTTCCGGGGCCGCGGCCCCGCATGGTTTTGGAACAACGCGACAGTGCTTTACGGCCCAGGGGGCCAAGTGATTGGCGCTATTGAATCCATCCGAGAGATTACTGATCACAGGCGGGCCGATGAGGAGCGGGAGCGGATGGAGGCGAAGCTCGCCCAGGCAGAGAAGATGGAGGCGGTGGGACGGCTCGCCGGTGGGGTGGCCCACGACTTCAATAACATGCTCAACGTGATTGTCGGTTACGCGGGGCTTGCGTTGATGAAACTCGATTTCGAAAGCCCGCTTTACCACAACATCCAGGAGATCATTAAGGCCGGCGAGCGCTCGGCGGAGCTCGTCAGGCAACTGTTAGCCTTCGCCCGGCGGCAGACCATTTCCCCACAGGTATTGGACTTAAACGAAACGGTCTCTGGGATGCTCAAGATGCTTAGGCGCCTCATTGGCGAGGATATCGACCTTTGCTATAAGCCCTCATCCAACCTCTGGCCGGTGAATATGGACCCCAGCCAAGTGGATCAGATTCTGGCCAACCTGACGGTTAACGCCCGTGACGCCATCTCCGGAGTCGGCAAAATTACGATTGAGACGGCCAATGTAGATATTGATGAGAATTACTGCCGCAATAATGAAGGTTTTGTCCCCGGGCAGTATGTCCTTATGGCGGTGAGCGATGACGGCTGCGGCATGGACGAAAAGACCAAGGAACGACTTTTCGAGCCCTTCTTCACGACCAGGCCGGTGGGCAAGGGAACGGGCCTCGGCCTGGCCACGGTGTATGGCATCGTGAAGCAAAACAATGGATTCATCAATGTGTATAGCGAACCATCCCTGGGCAGCACCTTCAAAATCTATCTGCCCCGCTACAGCAGGGGGGAAGCCGCGGAAATACGGCTGAAACCCGCCGCTATGCTGCCGGGAGGGACGGAGACGGTCCTTTTGGTAGAAGATGAGGGGGCGCTTTTGGAAATCGGCCGGGAAATGCTTGCCCATCTGGGTTATAAGGTGCTCTCCGCCGGCAGCCCCATCCAGGCGCTGCAACTGGCGCAGGAATATCAGGGTGGGATTGATCTGCTCATAACCGATGTCATCATGCCCCTGATGAATGGCCGGGATCTATGCCATGAAATTGCCGCCTTGCGGCCGGGGATCAAGTGCCTCTACATGTCGGGTTACACGGCTGACGTCATCGCCCATCACGGTGTGCTAGACGAGGGCGTTTGCTTCTTGCAGAAACCGTTTTCTCTGGAGACTCTGGCCAGAGAAGTTCGTGAGGCGCTAGGGCTCGGGCAGCCTTGAATATTCAAGTATCTGTTATTACGACTCCCTCAAGTATTGTTTTTTTGTTTCCCCTATTGTATAGCCAAATAATATGAGTCAAAAGCAAGCCCAAGTGTAAGGCGTCGTTTTATCCGGGGGAAAAATGAAGATAACAAAGGAAGAGGTTGCCCACGTGGCCCATCTGGCCAGGCTGGAATTCCGGGAGGAGGAGGTGGAGAACTTTACCCTCCAGTTAAACCGGATTCTAGAATATATCGATAAGCTAAACGAGCTGGACACTTCCGGGGTGGAACCTATGAGTCACCCTTTTGCTCTTGGCAATGCCTTCCGGGAGGATATGGTAACAGCCTCGGTCACGGAAGAAAATCCCCTGGCCAACGCCCCCGCTCCCCGGGGCCAGTTTTTCTCCGTCCCCCGGGTTATTGAATAGGATCTCAAAATGGAACTCTGCCAACTGACAATTCACGAGCTTCAGGACAAGATACGCTCCGGCGACACATCTCCCTCCGCCGTCTTACAATCCGTTTTTAACCGGATCGACCGGCTGGAGGCTGACCTTAACTCCTATATCTCCGTCTTTCGGCAGGAGGCGTTCGAGCTGGCGGCAATTCAGGATGAGCAGGTGCGACGGGGAGAGATTGCGCCCTTGACCGGTATCCCCATCGCTCTTAAGGATATCCTCTGCACCAAAGGCTGGAAAACGACCTGCGGCTCCCGGATTCTCGACAATTTTATCCCCCCCTATGATGCTACGGCAGTGGATAAATTAAGAGCCGCTGGAGCGATTTTCAGCGGCAAGACCAACATGGACGAATTCGGCATGGGCTCATCAACGGAGACATCATTTTTTGGCGTGACCAGAAACCCATGGAATCTCTCTCGGATTCCCGGCGGCTCTAGCGGCGGGTCGGCGGCGGCGGTGGCGGCCGCCCAGTGCATCGCCTCTATCGGCACCGACACCGGCGGCTCAATCCGTCAGCCTGCGGCCCTAAACGGCGTGGTGGGGTTGAAACCAACCTATGGGCGGGTCTCCCGCTACGGCATGATTGCGTTTGCCTCCTCCTTAGACCAGATCGGCCCTATAACCCGAGATGTGGAGGATTGCGCGATCATGATGAATGTCTTAGCCGGTCACGATGCGAAAGATTCTACCTCGGCGCCCCGAGAGGCCCCTGATTATTTGAGTTTTCTAGGAAAGGACATCACCGGTTGGACTATCGGCATCCCGAAAGAGTATTTTATTGACGGGATAGACCAGGAAGTACTTGCGACCGTGGATCGGGCAGTGGCCACTTTGGAAAAAATTGGTGCTCGCTGTGTTGAAGTCTCCCTTCCTCATACCCCCTACTGTGTCAGCGTCTATTATATAATCGCTCCGGCGGAGGCCAGCTCTAACCTGGCCCGTTACGATGGCGTAAGATTCGGCTACCGCAGTGCGAAGACCCCTGATCTTGTCTCCCTGTACAAAAATAGCCGTTCCGAGGGGTTCGGCAATGAGGTGAAGCGACGGATAATGATCGGCACCTATGCCCTTTCTTCGGGCTACTACGATGCCTATTACAAAAAGGCCTCCCAGGTGAGGCGCCTCATCAGTGATGACTTGACCCACGCTTTTAAGAGCTGCGACGCCCTGCTAACCCCCACCACGCCGACTCCGGCCTTTGGAATCGGAGAAAAAACCGCTGATCCCATCCAAATGTACCTGACGGATATTTTCACCATCACGCCCAACCTGGCCGGAATTCCGGCGATATCGGTGCCCGCAGGCTATAGCCGGGAAGGGCTGCCTATCGGAATTCAGTTTTTGACGCCGGCCTTTGAAGAGGGAAGATTGCTACAGCTGGCCCAGGCCTACGAAAAGGCCGCGGCAGTGGGAAAAATGACGCCTCCCGGGGTGTAACCCCCGGAAAGAATACATTGGACCTAAGGAGACGAAAATGACGCCAAAGAAAGAAATCTGGAGTGATGTCGAAAGGATTCGGGCAGGGGCACCGCTGGTGCATAACATTACCAATTACGTGGTTATGAACAGCTCCGCCAATGCGCTTTTGGCCCTGGGGGCATCTCCGGTCATGGCCCATGCCGTCCAAGAGGTGGAGGAGATGGTGGCAATAGCGTCCGCTTTGGTCATCAATATTGGAACCTTGAGCGGTCACTGGATCCAAGCGATGTTTGTCGCCGCCCGGGCCGCAAAAAGGCGTGGGATACCGATTGTTCTCGATCCGGTCGGCGCGGGCGCGACCCGGTTTCGGACCGATACGTGCATTGCCCTGCTTAACGAAGCTCCGGCTACGATCATTCGGGGCAATGCCTCGGAAATACGTGCTTTAGCTTTAGCCGAAGGGGCAACTAAGGGGGTGGACAGCAGGCACAGCGCGGAAGATGCGATTGGGGCGGCGCAATTACTGGCCAAAACTTTTGGCTCTGTTGTCAGCATCAGCGGCGCTATTGATATCATCGTTGGTGGCAAACGGACAATCAGCATTGCCAATGGTCACCCTCTGATGCCGCGGGTCACGGGGCTTGGCTGCACCGCCTCGGCTCTAACCGGCGCTTTTGCCGCGGTTAATCCGGCTGCCGCAAAAGCGGCGGCCCACGCCATGGCCGTGATGGGAATTGCGGGCGAGCTGGCTGCCGAAAGGGCCGCCGGGCCGGGCAGCCTGCAAGTGTATTTCCTCGATGCCCTATATAGCCTCTCTTACGAAGATTTGTCAGCCAGGCTCCGGTGGGAGGAATCGTGAAGCGATCGCCGGATTACGGTCTTTACCTGGTGACCGATCGGGCGCTGGCTGCGCCAAAAACAATTGAGGAAACGGTGGCCGCGGCCATTGGGGGAGGCGTTTCGATGGTCCAGCTACGGGAGAAGGAGATCTCCACCAGGGATTTTCTTCTGCTTGCAAGGCGGCTTTTGACCATTCTACGCCCCGCCGGGGTGCCGCTTATCATCAATGATCGGCTGGACGTGGCGCTGGCCGCCGGGGCCGACGGGGTTCATCTGGGTCAAAGCGACCTTCCCGGCCGGGAGGCGAGGCGGATTATGGGGCCTTCCGCCATTATCGGCCTGTCCGTGGAGACAATGAAACAGGTTCAGGAGGCGGAAGAACTGGATCTGGACTATCTGGCGGCAAGCCCTGTTTTCGCTACCCCTACGAAAACGGATACCGCTCCTCCCTGGGGGTTGGCTGGACTTGCGGCTTTGCAAAGCCAAACCAATCTACCCATAATTGCCATCGGGGGGATAAATCAGACTAACGCCGAGGCGGTCTTACTGGCCGGAGCGGACGGTGTTGCCGTGGTATCCGCCATTTGTGCTGCGGACGATCCGCAGGCGGCGGCCCGATCATTGAGAGCAATTATCGACCGGGTGCTGAGCGAAAAGAAGGGAAGCCAGCCGTGAAACTGTCCGACATCGGAGAATTTGGATTCATTGCCCGTTTTTCCCCGCCTTTCATAAAAGGCCTGGCCGCGGATAACGTGGGCATCGGCGATGACTGCGCGGTCATCCCCTGGCAGGGCGACACTTCTCTTTTAGTCACCACGGACATGTTGATTGAAGACATCCATTTCTTGCGACCGCGGATTGCCCCCCAGGATTTGGGATATAAGTCGCTGGCGGTCAACTTAAGCGACATTGCCGCCATGGGGGGTAACCCCTCCAGCGCCTACCTTTCCCTGGGAATTCCCCCGGACATCGAAGTCGAGTGGCTCGACGAGTTCTTCCTGGGCTTGCGAGGGCTGGCGGATCGGTGGGGAGTAAAACTCCTGGGAGGAGACACCACCAGGTCGCCGGGGCCGCTGGTGATCAACGTCGCCGTTTTGGGGCTGGCGGAAAATCGGTTTATAAAATATCGCTCCAGCGCCCAAAGTGGTGATATTATAGCGGTAACTGCTCAACTGGGAGATTCAGCCGGAGGCCTCATGATCCTTTTGGAGGACAGGGCGCAAGACCAGGAGGCTCTTTATCTGCTTGAGAGCCATCATCGCCCTTCCCCCCACCTGGCCGAGGGGGCCTGGCTGGCCCGCCGGGAAGAGGTCCATGCCATGATGGATGTGTCCGATGGAATTGATTCAGACATCAAGAGGATTATGGAGCGGTCGGGCTGCGGCGCCAGGGTTTTCCTGGAAAGGCTGCCACTGTCGGAAGAGTTGCGGCGCGCTGCCGGTCGTTACAATTGGAAGGCCCTGGAACTGGCCGCCGCCGGCGGCGAGGATTACTGCCTGCTGGTCACGGTCGCACCGAAATCTTTTCCGGAAATCAGCCGTAAATTTCAGGATTCTTTCGGCAGGCCGCTATACGACATCGGAATCATCACCGAAAGCAAGGAAGGTCTCTGTTATTTGCTGGCCGAAAGACCGGCCAACCTGGGCAAGGCCGGGTTTAATCATTTCACTTAAAGATCAAGGATACATTAATTATGAATTACGAAGCGGTTATCGGGCTGGAGGTTCACGCCCAGCTATTAACCTTAAGCAAGATATTCTGCGGCTGTTCCACCAAATTCGGCACCAACCCTAACAGTAACACCTGTCCGGTATGCCTGGGCCTGCCCGGAGTACTGCCGGTGCTTAACCGGCGCGTGGTGGAGTTTGCGATTCTAATGGGGCTCGCAACCAACTGCCGGATCAATGCCCGCTGTCTCTTTGCCCGAAAGAACTATTTTTACCCTGATCTCCCCAAAGGGTATCAGATATCCCAGTACGCCCAGCCCCTGGCGGAAGAGGGCAACGTGGATATTGAAATCAACGGCGGCCGGAAAAGAATCGGCATCACCCGGATTCACATGGAGGAGGACGCGGGCAAGCTGCTCCACGATGATTACAACCCCTTGAGCTACGTGGACTTAAACCGCGCCGGCGTCCCGCTGATCGAAATTGTCAGCGAGCCGGATATCAGAAGCCCGGAGGAGGCCGCGGCCTATCTTAAAAGAATTCACGAGACGCTGGTTTATTTAAATATCTGTGATGGCAACATGGAAGAAGGGAGTTTCCGCTGCGATGCCAACATCTCTTTGCGGCCGATGGGCGCCACGTCCTTCGGCACCAGGACGGAACTCAAAAACCTCAACTCCTTTCGCCATGTCCAGCGGGCCATTGAATATGAGATCAAACGCCAGGGCTACCTGCTGGAAAACGGCGTAGCCATCGTTCAGGAAACCCGCCTCTGGGATGATTCGCAGGGAATTACCGTCTCGATGCGCGGCAAGGAGGAGGCCCATGACTACCGTTACTTCCCCGATCCCGACCTGATTGTTCTTAATGTGGATAAAGCTTGGATCGGGGAACTTAAGGCTTTGCTTCCGGAGTTGCCGCTCGAAAAGCGCGACCGTTTCGTGAGGCAGTATCAGTTGCCGCCCTACGATGCCGGGGTGTTAACCTCCAGCGCCGCGCTGGCCGACTATTTTGAAGTGGTGGTGCGGAGCTGTGGGCAGCCCAAACAGGCCAGCAACTGGATAATGGTTGAGCTTTTGGCCTTCCTCAAGGAGGACAAGAAGGAAATCACCGCCTGCCCCATCAGGCCGGAGTCGCTGGCAGACCTGATCAGACTAATTCAGGAGGGAACAATCAGCGGCAAGATGGGCAAGGAGATCATTGCCGAGATGTACTCTTCTGGCCGCCCGCCGCAGGCAATAATTGCGGATAGGGGTCTGGTTCAGATTACCGATGAGTACGCGCTTGAGAAAACCATCCGGGAAATAATAGCGGCCAACCCCGGGCAGGTGGAACAGTACCGGGCCGGCCGCGAAAAGATTTTCGGTTTCTTTGTTGGCCAGGTCATGAAGGCCACCGCCGGGAAGGCCAACCCGCAAATTATCAACGACCTTCTCAAGAGGCTGCTTAAATGATTAAAACCATCCGGTGGCATGAGGGTCAGGTTCATCTGATCGATCAACGAGCGCTGCCGTCCGCGGAAAAGTACGTAACCTGCCGGGACTACCGGGAGGTAATCGACTGTATCAGGAATTTGACCGTCCGGGGGGCGCCGGCGATCGGCGTCGCCGCCGCCCTGGGAATTGCCCTGGGGATGCAGGCCTGCCATCATGATGATGGCTCAGATGAAATATTCGCCCGAATATGCGGCGAATTCGCCCAGTCCCGCCCTACGGCGCAGAACCTGTTTTGGGCAATCGCCCGGATGAGCGACTGCTATAACCGCCGGCCGAAAGCTCCGCTGCGCGAAAAGCAGGAATCACTTTTAGCGGAGGCGAAGGCCATTTTAGAGGAGGATATCGCCAACAACAAAAGCTTGGGCCTTCATGGTCAACCCCTCATTGCCGCTGGCGCCCGCATCCTCACCTATTGCAATGCCGGCGCCCTGGCTACCGCCGGTTACGGTACCGCGCTGGGAGTGATCCGGGCGGCCCGGGATGCGGGAAAAGGGCTGCACGTTTACGCCTGTGAAACCAGGCCCGTCCTGCAGGGGGCAAGGCTGACCGCCTGGGAGCTGATGCGGGATGGTATCGCCGTTACGTTGATTACCGATAACATGGCAGGCTTTATCTTAAGCCAGGGCAAGGTGGATTGTGTCATCGTGGGGGCCGACCGGATAGCGGCCAACGGCGATGCAGCAAACAAAATCGGCACCTACAGCCTGGCCGTTTTGGCCTGGGAAAACAGTGTGCCCTTTTATGTGGCAGCGCCCACGGCAACCATTGACTTGGAAAAGAAGGCGGGAAGCGAAATCGTGATCGAAGAGCGCTCCGTGGAAGAGGTCTCGACGCTGGGAGGCGTCAGGGTCGCCCCAGCGGGTATTAACATTTATAACCCCGCCTTCGATATCACCCCTCACCGGTTCATCGCCGCCATAATTACCGAGCGGGGAGTCATCCGCCCCGAATATCGGCAAAACCTTGCAGAGCTTATGAAAAAATGACCAGAGCGACATCTCCGGCCAAACTTTTTTTCGACAGCAACGGCGTCCAGGTAGCTTCGCTTACCCGCTAAGAAAAATCCATGATCCAACCCCCGCAAAAGATGGGCCGATCGTCGCCAGCCGGGCCGATTATCTGGGGCTCTTTTTTCGTGGAATTTTCTCCGTCGGCCCGGTTAAATGTTTTTTAAAGTGTTCCGTCACTGACCTGGGCAGCCAAGAGGGCCGCGCCTATGGCGCCGGTCAATTGGGCCAGCGGGGAAACAGCTATCGGTTGTCCAAGGGCATTTTCCAGTGCCTTAACCACGCCGCTGTTTTTAGCCACCCCACCGGTCATCATGACAGGATGAGCAAGACCTAGGCGATGGGCCATCGCGGCAATCCGCTGAGAGATGGCCTCGTGAATTCCGGCAACAATGTTTTCCCGGTTTTCGCCGCGAGCAATCAGGGATATCACTTCAGATTCAGCAAAAACCGTGCAGAGGCTGCTGATTTTGGCCGGTCGTGAAGAACTGGCGGCCAGTTCGCCCATTTCCGCCAGATGAATTCCCATCGCCCGGGCCATCACTTCCAGAAAACGTCCGGTGCCGGCCGCGCACTTATCGTTCATGATAAAATTCGCTACCTTGCCCTGTCCGTTGAGCAGGATGGCCTTGCTGTCTTGTCCCCCCACATCGATAATAAAACGGACGAGCGGATTCAAAAAGGAAGCTCCCGCGCCATGACAGGTGATCTCAGTGATGGCCTTGTGGGCAAAGGAAAGGCTTTTCCTTCCATAGCCGGTGGCTATGATCCGATCAATTTTATGCTCAGTTAGACCAATTTCCGCAAGCGCCTCGGTCATAACCCTTCTTGCTGCCTCTTCCGGCTTATAGCCGGTCGGAGCGATACCGGCGCCAAGTATCCGGTCTCCTTCCATGATAACGGCTTTGGTGCTAATAGAGCCGACATCAATTCCCGCTGTAATCATTGATTCTTGCACCTCTTTAGGATTGTTGCCGTTTAAGTTTCCCCGAAGGCCGGGCCCGCCTGACAGAGGCCGAAATGCGCGGCGACGCATTTTCTGATGATTGTCTATTGGCGCTTTTTCTATCATCATTGCAAGAAAAAAAATACTCTTGGCGCTTACCATTCGCTGCTAAAAGCCTGTCGGGCAGAATGTTCTATTGGGACGGCCTCGTAAAAAGCCCGTCAAGATTTAATCTTAAGGGGCGGCGGTTGATTATCGGTTTCGGCTTATCCGGCCCCCAGCAACGCCAGAATGATCTGCTCTTCGAGTAGTTACGAAGTTCGCTACATTTCAAGATCATCAAGAGGGCTGAGAACTCCCTGCCCGCCCTGCTCAAGAACGTGCGTGTATATCATGGTCGTGGAAACATCTGTGTGACCTAAAAGCGCCT
>JBBIRO010000035.1:0-33403 GCA_037441775.1 Syntrophobacterales bacterium
TACGCTCACTACTGCCAACACGTCACTGGCCTGATTCGACAGAACGCCAAGCGCCCGGCAACCACACTGCTGGACGTCGGGTGCGGGGGCGGGAAGAACGTCCTTAACCTGAAGCGGGAGTTCAATGTCACCGGCCTGGATTTGAGCCCCGTGATGCTCGCGCAAGCGAGGCAACTGAATCCTGACTGCATGTTTGTCCAGGGCGATATGCGGACGTTCAGACTCGGCCGGACTTTCGACGCCGTGCTGATGGACGATGCGATCTCACATATGAACTGCCGGGCCGACTTTGAGGCCGCGTTTCACACCGCGTATGCCCACTTGAAACTAGGCGGCGTCCTGATCGCCACACCGGACGTTACAGTCGAGAGTTTTAGGCAGAACAAGACCACGACCACCAGGGCCACGCGGGACAGATTGGACGTTGTGTTCGTCGAAAACGTGTACGACCCTGACCCTACGGACGAGCAGTACGAAACGACGATCCTGTACCTGATTCGCGATCACGGCCGCCTGCGGATTGAGACCGATCACTGGACGATGGGGATCTTTCCCCTGGACACATGGAGGCAGGTTCTAGGCGAAACGGGGCTCGAGGTGCATGAGGGGCGATACGGTCTGGGCGATGATGAGTACAGGGTTTTCGCCTGCGTGAAGACGAGATGAATGCGGAACAAGACGGTGTGGGCGACGGGCTACCAGCCCGCGCCTGACCGGCGGCGTTATGCTTACACAACAATCACCCGGAAAGGAGATGCAACATGACAAGAATTCTAGTTATTTACTACAGCATGTATGGTCACATCGAAACAATGGCGAAAGCGGTGGCTGAAGGCGCACGCAGCATCAATGGTACAGAGGTCACTATCAAACGTGTGCCCGATTTAATGCCGGAAGACGTGGCTCGAAAAGCGGGCGCCAAGCTCGATCAAGAGGCGCCGTTTGCAACAACCGCTGAACTGGCGGAATACGATGCCATTATATTTGGCACGCCTACACGCTTTGGCAATATGTGCGCGCAGATGCGCAACTTTCTCGACCAGACCGGCGGTCTTTGGGCTAAAGGAAAGTTGATTGGAAAAATAGGTAGCGTCTTCACATCCACAGGGACGCAGCACGGCGGGCAGGAAACTACAATCACCTCTTTTCACACCACACTGTTACATCACGGCATGATTATCGTGGGCGTCCCCTTTTCCTGTCAGGAACTTATGAACATGAGTGAAATTACCGGTGGAACACCATATGGGGCAAGCACCCTTGCTGGCAGCGATGGTAGCCGTCAACCGTCAGAGAACGAAATAAGGATTGCCCGGTTCCAAGGCGCCCATGTTGCACAAGTGGCCAAGAAGCTCTCGGCTTAACAATCGCGTCAACTCGGACCGCTGAATTGCGATAGGCTTAAAATAATGCGATAAATTGTGACCTTTAGTGAACAGGTTTTCGATAAAGGAGATAGAAGAGTGGCTTGGCTATACCTAGTTTTGGCTGGTTTATTTGAGATCGGCTGGCCGGTTGGTCTAAAGATGGCGCAAGAAACAGAAACAAGAACAACCGGCATTATCGTTGCTGTGGCGTTTATGGCGATTAGCGGTTTGCTGCTTTGGCTTGCTCAAAAGCAAATCCCAATTGGCACGTCCTATGCCGTATGGACAGGCATTGGCGCCGCAGGAACCTTTCTCGTCGGGGTGCTCTTCTACGGCGATCCAACAAGTTTAGGCAGGTATCTTGGCGTCGCGTTGATTGTGGCCGGTGTCGCCACATTGAAACTGTCATACTAGCATATTAAAATATCGCTCTTATCGACACTTTTCATAATCGAGATGTTGTTAAGTGTGCTTTCGGGTGAAATTGTCGTCGCATGGTCGTGCGAGCGGACAGGAAACAATTTTTCCTTTGCACGGAATTCTGGCCTCTCTAGAACTCTCGCCTGCTTTCTCAAAAATTGCACCTGGTCGAAAATGGCTTCCTATCAGGGGCGTAATCAGCGGTTTTTGTAGTGGCCTGTCTGGGCACCAAGGCCGCGGCATGTTCCTCATCAAGGCAGGCTTGGGAAAATAGTCTCTCGTTGGTACGGGGATAGTGCTTGCGGTCTTTGTTGATTTGTCCCACAGGGATGTCCCCGGAATACCCCAAGCCTAACCCGGATAGCCCCGGAAACCGGCGGCGGTCCCCCCCGGATCGATCAACTGCCGGTCACAGTTGACAAACTGTCCCGTCAGCTCCAAGAGTGCACGGTAGAAGCCTCCCAGGCCGGCTTCGTCACATCTGGCCAGGAGCAAAGGCAGCCAATCCAGATGCTGGGAGAGGAAGGTAGCCTGGGCTTCTTCGTCAGCCCCTTCCACCAGTAAAGAGACGATTTCCAGTTCCACGGATAGATGATCGGGTGTGGCCTGGATTTCCGGGGGCAATTCGATCCCCAACTGGCTCATTATGTCTCTTAGGTGACTCGCCGCATCACCGCCCAACCAGCCCGTTTCAGTCATGAACGGAACTTCGGCGGAGCTGTCTAGTGTCCAGGGTTTATAAACCGATTCCACAAGCCAGATTCCCTTGCCGTGGGGTAGGAAGAAGGCCTGAAGGTATTCTTCCGCAAGGTCGGCGGGCGTTATCGCCGGTTCAAACAGAGAGGCCGGAACCTTTAACGAACATCCCAAATGCGCCAGGGCATCCGCTAGTTCCCGCGCCCACTCCCCGGAGGTCAGGCGGAACAAGTCCCCTTCTGGAGATGGTGGAGCCAGGGCCTCTGCCAATAGCGCATAAACCCTGGCTCGATACTCGTTGCCAATGATTGTTTCCGTCATGCCTTTTTGATCTCAACCACTACCTCGTGCATCATGGCATGGCCCACGAGCGGCTCCGTCATGAAGGGAACAAAATCGTTGGGACTGATCCCGTAGCCGTCGGCGTTAGGCTGGAAGGGCGAGAAGGTTCCGTAGCCGGCCGGGAGATAGGCCGCCTCGGGATGGAGACGGTTCGTCACCTTTACCTTCACCTTCTGGCTGGCCAACTTGGAGGTGACCAGTACCGTATCCCCGTCCTTTATTCCCAACGCGCTTGCCCGCTTGGCGTTGAGCCAGAGACGTTCGGCATCGTAGTCCTTGCTAATCTGTAAAAGATAAGGAATGCTGACCGTCGCTGTATGAGAATGATAGCCCTGCTTGCCGTGAATCAAACGGAAACTGGCAGGATTCTTCGGATCAGGTTCTACCAAAGGCGCCTCCCAAACCGGACAAGGAGCGAATCCATTGTCCGCGAGCCTCTTGGAGAAGAAGTCCACCTTCTTGGAGGCCGTGGTAAAGGGCGGTACTTGCGGCACATCGACGGCCTCCAGCAGGAGGGAACCCTTTTCCTTCAGGGTCGCCAGTGATACCTTCAAGGGCGCAATCTGCGCCTCGTTCAGTTCATCGAGGGTAAAGTTGAAAAATTTCCCATTACCCATTCTGGTGGCCAGCTCCGTGATGATCTCCGGATAGGTCCTGGTGAGGGGGTGCAGTTTGGGCACCGCCGCCACTCGGATCGCAATGGCGGGACGCCTGCCGCCGTATCCCTCAACTACCTCCTCGCGCTCCAGGTAGGTCACTTCCGGCAGAATATGGGTCGCCACCATCCCTGTTTCCCTCAGGTGGGTGTCAATCACCACAAGGAGATCCAAACTCCGATACCCATCCACCATGTGTTTGCGATCGGGGAAATTTCGCACCGGATTATGATGCCAGATGATACCCGCCTTGACCTTGCCTTCCATGGCCTTTTTGGCCAGCACGTGGGGCAGGCCATGGGAAGTGCCCAGGGGGAACTCCCCCTTGATGCCCACGCCGTCGGAACGGGGGATAGTCGGCCGGGACGGGGCGGGATGTTTGTCCTTGTCCAGGCTCCCGAAGCGCACGGCAGCGAAATTATTGAGACCGCCAGGTGCCCCCACGTTGCCCAGGAGGGCATTCAGCAGTCCCACGGCGCGGGCCGTCTGGGTGCTGTTGATATAGTTGGTGCCAAAGGCCCCCTTCCATGAAGGATCAACATGGCAATTTGGGCGGACCGCCGCCATCTCCCGGGCCATCCGCCTGATCGTATCCGCCGGGATATCCGTCAGCGGCGCAGCCCAATCCGGGGTGTATGGCCTGTTGGCCGCTACGAATTCTTCAAATCCGTTGGCATGGGCCTTAATAAATTCCTTATCGTAACGTTCTTCGGTAATCAAAACATTGCACATGGCCAGAATCAGGGCCAGATCAGTTCCGGAACGAATGGGGATCCATTCTGAGGAGATCGCCGCCGTGGCGCTCAGCCGGGGATCAACGCAGACCACCTTGGTTCCTTTGGCAATGGCGCCCATCAAGCTGGTCGCCTGGGATGTTCTGATGCCCTCGCCAAAATTACGGCCAATGCAGAGGATGTACTTCGCCGCGCCCATATCCGTGCCGGGGGTCCAGCCGAAGGTTTCAGAAAATCCCCGCGTAATGGAGGTATTACAGGCCGCGTTATGAGTGCAGACGGTGGGAGCGCCGATGGAATCCATGAAGCGCTGCCCATAGAATACCCCGGTCTGTCTTGGATTGTGAGCATAGAATACGGCCGATGGTCCAGCCGTAGCGAGAATATTTTTCAGTTTGGCCGCGATGTCGGCCATCGCCTCGTCCCAGGATACCGGCATAAAGCGGTCGCCTACGCGCCTTAGGGGTACGGTGACCCGGTAAGGATCGTAGAGCCAGGCAAGCGAGGCATGCGCCCGGGCGCAGAGTTTCCCCCGGCTGCGGGGATGGTCGGCATGGCCGGTGACCTTCCATATCCGGCCGCCCTTCACATGCACCCAGAGGCCGCAATGGCTGGAACAGGCATTGCACATGGTGGGGATCCTCTTAATGGGCGCTCCGGCCTGGGCCTGGGCCCATTTGTTCATGTCGAAGAGGGGACTCATCGCGATGGCCGCGCCGGTTGCCGCCATACCTTTCAAAAATGACCGTCTCGTAAACTTCTTCACCGAATACCTCCCTGATCGTTAGTATCTGTCGCTTGTTTATGCCGGCAGGTTGTAAACGCCCGGCTTTGCCCTTAGTACCTGCAGGACTCCCAGTCCGCCATTGGCCTCTTTCCCGTAAAGGACTGCGTCAGGATGGGTCTTCTGGAGCTGGCCGGCTCTTTTCTCGCCATCGGCAACCATCGCCGTCCGGTCACCAAATTTCAGGGCGTTGGTGATGCAGGTATCCACGCAGGCCGGTGGACGGTTCGCCTCCACCAGATCGGGACAGCCAGCGCAGCGGATGGACTTGCTATCTTTGATTTCAGGAACCCCGAAGGGGCAGGCGCTTACGCACATTCCGCATCCGATGCACTTCTCCACATCGAGATGGGTGAAACCGCTGTTACCCCTGGTGATGGCATTAACGGGACAGACATCAACACAGGGGGGCTTGCCACAGTGATTGCAGCTCTTGCGGACCAGGGTATAAGTTGTCGCCGGATACTGTCCCTGCTCTACGCCGGTGAACTTTATGTAAACCAACTCAGGTTTCAAGCCGTTCTGCATCTGACAGGCCACGCGACAGGCCTGGCACTCGACGCATATACTGGTATCCATGTAGATCGCTTTTCTTGACAAGGTAACACCTCCCAAATAATATATTAATGACGGCTGAGGTCCACTTATCGTAAGAGTACCCCATGTGCTGCGTTTCTATCTGCCGAAGCCCTATTCACAATTTTCCGCGCATGTCAAGCGCCTCCAAATCTGTATTCCGGGGACTTCTAAAAAGGCTATTCCGGCGGGGTTGTCTTATCTTCTGACGATCCGCCAACAATAGTGAATACGCGGATTGCGCGCAAAATCCAAGGGTATCGTCTTAAGACTGATATCATCGATAACCAACTCGGGAAGGGCCTCGGCATCCATCTTGAAGCGCCGGTTATTATTGGAAAAAATCAGCACCCCACCTTTTGCCAGAAGGGCCGCCGTTTGTCTGAGCAGATGGACGTAGTCACGCTGGACGTCAAATGTGCCGTCCATACGTTTTGAGTTCGAAAAGGTTGGCGGATCGAGAAAGATCAGGTCGAACTTCCCCTTGGCATGACCGAGCCACTCCAGGCAGTCATCCCGGACGAATTTGTGCTTGCCGCCGGTGAAGCCGTTCAGGGCGAGGTTCTTCTTTGCCCAGTCAAGATAGGTTTGGCTGATGTCAACAGACAGGGTCGAGGCCGCCTGGCCAAGGGCGGCATGCACCGTGGCAGCGCCCGTATAGGCGAAGAGATTGAGAAAGCGCTTCCCTTTGGCCAGTTGGCCAAGCATCAGTCTAATCGGGCGGTGATCGAGGAAAAGTCCGGTATCAAGGTAGTCGGATAGGTTGACCAACAGCCGGGCGTTTCCTTCCCGCACCTCGTGAAACTCTCCCCGCTCGCTGAATTTGCCGTATTGTTCCTTTCCCTTCTGGCGCCGGCGAACCTTGAGGAAAATCCGCCCTTCCGGCACCTGCAGCACCCCGGGAAGGATCGCCATCACCTCGCTGAGCCTCTGGGCGGCCTTGAGCTCATCAATGCTTTGCGGCGCCTGGTATTCCTGCACCTGCACGAATCCATCGTATAAGTCCACGGCCACGGCGTACTCAGGGACATCGCTGTCGTAGAGGCGGTAGCAGGAAATCCCTTCCTGCCTTGCCCATTTACCAATGGTCTTGAGGTTCTTGCGCAGGCGATTGGTGAAACTGGTCGCCCCCTCGCTAAGCTTCACCGGGGCCGGGGCGCGGTGGCGATCGACAAAGTATTCCGGCCGCACCTCGATGTGGAGCAATTTGCACTCCAGGGCGCCGTTGTAGAGGGTATGCATGCGTTTCGCCCGCAGACCGAGCTTCTTGCCTAGATCAACATTGCCGGTGAAGATCGCCGCCTTCCATCCGGTAAAATGTTCCTTGAGGCGGTCGCCGAGGGTGCCGTACAGCCCCTTGAGCGCTTCTACCTCGCCCAGCCGCGCGCCATAGGGGGGATTAACCACCACCAGGCCGCCCGTCGACTGCTTGCGAGACAGGGGCGCCAGGGCAGAGACCTCGCGCCGTTCCACGTGGATGAACTCGCTGAGTCCGGCCCCCTCGATATTGGCCCAAGCCGCCCTGATCGCCTTGGGATCCGCGTCGAAACCGGTAATAATGGGAATGCGCGCCAGTCCGACCTGGCGACGCTGCCGGGCTTCGTCCAGCAATCGGAGCCAAGGCGTCGCTTCATGCCCACGCCAGCCGTAAAACCCGTAATAGGGACGCTGCAACCCGGGAGCAATATCCCCGGCCATCAATGCCCCTTCTATCAGCAGGGCGCCCGAACCGCACATTGGGTCGAAAAGCGTCCCGCCCCAGGCGGCGATCTGCGGCCAGCCGGCCCGGATCAGAATGGCCGCCGCCAGATTCTCTTTGAGCGGCGCCACCATCCCCTCCGTGCGGTAGCCCCGCCGGTGCAGGCTGTCCCCGGACAAATCAATGCTGAGGATGGCCTGATCGCGGAAGAGATAGAGATTGAGGCGCAGATCGGGGCGTCTGGTATCGACCGAGGGACGCACCCTGCTATGGTCGCGGAATCGGTCCACAACCGCGTCCTTGACCTTGAGGGCCGCGTAGTGCGAATGGGTGATTTGCGATTGAGAAACAGTGGCATCCACCGCCATGGTTCCTTCCACGGCCAGATGGACGCTCCAGTCAATCTCAGAAACCCGCGCATAGAGTTCTTCCGGCGAGGCGGCAGGAAAACTCGCCAGCGGCAGCAGCACACGGCTTGCCAAGCGTGACCAGAGGCAGACCCGGTAGGCCTGTTCCAGCGATCCGGAAAACGAAACGCCCGCACGGGCTTCTGCTACGCTCTCCGCACCAAGGGCGCGCAGTTCATCGGCCAATAGTGGTTCGTTACCCTTGGGAACGGTGGCAAAAAAAGAACGTGTTAAAGGCAGCATGTGCTTTTACCGCTTACCGAGTTTGACCGATTTTCGCGGCCGTAAGGACGTTGCCGATCCGTAAACCAAGGCCACTTCCAGATTCAATCATCTCCAACCAAATAGGGGAAGTGTCTCTCTTATTCAATCGACATGAGGGAAAGCCATCTCTGCCAGGAATCAGCGGTTCCCAGCCCCTTTTTTCGCAATAACTCCTCTATCCGCGAATCATCGAAACGAAGGTATGGATTTATCATTAGCTCGTCCTTGAGGCAGGAAAAAACGTTGTTCGGATCGTATCCAACCAGATAACGATCAATCCGCTTTTCTTCCGGATCAAGACTGCGAAGAAATTCCATGGCCATTTTCACATAGTCGTGGCCGGAGTAGATGACTGTATCGGGAGGCAGCTCCATTATACGCTGCAGGGATTCGTAAAAACCCCTCATGTCGCCGCTGAAACAGTTACCCACTGTGCCGTTGAAAAGGGTGTCGCCGGTCAAGAGGATGTTGGAAAAATAAAAGCATACCGAATCGGCTGAATGGCCGGGGGTCGGGATCACTTGGATGTCATGAGCGCCCAGCTTGAAAATTCCCGCCCTCATGACATCCGGATAACTTATCTGGCGGGCGCCGGTTTCCCTGGTCAGAGCCTGATTGCCGCAAGTATGGTCCGGATGACCGTGCGTGTTGGCAACCCAGAGCAGCTCAAGCTTCCGGGATGTCAGGAAGGCCCGGATCGCTGTCGGATCACCACCGTCCACAGCCAGGGCGAATTTGTCGTCGAAAACGAGATAACCAAGATTATCAGCCGCATATGGAAACTGTTTCACCTGTATCATGATAAGGTCCTTTATTTTCCCGTTATATTCCCATCAGGCTATAGACGGTGATGGCGCTGCCGTCAACTTGCAGGGTCAAAGTTTCCAGCTTGCCGAATCGCGCCTTATCGGAGAGAAGGCGGAAGGTATCTTCACACAAAACGATCTGCCCCTTTCCGGCCTGTTGCTCCAATCTGGCCGCCCGATTGACCGCAGGACCCAGTACCGTATACTCCCTCTTACGGGAAGAACCAAAAAAGCCGGCCATAACTTCTCCGGAGCCGATTCCGATTCCAATCGCCAACTGACGGCCCGAAGTCTTGAGTTTTTCATTCACCCTTTCCATTTCCTTCATCATTGCTAAAGCACATTCAAGCGCCCTGTCGGCATGGTCGCCGCTGGGCAAAGGCGCCCCGAAGACCGCCATGATACTGTCGCCAATATGCTTGTCCAGCGTACCGTTGCAGGCAAAAATAACATTGTCCAACGGGCTGAAGTAAGAGCCATTCATTATCTCCACGAGCTCGGCAGCTTTAGTCTCGGCAACTAAAGCCGTGAATCCGCGGATATCGCAGAAGAGAACGGAAACCTGCTGCCGCCTGGCGCTGATTCTTACCCCTTCGGTATGCATCAGATGCAGAATCTGCTCGGACACAAACTGTTTGAGCCTCTTTTTGAGATTATATTCCAGGATCTTGGATCTCAATTCAGCATTCTCAAAAGGTTTAGTAATAAACCCGTCAATGCCGGCGTTCACCGCCTCAATAGCACTGTTCATGGTGGCGTAGCCAGTTAAAAGGATCCTAGTTATCTCCGGATTTAATTTCCCGATGGCAATAAGTGTTTCCAGTCCGTCAATACCCGGCATCCGGAAATCCGAGATGACCGTTTCTATGTCTTCGCCATTATCATTCACATGTCTGATGGCCTCGCTGCCGTTTTCCGCCAGGACTATGGAGTATCCTGCCGGTTCGAGCACCTTTTTCAGGGATCTTCTCACGCCCTCTTCATCATCAACCACCAGCAACCGGCTCATTATTCGCTCCTTTTTATCGGCAGCGCTACCTTAAAGGTAGAGCCATGGCCGGGCTTGCTTTCGACCGAAATTTCCCCGCCATGCCGCTCCAGAATGTTATGGCAGATATATAGACCCAATCCCACCCCTTCCCCGACCGGTTTCGTGGTATAGAATGGACTAAATATCTCAGATATTTCAAGTTGATTCATTCCCCGGCCGGTATCGCTTACCTCTATTATGACTTTATCGCCTCGCTGAAGCGTCCTCAAGGTGATCCGCCCCCCGCCTTCGGGTAGCGACTGGATGGCATTTTTTATGATGTTAATCATCACCTGGCCAAGCTCGGCAAAGTTTCCTTCAATATGCGGAATGTTATTATCCAGGTTCTTGTCGATCTCCACCTGCCGGTGCTTGTATTGACTATAGAGTATCCGGATGGAATACTCTATCACCCGATTGATGTCCACCGGCTCACTATAGCCTTCACCTTGCCGTGAAACGCCCAGGAGGCTTCGCACAATATCGGCCGCCCTCTGGAGTTCCCTGATCGTGAATCTCAGGTCGTCTAGTACCTCCGCCCTCCCCTCTTCCCCTAGATCCTTGCGCTCAATGGCTTCTATGCTGACTTGAACCAGGCTTAACCCAACCGCCAGGGGATTGTTCAGCTCGTGGGCGACGCCCGCAGTCAGCCGGCCGACGCCGGCCAGGCTTTCCGCCCTGATCAGCCGATTCTGCGCCCTCTCCTTTTCTTCCAGCGCCGTCCGCAAATCGGCTGTTCGGAGCTCCACGGTCCGCTCCAATTCCCGGCTGAATTTTTCCAGCTTCTCATAGCTCTTTGCGTTTTCCAGAGCTATCGCCGACTGGCTGGCGAGTGTTGCCAAAAGCGATAAATCCTCCGGCACGAACAGCTCTCCGGACTTCTTCTCCCCCAGACAAAAAAAGCCGGTCAGGCTACTGCGGGAAACCACCGGAATCACCAGCGATGCGTCCATGTCATAAAAGAGCTTTTGCATCTCGATCACCCCCGCGTCAACATTCTTCATGGCTTCCACTTGAATCCTGCTTAGGGGATATTTCTCGCTGACGAGAAACTCAAGAAGGTTCCCATTCATTTTCAGCCTGGTATCGACCCCGGGGCGGCCATGCTCATCCAGGTGGTAGCGGAGAAAAGAACCTTCTTCCTCGGCCAAAAAAAGATCAACCCGCCGGAGATTGAAGGTATCAAAAATAAAGGCCGTCAGGAGCTGTCTGATATCGGAAACGCTCATGCTGGCCGCCATCCTCTCGCTTACCTGCTGAAGCAGACTTTGGTAGTCATATTTTCCCTGATAAAAAATACGATCGATGATCCGCCGGGTGCGATCTTTTATCGGGTTGAAAAAAAGAACTACAATTAAGGCAAACAGAAATGAAATTGCCAGCTCTTCCAGCCGAAAGGCGCCCCAGAAGATCAGGTTGAGTCCCAGTATTGCCAGGATGTATATTCCGGTAAGGACTCCCGTCAGCAGGAGATAACCGGCACTTTTTCTTAAGACCGCCCCGATGTCGAGAAGATCGTACTTAAGAAAACCGTACGCTAGAATAAGGGCGGGCAGAAAACTGAAATTGCTCATCGGATATAAGTAGATGCCACTGACCGGAATGATGTTGAGCGAAATCAGCAGGGCGCTTAAGCCCATTCCGACCAGGATATATTTTATTCTGTTTTTCTGAAGATTGTCGGCGGCAGTTTTCATGCCGTCATAAAGGGTCTTTAGGCAATACAGAACGGAAAAAGCCACCAGGGCGGAAAAAGCGTAAAAAACTGGACCGGCCTGGGCGATCGCTCCAAAGCTGTAATACTGCAATCCAGCAATGAAGTGCTTGGTCGGCACGAAAAAAAGAAATGAAAAACTAAGTCCGTAGGCGATCCTTTCCAGGAACCGCCTTTTTTTCAGGCCCAGCAAGGAATGAACGAAATGAATATACACGGGAGGGCTGAAGACAAAAAACAGATATGTCGCCCGATCAATAGTCAGGGCCAAGGACCTGTTTTCGATGATCGATATCAGGGCCACATCCAGGTTTATTAACGCACCTAGAAATACAATGGCAAAAAAAAGTAAATTGGTTGAATTTTTCCAGCCCCGCGACAAGGCAACGAGAGAGATGGATAACATGACAAAAAAGCCGATGATAGAGGGAAAGACCTGAAGGTACAGATAGTCTGCACTGCTTGCAGTCATGACCTCTTCCTTTGGTGCGCCGCAGAAAGATGAACCAACATTGACGACTTCGTAAGTCCGGATGCGGCGTTGCGCTAAATCCCTTCCCCGCTTCCCGCCTTCCCAAGGAGAAGCTCAAGACAGCGGGCTTACGGCGAATCTGCAGGCACGCCTAAATCCTTGCGATTTAAGATATTCAGGCATCGCGAACTTTTATTGCGCCGTCAGAAAACAAACACCGCTGCCGCCACAACAGTAGTGTATCCGGCATTTTTAACAATGCTGGACTGGGTTATATTCCTGGTGCTGACGATCTTCCCGCTGATCTTGAAGATCTCTTTCTTCTCGTCCCAGCTCTCATCGACGTTAAAATCGATGCCCAGGGTGGAAGCAAGCATGGCCGCCGCCAGGTCTTCGGCGTAGTCGCCGGCTTGTTTCTCGGTCTGGCCGAAGGAGTGATGCTCGCTGATATAGCCGTAGGTGCTGCGGTCCGCGGGAATGGCGCAGCCAACTGTCGCCGCCAGAAGGCGTCTGGGTTCGTTGCTGCAACAGCGGCTTAGCACGCAGTAGGTAATAGATCCCGGACGAAGTTCTTCAAGTCCGCGTTGTCGGGAAATAATTTTACACTGGGGCGGCAAGATCGACGAGACCTGCACCAGATTGAACTTCTCGATCCCGGCATCTCTTAGCGCCAACTCAAATGAGTGCAGCTCTTCCTTATGATTACCGACTCCCTTTGTAAAAAACATCTTATTGGGAACAAAGTCCACATATTCCATCTTTTTCTTTTCCTTTATTCATCTATGTATTTTCAGCGTTTAGCAAGCGGTTCCTGCGTGGCGCCCTCATCCTATTCCGAAACAAAGAAAGGATTTTTCGTCAGATAGCCCATAAAGCGATATACAAGTTTGGCCGCCAGAAAATCTGGGGCCACAATGCCCGGAATGGGAGCAAGCTCAACTACATCGAAAGCCCTTACTCTCTTGCATTCCCCTACCCTTCTTAATATGTCAAGCAGATCCCGCCAGGAAAGCCCGCCCGGCTCCGGCGTACCTGTCGCCGGCATGAAAGCCGGGTCTAAGACATCAAGATCGATGGTCACATATAGGTCATCAGGCAAAAGATCAAGTATCTTGTTATCAAAGCCTGCTTTCCCTCGGATGAAGTCGGCGGAATAACTGGCCAGTTCTCCCTGCCGGATATAATCGGCTTCCTCTCGGGACATGCTCCTGATTCCCAGTTGAACCAGCGGGCATATTTCAGAAATTCGCCGAGCCACCGCCGCATGACTGAAGGCACAACCCTGATAGCCATCCCTTAAATCGGCATGGGCATCAAACTGCAGCACGCCGATGCCAGGATACTTCTCCCTTGCCGCCTTCACTGCCCCGAAGCTGATGCTGTGCTCCCCGCCGATAATGACCGGCGTCTTGCCGGCGGCAAGTATCCCGGCCACCTCGACCCTAACCGCCTCCAGCATCTGTTCCGGACTTCCGGCCAACGCTTCGACGGCCTCCAGCGTATGAATCCCCGCCCGATAAGTTTCCTGCTCCAGTTCCTCATCATAGAGTTCCATATTGGCCGAAGCCTGGAGGATGGCCAGCGGCCCCCGCCTAGAACCGGACTGGTAGGTGGAGGTCAGATCGTAAGGCACCGGAATAACAACAAATCTTGAGTCATCCCATCCGCTGTGGGCCGCCTCCAGACCGCCGTAATTCATAATCTGAATTTCCTCCACGTTGTTTAAAAAAATTCGTCCCCCAGCGGCGCGGCTGGGTTATTAAGCAAGAAAAACCCCCGCAACGCTCAGGGATGTAAACAAATAACCTTTAACACATGCCCACCCCCATGTACAGCATTTTTAATTTTTCGGAAGTATTTCTGAAGTATTCCGGCAACAGTGTGCTTAATTAGCTTAATCTTCCTTCACAAATCGCTGCTCCTCTTAAAAAACGCTTGGAGCCTCCGGGGAGGTGCGGCAACTTCCCAGGAAATTGAGGGCGAAACCAATAGCCGTTGGATAAGCCAAAGAACCGCAACAACTGTAAATCAGTGTCCGCCGCGATCGAACCTTATGCCCGCAACAATCTCACTGATACGCTAAGCGCGAACGTCAATTTGCTTGGCCATACGATACTGGCTGATAGCAATAGGTTTGAGAAACTCTTCCACGAGGTTCTCGTCTGGGGCGATAGGTGCAAGTTAGCTCATTTCTGTTTAAGAACTCGTGGGCCAGCAATAGACCCGGCAGGTGCCAATTTGAATGGGTTGACCGAAGAATAGATCAACCCATTGGCCTCACTTTGGTGCCGAAGCCGGGATTTGAACCCGGACAGGCCTACACCCACTAGACCCTGAACCTAGCGCGTCTACCAATTCCGCCACTTCGGCTTAGGAAAGCAATTTACAATCACAACCGCACACTTGTCAAGGAAAATGAGTTGGCAAGGGGAAAGGTAAATGGTATTCTCCCCGGCCATAAAGAAGTATCAATCTAAATTGCAGGCAGGCTATGCAGATCAATTACGGCTACGAACATATCGGACAGGAATTGCAGAACGCTTTCGTAACGATCGGCAACTTCGACGGAATACATCTGGGACACCGCCAGCTTCTAACCAACCTGGTGCGGGAGGCTCACTGTGGTGGAAGAAAGGCCGTCGTCATTACCTTCGAACCCCACCCCAAAATGCTGATCCACCCGGAGCGAAGACCCTTCTACCTGATAACCTCGCTGGAGGAGAAATTGAACCTTCTTGCCGAATGTGGTCTCGATGCGGTGATTGTAGTAGGTTTCAACCTGAAGTACGCCCAAACGTCCGCCCATGATTTCGTCACTGATTTCCTCTCGGAAAAACTGAGGATCAGCAGGATAGTCATAGGTCATGATTATACCTTCGGCCGGGGGAAGGAGGGCAACGAAGCCCTGCTGATCTTTTACGGCAAAAAACTGGGCTTTGAGGTGGAAGTTATCAACGCCTTTGCCACCGCCGGGACGATCATTAGCAGCACCAGGATACGGCAGGCAATTCTAGAGGGCGATATGGAAACCGCTCAGGCATTGCTGGGACGCCCCTATAACGTGGCTGGCGTGGTTGTTGCGGGTCAGCGGCGCGGCGCCGCTTTGGGCTTCCCCACGGCCAACATCGCTCCAGAGAAGGAGCTGATCCCGCCGGATGGCGTCTATGCCGTCAGGGCCCGACTGGCGGAAAACAGCATCGGCGGGGTGATGAATATCGGCACCAATCCAACTTTTGCCGACAGCAGGCGATCGCTTGAAGTTCACCTCTTTGATTTCAATAAAGATATCTACGGCCAAAGGCTGGATGTCTCTTTTTTAAAAAGGCTGCGGGCGGAAATAACCTTTCCGAATGTGGAACAACTCGTAAGTCAGATCCGGCGAGATGTCAGCGTTGCCAAGAAAATACTGACGGCTTCTTAAAAAAAACGTCAGTATTTTAACATTTTTCTGTTTCACTCAACCCGCTTTTCCGGTTTCCCCGTCGCGATAAAGCGCCATGATTTCCGAGCGGGTGAATACGGCATCCACCCGCCTTACATGCTGGAGGATGTTCTCCCGGCCCCCCTCTTCGCGATCAATAAGGGTGATCACCCTATCGGTTATAAGGCCGGCTTCGCGGACCTTTTCTATAGCCGTGATGGTGGAGCCGCCGGTGGTGATAACATCGTCAATGACGATTACCCTCTCCCCCGGGTCGACATTGCCCTCGACGGCGCTCTTGGTCCCATGCCCCTTGGTCTCCTTGCGGACAATAAAAGATTTAATCGGCCTCCCTTCCTGGTAAGAAATCAGGGAAAGTGCGTTGGCAATGGGGTCGGCGCCCAGGGTGAGGCCCCCGGCCGCCGTTTCCGGGGCGGCGCGGATTAGATCGAAGAGCGTATGGCCGATGAGATACATCCCTTCCGGGTCGAGGGTCACGGGTTTGCAGTTGAAGTAGTAAGAGCTGGTCTTCCCTGAAGCCAGCGTAAAGGGCGGGTCCTGGCGGAAACGAAAGGATTTACTTAGTATCATGAGCGCCAGCCTTTTCCTTATCGCAAGGTAATCCATAGTCTTCTCCCGCTATAATCCATTGATCACGCTGTTTTAAATTTTTATTAGCGGCCCTCTTCTGCTGCGAGCCGGGCCATAATTCTCGCCGCTTGCACCCCGTCCGGGGCGTAAAGGGCGCCCAGCGATTGGGCGAATTCCGGCGTCACCACCGCCCCTCCGAGAATAAATTTACAAGAAAGCCCTTCTTCGCGTACGCGCTCAATGATCTCTTTCATCCCCATCATCGTGGTAGTCATCAGGGCTGAAAGGCCCACCAGGTCCGGCTGATGCTCTCTAATTGCCGCTATGATAACCCCTGGTGACACATCCTTGCCCAAATCAATTACCCGGTGGCCGTTGTTTTTTAAAAGTAACCCCACGATGTTTTTACCGATGTCGTGAATATCACCCCGCACGGTAGCTAAGATGATTGTCCCGCCGGTCTCAGATCCCGCCTCCGGATTAAGGAGTCCCTCGATCCTGCCAATGCCGATCTTCATGGTTTCGGCGCTGGCAATGAGCTGAGGAAGAAAATAGACCTTCTGTTCGAAGAGCTCTCCCACCCGGGCAATGGCCTTCATCATCACCTGATTCATCAGCTCCAGGGCGCTCACCCCCGCCGCCAGGGCGGCTTCGATAAGCGGCAGAATCTCCTCTTTGTTCCCCTCTAAAATGGCCTTGAAGATCTTTGCCTGATGACTTAGGTTTGGGGTCGCTTCCCGGGAATCCCCTACCTTGCCGGTAAACCGGCCTATATAGTTCCTCGCTTCACGATCCCGGCCGGTCAGCACATCGCCCGCCAGCTTGATCTGCATCAGCTCGGTCGAGGCCGGGTTGGCGATTGCCAGCGTCAATCCCAGCGGCTGGGCCATGGCCAGATAAGCGCTGTTGAGCCAGGTTCGGCCCGGCATTCCAAAAGATATATTGGTCAGCCCCAGCAGACTGGAGCAGCGAAAGGTATTGTGGCACCAGCGAACCACCTCGAGGGCCTCCCCGGCCAACTCCTGGTTGGCGGCGGACGTCATCACCAAGGCATCGACGACTATGTCCGCCTTGGTGTATCCTAAGAGTTTCGCCCGTTTGAATATCTTCCGGACTATGGCTTTTCTTTCGGCAGCCTTTTCAGGAATACCTTCCCCGCTCAAGGGCAAAATGATTATCATGGCGCCGTATTTGGCCGCCAGGGGAAGTATCTCCTCGATCTTGCTCTTTTCCAGAGATATGGAGTTGATCAAGGCCCGGCCCGGGTAAAGGCGCAGTGCCGCAGCGATCGCCGCCGGACAGCCGGAATCGATCACCAGTGGCAGGCGGGAGGTCATCGTTACTGCCGCCACCGCCCGTCGCATCGTCTGAGCCTCATCGCTGCCTGGTACTCCCACATTGACATCCAGCAGATCAGCGCCGCCTGTTTCCTGTTCCCGGGCAAGCCTGCGGATTATCGCCACCTTTCCCGTCCGAAGCTCTTCCTGTAAGTCACTCTTGCCACTGGGATTTATCCGCTCGCCGATGATTAAAAGCGGCTGGCTCCGGTCGATGATTTTGTGGGTTCGCCCCGAACAAACGGCCCCCAGAGAAGTCCTTGGGGGCCTTTTTGGAACCACGCCGGCTAACCTGTCGTGCAGCGCTCGGATGTGCTCCGGGCTGGAGCCACAGCAGCCGCCCAGCATATTGACGCCTGAGTCAATTAGCTTATCCGCAAAATTACAGAACTCGCCGGGGTCCATCGGAAAGATCGTCCGGCCGTCCTTGAGTGTTGGCATTCCCGCATTGGGCTTGGCCACCAGGGGAACGGTGGCATAGGGTTTCATGACGGCGATAAAGTCTGCCATTGTTTCCGGGCCTGCGGAGCAGTTGCAACCGACCGCGTCGGCGCCCAGAGATTGCAGGGTAATCAGGGCGGTTACGGGATCGGTGCCGCCCAGCGTCCGGCCGTTTTTCTCCAGGGTCATGGTGACGATGGTATAATAGTTACCAAGCTCTTTCACCGCCAGGAGGGCCGCCCGGGCCTCCTGGATATCCATCATGGTTTCTATGGCCAGGAGGTCAACACCGCCTTCCAGCAAGCCGTAAACCTGCTCTTTGAAGGCCGCGACCGCCTCCTCGAAGGCGAGGGGTCCGAATGGTTCCACGAAAAGGCCGGTGGGACCGATGCTGCCGCCTACCAGGGTGCCCCGGATTACGGATCGCTTGGCAATTCTGGCCAGATCCCGATTAATCTCTCTCGTCCGGTCCAGATCATACTGTTTGAGCTTGAAGGGATTGGCTCCAAAGGTCGCGGTATAGACGACCCTTGAACCGGCCTGGCTGTAGGCCCGGTGTATTGCCCCCAGCGACGCGGGATTATCCTGGCACCAGGCCTCCGGGCAGACTCCGGTGGGCATACCCCGTTGCTGGAGCTCAGTGCCGACGGCGCCGTCTAAGAGCAGTATCTCCCGGGAGAGCAGCTTCTTGATAACTCTTTTCGGATTCATGTTGTTATCCCTGGCTTGCTTCCCCCTGGTAGAGATCGATTAGAGTTTCGGCCACCCGGTCGCCCATTTCTCCGGTGGCAACCGGAGTAAAACCGGAGGGGCAGATATCTCTGGTCCGGATTCGCCTGCCGAGAACAATCCGGACAGCCTTGTCAATCATCGTGGCATCCCGGCGCAACCCCAGGGAATGATCCAACATCATCGCCACCGACAGTATCGTTCCCAGGGGGTTCGCTATCCCCTGACCGGCGATATCCGGCGCGGAGCCATGAATCGGCTCATACATAGCCTGCTTCTTTCCCAGGCTCGCCGACGGCAGCAAACCGATGGAACCGCTTAACATGGAGGCCTCATCGCTGAGAATATCGCCAAACATGTTGGACGTCACGATTACATCGAACTGAGCTGGATTGCGGATGAGCTGCATCGCGCAATTATCGACGTACATGTGATTCAAGGCGACCTCCGGGTAGCCGCTTGACACCTCGGTTACGACATCCCTCCACAACTGAGAAACTTCCAGGACATTGGCCTTGTCCACCGAACAAAGCCGTAAACGGCGTTTCCGGGCCAGTTCGAACCCTACCCGGGCGATTCTGGCGATCTCATCTTCGTTGTAGATCATTGTATTCAAGCCCACCCGACGGCCATTTTCAATCCTGATTCCCCGCGGCTTACCGAAGTAGGCATCACCGGTCAATTCCCGGACGATGACGATGTCAACGTTTCTTAACGTCTCGGGCTTCAGGGTTGAACTAGCGATCAGATCTTCGTAAATTGTAAGCGGTCTTAAGTTAGCATAAAGTCCCAGCTCTTCCCTGAGACCCAACAGCGCCCGTTCCGGCCGCAATTCAAAGGGCAGGGATTCCCATTGTGGGCCGCCCACAGCGCCAAGGAGGATCGCATCGCTTTGTAAAGCCAGATTTAGACTCTCCGGAGGGAAGGGCGTTCCCAGTTGGTCGTAGGCCGCGCCCCCGATCACTCCCTCGGTTACCTGAAAAGAAACCTCCCGCCGGCCGGCTACCACTGTCAGCACCTTCAGCGCCTCCCTGATGATCTCCGGCCCGATGCCGTCGCCGGGGAAAACGGCAAGAGAAAAATTATTTTTGGGGGTCATTAATGGCCGCCTTTCTTTTAACCATGTAATTCATCAAACCGCCCGCGGCAATAAGCTCCTGCATGAAGACCGGTATTGGGCTCGTTCTGATCTTTATTTCGCCAGCCGTGACCAGTCCCGATTGGCCGTCTATCACTAGTTCCTGGCCGTCGCTTATCTGCGACCATAGATCAGCCGCCTCGAAGATTGGCAGGCCCATATTGAAGGCGTTGCGGTAAAAAATGCGGGCGAAGCTTTTGGCGATTACACAGGAAATGCCCGCCGCCTTGATGGCTATCGGGGCATGTTCCCGCGAAGATCCGCAGCCAAAGTTTTCCCCGGCGACGATAATATCACCCGGGGTGACCCTGGAGACAAATAGCGGATTCGCATCCTCCATACAGTGCCTGGCGAGAACAGCCGGATCGGAAGTGGTAAGATACCGGGCAGGAATGATGACGTCGGTGTCGATATTGTTGCCGAATTTCCAGGCTTTTCCTTTGAAATGCATATTTCCATCCTTTTTGCGCCCCTTAGGGACTAAGCTAAATGCGCTCCTAAATCACAGCTCATCCGGTGAGGCAATCCTCCCCAGCACAGCCGAGGCCGCGGCAATGGCGGGGTTGCTCAGGTAAACTTCACTCTTGACGTGTCCCATCCGGCCCACAAAGTTGCGGTTGGTGGTAGCCACCGC
Organism: Syntrophobacterales bacterium; assembly: GCA_037441775.1. GTDB lineage: Bacteria > Desulfobacterota > Syntrophia > Syntrophales > CAMTWB01 > CAMTWB01. The sequence goes on from JBBIRO010000035.1 coordinate 20,259, forward strand.
CCTCTCCCCTTCCGCCAGGACGCCCATATGACCGCCGAGACAGGGGCCGCAGGTTGGGGTGCTGATGGCGGCCTTGGCTGCAAGGAAGATATCGAAGAGCCCCTCATGCATGGCCATTCGATATATCTCCTGGGTGGCCGGAATAATGATCAGCCGGACGAAGGGGGCAGTGCGTCTCCCCTTCAGAATCGCCGCGGCCATGCGGAGGTCTTCAATCCGGCCGTTGGTGCAGGAGCCGATAACGACCTGGTCGATCTTAACTTCGCCAACCCGGCTGATATCCCGAACATTGGACGGCAAATGGGGAAACGCCACCTGGGGTTCCAGGGAGCTCAAATTAATTTCTACCACCTGGGAATATTCGGCATCAGGGTCAGAGTCCAGGCAGGAATATTCCCGCTTCGCGCGCCCCGCCACATAGGCGCGGGTGATTTCATCGGGAATGAAAATACCGTTTTTCGCCCCGGCCTCAATGGCCATGTTGGCAATGGTGAGGCGATCGGTCATTGTCAGGGCGGCAACGCCCTCGCCGGAAAACTCCAGCGCCCGGTAGAGGGCGCCGTCTACCCCGATCAGGCCGATCAGATAGAGAATGACGTCCTTGCCGGAAACCCACTTGCCTGGTTTACCCCGGAGGATGACCTTCATGGTTTCCGGAACTCGAAACCAGGCCTCGCCGGTTAACATCGCCGCCGCCAGATCGGTGCTGCCGACGCCTGTGGCGAATGCGCCCAGGGCGCCGTAGGTGCAGGTGTGGCTGTCGGCGCCGATCACCAGATCTCCCGGCAGAACAATCCCCTGCTCCGGTAAAAGCGCATGCTCGATTCCCACCTCACCAATCTCGAAATAGTGGGTGATCTCCTGCTCGCGGGCAAAATCCCGCATTATCTTGCAGAGCGAGGCCGAATTGATGTCCTTGTTGGGGGTAAAATGATCCGGCGTCAAGACCACCTTGCGGCGATCAAAAACCTGTTTACCCCCCGCCTTCCGGAATTCCTCGATCGCCAGAGGCGCGGTAACATCATTGCCCAAGGCGATGTCCACCCTAGCCATAATCAGCATCCCCGGGTGAACTTTTTCGCACCCGGCATGGCTGCTTAATATCTTTTCCGTAATGGTCATTGCCATTGGCAGTCTCCCTTAATTTGCCCGTCATTAAATTTTGAGTCTTGATTGACCCTGCTCTCTCTACTCTATTGTCTCTTATTATTCAAGCTGCAAGAGAGAATTTGTCCAGGGCCGGCAGAATGGTCCGCTTTTTCTGTTCTTCAGGGGAGCCTGCTATTTCGAAGGACAGATGAGCGGCGGCAGAGCTCTTTTTACCATTTTCCCCATTCGGGCGCTTTCTGTTTTGTGCGGCTGGCCTGGCAAGATTTTGGCAGTTGTTGCCGTCTGCTTGGCAATTTGGGCCCACCTGTCACTGAATCTTTAGCGCCGCATCACCTTTTTTCTTGACAGACCCAAGCTTAACCAGATATAAGCGCACGCTCTGAAAGAAAAGGTCCCCATCGTCTAGAGGCCCAGGACACTGGCCTTTCACGCCGGCAGCCGGGGTTCGAATCCCCGTGGGGACGCCAATTAATTAAAGCAGGGGTCGGGAATTGTTCCCGACCCCTGCTTTTGGCGAAGGATAAAAGGTGCCGCATTTATCCTTCGCTATGACCCGCCTGCTACAATTAGTTGTACCTTGCTAGACTCAGCACGTCGTTCACCGTGGCAATCGCCCGCTTCAAGGTTTATTTTATGATACGCACCCTACTGCTTATCTGGAGCGTATTTAAGGATGACGACGCGGTAAAAAATCAAAAGCCGCTCTTTGTCGCGGGGCGAGGGTGATCATCGTCCATATAACAGGTATTTATATCGGCCCGTTATCCCGGGAGGGGAATTTTAGTTAATTACGAAGTCGTCTTTTTTAGCAAGTTAGAACTCCAGGAATGCCGTGGGCTTCTTTCTTCAAGTATTTGGCGGGCTAACGCAGGGCATCTTCCCTAAAGAGTCGTTCTTTGCCCGTTTAAGACTTGAATAAAATATTCAGGCGCGCCTATTTGCCCGCCTTTTGAGGCAACCTGAAGGTTTGCGAAGGTTGGATTATCGGAAAACGCGCGGCAGAGTGGAGCCGCCGGAGTAATAGGCATTAACAGCTCCAGCGAATGGATATCCATTTGTCTCAGAACATAGCTGCAAGTGTCTCCGCCAGCAACGCACACTCTCTTCAGGCCCGTGATTTCCACTAATTCACGCAATATCAATCCCTGTTGCCTTCCCAGATGTCTTCCAACTTCATTTACATCAATATCTAGTGATTTCATTTTATCTTTGGTTTTTGGGATGGACGGATCATCCGGCCCCAGGGCAGAGAAGAGGATAATACTTTTCCCTTCGCCAAGAAACTTGAGTGCGAGTCTGATCACCCTATTCCGTTCGTCTTGTGCGATTTCATTATCAATGAGCAGATCAGTGTAAAGTCGGATGCCTTCAAAGCCGTGACCCAGGGCATATTTTATTTGCTCGGCTGTTCTGTCTGCCGCACTGCCGCTTATTACGAGCAGCCTGTCCACCGGTCCCGCCGGAGAAACCGGGGCCGTTTTCGAAACAATACCTGCAGACTGCCAATAGTAGGCCATCGCATACTCAAATCCGGAAGAACCAATGGCAAAAATCGGTTGTAAACCGATTTTTTCATGGATCAACCGGCCGATGGTGAGGAGATTCTTTTCTTCCAGGGTGTCAAAAAAGATAATTTCATTTCCTTCTTCAAGGTACTGGTCAAATTGGCGGGCGGTCGAATCAAATGATTTATTTAACTGTAGCAGATCAATCAGGGCAACTTTTTTTGCCGTTTGTTTGGCAAAATGCAACCGCAGGTCTCCTTCGTCCATCGGTGTAATAGGGTGCCGGCTCATCATCGGGTGACGATCAAGGCGATAGGTTTTATTCCCAACCGTAGTGAAATGATTGCCAAATACCACATAACGTCCGATAACCGGTACGCCCTGGACGATGACTCCGAAGGGCGGTTTGATCACGCGGAAGGCGATATCGGCCGCATACCCGATACTGCCGATACTGGTTGAGGAGTCGAAAGTGGCGCAGACTTTGTAATGGATAACAGGGGCTCCCAGATCTTTGAGCATTTGAAACTGCCCTGGCAGCTCCCCGTCCATTTGCTCGGGAGTCATAGTTCGGCTGATTCCGGCCACCCCAACGGCCCGAACACTTTTCAATCGACCCTTAAGTAAAGCAGGATCAGGTTGGCCAAGAAACAGCAACGTCGGTACGCCATTTAAAGTAAGCGCCTCCATCGCGTCCGCAGAACCGGTAAAGTCATCGCCGTAAAATGCCAACAGCAAATCATTCATCGCTACTCCTTAGCAAGCAAAAAGAGATGATGGCGGAGCCTGGCATAGCGCGGGGTGGGGGTTTGTTGCCAAAACTTTGATCACCATGCCGTCACGCCGCCGTCCACCGGGAAGGTCACCCCGTTGATGAACGCGGCCTCATCTGAGGCCAGGTAAAGGGCGGCGGCAGCCACATCCTCCAGGCTGGCGAGACGCCCCAGGGGCACCTCGCCCAGGCGCTCCTGCCGGCGTTCGGGGTTTTTCAACATCTCCTGCACCAGGGGGGTCTCCACTGTGCTGGGGCAGAGGATGTTGGCCCGGATGTTGTCATGGGCATAGCGTACAGCCACCGACCGGGTGAGTTGGGAAAGCGCGCCTTTGACCGTGGTATAGGCCTCGGTGGTAAACTTGTGGCCGATGAGGCTGCAGACCGAGCCCATGTTGATGATGCTGCCGCCACCGTTTTGGCGTAAGAGGGGCAGGGCGTGTTTAATTCCAAGAAATGGCCCCCGCACATTCACGGCCAGCATCAGGTCCAGGTTCTCGACGCTCATCTCTTCGATGGGCTTCCGGATGTTGATTCCGGCATTGTTCACTAGGATGTCGAGCTTGCCTGCCCGGTCGATCAGCGTATGAAGCGCGGCCTTCCAGCTCTCTTCGTCGGCCACATCCAGGCGGACAAACCAGGCCGGTGCGCCCCTGGAGGTGAGTTCGGCGGCAGCGGCCCGCCCTTCGTCCTCCTTGAGGTCGCCGATAAAAACGAGGGCACCCTCCCGGCTGAATCGGCGGGCGATGGCCAGTCCCAGACCCTGCGCCGCGCCGGTGACGATGGCAACCTTATATTTGAGACGCATGAAACTCTCCTGCAGTCGCCACCGCCAGGGGGCGGGTGCGGCAATGGGTGTCAATCCGTATGGAAACCCCGGGCGCTCCCTCATTGCGGGGCGCCCGGGCGCTTCCCTTGCGGCTGTTTGCCTATCCTAGGCTACCTGACCCGGCTGACAGTGGCCCGGAACTCATCCAGGAGCGCCTTGCCGATTCTTGGTTCCCAGGTGGCATACACCGGGGCTACAGCATCAATGAAGGCCTTGTGCTGCTCGGGAGTGAGCTCGGTGACGGTGACCCCGGCGTTCTTCAGATTATCCACAAAATCCCTGTTCATCTTGCGGTTCAAAGCTCGCTGGAAAACGGCCGATTCCTGGGCCGCCTCGAGGATTATCTTTTGGTCCTCGGGAGGGAACGAGTCCCAAAGCTTCTTGCCGATCAGCATAATGTGCGGGCCATAAACATGGCCGGTCAGGGAGACGAACCTCTGGACTTCATAGAACTTGGAAAGCCAGATGGTCGGGATGGGGTTTTCCTGTCCGTCGATGGTCTTCTGCTGCAGCGCGGTGAATACCTCGCTGAAGGGCATCGGCGTGGGGTTGGCGCCCATGGCCCGGAAGGCATCGAGGTGAATGGGGTTCTGCATGGTGCGGATCTTGAGACCTTTCAGGTCGGCAGGGCCTCTCACAGCACGGACGCTGTTGGTCAGTTGGCGGAAACCGTTCTCGTAGTAGGCCAAAAGCTTGAGCCCCTTTGGCTCCAGGGCGGCGGCCAGTTTGGCGCCAATCGGGCCGTCGAAGACGGCGTCCGCGGCCCTCTCGCTGGGCACGATGAAGGGGAGATCGAATACGTTGAACTCCGGCACCAAGCCGGTCAGCGGCGAGGCCGATGTGGTGACCATCTCCAGAGTTCCCATACGCACCCCCTCGGTGGCCCGCACGTCGTCCCCCAACTGGGCATTGGCGTAAACCTGAACGTTGTACTTGCCGGGCAGTTTGGCGGCGAGGATCTCCCCGAACCTCTTTCCGGCCAGGAAGGAGGGGTGATGCTCGTTGACACCGTTGGAGATCTTGAGCACCCTGGGCTGCGCGAGGGCTTGACCGACCAGCAGGCCGGTTACAAACGCTACGGCAAGAACAATAACTGCAATTTTTTTCATGACCTTTCTCCTTTCTTTGATGGGGTTAATAGTGTTTTCCTCAAGCTACTGCGCCTTAAGCAGCCTACAGCCATCCCGGCCAGCCCTACTTGGGAATCAAACTGGGCAGATAGGTTACCGTCCAGGGCAGGTACGTGACGATAAGAACGACGATGATGCCGATGATTACATTGGGCCAGATGGCCCGTGAAATTTGGCCCATGGAGATCTTGGAGATACCGCAGGCCACGAAGAGGATGTTCCCCACGGGCGGGGTGATCAGTCCGACGCAAAGGTTCACGATGATGACCACCCCGAAATAGATTGGGTCCAGGCCGTACTGGACGGCGATGGGCAGGAGCATGGGTCCCAGGATGAGCAGCGCCGGGACCAGATCCATGACGCAGCCGACAAGCAAAAGCAGGATGTTGACCCAAAACATAAAGAGAACCCAGTTGCCGCCGGAAAGATCGAGCAGCAGGTTGCCCAGCATGACGGGTATCTGCGCCGTGGTGATGAAGTAGGCGGCGGCCATGGCCGCGCCGCAGACCAGGAGCACCACCGCCGTTCCCCGCACCGTGTTGACCAGTATCCCGATCATGTCTTTCATCTGAAGCTCGCGATAGATGAAGACCGAAACGATAAAGGCGTAAACGGCTGAGATTACGGCCGCCTCGGTGGCGGTGCAGATGCCAAGCAGTATTCCGCCTAAAATAATGACCGGCAGAAAGAGCGCCCAGAAGGCGTCCAGACAGGCCTTGAGGACGGCCATCATGTTGAACTTACCCTCCACATGATAGCGGCCGGCCTTGCGCCGGACGTGGAGGTGCCAACCGATCATCAGGCCCACCCCCAGGATAAGGCCGGGGATGATCCCGCCGATAAAGAGCCTAATGATCGAGACATTTGCAATGACGCCAAAAATTACCATGGGAATGGAAGGGGGGATGATCGGGCCGTTGGTGGTGGCCGCGGCGAAGAGCGCGGCGGCCTTCTCTTGGTCGTAGCCTTCCTTTTTCATCACCGGGTAGAGGATCGAGCCGATGGCCGAAGCGTCGGCCACCGCCGAACCGGACACGCCCGAAATGAGCATGCTGGCCACGACGGTCACATAGCCCAGGCCGCCGCGTACATGGCCGAACATCGCCTTGGCCACCATAATGATGCGTCTGGCGATGCCACCCGTATTCATGATCTCGCCGGCCAGGAGGAAAAAGGGGATGGCCATCAACGGGAAATTGTCGATGCCGCGGAAGATGGTCTGGACTACCAGGGGCGGCGACCAGGAGCCCATAAACCAGGACAGGACCAGCGCGGTTAGAAACAGGGCAAAGGCGACAGGTATTCCCAGGAGGATGAAGCCGAAAAGGGAGGAGAGGAAAAGAGGGATCATGGCAGTGCCTCCTTCAAGTTCCGGATGTCTCCGACGGTTTTGATCAGGATCTGAATGAACATAAGCCCAGCGCTGACTGGTCCCACCATATAGACCCAGCCATAGGGGATGGGTACCGATGAGGCCACCCAGCCGCTTCGCAGCGAGTCGATGGCCATCTCCCAGGCTCCTTGAAACATAATCGCCAGCGCCACCAGCACCAGCATGTCGGTCAGAACCACCACCATCCGGCGGGCGCGGGCAGGCAGCACGAGCAGCAATACGTCTATGCCCAGATGATCTCCTCTGATGAGGGCGATGACGGCCCCGAGAAAGACGATCCAGATGAGGAGAAACCGTGAGACCTCTTCATACCAGCCCAGAGAGGCGTCCAGGAGGTAACGAGAAAAGACGTTGCCGAAGACGACCGCCGACATGGCTAAAAGCAGGAAGGCCACCACGTAGGAGAGCGTCTTGTCTATAACCCGGCTGATGACATCAAGGCCAGACGCCGTTTTTATGCTTTCTGAGTTCATAGCTAATTCACTCCCAGTTCCGAATGTATTCCAGACGTGCCACCGCTTCGTCCGGGGTGGGGGCCATCACATTGAGGGCCAGTCCCCGACAGGGCAGGTTCTGTTTCAGCAATTCGAGGTCCTCGATGGTCAGGTCGCCCCAGAGGATAAGACCGCGTGTTTCCATTATTTTGGCCAAAACCGGCAGCATTTCCCTGACTCCCGGACCGCTTACGTCCTTGTTGACCTGGATCACCCTGAGGTTTTCGAGAGTGAGCAGTTCATCAAGGATAAAAAAGGAGTTCGGATGCAGGTGAAAGGCGGTGTGGTCATGGCCGGACAGGATCAGTCGCGCCGAATCGAGGAAAAACTGCCGGTAGAGTTTTGGCGAGAGGATGGCCGACAGATCGTCCTGGAACCAGATGGCGCTGCCGGGTGTCCAAACATGGTAAAACCCCAGAGCCCATCCTCCGTAAAAAGGCGGAGCCAAACAGCGTTGAGCTTCAATTACGGATAAAAAGGCCTGTGTCACCCGCTCGATGAGCTCGCGCATCTCTTGCGGATCCGTCTCCATCAGCGCCAGCACCATCTCCGCGTGCCCCAGCAAGGCACCAAGAATGTCGGTGGGGCCTCGCATAATCGGCATCCCCACCGGGTAACGGCCCCGGCTCTGTGCTACCAGGGCCCGGGTGAATTCCAGGTATTTTCCCAGCCAGGCATTTTGCGGATCGAAACGGACCCTGTCGAGCGCCTCTGCGGGCGAGGAGAGCCAGGGTTTTGAGGTGAAACTCTCCCGGCCGGCGAGGATGGGGCAGCCTAGAATAGCCTCCATCCAGGGGATGCCGGTGTAGGGCTCGCCGGTCCAGAAGGCGTCCTGGCCCAGTTCCTCGGCTTCCTGAAACATGCCCTCATAGTCCGGGAGAAATTCGGATACCTTTAACATCTCCGGAGACATGATCCTACCTGGCTCTAGCAGTGGGAGGGCGGCCTGAAAGTGGCGCGCAAAAAAGAAATCCCCGACCCGGAAGGCGGCCAGCGGACGTGGTTGCTTCTTCCGGGCCCAGAAGGCCCGGTGCATATCCAGCCTTTCCTCCAGGCTTGCCCGTATGGGCCGATCGCCGTTTCGGGTTTTTCCGGGAGCGGGAAACCCGGCTTCAATTTTGAGGCGCACGATGGTCCGGTCCACGTGTTCCTGCATGATCCTTTCAGCGGCCTCTGCGTCACGGCTGCGGATGGCTTCAATGATTAGCCGGTGGTAATGCAGACCGTCCTCCATCCCCAGGCTGCTTACTATATTCTCCATGGAGACCTCCAGAATGCTGCGCAGGACGTTGTTGACCTTGATGATAACGGGATTGTCGGTGGCTTTGGCCAAAACAAGGTGGAACTCCAGATCGGCATGGGCGAACTCGGCCACGTTGTCCCGATGCTGGGCCATCTGTTCGTAAACGGCCTCCATCTCGGCGAGATCCTCGTCGGTGGCGCGCAGGGCGGCAAGTGAGGCCGCGCCCATCTCTACGATGCGCCGGTATTCGAGAACGTGCAGGATGTCGATATCGTCCAGGATTAGCAGGGGGATCAGGGCATTAAAGTTGACTTGGCCGCTCAACTCGCGCACAAATGTGCCCTCGCCGTGGCGAGTTTCCAGAATCCCCAGGGAAACAAGATGCTGGATGCCTTCCCGGATCGAAACCCGGCTCACGCCCATTGTTCGGGAAAGCTCATTTTCGGATGGAAGTTTGCTCCCGGGAGGCCAGGTGCGGCGAATAATCTCATCGCGGAGCTGCCAGAAGACCTGACCGCGGACGCTCTCTTTTTTGATGGGTTTGAGCATGTTTGCCATCCAAAGTCACTGCCCAAATAGAGGTTGTCTGATATCCTACGTCCTGGCGATTGTCAAGAATTTTCTCCGGCATTTTTCGAAACGAAAATTATGGGTGTGTAACAAATTTATTGGAAGAGCGGTTTTTCTCCCCTCCATAGAAAAAAGTGTTGCTGGAGATTTGACAATTTATTTGCTCCTTACATTTCCTATTTTTCTACTTGACGGGAAAAATATTCCATTTTATATTCGAGTCAACATTGAGGATGAGACTGAAATCGTTCTCTACATGCCATCTGCCCATCACCTTCTTTATCCTTGCTTTTCCGATTGCACCTGAGTCTAGCGTTTTGAACAACGGGGCCCCGGCGATTAGCCGGTAAAATGTCATCAAAAATTATCGGAGAAAGGAGAGAGATCATGGCAGACAGCATCTACAAGATTATCGAACTGGTAGGAACAAGTAAAATCTCGTGGGAAGACGCAATGCAGGCAGCCATCGAAACTGCCAGCACGACCCTGCGGGAATTACGGGTTGCCGAAGTGGTTAAGCTCGATGTAACGATAGAAAATGGTCGGGTTGACCGCTACCGGGCCCGTTTCACGGTATCCTTCAAATACGAGCGCGAATAACGGGAATTTCCGGCAAATTCCGGGGGAATTCCGCTGATATTACTTATCATGGATGTCACCGGAACTATCAGTGTGGGAGTACACGATGCACAAGCAAGAATAAGGGGTATATTTTTAGAATAAATTAACAAGTTGTTTTTATTTATCTAAATATATAAACCTCTCGTAAGAGAGGTTTTATATTTTAGGAGGGCGGCGCACTTTTTAGAGAGAGACGCCGGCACCAGAGGCTTACCTTCATTGAAAAATAAAAATGCCAGAACTCTAACTTAGCTTATGGGACAGGGGTCTGGGGCAGGTCCGGCCTTACGTAGGCATGAGGTGAGAGGAAACGCTACTTGTTACCTGTTTATCACGATTTAGTTATTGACAATTTACTCCTTAGTAGATTAGTGAAATAATGCAGGGCATTGGGTGGAACTATGGTGGCATAGGATAATACATATCGATGAGGAGTCATCGTTGTGAATCGATCGATGTCTTTATTTGTGTTGCCACTCCTTGTTACAGTTGTAATATTAGGCTGCGGCAGGGAGAAAAGCAAGAGCGCCGACCAACTGGCCCCCACCCTACCCAATGGCATTGCGATTACCGCGGTATCATCTTCCGAAATCAAAATATCCTGGAACCCGTCAGCAGATGATTCCGGAAAGGTAAAAGGCTATAAAATATACAAAAACGGTAAATATCTCCAAACGGTTAAGACAACATCGTTCTCAGACATCGGCCTAAGCCCCCAGGTTAAGTTCTGCTACCGAATTTCCGCCTTCGATGAAACGGGAAACGAATCAGGACAGAGCGCGGAGGTGTGCGCTATTCTTTAATTGCCAGTTTTGCTTATCGCTAAGGAAATTAAGATGAAAAATTCATTTACCTCGACGACAAAAAACATGCTTCTAATACTGGCGTTATCTCTGCTGATAGGATGCGGCACAGGTGGACTTGAAAATCCCCCTTCGCCATCTCCTTCGCCGTCTCCATCGCCATCGCCATCCCTTCCGCCGCCGACCGGCCTGACGGCGACGGCGGCCTCAGAAACGCAAATTAACCTATCCTGGACGGCCGTGGCGGGTGTTTCCGGTTATAAAATATATAAAAACGGGATATTGCTAGGGTCGGTCCCCACAACCGCCATCGTGGACGCCGGTTTGACTCCCAATACCCAGTACTGCTATGCCGTTTCCGCTTTCGACGCAGCGGGCACTGACTCCGCGAAGAGCAGCCAGCTCTGTGTAACGACCCCGTCACCTCCTACGCCAGCAAGCATTGACCTGCTGGTTAGTAATACCCAGCTCAATTCCGGCGGTGAAACACCCTTAACGCTAACCGCTCTAGTCAAAGACAGCGCCAACCGCGCTATGGCCAACCAGACGGTGATATTCTCGGCGGACTCTGGGGTACTGGTTGTTGTCAACTCACTGACCAATGCCAGCGGCCAGGCGACAGCGACATTAAATACGGGCGGCGACCAGAAAAACCGGTCGATCACGGTAACTGCCTTTAGTGGTTCTTTATCCGTGACCAAGACCATCGCTGTCGCCGGAACGGTGGTCACGATCACGGGACAGACCAACGAGGTTCTATTAAACGGCACGACAATCTTGACCGTACAGCTTAAGGATTCGCAGGGCAGAGGCATACCCAATCAACAACTTACTCTCTCAAGCCAGCACGGCAATAGCCTGAATCCGGCGACGGTGACCACCAATAACAACGGCCAGACCACGACCACCTTTACCGCATTGGATAATCTGGGAAGAGAAGATTTGATCACGGCCACCTCCGCGGCTATGAATGCAACCGGTCGCTTCAATATCACGGTGCGCAACAATCCGGCGGCGCGCGTACTCACCTTCACCACGCCCGCAGCGGGAAAGGAAATAGCAATTAAGACCAACGAAACCATAACCGTCCGTTACACCGATAATTTAGGTGCCATCGTGGGCCAGACGGTTGATTTCTCCGCCTCACGGGGAATATTAAGCGCCCAGTCGGTCTCGACCAATGGCAGCGGTGATGCCACCTTGACAATTTCTTCCACAAATGTCGGACCGGCGGAGATAACGGCCTCTGTGGCGGGCGGTCCTACTGCAACCTTAACTGTTGAATTCATTGCCCCGACAGCAGCAAAGATAAACGTCCAGGCTGACCCGGCAACAATCGGCGTCAATCTGAGCGGCTCAACGACGCAGAGAAGCAGCATCGTGGCCATAGTCAGAGATGCGGAAAATAATTTAGTCAAGAATAAAACCGTCAATTTCAACATCGAGACGGATCCGAGCGGCGGGTATCTATTGCCGAATTCCGGCAAGGTTGTGACGGACAGTTTCGGCTTGGCCCAAGTGCAATTTGTGTCCGGCTTGTCGCCCAGCGCTCAGAACGGAGTCAAGATCAACGCCACAGTGGCCGGAACGGCAATCACGGCCAGCACTAACTTGACGGTGGCGCAAAAACCGTTGTTTGTCACCGTGGGGACGGGTAATATCGTCAATAAGGCCGAACCTAACTTATATCAGGTGGACTTCGCGGCCCTGGTAACCGATGCGGCCGGCAATCCCATCAAGGACGCAAGCGTCACCGCAAGACTGATGCCGGTGGTGTATATGAAAGGCTTCCACACCTGGGGAGGGACAATATGGGCGCCAACCTATACGTTGACGTCATCAAATCATCCCTCGCCCCCACTGCCAAATGCTCCTTATCCCTGGCCGGGTTCACCGCTTGATTCCTGCGCCAACGAGGACTTGACTTATTACAATGATCCGGCAAATCAAGCCAGCTTGTTAAATGGCATTCTTGACCCCGGAGAAGATTTCAACGGCAACGGCCGGCTCGATCCAGGAGGAATTGCCTCCGTCACACTACTTGCGTTTACGGACGCAAACGGTGTCGGTAAACTTACAGTAACATATGCCCGGGAATTCGCCTACTGGGCGATTGTCCGGCTGGATGTCCGCGTCTTGGTGTCGGGTACGGAGGGATTAGCCTCCACAACATTTCTTTTGACCGGTGCGGCAGGCGATTACAACGTGCAATCTGTCTCTCCGCCCGGCCCCATGAGCCCCTTTGGCCAATCGGCAACCTGCGCCGATACTCGCTGATTTGTCCTGGGGAGTAAAAGGTTGGTCAAGCGGCAGGTCTTGGAATATCATTTTTTCGGGCTTCTAAGCTGATATTTCAAGACATGATTCCCAATTCGCCACAAAGTAAATTCCGCGGGGGGCGAAGCGGCCAATAGCATAAAAGACAAGGGGTTAGGCAATATGCCTAACCCCTTCATTTTTTGGTAGCGGGGAGAGGATTCGAACCTCTGACCTTTGGGTTATGAGCCCAACGAGCTACCGGACTGCTCCACCCCGCGTCATATTTTTTAGTTGCCGGCTTTTAAACCACCAGGACCGGCCTGTCAAGGACTATTTCCCCGGCTCACAACCCAACCATCGGATGGTGGGCGGTACTGGGTTTGAACCAGTGACTTCTACCGTGTGAGGATAGCACT
>JBBIRO010000036.1:0-32706 GCA_037441775.1 Syntrophobacterales bacterium
CAAATTGGGAGGCATATCCTGGCACGAATGATATACAGATGAGGGCGTTACTGTTTTACGATAGATTAACAGCTGAGTTAACTAAGCTCGCTGATCCGCCAGCGAGAAGTGAACATAATTTCAGTATATCTCATTAATATATTGATCATTTTTGTTATTTTCCTTTCCCCTTTACCGCCGATTGTATTCTTCTATAGTTTAAAAAAGACTTGACAAAAAATTAATATCTAATATTAGCCTTTGATGATTCACAAAACCGTATTGTATGGTCCGAGGTGGACGATCTATTAACCAATAATAAGAGATAGGGAGGTTGCTGTGTTCAAAATTACCGATTTAGATCCCCGAAAATTGTTGGACTGGCAGGTCGCGGAAGAGGCTGAGAAGCACATGAAAACGGTCTTTCAACTGGCCGAGCAATTGGGCCTGAAGGAAGACGAGCTGATCCCCATGGGGCATCACGTTGGCAAGATCGATTTTCTCAAGGTGCTCAAGCGTCTCGAAGGAAGACCAAACGGGAAATATGTTGACGTAACGGCAATTACCCCCACCCCTCTGGGGGAAGGCAAGACGACAACCACGATGGGCCTTGTACCCGGCCTCGCACTGCGCGGGAAGAATGTCTGCGGCGCCATTAGACAGCCTTCTGGCGGCCCCACCTTCAATGTAAAGGGCAGCGCGGCGGGCGGCGGTCTGTCCCAGTGTATTCCCCTCACGCCGTTTTCCCTTGGTCTTACCGGCGACATCGACAACGTTACCAACGCCCACAACCTGGCCATGGTGGCGCTTACGTCCCGGATGCAGCACGAATTCAATTATGATGACGCTACTCTAGCTAAAAAGGGCCTGAAGCGCCTTGATGTGGACCCCCGCAACGTGCAGATGAAATGGGTAATGGATTTCTGCGCCCAGTCGCTCAGGGACATCATCATCGGTATGGGCGGCAATATGGACGGGTTCATGATGAATTCCGGTTTCGCCATCACCGTCAGCTCCGAGGTTATGGCTATCCTGTCGATTGCCACCGATCTTAAAGATATGCGCGAGCGGATGGGGAAGATCATCGTCGGGTACAGCAAGAAGGGCCAGCCCGTTACCACCGAAGACCTCGGCGTGGCCGGCGCGATGACCGCCTGGATGGTCAAGGCCCTCAATCCCAACCTGCTCCAGAGTCTGGAAGGCCAGCCCGTGCTGGTGCATGCGGGCCCCTTTGCCAACATTGCCATCGGTCAGAACTCAATTATCTCCGACCAGGTGGCACTCAAGCTTTCAGACTACGTGGTGACCGAAAGCGGTTTTGGCGCTGACATCGGCTTTGAGAAGTTCTGGAATATCAAATGCCGCTTAAGCAAGCTGGTGCCCAACTGCGCGGTTGTCGTGGCTACCATTCGCGCACTGAAGATGCACGGCGGAGGCCCCCGGGTCGCGCCCGGCCAGCCCCTGGATCCGGCATATACCAGTGAAAACTTGAAACTGCTGGAAAATGGTTTTGGCAATCTCCAAGCCCACATTGAGACCGTCAAAAAAGCGGGGATCAATCCCGTCGTCTGCATCAACAGCTTCCACACCGACACCAAGGACGAGATCGCCCTCTTGCGACGGCTGACAGAACAGGCCGGCGCCCGGGTAGCGCTCTCCCAGCATTGGCTCAAGGGTGGCGAGGGGGCATTGGAACTGGCCGACGCGGTCATCGCTGCCTGCGAGGATAAATCAAACTTTAAACTCCTCTACGAGGACTCGCTCCCCTTGCGGCAGCGTATCGAAATGGTGGCCAAGGAAGTTTACGGCGCCGACGGAGTTACATATTCGCCGCTAGCCCTGGAGAAGGCCAAGAAATTTGAAGCCGATCCGGCAACTCAGGGCTTTGCCACCTGTATGGTCAAGACTCACCTGAGCTTAAGTCACGACCCAAATCTCAAATGCCGTCCCAAGGGCTGGGTGCTGCCGATCAGAGATATTTTAATTTACGGAGGCGCGAAATTCCTGGTTCCGGTGGCGGGAGAGATTAAGCTCATGCCCGGAACAGCGTCCGATCCGGCCTTTCGCCGTGTTGACGTGGATACGGCAACAGGCAAGGTAACGGGCCTATTCTAATAATAAAAAAAAGGGCGGGTTAACACCCGCCCTTTTTTGTGTGGCATCAACTAAAAATAAATGACACAACCGGAGGGATTTCAAATCTCTCCCCATCTATAGGAGAAGGATATGACGGCAAAAATAATCAGCGGTGTGGATATTGCCAAGCAGATCAGGGAGGAACTGGCGCAGGAAGCAGCTTTACTTAAGGAAAAGTATCAGGTGGCGCCCGGCCTTGTTACCATCCTGGTTGGTGAAGATCCCGCCTCCGTAAGTTACGTCACGGGCAAGCAGAAGACCGCCAAAGAGCTGGGATATTATTCCATTCAGGACAATCAGCCGCCGGACCTTTCCGAGGAGGCGCTGCTGGCGCTCATCGACAAGTATAACAAGGATCCCAAGATTCACGGAATTTTAGTCCAGCTTCCCCTGCCGAAGCACATCAACGAAACCAAGGTGCTCTACGCAATTGATCCCAGGAAAGACGTTGATGCCTTTCATCCCGTAAACGTTGGCAAAATGGTAATCGGCGAGGCCGATTTCCTGCCCTGCACGCCCTCCGGCATTCAGCAGCTTTTGATCAGGTCGGGCGTGAAAACTGATGGCGCCGAGGTGGTTGTGGTTGGAAGATCAAATATCGTCGGCAAACCCATTGCCAATATCCTGCTGCAAAAGCAAAAAGGCGCCAATGCCACGGTGACGATTTGTCACACCGCGACCAAGGATATGGCGGCCCATATCAAGAGGGCGGACATCCTGATTGTCGCCGCGGGCCGGCCGAAGGCGATTACGGCCGACATGGTGAAAGAAGGTGTCGTGGTAATCGATGTCGGGGTGAACCGGATCGGCATGACCCCGGAAGGAAAAGCCAAGCTTTGCGGTGACGTGGATTTTGAAGGAATAAAGGAGAAGGCCAGCGCCATCACACCTGTTCCCGGAGGTGTGGGGCCGATGACGATTACCATGCTGATGATGAATACACTGAAAGCCGCCAAAGTAGCGACTGGCGTAAAATAGGGAGCAGGAAATGAAGATAGCGGTATCCGGAAAGGGTGGAACGGGAAAAACAACGATTGCTGCCCTGATTGTTCGCCACCTTTTAAAAAATAACCTAAAGCCAGTTTTGGCGGTAGATGCCGACCCCAATGCGAATCTTGCCGACGCTTTGGGAATAACGGTGTCCAATACCGTAGGGAGGGTACTGGACTCCTTCCTTAAAGAAAAAGACGGCATGGCGGCCGGGGTGGTGAAGCAGTCCGTGATCGATTACAAGCTTTCAGAAATCCTAGTGGAAGAGAAGGGTTATGACCTGCTTAGCATGGGGCAGGGCGAGGGGCCCGGTTGCTACTGTTATCCCAATTCCATTGTTCGGAACTTCATCGAGAAGCTTGCCGCTACCTACAAGTACGTGGTGGTCGACAACGAGGCCGGCATGGAACATATCTCACGCCGGACCAACGGCGACCTCGATTACCTGCTCTTGATCTCCGATCCTACGCTCAAAGGGGTAAGAACCTGCAAAAAATTGGAAGACCTGGTCATCAAGCTGGGCCTGAAGGTAAAAAATCTTCACTTGCTGATTAATCGGGTAGGCAAAGAACCGCCGCGGCAGGTCATGGCCGAGGTGGAAAGGTTAAAGTTGAATCTGCTGGGGCTCATTCCCGAGGATCAAAATCTGGTGGATTATGAGTTATCCGGCATCAGCCTGCTGGACTCGGACGAAAAGAGTCCGGCGGTGGCCAAACTCAGTAATATATTGGGCCCGTTGTTGTCCACTTGAGGACGGATGAACCCCAACAAGGAGGAATGATAATGATATTAATTGGTGAAAGTCTTCATATTCTATCCAAGGCAGTCTCCGAGGCGATCAGAGCCCGAGATGAAAAGCCGCTGCAAAAACTTGCCGTTGAGCAGGCCCGGGCGGGGGCCGATTATATCGATCTGAATGTCGGTCCGCTCCGGAAGGACCCGGAAGTGTTAAAGTGGATGGCGGAGGTGATCCAGGATGTGGTGGATGTTCCTTTGTCCCTGGATACCACCAATCCGGTAGCCATGGAGGCGGGGCTTGTGGTGTGCAAAAAACCGGCGTTGATTAATTCCGCCTCGGGGAAAATGGAAAGCAGGGAGAAGATGCTGCCCCTGGCGACAAAATACAACTGTGACGTCGTCGTTTCCGTGTTGATGGATTCGGGTATCCCTACGGATTGTTCTTCCCGGGCCGAGGCGATTATGGAAACAGTCGCCTGTGCCAACGATCTGGGCATCCCCAATGAGAGGATATGGGTTGACCCGATTATGATGCCCATTTCGGTGGATCAGCCCCAGGTAGTGGAGTTTTACGAATTCATGAAGATCCTCCCCGATATCTGCCCCGGTTGCAAGTCTACCGTCGGCCTGTCCAACATTTCCAACGGAACGCCGCATGAACTCAGGGGCATTCTTGATCGGGTGGCGCTGGTGATGCTGGGCAGATGCAATGGCACTTCGGCCATTGCCAACTGTTTTGACGAAGAACTGGTGGCGATGGTACGCGGCAGGTTGCCACACCTCACTGATTTGATTTACCGGGCGATGGATGAAGATGTGGATACGTCCAATCTGCCTAAAAATGAGGCAGACATTGTAAAAACGGTCAACGTTATTATGGGCAGGTCGCTCTATTCCCACTCTTGGCTGGAAAGCTGAGTTCCGACGAGCAAAAAACTTGGATACGGCAAATTCTGTCGTCAATGGATAAATTATAAGTGGGGGGTGTTATGCAGTTAAGCGATTTTTTTGAATCCTACAAGGGAGAGGTCACGGAGGTGGTTGTGGGCGCGGCGGGGAAGACCGCGACGCTGGGAGGTGAAAAAACATTGCCATTCCATGACTTTGAGGGAGCGAAGGGGGTGCCTGTGCGGTTCGCCCTGGAGGTCTTCGATTTGCCACCGGAAGGCTGGCCCGAGCATATGAATGCCTGCTATGCCGGGGTTATGGAGGATCCCATTTCCTGGGCGAAAAAATGTGTCGCCAGCTACGGCGCCGATCTCGTTTGCCTCTATCTGGCAAGCATTGACAGCGACGACTACAATCCGGGAAAAATAGCGCAAAGGGTGAAGTCAATCGCGGATGGCCTTTCAGTTCCGCTATTGGTGATGGGAGTGGGAGACAAGGACAGGGATACACAGGTTCTCTCGGAGATTGCCCGCCTCTGCCAGGGAAGCAATATGCTTTTGGGTCCCCTGGTGAAAGAAAATTACGAGGAAATTGCCAGGGCTGCTCTGGAAGGGGGCCACGGCATAATCGCCCAGAGCCCGCTGGACATCAATCTCTGCAAGGAGATGAACGTCAAGCTGATGAAATTTTTCCCCCGCGAGAAGATAGTAATCGATCCTCTATCGGCGGCAATCGGGTATGGGATAGACTATTCCTTTTCGATTATGGAAAGGGTGAAACAGGTGGCGGTCATTCACAGTGACGAGATGATGAAGATGCCTATTGTGGCCAACATCGGTAGAGACTGCTGGAAGACCAAGGATGCTCGGGAAGACAAAACACAAGGGATTCTATGGGAGGCATTGACGGCCTTTACCCTGGTCATGGCCGGGGCAAACCTGGTGATAATGCGACACCCCGAGAGCATGAGCCTGATCAAAAAAATGATTAATGGAAAAGGAGTAGCCAATGAGTAAAGGACCTGTCAAAAAGAAGGAAATCAACAAGATAATCAGGGGCGAGGACAATTGGGAACCCGTCGGTCCGACCCCCATGCCGGAGATGTCGGACCTGCGCCGCTGGGACATGCGGCTCTTTAAGACCTACAAGCCCTTTTACGCGCCATTCTGCGACCTCTGTTGTTTTTGCACCTATGGCAAGTGCGACCTCACGGGGGACAAGAAGGGGGCCTGCGGGATCGGCATCGCCGGTCAGCAGGGACGCTGGTCGCTCATGTTCTCGCTGATGGGCTGCTCGGCTCATGGCGCCCACGGGCGGCACATGATCGACTACCTCATCGAGAAACACGGTGAGGATCACAAGATCAAACTGGGTGGTCAGGTGGACCTGGAGGCCCCTCACATCAGACTGGTTATGGGTCTGAAACCGGAGACTCTGGGAGATCTCCGAACGGCCATCGAATATGTGGAAAGAGGCATCATCCACGGGGTCGCCGCCACCCACATGGGACAGGAGGGCAGCGATCTCGACTTTGAATCGAAAGCCCGCCACATCGGAATGCTGGACCATGTCGCCATGGAAGCGGCCGATATCGCCCAGACGATCGGGTTCGGGTTTCCCACGTCGGTGGCGGAAACCCCGCTGGCCGGTCTTGGCTGGGGTTCAGTGGACAAGTCAAAGCCGGTTGCCACCTGCGTTGGTCACAATGCCGCCGTGGCCACGGTAATGATTTCCCAGCTCATGAAAATGGGAATATACGATCAAGTGGAGGTGACGGGCATCTGCTGCACCGCTCAGGACAACATCCGCTATTCGGAGAAGTCAAAAATCATCGGCCCCCTCTCGAAGCAGTTGTTCTTTTTAAAGAGCGGGATTTCCGATCTGATTATCACGGACGAACAATGTGTCCGCTGTGATATTCCCGCGCTCGCGCGGGAAACTGGTAGCGCCCTCATTTCGACCTCCGATAAGATCAGCTACGGCCTGGATGACGTGACCCATAAGGAAGTGGCGGAGATCGTCCGCCTCATAACCGAAGAAGGCAAACAGGTGCTGATTCTCGACGTGGATAAGGCGGGCGAGGTGGCGGCGCAGGTCCTGCCCATTATTGCCAAAAAGAGAACCAAAGAGATCCTTACAAAGGAAAAGGCCAAGGAACTGGCTAATAGATGCAGCGGCGACCGGAGCTGTAACCGCGCCTGTCCGAACTTGCTGGATGTGGGAGCCGCGATGCAGGACGTGAAAGAGGGACAATTCGAAAAGATGGAGGCTGTTTTTGCCCGCTGCGTTGGCTGCGGCAAGTGCGAAGAGGCTTGTCACCGAAAAATGCCAATCATCAAGATCATGCAGGCTGCCGCTTCCTGGGATAGCTATAACATCCGCGTCGGCCGGGGTCCGGTTCACGATGTGGAGATCCGCAAGGTCGGCTCGCCCATTGTCCTGGGAACCATCCCCGGGATCATAGCGCTCGTCGGCTGCTCCAATTTCCCTGAAGAGATCGAGGAAATAGCCGAGATTGCCGAGGAGTTTGCCAAGAGGAAATACATTGTCTGTCTCTCCGGTTGCGCGGCCATGGCGGCAGGCTTCAAGAAAAACGCCGAGGGCAAGACGATTTACGAAAGGTTCAAACCAGATTTCGACGCCGGCGGCATCCTCAATATGGGCAGTTGCGTCGCCAACTCCCATATTACCGGCGCCGCAATCAAGGTGGCCAATATCTTCGCCAAGATGAACCTGCGGGGCAACTACGAGGTCATCGCCGACTATATTCTGAACCGGGTGGGGGCCTGCGGACTTGTCTGGGGCTCTTACTCCCAGAAGGCCTTCTGCATCGGCGCTGGATGCAATCGTCTCGGCATCCCCGTGGTCCTCGGACCGCACTCGGCGAAATACCGCCGCTTGCATCTCTCCCGGAAAGAGGAAGATGATTGGACAGTAGTTGACGGCCGAACCGAGGAGTTTGTCCAGACTTGCGAACCTTCTCCTGAACACCAGATGACGGTCGTGGAGAGCAAGGAAAGGGCGATCATCACCATGGCGAAACTCTGCATCCGGAAAAATGACACGTCTCTGGGCAGACAGGTAAAATTAAGCCATTACATCTCCCTCTACAAACAGTTTATGGGCAGCCTTCCCGATGATCTGCAGCATTTTGTAAGAATCGACAAGGACATCCCGATCGTTTACAAGAAAGAGGTCCTCGAGTACCTGAAAACCGTCGGCTGGCAGCCCAAACCGCTGTTGTCCCTGCCGACGCTGATCGGGACATATGAAAGCAACATTCCTATCTCGGCGGTAGTTAAATGAAACTGCTCATATTTTACGACGGCGACTACGGAAAAAGATTTCTCGACAACATGGGCGGAAATCCCCCCCCGGGATGGGAGGTTGCAGGGTATCACTACACCCGCAAGATTCCTCCCGCCGTCGAGGAACTCGACGATTATCTGCCTACGGGGCTTCCTGCCGCCGATTTGCTCGTGGCCGTGCAGGAACACCCCGTCGTGGCTGAGCTGATCCCGCTTTTTATCAAGGAGGTGGGCGCCCGGGCTGTTATCGCCCCCATCGACAGCAAGGTGTATCTCACCTCGGGTCTGGCTAGGCAGCTCAAGAAAAAGCTGGAAAAAGAGGGGGTAGAATTCATCTCGCCAATGACCTTTTGCGCTCTCACCGAGAAGAGCTCGCAAAATGAGGTGATTCGGGAATTTGTTCAGTACTTCGGCCGGCCAAGGGTGGAAATCGCGACCGTGCTGGAAAAGGTTGCCAAAGTTACGGTCATCCGGGATGCGCCCTGCGGCAACACCCGATATGTGGCCCAGCATCTTATTGGCACTCACTTGAAAGACGCAGTGGAGCGATCGGGGATTATACATCACAACCATCCCTGCATGGCCTCCATGGCGATGGATGCGGAGCTGGGAGACACGCTGATGCACCATGCCGGCTTGCAGATAAAACTGGCCGTCGAGGAAGCACTTAAAAATGCGGGTTAACTTAATGAAGATTTGTTGAGAATAAGGAGGACATATAATGAATCTTGCAATGCCTTATCATAAGGTAAATGTGCTAACTGGCTTCAAGACGGCGCGACTCATCGAAGATGCCGCGGAATCGGCCAAAATAATCAAGCGGGCGAAAAGACCCTTGTTTGTGGTGGGCGCCCGGGCACTCGAATGGAACTTCGACGGGAAGTATGTGATTGAATACGTGGTTGAAATCGCGAAAGCAGCCAATATGCCCATCTGCGCCACGGCCCACACCAAAAAGAAGCTTCTGGAACTGGGGGTCATACCGGAGAGCACCTATGATATCATTGAGATCATCAATCATCTCAAGGATAAGGACTGGCAGGGAGTCAAGAAGGAAGGGAACCACGACCTGGTGGTTTTCATTGCCGTCCGGGCGGATCTGGCCAATCAGGGGCTATCTACCCTCAAGCACTTCGCCCCTCATTTGAGAACCATGACCTTGTCGCCCTTTTATTATCCCCACGCCAGCTATTCCTGGCCGAATCTCAAGGATGAAAAAGAGAAGTGGCAGGGGTTTTATGAGACTCTTATAGCGGAATTGAAGAAGAAAGATGCCTAGGACCAAAGTCCGTTGTTTATTGGACGGATTTTTTACGTCGCGAAATTTGACCTGAAGAAAGGAGAAGCTGCATGTTTTCTGTCGATGTTGGACCACAATATGAGGGAGAAGCCGTACGAAAAGAGGATTTCCGAATTGAATTTGGAGGGCCGAAACACAAGTTCAAGGGCGAGCTCGTTACTGTAAAACCGGCTGCGGAAATCGAGGATGAGAAGGTAGAGGTCATCGGCAAGGATATCGAAGAACTGGGTGAAGGCGCTTCCATTCCCCTGTTCATCAAGATTGCCGTAGCGGGAGCGCAGCTCGAAGAGGATATGGAGCCCGTGTTCGAACGCCGGGTTCATATGTACATCAATTACATAGAGGGCTTCTGGCATATGGCCCAACGGGACGAGATCTGGATGCGGATCCACAAGGATAGCTATGCCAAAGGTCTCAACTCGCTTACTGAAGTGGGCAATATCCTTGTAATGCTTTACAAGAATGAACTTCCCATTATCGAGCAGATTCAGGTTACCTTTATCACCGACCCGGCGCTGGTGGAAAAAGAAGTTCTCGCGGCCAGGGAAATTTACAAGGCCAGAGATCTAAGGCTTGAGGGGATCACGGAAGAGGACGTGGATGAATTCTACGGCTGCTCCCTCTGTCAGTCATTTGCCCCCACCCATGTCTGTGTAATTACTCCGGAACGGGTCTCCCTCTGCGGGGCGATCAACTGGTTTGACGGGCGCGCCGCCTATAAGATGGATCCGGAAGGTCCTCAGTTTGCGGTAAAAAAGGGCGAGCTGGCTGATCCGGAGCGGTTTGTTTATACTGGCGTCAATGAGATGATCACGGAAAGATCTCTCGGCAGCAATACGGTATTTTGCCTCCACAGCGCGCTGGACAGTCCCCACACCTCCTGCGGCTGCTTCCAGTCTATCCTTTTTTACATTCCTGAAGTTGATGGCTTCGGACTTGTTCATCGCGACCACATGGGCGACACCGTAACAGGCCAGAAATTTTCTGGAATCGCGGGCGAGGCCTCGGGTGGAAGACAAAACGAGGGCGTTCTGGGCATGGCCATTTCCTATATGAGGTCGAAGAAATTCATAAAAACCGACGGCGGTCTGAAGCGGATGGTCTGGCTTCCCAAAAGTATAAAGGAACAGCTTAAGGACACGCTGGAAGAGGCCGGCATGTACGACAAGATCGCCACTGAAGAAGATGTTAAAAATACCGACGAGTTAGCAGAGTTTCTTAATCGCGTAGGCCACCCCTGGGTCACGGGCCAGGCATAAATGGGAGGGTTTTATGGCACTGAAGGCGTCTGATATTCAGAAAAAATTACCCGAGGGCGGCAAAAAAAATTGCAAGGAATGCGGATTCCCGACTTGCTTTGCCTTTGCCATGAAATTGGCGGCCCTTGCCGTCTCAGCAGAAAAATGTCCCTATTTACCCGGGGAGATAAAAACCGAACTGGAGGAGGCCCTGGCCCCGCCCGTTAAATTGGTCACGGTTGGAGTGGGGGACTTGGCGTTCAGCACCGGTGAAGAAGAGGTGCTCTACCGACACGAGAAGACCTTCTACCGGGCATCGGGAATCGCAATTATGATCTCCGATGCGGACGAGGAATCAATCTCCTTAAAGAAAGTTCAAAAATTAAAGGAGATGCAGTTTGACCGGATTGGCCAGCAGTTGAAGGCCAACCTGGTGGCCGTCAAGTTTTCCGGCAATGTCTTGAAATATCTCGATCTCGTGGCGAAAGTGGCCGGCCTTGGGTTCCCGCTGATTCTGATTTGCCGGGATTTGGATACCCTGTTTAAGGCCCGGGATCTGGTAGCGGATAAAAAGCCCCTATTGTATCCCATCACCAAAGATAATCTGGAAGCGGCGCTGCCAAAAATCAAAGAAAAACCAACAGCGATCGGCGTCAAGGCGCAGGGGATCGAGGAGCTCATTCCCATTACCACCCGGCTTAAAGAGGAAGGGGTGCTGGATGTGGTTGTCGATCCTTCTCCCCGCTCACTTTCGGATATGATCCGAGACTATACCCTAATCCGCCGGGCGGCGCTGAAAAAGAGCTTCCGGCCCCTGGGTTATCCGATTATCTCGCTGCCCTGCGAGCTGACCGGGAACATGAATGAGCAGATCCTGCTGGCCGCGGCAGGCGTCATCAAATATGCCGGGATCATCGTTTTGTCCGACTTCGAGAAGAATTCCCTCTATCCGCTTCTCGTCTTAAGGCAGAACATCTACACCGACCCCCGGGTGCCCCTAGCCGTCGAACAGAAGGTTTATGAAATCGGCAACGTAAACGCAGACTCCCCGGTTTTCTTGACCACCAACTTTGCGCTCACCTATTTCGCCGTGGCCAACGAGATCGAAAACAGCAAGATCCCATCCTATCTCTGTGTTAAAGATACCGAGGGGTTATGTGTCCTTGCCGCCTGGTCCACCGGTAAGCTCAACGGCGAGACAATTGCTCCTTTTGTTAAGAAATCGGGAGTGGCCGACAAGATTAACAACAAGAGGGTAATCATTCCTGGTCTTGTCGCCCGGATCAAGGGAGAACTGGAAGAGGAACTGCCGGACTGGGAAATTGTCGTTGGACCCCGAGAGGCCAGCGATATCCCTGTGGTTCTTCCCAAAATGGTCGAGAAGTGGCAGGCACAAAACCCCTGATGGAAGAGTTGAAACAAATTGAAGATATTTTAGCTAGGCACGTGACGGAACGGGAAGAATTACTTCCCGTTCTGCAGGAAATTCAAGAAAAGATGGGCTACCTGTCGGCTGAGGCAATGGAACAGGTGGCCCATTTTTTTAATCTGCCCAAAGCCGAGATATACGGCGTTGTTACCTTTTATAAAAAATTCCGCAGAAAGCCTGCCGGAAAATATCCCATCGAGGTTTGTCAGGGGACGGCCTGTTACCTACTGGGCGGGAACTTTATTCTCGATGCCTTGAGCAGAGAACTCCAGATCAATAGCGGCGATACTACCGACGACCATACCTACAGCCTGAATACCGCCTCCTGTTTCGGCTGCTGCAATGCTGCTCCGGTGGTCAAGCTGAATAGTGAAGTCTATTCCCGAATGACGCCCGGGAAGGTAGAAGAGCTTCTGATCAACCTCCGAGCAAGGGAAACCGACAAAAAAGTGGGCGCGTGACTTTGGTCATGGGAAACAGCATGAATTATATCCAGCTTAGGGACGCGGCCAGGCAATTCTACGTGCAACGAAGGCAGCAGGGATTCCCGAAGATATTTGTCGGTTGCGCCACCTGCGGTATTTCCGTGGGCGCTCTCCAGGTGGTGGAGGCTTTTGAAAATGAGCTAAAAAAGTATTCACTGGCTGCGGAAATTATCAAGGTAGGCTGTTTAGGTATCTGTTTCGCCGAGCCCCTCGTCTATATAATGAAGGATCCGGATCTCACCATCTGCTATAAAAACCTGCGCCCGGAAGACGCTGCAAGAATTGTTTACAACTATTTCATCGCCGATGACCCCTGTTTTGATCTTGCTTTGGGAACTCTGGAGATGAGGGATGGCGGCGCACCTTATATCCCGGAACTGGAAAGATTCGAAAAAGAAGAACGGATCATCCTGCGCCACTCCGGAATAGTTGACCCGGAAGAAATCCGGGAGTACCTTGCCCTGGACGGTTACGAAGCCCTGGATCGGGCTCTGGCCCTTCCCCGCGAAGAGATTATCGGCAAGATCAAGCGATCTGGTTTAAGAGGACTGGGGGGGGCGGGCTTCGCCGCGGGAAAGAAATGGGAAGAATGCTACCTGGCGCAATCGCACCCCAAATACGTCATCTGCAACGCTGACGAGGGCGATCCGGGCGCCTTCATGGACCGGGTGATCCTGGAGAGTTCTCCGCACCAGGTGATTGAAGGAATGGCCATCTGCGGTTATGCCGTTGGAGCTAATCAGGGATATCTTTATATTCGTTCCGAATACCCTCTGGCCATTGAGAGAATAAAAATCGCCCTGGCTCAGGCCAGGGAGTCCGGTCTTCTGGGGGAGAATATTCTGGGGACGGGTTATAGTTTTGACATCAGGGTGTTTCCCGGGGCTGGCGCCTTTGTCTGCGGAGAGTCCACGGCTCTGATGTACTCGATCGAGGGGAGAAGACCCATGCCGCGGGTGCGGCCGCCGCATTCAGTACTGGAGGGGCTCTTCCGGAAGCCAACCCTGCTCAACAACGTAAAAACGTTTTCCTGCATCCCCCCGATAATCCTCAAAGGCGAGGAGTGGTTTGCGGGTATCGGCACCCCCCGCTCCAAGGGGACCACCGTCTTTGCCCTGGCCGGTAAAATTAGAGATTCGGGGCTCGCCGAAGTAAGGATGGGGACCACCCTGCGGGAGGTTATTTATCAGATCGGAGGAGGGATTAAGGCTGAGAAGCCCCTGAAGGCGATCCAGGTCGGGGGACCATCGGGCGGTTGTATTCCGGCCGAGTACCTGGATACCCCCGTAGATTTTGATTCCCTGCAGCATCTGGGTTCCATGATGGGGTCCGGCGGTTTGATTGTTCTGGATGAGGGAACCTGCATGGTGGATCTGGCCAGGTTTTTTGTTTCCTTTACCCAGGGCGAGAGCTGCGGCAAATGCTCCTTCTGCCGGATTGGGACCAAGCATCTCTTGGTTTTGCTCGAAGAGATTACCAAAGGGGAAGGCACGCCCGAGCATATCGGGTTGCTGCAAGACCTCTGCGAAACCATGGTTGATGGTTCCTTGTGTGGCCACGGACAGACTGCACCGAATCCGGTCTTGACCACCTTGCGGCATTTCAAAGACGAGTACACCGCCCACATCGTGGAAAAGAGATGTCCGGCTCTGGTATGCCGGGAACTCATTTCCTATTACATTGACCGGGGAAAATGTCACCGGGGCTGCGAGCATTGCGTGCTGACCTGCCCGGCAGAAGCAATCAGGGCCGACGAGATGAACATCAAGGTCATTGACCAGACGAAATGCCTGAAGTGCAACATTTGTCTTGATGTGTGCCCCAGGGAGTATGCGGCGGTGCTGAAATTATCACCGAAGCTGGAGGTACCCCAGATCTTAAATGGATAGAGGGCAGCTACCCGGAATTTTAAAGTGGGCGTAAGGGACAAAAGTAAGGAGCATCATCACTCCGTCGGCTTTGCAGTTGTGGGTCATCACCGTTGCGCCGGGAACCCGGCCGTTTGAGACGATCAGCTTGAGCACATAAAAAAGGCAATCCACTTTCTTAGTCATAAACTGGAAAAACTCGCCGTGATAGGGTTATGAGTTGATGAAAACTGTGAAGTCCATGAAGTTATGAAAGACGAACCGGAACAGGGGTAGCGATGATTTCACTCATCATTGACGACATGGAAGTGACGGCCCGGCCCGGGGAGAAGATCCTTTGGGCGGCGCTGCGGGCAGGCATCGCGATCCCCCACCTCTGCGCCATGCCGGAAGATGAATTGGCCTTCGGCGCCTGCCGGCTCTGCCTGGTGGAGGTGGAACGGGCGGGAAACCAGGTCCTGGTTACGGCCTGCTCAGAGCCGGCGCGGGAGGGGATGAAAATCATCACCGCAAGCGATAAAATCAAGAGACTCAGGCGCATGGCCTTTGAACTCATCATGAGCGATCACCAGATCGACTGTAAGAATTGCGCCAAGAATAAGGAGTGCCGGCTTATAAGAATTGCGAAGCTGTTAAAGGTGAAACTTAAACCCGAGAGACTGCGCGGCATCTATCGGCCGCTTCCAGCCGACTATTCCCATCCCTTCTTTGTCTATGACCCGAAAAAATGCGTCAAGTGCGGCAAATGCGTTCTCACCTGCGAAAGGCAGGGGAAGTCTTTTCTGACTTTTGCCCACCGGGGATTTGATATGATCGTTTCCACCTTCGACGCCACTCCCCTTTCGGCAACCGGCTGTGAGTCCCATTTTGAATGCGTAGATGTTTGCCCCACAGGGGCCTTGTTTCATAAAAAAGAAGGAGGCAAGAAACAGGATGGACAGGAAATACTTTACCCTGAAGGAAATTGAGGGGGTTATTGTTCATGATATCTACCTCAAAAAAGAGGTGGAGCGCCGGGCGCCGGCTTTTGAGTTTCTCGCCGACCCAAAGGATGCGGCTGATTTTATTGGCGGAGAGTTAATACCACGGCCGGAGATTCGTTGCGATTGGATGATTAAGAAACCGCTTTTCCCCGGCTCAGACGTCTATTTTCTCTACAACCGGAAGGATGACGAACTGCCCGCATCGATGCAGGTGCTTTTTGCCGGCGCGGCGATTGAAGATGTGTGCGGCGAGGACCTGGCGGTGATGGCAATTTCGGTGATCAATCACCTCATCCGTCATATCCGGAATCAAATCCGCACAAGGATCTGCCCGATATTTGCAATAGGGTGTAATGCGCTATCCGGCGGCCAGCAATAACTTCTTGACCCATTTTGCTCAATAATGCGATAGATTAAAAAATGAGTGGGACGATGACTTATCTGTCCTGTTGTGACCTTTTAACCAAATATTAGGAGGGATCGCCATGAAATTCTTAAAGGGTTTACGTTTTTCGTTGATTGTTGCAGTCTTGTTGTCACTGGTCGTCCTTGGTTGTGCCACCGCTCCGCCTAAAATGCTGGATCGTGCGCTTAAAGGCCCCCAGGTGGTGGTGAACCCTCAGGAAATTCCACTCGGTGTGGCAAGCCTGATGGAGATGAATATGATCATTGAGGGCGCCGGATTCAGACCGGCGGACACAATATTGATTTCGCTTGTGGGTCAGAAGGATATCGATGTTGCCCTTTCGCTGGCCAAAGTTGCCGCGGATGGAACCTTCAAGGCCGAATTCGGCCAGTCCCAGCAGGCCAGCTTGTCCAAAGTGATGGGGATACTGAAGGCCGGCACCAGAACCAATGAAAAGGGTGAAACCGTGATGGTGATCACCAGAGATCCCATTCCGAAGGGATCCTATAAAATAAGGGCCACCAGTCTCATCGCACCGCTTACGGCGGAGACGCCGGTGGAGGTGGCCAGCCCCCCGATTGTGGGTCGTATCAAAGACGTACTGGGCAAGATGCTGGGTAAAATAGAAGATAAGAGATGATTTTCCTCGGCTTAGCCTAAGAGGCACCGGTTTGATATTCGGGGGAACCTGACTTGCGTGTCAAATGTATTGACAGGAGTATCTTTTTGTATTAGAGAGCTTCCAATCTTTTTTATTCAAACAGGGGAACAATGGCAGAGGCATTGCGTCTGGAAAATCCAGGATTAAGCAGGGATAAAATTGGTATTATACTGCTTGTCAGCCTCGCCCTTATTTTGGTGGCCTACATAGCCACCGCCCCTAGTTTTTAGGAAAAGGAAAATAAACATATCCTAAAGGCCGCGGGTGGAAAACCAGCGGCCTTTTTTTTGTCTCAAAACAGGGGGGAAACTATGTACGAAATTATCTGGCACGGAAGGGGCGGTCAGGGAGTGGTTGTGGTTGCCCACATTCTGGCCGAATCGGCATATTTGCAAGGGTATATGGGCGTCACTTCGGCGCCTACCTTCGGGCCGGAGCGGCGGGGGGCGCCGGTTACGGCATCAACCAGAATAGACGATCAACCAATCAGGACCTACGCCCAGATCGAAAAGGCGGATATTGCCGTTGTCCTCGACCCATCTTTACTGCGGGTGGTGAACATTCTCGGTTCTCTGAAGGAAAATGGACTTTTAATCATCAATACCCATCAGGAACCAGAAGAACTTGGCCTCAACGGCTCATGCCGCCTGGCAATTGTTAACGCCGCAGCAATCGCGCTTAGGCATGAACTTATCCGTGAGGGTGCCCCGATAGTCAACACTCCGCTTTTAGGCACTTTCGCCCGGGCCACCGGCCTTGTTTCCCTGGATTGCCTTGAGAGGGGGCTGGGATGGAAGCTATCCGGCGGGGCATTGGCCGCCAACCTCACGGCCCTGAAAACAGCCTATGAGGAAACTCATCTTAAGAACTAACCAATAAAGAGGGTTGCGGCCCCGCTTTAATATCAGGGAGGATATGTGAATTCCAAGATCGATGATAACATCTGCGCCATGTGCGGCCCCGCGGTCGCTGAAGCCGGTCGCACCGGGGACTGGCGCGATATGCGGCCAGTAATTGATCATTCCCGCTGTGTCCCGTCGGTAAAGCAGAAACCATCCTGCTTCCTCTGCTGGCTCTACTGCCCGGAAGGGGTGGTGATAACTGGCATCCCGGTGAAAATCGATATGGAGTACTGCAAGGGGTGCGGAGTCTGCGCCGAGGAATGTCCGGCCAAGGCCATAAAAATGGTACAGGAGGGCAGCGTCAATGGATAATGTCCAGATTTTAACCGGAAATCAGGCGGCTGCCATGGGGGCCCGGATCTGCCGGGTTCAGGTGGTGGCGGCCTACCCGATTACTCCCCAGTCTTCTCTTATGGAGACGCTTTCTCAATACATCGAAGCGGGATTGCTGAAGTCGGAATTCATCCGGGTGGAAAGCGAGCACTCAGCAATGACTGTCTGCATCTCCGCCTCCAGTGTGGGCGCTAGGGTACTTACCGCCACCAGCTCCCACGGCCTGTTATACATGCATGAGCAACTCCACTGGGCGGCAGGCTCCCGGCTTCCAGTGGTCATGTGCTGCGTCAACCGGGCGGTGGGGGCCCCCTGGTCGATCTTCAACGACCAGCAGGACTCCATTTCCCAGCGTGACACCGGCTGGCTGCAGATTTATTGCCGCAACAACCAGGAAATTATCGACACCATGATCCAGGCCTACCGGATCGCCGAAACCGTCAACCTCCCGGTTATGATCTGTTACGACGGATTCATCCTCTCACACACCACCATGCCGGTCGCGGTTCCCACCAGTGAAGAGGTGGACGAATTTCTGCCGCCTTACAAACCCCACACGATTCTGGACCCGGCCACTCCGAAAAACATCAACCCGGTCATCTTCCCCAACAGAAAAATCAATCATGAGGGAGTCCTTTGCCACGCCTATATGGAATTCAGGTACCTACTGCACCAGGCGGCCCTCAATGCCAGGCGGGTGATTGCCGATGTCAGCCGGGAGTACGCCCAAAAGTTTGGACGCGATCATGGCGGCCTATTGTGGACCTATAAGTCGGAGGATGCGGAAATTCTGGTGACCTCGATGGGATCGCTAACGATGGAATTGTCCACCGCGGTGGATATTTTGAGAGAACAAGGCGTTAAAGCAGGCCTGGTTGGTATACGGGTTTTCCGTCCCTTTCCCCGGGCCGAGGTTGCGGAGGCGTTTTGCCGTGCCAAAGCCATAATTGTCTTTGAGAAGGACATCAGTTATGGCTTTGAGGGAGCGCTCTCTTCCGACTTGAAGGCGTCCCTCTACGAGACAGATATCCGCATACCGATAGCAAATTATACGGCTGGACTGGGAGGTCGCGATATAAAAGCCCGCGAACTGGTAGCGGCAATCACTGAATCCCTGGCGGAAATCAAAAATGGGACCAATGAACCCATCACAAAATGGCTTAACTGCTATACGGGGTGACAAATGGCTGACAATATCTTTAAAATAAATGAAACTGAATACCTGCTGGCCGGCAACCGGGCCTGTCAGGGTTGCGGTCTGTCTTTGGCCTACCGCTACATATTAAAGGCGCTGCGAGAAAACACCATCGTCACGGTACCCGCCTGCTGCCTGACCGTGGTCCATGGCCTCTACCCGACTACGGCCGTAAACATCCCCTGCCTCAACTGCACCTTTTCCACCACCGCCGCCTCCGCCTCGGGCCTGGTGGCGGGCCTGGCCGCTCTCGACAAGAGCGATATAACCGTGGTTGCCATAGCCGGCGACGGCGGAACCTACGACATCGGCATCCAGGCCTTAAGCGGCGCCCTGGAACGGGGAACCGACTTCATCTACGTCTGCTATGACAACGAGGCCTACATGAATACCGGAACCCAGCGCTCCAGCGCCACCCCGTTGGGTACAATTACCACCACCACTCCGGTAATCGCCAAGACCCAGGGCAAAAAAGACATGCTTAAAATCGTCGAGGCCCATAACATCCCCTATCTGGCTACTGCCTCGCCCTCCTACCCGGTGGACATCTACGACAAGTTTGTCAAGGCCAAACGGATCAGGGGCCCGCGGTACCTCCAACTGAGCATCCCCTGCCCGCCGGGATGGATCTATCCCCCCAAGGACACGGTTAAAATCGGCAAGCTGGCTGTGGAGACGGGCATCCATGTCCTGTTTGAAATCGAAGACGGAGTCTTCCGCCTGACCGGACGCAGCAAGACTCTGGCGGAAAAGGGCAAGAGGTTACCGGTAATCAATTACATTGAGCAGCAGGGCCGCTTCAAGAAGATGTCCGCGGAACAGCTCGACCAGATTCAAAGCAGCGTCGACGCCAATTGGGAGGAATGTGTAAAAAGGGCGGGGTTATAGGGTTTATTTGCTAGAGATGGTTGATTGAATAATGACGCCATGAGCACAGGAGCGATTATCGAATAGCTACCGATCTTTGCCATTTTTTTTCTGCTTGTTGTTTATCAGATTTTCAAATTGTTCCCGATGATAGATCGGATTACTGGTTTTGCGTTTATGATCCCTGTTATACTTTTCCATAGTCAACCGGGCAAGCAAGTAGGTAATTGAACTTTCCGCCCCCTGGTTCAGGTTTACGCATTCTTTCTCAAGACCGTCGTAACAGCCACCTGTTACCGGGTTATAGATGATCTCGTTCAGGTGGTTCAGCCCCATAAACCAATCGAAGGCAGTATTGAGTTTGACGAGATATTGAGGCTCACAGAGATCCGAATAGAAAAGGTCCAGCGCCATTATGGTGTAGGCCACGTCAACAGGTTGTTCCCCATAAGATCCCTGGTATTTTCTTTTTTTATGCAACCATCCGCTGTTTGAAATCACCTGAATCCGGTTGCCTTTAAAAATTTTAGACAACAGAAAATCAAAAGTGGATTTAGCAATGATGTGGTAGTTGATGTTTCCCGTTGCTTTCCATGCATACAGGATTGCTTCGGGCAGAATGGCATTGGCGTAGGTGAGATATTCTTCAAACCAGCACCATTTTTTATCGGCAACACTATTGAAACCTGCGATTATACGATCGGCAAATATATTAATAAGTTCGACGAGCTTTTTGTCATCCCTTTTCAGATTGTAATAATACAGGCCCTTGATGGTCGTAGCCATGGCGCGGGGAGAATTAATGTCCTGGATGTTTTCCAGGGCTTTTTGAATACATTTTTCTGCCTTATCAACCAGCGGGTCGCCAAATAAATTTTTTGAAAGGAAATACCCAAGAGCCCATATTGCCCTTCCATAGGCATCTTCAGTATTTTCAACCCTATTTCGTATACTGGCAGAACCATCCTTCTCAACATAATTAATAAAACTTCCATCCGGCCGCTGACAATAAATGACATAATCCAAGTAGATCTCAATTAGTTTCAGGCTGGATGCTTCCTTGAAGGATTCGTAATGCCAGCTCAACGCAATCAACGCCCTGGCGTTATCATCCAGGGTATAACCCGACTCGATATCTGCAACGTCAAAATCCGAAAATTGGATGATCCCTCGTTCGGTGGTCATATGTTCTATATGTTGCAGGTTGATTGGGGGGATGCGGTAGCGGAAATTGGAGTGTTCAATAAATGGGCGGAAGATTTCCATGGTTTTATTGGCAACATTTTCCCAGATTGTAAATCTTGTTTTCTGAAAGGCCTGGCGGCTGATCCGGTTACGGAGATTATTGTCCTGCAATAATCGAATGACTGCTCTGGCGATTTGTTGCGGCTGTTCAAAGTCCACAAGTATCCCACTGTCTTCGGTCAATAATTCTTTAGCATGGGGAATGGGAGTGGCAATGATCGGGCAGGCGCTGCTCATGGCATAGGCAAAAGTGCCGCTTACTGCCTGATCCGGGTCTTTCGAGGTGAAAAGGTAAATATCGGTTACACTGAGATAGTCCAATAGTTCATCCAACTCTAAAAAGCGATTGATAAATTGGATATTTTCTTCAAGGTTAAGCTGTCTAACCATTTCAACCAGGAAGTCCCTGTATTTTTCACCTTCATGCTTTACCAGGCCGGGATGGGTTTTACCCAGGATCAGATAGAGGACATCAGGAAAATATTCTTTGATTTCCGGCAATGCGGCAATGGCTGTTTCGATGCTTTTGTTCCGGCCCAATAGACCAAAAGTCGTCAACGTGGGTCTGTGCCCATTGCCAATTTTCCCGTTGGCCTTTTCTTTGCGTTTCCACAAAACAAGATAGGTGCCATGGGGCACTATTACTATTTTATCAGCTAAGATGCCGTAGTCATTGATTAGTATCTCCTTTGAATAGCTGGTCATGACCAATATCTTCGTCATAAAATCCGCTATGGTTTTTACTATTTGTAATCTTTTAGCATCGGGTTTGGGCAGCACGGTATGAAAGGTAATGAACATGGGTTTTTCCAGAACGTTCAGCATTTCCAGCAGGTAATCTCCATAATGGCCCGCATATAAACCAAACTCGTGTTCTACCATCACTGCCTTTACCTGATGATCAGAGTTTATTTCCTTTGCAATTTGTCCGTACTGATCGGATTGGGTTGCATCTAAAACATACTTAACCTCTTGCGGATAACCAAAACCCTGCAATCCATCTTCGAGGGCGCATATTACAGTTTCAATACTGTCGTCCAGCTGGTTATTGATGGCGACGCAAAGGCTTTGAGTAAAGGTAGCTATCCCGCATTCCCGGGGCGGATAGGTGGCAACGAACAGTATTTTTGAGTTCATTTTTAATCTTTCACGGCGTGGTGGTAAGGACTCAGTCCTTTAGTGGTGGAAGGTCATTTATGAGGATTTTTTTATTTCATCGATAAGTTCGTCAACACTCACCGTAGCAAAAGAAGAAGCATAATCAGACATGGCATAGGGAATGATCAATTCGTTGTTATGGATGATGGACCCACAGGAGTAAACTACGTTGGGAACATATCCATCCCTTTCCGTCTCGTTGGGTATCAGTAACGGATATTTGAGCTGCCCAATCACCTTTTCCGGATTATCAAGGTCCAAAAGGCACGCGCCCAATGTATAGCGGCGCATAGGTCCAACCCCATGAGTAATCAATAGCCAGCCCTCACTGGTTTCGATAGGCGAACCACTGTTTCCGACCTGGACAAAGTCCCAGGGAAAACGGGTTTGCTCTATTAGCTTTGCCTCTTGCCAGAGGTGAATATTATCAGAATGCATGACGTAATTGTTCATGCGGTCATACCGTCCCAACATGACATAATTGCCTTTTATCTTTCTGGGAAACAGGGCCAGATTTTTATTTTGGGCATATTTCCCGTTAAGCGGGCAAACCTTAAAATGATAAAAATCGCCGGTCATAATCAGTTTGGGCAAAATGGTGTAACCGTTGTAAGCAGTATAGGTCGCATAATAAATAACTTTACCGTCGTCATCCGTAAACCTCACAAAACGGGCATCTTCAATACCATTACTCTCGCTGTAAGAAATGGGGAAAATCACGCGTTCTGAAAGTGAAGTGTCTAATGAAAAGGTGATTTCGTAATGTGAATCGGCAACCCAGTTAATCTCCTGAATTACCTTTCTTTTTGTCGGAGTCAGCGTGATATCCTTTAGCGTTTCGTTAATGCTGGACTGCAATTCACCGTAAATAAATTCATCCTTTAACTTGTCAAGAACGAGGTTGACAATGTCTTTATGGATGTTCATTTCTTCGAGTTTTCTGATAAAAACATTCTTGCTATACACAAAACGTTTTATGTTTTCCGGCACCTCTTCCAGATGACCCGCTTCCTTAAAAAATAAATCATTGTTTCGGTCGATAATGCCTTCCCTAAATACAAGTGATGAAACATGCCCCTCGCCGGTAGCTCTGAAACTTACTATAATTCTTTTCTCGCCGTAATACAGACCATGCTGGTCGGGATGCTCTACAATGGACGGGTTAAAATAAGCGGCTGCTTCTATGGAGTATTCATGGGTAAAATAAGAACCTATAAGCAGCTTAGTTTCCTGTGTCAGGGAATTGGGATTGATATTCAGGTGATTAAATAAATGACAAATATTGTTAAAACTTGTCTCAAAAACTTGTGTAATACGCCGATGCCGCGTTGCAAAATCCCTCAATACCTGGTGAAGTTCCGAATAGATGTCAGCAGGAGACATCCTCAACACTTGTTGAAGCAGCTCTAAAGCATTCTGGTCGCTTGTATAATAAAACCGTGCGATGGTTCTCCTGGGATCA
Source organism: Syntrophobacterales bacterium (assembly GCA_037441775.1). Lineage (GTDB taxonomy): Bacteria > Desulfobacterota > Syntrophia > Syntrophales > CAMTWB01 > CAMTWB01. The sequence goes on from JBBIRO010000036.1 coordinate 23,572, forward strand.
GGGTAAAAAACGACGGGTTTTCTTTTGACTGTCAGTGACATTTGTATCCTTTCAACTGATTTTTAAGCTGCAAATTCCGGATTGATTAATTATTGAGAACAAAAAGTCTTCTTGGTTGGCGGAACTATAAGAACGATTATTCATCGGTGTCAAGTTAATTTTGACAGCGGTAGCGTATCAGTTCTTGTGTCAGCGATAGAGACAGCTTCGTAATAAGTCCGGATGCGGCTTTGGGCTCAGGGGGACGGGGTGACGATATTAACTTATTAACTTATGTGCCTCAATCCGCGGAACTGAGACGCCTATACTAGCCTCTGAGGGCCTGCCTTAAGAGCTGAACCGGATGAACGGTCGCTATCTCCCCGTTCGGATCGAGATGATTTGCTATTGTCAGCTTGCAGCCTGGGCAACAGGTGGCAACCAGGGAGGCGCCGCTGGCCTGGATGTTTTTTATTTTACGTTCGGTGATCCTCCTGGACGTATCCGGATGTTCCACCTGAAACGATCCACCACCCCCGCAACAATCATCGGCGCCGGCCATCTCCACAAATTCAACTTGAGGTAGTAACTTGAGGATATTACGTGGCGGGGCGCTCACCTTTTGCCCCTTAACCAGGTGACATGGATCATGAAAGGTAACTTTCACGGCGGGCATTTTATTGATGGTGACGGCCGGCAGCCAATCTTTATGTTCATCGATAAATACGGTTACGTCTCTGGTCTTGGCAGCGAGAGTTTCCGCGGCGGCAATGTCTTCCCCGGTAACTCCCTCGCCCAGTTCCAGGAGTTCTTTTAACAAATACGGATATTCCTTAGCCAGAGCCGCACCGCAGGTGGCGCAGTCCACCACCACCGCGTCGATATCCGACCGGGCAAAGATCGCCAGAGTTTCACGAATGCACTTAAGCGCCGCCCCCCTGTCCCCGGAGAGAAAAATGGGCAGGCCGCAGCAGATCTGATTATGGGGCGTGGCAACCTCCACCCCCATGAGGGGCAGCACTTCCGTGACCGCCCGGCCAATCTCCGCAAAAATGTAATTGGTTGCACAGCCGTGAAAATACATGACCCGCGCCCTGGTCTCCCCGGCCGGCCTGATCACTTCCTGCACCTCTTCCGAGAAGGGCTTCTCGTTGAATGGCGGGATCCGGTCCACTGCCAGGGCGCCAGCCGAGAGCTTTTTCTCAATCCAAGGGCCGCCGAAATACTTCCGCGCCCACTTGCCGAACCAGGCCGATCCAGACATGGCCCAGCCGTGAGACAGCAGATAAAAGAGAGCTTTCTTCCGCCAGTCGATACCATGGCGCTGGGCGGCGCGCCAGCGGATACCGGAGAAAAGATGGGTGCCGTGCACGCCGCTGGGACAATTGGCCATACAGCCGCCGCAAAGCAGACAGGTAGAGAAAAAGGCTTCCTTCACCTCGTCATTAAGGTCGAGCTGGTTATTGGAAAGGCAGCGCGACAATTGCACCTTGCCTCGCGGGCTGGCCTCCTCCAACAGCAGCTCCTTGTAAACCGGACAATGGGCGAGACATAGACCGCATTTTATACAATGGTAAATATTTTCTTCGGTATCACGGCTGAGAAGCGTTTTTTGTTCCATATTCACATCACCCTAGTTTGCCTTAAAAAAACGGCCCGTGTTCATAAGATCGGCAGTGTCAAATTCATCCTTTATCCGGCGCATGATGAGCCTGCCGGCGGCGGGCATACCCCAGACATCCAGTTTTTCCTTAAGCGCAAGGGGGCAGCTCCGCAGCAAGAGATTACCGCCCCGATTAACCGCTTCCGAGGTTAGCCGGCCGATGAGGCTGACGAAAAATTCTCCCTGACCGGCAACAGCATCTGCCAGCAAAAGATGACCGTGAATAATACCGTTGCCGGCCTGTCCCGTCCAGGCAAACGCGCTTCCCTGCACGCCGATCATTTGCTCGTAGAGCGAGGCAAGCTCACTGAACTTAGAAATGGGGACATTAGCCTTAAACGAAAGAACTTCCGGACATGTTTTAGTGATGTTCAAAGACAAATCGCGATACGCCGTCCAAAAGGCATCATGGCTGGCGCCTTCCAACAATGTTATTTGTTGAGCACCGGCTTCCGCGGCCATTTTTTTCATCTCTGCTTCCAGGCGCTCCACCGCTTCGGTAAATCCCTCCAGGGCGATCGCCAGCAAATATGCGTTCGGCAGATCAAGCCCAAGCCCCGTCGCTGCCCGTGGATTAAGCAGCTCAACAGTTGCCGGATACAAACTGGAATGGACTATTTTCCGTGCCATTTTTGATGCCTGCGCCGCATCAGAAAAGCTTAGGCATGCGGTGGACTGCTTCTCCGGCAGGGGCAGAATCTTGAAGGTAACTTCGGATATGACACCGAGAATCCCCATGGAACCGATCATAAGCTTTGTCATGTCGTAACCGGCGACATTTTTCACGGTTTTACCGCCGGCCGCCACCTGCTTTCCCGTGGGAGAGACAAACTTCAATCCCAGGATGTGGTCTCTTGCCGTACCGTAGAGGAATCTGCGGGGGCCGCTGTCGTTGGCGGCCACGATCCCACCCACGGTAGAACTGGAGGTGCCGGACGGATCCAGGGGGACAAAAAAACCACCTCCCTCCCGGGCAAGCTTCTCTTGAAGTCGGGAAAGTACCATACCGCTTTCCACCGAGACGCTCAGGTTAGCTATATCATAATCGACTATGCTATCTAGCCTAGCGGTGCCAATAACCAGGTCTACCCGCGGCGGGACATTTCCCATGGCCATCTTGGTTCCACCACCCCAAGGGACCATAACCAGCCCTTGCGAGACACCCAGGGCCACCAGCGCCGACAGTTCTTCCCGGCTGCCGGGGAAGGCCGCCAGCTGGGGCGTCTTACCGTCTAGCGCGTAGGGCAGGAGCGCCTCCGGCTCGACAAGAAGATTTTCCCTGCCCACAATAGCTTCGAGGGAGACTATTAGCTTCTGATGTTCTAACATGCTGAATTCCTTTCGACAAAGCTTTCCGGAGGCAGCAGTTTTCCCGGGTTGAATATATTATCGGGATCGAAGGCCTTTTTTACCCTGCCCATCGCCCGAAGATCTTCCTTGGTGAAAATTAGCTCCATGCCGCCCAGCTTCTCCACGCCGACTCCATGTTCGCCGCTTATTGTTCCCCCCATGTCAGCGCAAAGTTTCATGATTTCACCCGCCGCCCGGTGAACTCTCTCCAATTCATCCTTGTCCCGCTCATCGAATAGTATCAGCGGGTGGAGATTGCCGTCGCCCGCGTGAAACACATTGGCGATGGGAAGTCGGTATTTTTCCCCAATGGCGATAACCTGCTTTAAGGTTTCCGGAAGCCTGGTTCGGGGCACAGTGCCGTCGTTGACCAGGTAATTGGGGCGCAGTCTTCCGACCGCCCCAAAGGCGCCCTTTCTGCCGGCCCAGATCTTCATGCGCTCGGCCTCGCTCTTAGCTACCCGGACCTCCCGCACTTTGTGATTGCGGCAGACAGTGCTGATCAGCTCTACCTGGCGATCCAGGCCGTCTTTCAAACCATCCACTTCAATGAGAAGAATGGCCGCCGCATCCATAGGAAAACCGACTCCATAGGCCTGCTCGACCGCCTTAATGGTCAAATTGTCCATCATTTCCAGGGTGGTGGGAATGATTCCCGCGGCAATAATTGCGGAGACGGTATTGGCCCCATCCTCGATCGTATCGTAAATTGCCAAGAGTGTTTTAACCGCCTCGGTCTTGGGTACCATCCGCAGTATCAGCTTGGTCGCAATGGCCAGAGTTCCCTCGGATCCGACCAGAATGCCGGTCAAGTCAAAACCGGGGCAATCATGCGCCTTGCCGCCCACCTCGATTACTTCGCCATTGGCAAGCACGACCTCCATCCCCAGTAAATGATTGCTGGTAACCCCGTACTTGAAGCAATGGGGTCCGCCGGAATTTTCCGCCATGTTGCCGCCGATGGTGGTAGCCTTTTCGCTCGCCGGGTCCGGCTGGTAGAGGTAGCCATGCTTGCCGATGGCATTTTTTATATCCAAAGTAATGGCCCCCGGCTCGACCACCACCCGCTGGTTTTCCACGTCAATCTCCAAAATCCTGTTCATCCGGGGGAAGTGCAGGACGATCCCACCCTTGATCGGCACACTGCCCGCGCTGAGATTGGTGCCAGCTCCCCGGGCGACGACGGGAATCCGGTTTTCATGGGCATAGCGAACGACCCTGGAAACATCCTCCGTAGATGAGGGCAGGACTACACAGTCCGGTTTCGCTTTGATTAGCGAGGCATCGTAGTTATAGAGATTCAGTTGCATCTCCGAGGATAAAACGTTCTCTTTGCCCACGATGGACTTCATGTCCTGGATAATCCTTGCCCGTTCCATGCAGCAACTCCTTCTTCCCTTGATTAAGATGCCTGGCTGTTGGCTGGTAAAAGACGCCGTCCGATTTGAACGGCGTCTTTCTGTATCACCCCTGGTCTTTCTGAATCAGCCCTGTCGCTTGCCTGCCATCGCGGAAATCTCTTTCATCGTCTGGATGATCTGGCGCGCATTCTCATAAACCGGCGTATCCACCATCTTACCCTTATAGGCCACGGCGGCGGCTCCCTTGGCCAGGCCCTCTTCCTCAAAAACCTTCACCACACCTGTGGCCCACTCCATATCGGCCTCAGACGGCATGTAGAGGCGGTTGGAAGGCTCAACCTGAGAAGGATGTATCAGCATCCGGCCCTCGTAACCCATTTGGCGCCCTTCCAGGGTACTCTTTTCGAAGGCCTCCACATTCGCGTAATCCACAAAGGGACAGTCAATGGCCACACAACCGGCGGCGCGGGCGGCAACGGCGGTATAATAGCGGGCGTAAAGCTGTTCCACGCCTTCAGAGGTAAGTTTCACCCGCATGTCCTTGGTGAAATCCACGGCGCCGAAGATCAGGGAGTTGACCCTCTTGCTCGCTGAGGCGGAAGCATAGGCGTTGATCACGCCCTTGGCGGTCTCGATTAAAAGCTGGATCGCTATACTGCCCACTTCCAGACCGCGGCGGCGCTCCAGTTCTTCGAGCTTCCAATCCAGGCGAATTACGTTGTCCGGGTGCCCACACTTAGCCAGGCAGACTCCGTTTAGTCCTTCATGAACGATTGCCTCCAGATCGTCGTTGGTCATCAGGGTCTCCCAGTTGTTTATCCGGACATAAACCCGTGAACCGCCGGTTGCGGCAAACTTCAAGTTTTCCCGCACAATCTCGCGGGCGCGCGGCTTTTCCGCCGGGGCTACTGAATCCTCCAGATCGAGGGTGATGACATCCGCCGGAATCGACGGAGCCTTGGAAACCATCTTGTCATTGCTTCCAGGAATGTAAAATACGGACCTCATTACTGCCATGATAATTCTCCTTTCTTTGTGAATAATGACGACTTCGTCAGATTATTTTACCCTCAATATCCCTCGGGCCTTGAATTCGTTCAGTCTGGCCGGAATCTCATTGGGGTTGTCCACCACGATGATGCCCGCATCCCTGAGCCGTGTAATCTTATCCTGACTGGAACCGCTGCCGCGTTCAACGATAGCGCTGGCATGGGAAAATTTCATTCCCGCGGGCGCCCACGCGCCGGAGACATATATGATAATCGGCTTGGTGAACTTCCCCGACTTGACCAGCTGCGCCGCCTCTTCCTCATGCGAACCGCCCATCTCGCCGAAAATAGCCATTACATCCGTATCTGGATCTTCCTGAAACAACGGCAGAACATCAGAGAAGGACATACCGGTTACCGGCTCTGTTCCCACATGCAGGACCGTGCTTACACCAAATCCCGCCCTGGCGATCACGTAAGGCAGGGTACCCGACTGCCCGCCGCTGCGGGAGATAACCCCCACATGGCCCGGCACAAAATGCCTGTTTGCAAATTCCACCGAACCGCCAAGCCACCCTAAAGCGCCGATGCCCGGCGAGTTTAATCCGATGGAACCTGGCCCCAAAAGCATCGCGCCCTTCTTTCTGCCATAGGCCACCATCTCCAGAATATCGTAGAGGGGAACGCGCTCGACCGGCATTACGAGCCACTTAATATCCGCGTCCAGCGCCTCGAATACGGCGTCCTTCAAACCCGTTCCCGGAATGAAGGTGACGGATACATCGAACAGCCCGTGATTTTTCACTGCGTCCTTTACCGTATTGTACACGGGAATCCCGTCAACTTCTTCCCCGCCCCGGCCCGGAGTGACGCCGGCGACCACGTTTGTCCCCAGGCGCCGCATGAACTTCGCCCGCATCGACCCTTCCCGGCCGGTGATCCCCTGAACCACCACTTTCGTTGTTTTTGTCAACAAGATAGCCATATTGTCACCACCTTCCTGGTTTAAGCTGTTCCGTGTTTTTTTCGGTATTCATCCAGCCCCGGAATGGGCGCATCGATCTTGATCGCACCCTTACCCCGGAACCAGCATTCATATTCGCAAGCCAGGCATTCAGTCCCCAGCCGCTTGGCATCTCCTTCAACCGATGGCTTGCCGTCCTTCAGAACCAAAATGCCCCGGGCATAGGTCTTACAGGCCGCGATACAGGCCTTGGATTCGCATTCCTGACACTTGCCATCATCGATGACGACCTTGATTGTCTGTTCCTGAAATTCCATGGGTGGCCTCCTTACCCTTTTCTTTCATTCTTATATTCGAGAATCATTTCCTTCATCTCTGCCGCAAGCCCCAGGGTATCGTAAACGCGGTCACCGCCGTAAATCCGGATCCGGGCGTTGAGATCCCTCGTCCCTTCCTTCAGGATTTCCAGCGACTCTTTCTCTTTGTTGCCAGCCAGCAGGAGCAGCACGGGAAATCCCGGACGCTTAGGCAATTCCTCTCGCAGAGCCTTTACAACACCGTGAGCATGATGCCACTGTTCTTGGTTGGCCGCCATGAAGCCGCCCAGCATGTAGCCATCAATCCCCGGCTGAGAGAAGACGAGCTTGGCCGCACGATAGACCTTGGAGGCGGGGGGATTACCGCTCGTATCGGCAAAGTCGGGCACTCGGAGTCCCTGTTTGTTGAGGCCGTCGACACCGAGCATCGCACCGCCGCCACCCATGCCGTGGTAACCGATCGTCCCAAAGCATTCGCCCGAAATCTGATTGTCCATCTCCGCAAAATAGCAGGTTCCCCGAAGGTCCTTCTCCTCGACCCACCAGGCTATCTTGTCCAGTTCCGTGGGCGGTGTGCCTGACTCGCGGGCCACGGCAATCCCCAGTTCGGGATGGCGAATGGCGGAGGAGTCGTCGATGGAAATTCGGCAGTCGCCGGCCAGGACCTTTCCGTCCTTAGTAACAACCAGGGGGTTGATCTCGATCAGGCGTGCGCCGTAATTCTTGAAGGTGTCGTAGAGGCCGACGATCTGCCTGGCCACCGGTACTATGTAGGCGCTGGGGACCTTCATCTTGTTGGCAAGGTTGAGGGCGTCATAAATCTTGAAGCCGCGGATGACGTCCACGTTCATCATGGCGATCTTGTCGGCCGGGACCGACTCTATGTCCATGCCGCCTTCAGTGGAGAACATCACCACGGGGCAGCGCGCATCCGCCTGGGCGTTGACGATGATTCCCGCATAGTACTCCTTATCGATAGCCAGCTTTTCTTCGACCAGAACCTTTTCTACATAAAGGCCCTTAATCGTCATGCCCAGCAAAGCAGCGGCTGCTTTCTCGGCCTCTTCCGGGCTGTCCGCAAATTTCACACCTCCCGCCTTGCCGCGTCCTCCCGCCCAGATCTGTACCTTAATCACCACCGGCTTGCCAATCTTCTCGGCAATTTTTCTGGCCTCTTCCGGCGTCGAAGCTACCCCCCCCTGGGGAACCGGCATCTTGGCAATCTTAAATAATTCCTTACCCTCGTACTCATGTAAGCGAGCCATGGCCACCTCCTGATAAAATATAGAAAAATAACCCTTCAGCAGTCCCCTGACAATGCTCCACAACTGGAACCCGGAACTGAAAAATCCAACTCCTCTAAAGAGGTATAGGACATTTGCACAGCATAACCCGTGCCAGCGAATGAAACAGCAGGGTTCCGTAAAACATTATTTTGATGATGCTGTAATAATACAGAAGACTATCGGGCACATAATTGACAAAATCATATTTCCGGCCATGTTAGAATATTGCCGGCTTCGTGAGGAGTCCGGATTCCCCCTCCCGGGAGGGAATAAAGGGGAGTTAACGATAAATAAGGCAATAACGGCAATTGTCACTATCACCTCACCCCACCCCTCTCACCTCAAGGGAGAAGAAGGTTTTTTCTAGCTTTTGCTGATACAATAATGAACCGCCGCCCGGTAGCCGCCGGCCTTTCTGCCCCTTGTCCCCCTTGGCAATAGGCTAAACCGCTACTTTTTACGAGTCCATTATTCATTGCCCTCCATCGAAAAGCTGTGGTTATGTTTATATGTGCCCTATATGCACGTGGCGTGCTGCATGGGCACGTAGAACAGCCCTAATGGTAAAAGTCAGCACACACATCATGGCGTTGTTGAGCAGGTAAGATTACAAAAGGGATTACTCCCCCCGGCACTCCCGGCATGTTCCGTAAAGGTAAAGCTCGTGATTCGCAAGCGAGAAGCGGTACTTTTCGGCCAGCGCATTCTGAAGTGTCTCTATCGCCGGGTCAACTACTTCCATGGTTTTGCCGCAGGAAGTGCAGATAAAATGGTCATGGTGCTCATGGCCAAACTCGTGTTCATACCGCCTGGTGCCGTCACCGAAATCAACCTCGCGGGCCAACCCCGCGTCACACAACAGTTTCAGCACCCGGTAAACCGTTGCCTGGCCTACCGTACGGTCGCGCTTTTTGACGACGTAATATAGTTCTTCCGCCGAAATATGCGACTCGCGGCCCAAAAACTCATCAAGAATCAGCTCGCGCTGAGACGTATCACGCAAACCCCTCGCGGCCAGGAAATCGGCAAATATTTTTCTTTCAGTCTGTCCCTTCATTTCTTTCGCTTGATAATGATTTTCATTTTGATTGATGCTGCCAGAAGAGCAGGCCGGAAGTCAAGAGTTTTTTGCGTATTTTGCGGAAAATTAAGTCCCGGAGCCGGACGGCATTTCGGTATGTTGCCGTTGAAATATTACTCCTTCTCTGTTATGGACTACGCAATCT
>JBBIRO010000037.1:0-31285 GCA_037441775.1 Syntrophobacterales bacterium
ACCACTGCATGAACCGGATCGTGTCCCTTTCGGGCCACTCCCGGTTATGCTGGCGTTCGCTTAGACGAAGGGCAATTCGGGGGATATAACACTTAATTCATTCTCAATATAAAACGGGGGATGCCCTAAGGCACCCCCCCACACGAAATTACAAAACCATATTAAGAGGCGGAAAATTATCAATCATAAATAAGCGCCGGCAGCCAGGTGACTATCTTGGGGAAAATTATGCACAGCGTCAAGCCTATCAATTGGAGCATAAGAAAGGGAATAACACCGCGATAGATGTGAGCCACCTCGACGCTCTTGGGCGCCACTCCCTTCAAATAGAAAATCGAATAGGCAAAGGGCGGCGTCAGGTACGAGGTTTGGAGATTTACACAAACCAGCAGGGCAAACCACAGGGGGTCGAACCCCTGTGACTTGATGATCGGCGATAAGACCGGGATGAGGATCAAGAGAATTGCGATCCAATCGACAAACATCCCCAGGACAAAGACGATAATCATAACCAGGACCAGGATGCCAATAGGCGGAAGGGCCATGCCCATCAGGAACGATTCGATAACCTGCCCGCCGCCCAGGGCCAGGAATACGCCGGTAAAGATGTTCGCGCCCACCGTGAGAATGAGAATCATGGCGGAGGCCTTCATGGTCAGATACACCACGTCCTGCAAATTGGCCCAAGTTAACTTGCCGTAAGCGGCGCACAAAAGCGCAGCGCCGAACCCTCCCATGGCTGCCGCTTCGGTCGGGGCGGCCAGGCCAAAGAAAATAGACCCCAGCACAGCCAGGATAAGTACCAGCGGGGGCAAGAGACTTACGCAAAGTTTCTTTATCAGCTGCGCACGGGCCATGGTCCGCTGTTCCTTGGGCAAGGCGGGCCCGAGTTCCGGCCTGATATGACAGCGGATGGCAATATAGGCAATGTAGAGCCCGGCCAAAAGGAGCCCCGGCATTATCGCTGCGGCAAAAAGCCTGGCAATCGATAGTCCGGCCATCGGGCCGTACAGGATCAGCATGACGCTCGGAGGAATAAGTATCCCCAGGGTCCCGCCGGCCAGAATCGTCCCGGTGGCCAGCGGAATATCGTAGTTTCGCTTGAGCATCGGGGGCAGGGTAATCAGGCCCATCATAGTCACCGAGGCCCCCACCACGCCCGTGGTTGCCGCCAGGATGGTGCCCAGCACTACCGTGGTAATGGCCAGCGAGCCTTTCAATTGTCCTAAAGCCTCCTGCAATGCGCCAAAGAGTTCATCGGCGATACCGGAGCGCTCCATCATGTAGCCCATGAAGATAAATAAAGGCACCGCCACCAGAGCATCGTTGGCCATGATTCCGAAGGTGCGGGAGGCCATCTGATCGAAAACTGCGCCTCCCCAACCGATCAGGCCAAAGATCATTCCGGCTCCCATTAAAACAAAGGCCAGCGGAAAGCCGGAAAAGACGCCGAGGAGGAGCACAGCGAACATTGTCAGCGCCAGATATTGTGGTTCCATGCTAGCTTTTCCTCCTCACGGCGAATTGCCAGGTGCGGATGAATTCTACGACGCCCTGAAGGATCAGAAGAAGAGTCGCCACGGGCAGGATCGCCTTGAACGGCACCAGCGAAACACGCCACATGGTCATACTTGTCCGCTCGCCAATTTCCCAGGCGTAAGCCAGGTGCTGTAAGCCGACGATGAAAAGAACAATCATCGCGGGAAAGAAAAAAATCGGGTACATGCAGACATCAACCCAGGCCTGCTGCCGGGGGGTAAGATAGCGGAAAAAAACGTCGATCCGGACATTGCCTTTCAGATGCAGGGTATAGGCCGCTCCCATCATGAAGTGGGCGCCGTAGAGCATATAACTCAGATCCCAGGCCCAGATTGTCGGAGAATTGAAGAGGTACCTGGCCATTACCTCGTAAACGATGGCCAGGGTTAGAACAACAATGATCCAGGCAAATAGCTTCCCGCTTTTTTCGCTCAATTTATCGATAACGGAAAAGAATTGCTGCAAGGTAAAAACCCTCCCTAAGAGCAATCCACCTGGAAGAGAAACGGGCTCCTCTCCCAGGTGGCTCCAACGGTTCCAAAACTCCCCTTTACCGATGCTACTTTACCGGCCAGTAATAATCCGCCGTTATCCGGTAATCGGGGTAAAAGCTTCTCTTGTAGGGCACCATCCGGCGGGCAAAGTCCCGCTGGGAGGCATAAACCTTGGCGAAGAAGGGGTTGGCGGCGACGTAACGGGCGGCAACCTTGTCCCAGGATTTCAAGATTTCCACCAACACCTCTTTGGGGGTTTCCACCAGGTTAACTCCGTGTTTCACCTTGAGTTCTTCCAGGTCGCGCACATTCTGATTTACCAGTTCCAGCCAGGCCCGGAACATATTTTCCCGAGAGGCGGCGTCGATAATCGCTTTTAAATCGGCGGGCAGCTTGTCATAGCTGTCCTTGTTTACCAGAAGTTCCAGTATTCCCGCCGAACGGTGCATACCCGGAGCGTGATAGAATTTGACCACATCCTGGAAGCCCAGCTGCCGGTCGGTTGTCGGGCACATGAACTCGGCGCCGTCAATTATACCCCTCTCCAAGGCGGAAACGATCTCGCCACCGGGAAGGGTAATAACCGACATGCCAAACTCTCTGTAGATTTCCGCGGTAATACCGGATGCCCGAAACTTGATCCCCTTGAGATCCCCCACGCCCTTAATGGGTTTCTTGAACCAGCCCAGGGGCTCTTCGGCGATAACGTCGGAGGGAAAGACGATAACTTTCATTTTCAACTGGTCGGCGTACAGTTCCCGGTACAACGGGAGGCCGCCGCCATGATACAGCCAGATAGCGTAATCCACGTTGTCCATCCCGAATGGTCCGCCGGCGACACTGGAAAAGAGATTTGCCGCGGGATGCTTGCCGATCCAGTAGGCGCTCCAGCCATGCCCCGCATCCAGAGTGCCGCGGTTAACAGCATCAAGAACCTCAAAGGCGGGAACAATTGTTCCCGCCGGGGTGACATCGATTCTAAGCCTTCCTCCGGAGAGTTCGCCGATTCTCTTAGCCAGAGCAACCGCGCTGGCATGGAGGGCCATACCGGCCGGCCAGGTGGTCTGCATCTTCCAGGTGATAACGCCCTGGGCCTGAGCCGGATTTACCGCCGGCCCGGAAAAAGATAAGCCCAAAAACGCGAAACACATGACCAAAATCAACAATTTCAATCTTCTCATTTCTTCCTCCTCGCTGATTGTGTTTTCCAAAAAATAACAGCTTGATTTCAAACAATGTCCGGCCGGCTTGATTAAACACAAAAAAATTCAGTTACCAGAAAATACGGCCTTCCCCCACTCTTCGTCAGCTCCCGCTGAGTTAAATCCCCCGTTACTCAAGGCGTGCGGGAAGCACGCCGCATTCCTAGCGGATTTTTACTAAGACGTCAAGCCTGACTGCCCAGTAAAAAGGCGTTATATTCTGCTTAGCTATTGAGTCCAGATGGCGACCTTTGGTCAAGATAAAAAGTAACCGCGCCGTCCGAAAATTTCCATTTTACGGAGTTTTACCGCTTCAACAAGCGTTGCGCCTTCGTAAACAGTCAGATATTGCTCCTTCCCTTTATCCCATCCGGGAGGATTTAGATTTATTAAGGGCTGGTCTTCATTCTGGCAAGAAGATTTTTCCAAAAAACACGTCTCTTGAATAAGACATCAGGGCATTACCAGGATCGTACCGTGTTTTACCCTGGCCGGGATTTCCCGGAGATCGTCGCCCATTAGCTGGAGCTCAGCAATTTCGATAGCGGACTTGTGATTTTCGGTCAGCCCTTTTTTGATGCTGAAGGTCAGGTTGATTATGGTAATGTCCTTCCCCTGAATACCTCGAGCGCCCGCCATTACGACGATGAGTTTCCCGGGATTCTTGTCGTTGATGATATGCATCAGGGACTGGGTGCTGGGGGTTTTCACCCCCTCTTTAAAGGTTAGGAGCTCCTTATTGTAATGGATGATGAGTTTCAAGCCAGCAAGGTTGCCGGTCTGATCAATAATGATTGGGAGCTGGATCTCCTGGCCGGATTTTCCCTGCAGCTCCGGGATGCGCAGCTCCGTTCCGTGGGCGGCGGACGTTATTAAGAGCATTAAGGCGAGGAAAAGGAAAAAACTATGCACCTGATTTCCCAGTTGGCCGTATCGTAACCGCCTGCTTTCCTCTATTTCAATATTCGTCATAGATATGTCACTTGAAGGGGTCTGAATTTGTATCCATCTTATATGTGATGCCTTTGTAAAAAGTCAACAAAATGTAAGTTATGGGATAGTTTTGTAAAAAAGTTCGCCCGGCTTGAGCGCGCAAATCGGTAAGGACTGGGGGGGCGGACATAAAACCGCCCCTACAACGTGCGCCGTAAGTGACGAGGGATGCAGCGGAACGCAGCGTCCGGGCTTTTTTTACGCAGCCGTCTTTCTTGTCAGACTGAGGCGTTTTTCGCTTGACAGGCTTATATGTAATATATTACATATCAAATGCCAATAGGGCAAAAAAGGCCTGCTATCGGACCCGATTAATAAAAGCGATCCCGGGGGATCGTTTACCGCTTCGTAAAAAGGCCGCAGGACTTGAACGTAAGCACCAGAACTTTTTACGAAACGGCATCATCACTGGACATGGTCCAAAGTTGCAAATAGCTGAAATTAAAATGAGCCGTCACAAACATGGTGTTTTACATGTCGCAAGATAATTTCATTTTAAAAAGCATACCACCAGTCCCGTCGTTAAAAGATATCGCCCTGGCTACAATCAAAGAGGCGATACTTACGGAAAAATTAGAGCAGGGCGTTATGCACGCCGAAGCAACTCTGGCAAATGAACTGGGCATTTCCAGGACGCCTGTTCGTGAAGCGCTTATTCACCTTGCCTCTCGCGGGTTGATCATTTATTTTCCGCGCAAGGGATTTCGGATAACGTCATTAACGGAAAAGGATGTGAGAGACCTCTTCGAATTACGACTGGCTCTCGAGCTCACCGTCATCCGCCATATTACGACCAGACTTACCGCAGAATCCCTGGCCGTTATCGAAACAATCTGGACCAGTTACAAAAGAACTGTGGAAAGTGAAGATCCTGACGTGTCGATACGGGCTAACCGTAATTTCCACCTGTCTCTTGCAAATCTAACCGATAACTCTTACCTGATAAACGCCCTGGAGCAGATTCGGGATTTGATTGACCTGGCAAGCTTCAGAAGTCTTGAGATCAGCTCTCGAACCCTCGAAGCGGTTGAGGAACACGAGAGACTTATCGCGGAATTAAAAATCAAATCCTTAAATGGAGCATTGCTGCAGATGGAGACCCACATCCGAACGACCGAAGAGCGCGTTCTGGTCGCGATTCAAAATTCCATTCCCGGCGATAGCTATCGAAAAAGGCAAGGGGTAGGATAGATTCCTCTTTGACCCTTTCACAAAAAAGTTCGCCAGGCCTAAGCAAGCAAATCTCTAAGGAATGAGGGATTTAGCGCAACATAAGCCTCCGGACTTCTTACGAAGTCGTCAAAATTATAAATACTGAAATGGAAAGGACATTCCCTTGGAATTTAAGAAGAACGGCCTAAGAGAAAAGATTAAACGAGGTGAAATTGCATTAGGAACAGCCATATACAGTTTCAGCCCGGCCATCATCGAGGTGGCGGGTTATACTGGCCTGGATTTTTGCCGGATCGATAATGAACACGCCTGGCGCCAGGATGAGGGGGCGGAAAATGTGATCCGGGGCGCCCTTTTATCGGGAATTCTTCCCCTGCTGAGAATTGACAGGGACAATCCCTATCTAGTGCGCAAGGCCCTTGAAGCGGGGGCTGGAGGCGTGATTGTGCCCCACGTCCACACTCAGGCGGAGGCAGAGGAGATCGTCCAGGCGGCCAAGTTTCCCCCCTGGGGCAAACGGGGCTATGGGGGCCTTTGCCTCTCCGGGCAGTGGGGCGTCAACGGGGGAATTGAATGGATGGAATGGAGCAATGCCGAAACACTGATCATTCCCATGATTGAAGATATTTCCGCCATCCCCAATATTGACGCGATTCTCGCTACGGAAGGGGTGGACGCGGTTTTCTTTGGCCCGGCTGATTTCAGTATTTCCGCAGGCGTTCCCTTGCAGACCGGACATGAGAAGGTCATGGGCGGCCTGCGTAAAACAATCGAGGCGGCAGAGAAGTACGGAAAGTTCGTTATTTATCCCGGCGCGGGTTTCCCCCAATGGGAAACGGTTCATAAAGCAAAGGAGCTAGGGGTCAAGGCCATTGAACTGGGCCATGATGTGACGATTCTGCGCGCCGTCTGGAGTAAAACAATTCAGGCGCTGAAGGACGGACGGCAACCCTAACGAGGACATAAGATGAAAGAGACTCAATTCGTTCCGGCATCTGCCTTGCGGGATTTTTCGCAAAAATGTTTTGAAAAGTCAGGGCTTTCTCCGGAATATGCAGCCAGGACAACGGACACGCTGATCCAATCGGAACTAAGAGGCGTCGCCTCCCACGGAATTGTCCGCCTGCCCTTCTATTGTCAGCGCCTGCTGGAAGGGGGCTCCAATCCGGCCCCGGATGTAAAGATTGTTGCCCAAAAGCCATCCCTGCTGCTCATCGACGGGGACAATGGTCTGGGTCAAATTGTCAGTATCAAGGCAATGGAGTTGGTGATTGCGCAGGCCAGAAGCCAGGGAGTTTGTTTTGCCGGAGTGCGCAACAGTTGCCATTTCGGCATGGCCGCCTATTACCCGATGATGGCGCTTAAGGAGGATATGATCGGTCTGGCCGGTTCCAATACGGCGCCCGTGATGGCGCCCTGGGGCGGCGGCAAGTCCGCCATCGGCAATAATCCCCTGGCCATTGCCGTTCCAACGGGGAAAGCCTATCCCCTGGTTTTGGACATCGCGATGAGCGTGGTATCGGGAGGAAAAGTCCGGCTGGAGGCCGTCAAGGGGACAAAGATTCCGCTGGGCTGGATTCTCGATGAACAGGGGAACCCTTCGGATGACCCCGCGGATATGTTTCCCAATGGAACCCTGCTGCCCCTTGGTCATAAGGGATTCGGCCTGGCCGTCATGATCGAAATTCTCTCCGGCGTCCTGACCCAATCGGCAGTCCTTAAAGAAATAAATCTCTGGTTTGACAAGACTTCCGAGCCGATAAATATCGGTCATTTCTTCATGGCCTTCGATATCGGGACCTTTCTTCCGGTCGATTCCTTTAAGTCGCGTGTTGACCGGCTGATCGATGAACTGAAAGACTCGCCGCCGATGGCGGGTTCTTTCGGTGTCTTGATGCCGGGAGAGCCGGAATACCTAAGCGCGCAGAAAATGTTACAGGAGGGCATCCCCGTTTCCCGGGAGGTAATTAAAACACTGGATAATTTCGCCGGGAAGGTGGGCTTGCCACTTCTATCCGGCGGCTGAGGTCGGCGTCTGGTTGGAAAACAGAGCGCCGCACAATTTCCGCCGTTGATTTTGGCAAATTAGGGAGGGTTTATGGTTTTGCTTGATCGGGTTTATGAATATGAGCTGCCGACGCGAATCGTTTTCGGGGTCAATGCCTTGGCAAAACTGCCCTATTACGCGGATAAAATACAAGGGCACAAGCTGTTTTTGATATCCGATCCGGGGGTGGAGCAGGCGGGCATTCTGGCCAGGATCATTAAACTGTTACAAGAGACAACGAAAGCTTCCGTAGAGACATTTACCGAAATCGACCGGGAGCCGGATGTCAAAACGATAGCGTTTGCCACGCAAAAAGCCTTGGAATTCGGCGCTGATCTGGTCATCGGGGTCGGCGGCGGCAGCGCCCTGGACGCGGCCAAGGCGGTTGCCGTCATGGCAAAAAATACCGGAAAAATAGCGGACTATGTCGGCATCGATAAAATACCCAACCGGGGCCTTCCCATTGTTTGCATTCCCACGACAGCCGGCACCGGCAGCGAAGTCACCATCTGGAGCGTCCTTTCCAACAAGGAGGATAATGTCAAGCTGGGGATCGGAAGTCCCTATCTGATGCCAACGATAGCCATTTGCGATCCGCTTCTTACGATAACCCTTCCCCCGCAATTGACTGCTGCTACCGGCTGCGACGCTTTGTCTCATGCGCTGGAATCATTTGTCAACAAGGCAACTCAACCAATCTCCGAGGCCTTTTCCCGGGAAAGCATGCGGCTGATTGCCCGGTCTCTACGCCAGGCGGTAAGCCAGGGGGATAACATCGCGGCCCGCGCGGAAATGCTTATGGCCAGCACCATTGCCGCCCTGGCTTTTAACGCCACCAGGCTAGGTGTGGCCCATGCCTTGAGTATGCCGGTGGGCGGGAGATTTAAGGTTCCTCATGGCATTGCCAATGCCATACTGCTGCCGCGGGCCATGGAGTTCAACCTTGTAGGCAACTTGGAGAAGTTCAAAGAAATTGCGGAAATTTTTGGTGAGCGGACCGAGGGACTCTCACTTAGGGAAGCGGCGCAATTATCGGTGGCCGCCATAAGAAAACTCAATGAAGACATCGGCATTCCCTCCGGGTTGGCTCAATATGGCATTGGCGAGCAGGACCTGGATGATATTGTCAACGAAGGAATGGTCAGCGGCAATGTGGCCGTTAATCCCCGAACTCCCACCCGGGAGGATTTAAAGGCCATCATGATAAAATCACTCTGACGCTTCTGGAAAAGGCGCAATGCAAAGGCCGCCCGCCTTAGCGTCTTTGATCCGCGGAACCTAGCAGAAATCGAGGGAACAATATGGCACTGAAGGGATATTGGAATAGATTCATCCGGGTAAATTTGACGAACAATAACTGCTCCGTGGAAAGTTTTAATGAAGACTTGCTGAAATCCTATCTGGGGGGCAGCGGGCTGGGAGCAAAGCTCTTACTCGATGAAGTTGCTTTCGGGGTTGATCCTCTGGGGCCGGATAACAAGATTTTTTTCCTGACCGGACCATTATGCGGAACAACCATCCCCACCTCGGCGCGCCATGCCGCCGTTACCAAATCACCCCTTACCGGGATATTTGCCGAATCGGACATCGGCGGTTTCTGGGGTTTTGAATTAAAAAAAGCCGGATATGATGGGATCATTATTGAAGGCCAGGCCGATAAACCGGTTTTAGTCTTAATCGATGACGCAAATATCGCAATCAGGGATGCCTCGTCATTGTGGGGCAAAGATACCTTCGCAACGGATGAGCTCGTAAAAAGGCAAATTTCCCCTGACTGTCAGGTCATGTGCATCGGTGGCGCGGGGGAAAAACTGGTAAAATACGCCGCCGTTCTGACGGACGGCAGGGATAGCCGCGCGCTGGGGAGGTCTGGCATTGGCGCCGTGATGGGCGCCAAGAAGCTCAAGGCTGTCGTTGTGCGCGGAACCAGGCAGGTGGAGGTTTACGATAAGATCAGGTTAACCGGAGCAATCAAGGATGGCATCAAGGGCATAAAGGATACCATCATCAACATGAATAAATTCGGTACCGCAAGCGGTGTTGTACCGCATGAAAGCTACGGAAATTTTCCTCTTAAGAACTGGTCTCAAGGCCGGTGGCCGGAAGGGGCCGAAAGGATATCCGGGCAAAGGATGGCCGAAACGATCCTTACGAACAACTACAGTTGCAAGACCTGCATTATCGGCTGCGGCCGTCAGGTAAAAATTACTGCGGGTCCTTATAAAGGCGTTCACGGAGCGGGTCCGGAATACGAAACAATCGGCACCCTGGGAGGCATGTGTCTCATAGACAACCTGGAAGCCATCGCTTACGGCAGCGAGCTCTGCAACAGGTACGGAATGGATACTATCACCACCGGTTGCGTAATTGCCTTTACCATGGAGTTGTTTGAAAACGGGATACTGACTAAGGAAGAGACGGGCGGTATTGAAGCCCGATTTGGCAATTCCCAGGCTATGATCGACTTGATTAAACTAATTGGTGAAAGAAAAGGAATCGGGCAATTGCTGGGTGAAGGCGTACGGGAGGCCGCTTTGAAAATAGGCGGCCTAGCGAAGGACTATGCCTTTCATGTCAAAGGGTTGGAAATTCCGGCGCACGACCCCCGGGCATTTAACGGGTTGGCACTGTCTTATGCCACATCAAACCGGGGCGCCTGTCACCTGGCCGGCTTTACCCAGTCTTTCGAACGGGTTTTTTGTGTTCCGGAATTAGGATACGACAAGCCGCATGACCGCCACCAAATCGAAGGCAAGGCCCTTTTTGTAATTAAAATGCAAAATCTCTCCGGAGTTTTCGACTCCTTGAAGCTTTGCAAGTTTATGCTCTTAGGCGGCGTCAAATTGAGCGCTATGGTGGAGTGGGTAAGGCTCGTCACCGGCTGGGAAGACTATTCTCAGGAAGAAATGATGGCAACCGGAGAAAGAATCTTCAACATTAAAAGGCTTTTTAATATCGGCTGCGGCATCACAAGCTCTGCTGATACCCTGCCCCTGCGTTTTTTGGCTCAGAAAAGAGAAGGGCCCGGGATAACCGTAAATTTGCCCCCCCTAGGCGCCATGCTAAGTGACTACTATTTGCTCAGGGGATGGTCCGAAGAAGGGGTTCCAATGCCGGCCAAACTGACTGAACTTGGTCTTGGTTAACCGGGATAATTTAAACGCTGAGAGTAAAAAAAGGGGGTGATATTCTTAATAACGATCGTAGCGCGACTTAAGTAGTGCGAGTATTTAAAAAATCAATAAGGAGGCAGGACTATGAAAAAAAATATGTGTGTATTGCTGCTTGTGTTCTCGATAATAATGATGGCGGCAGTATCCCTTGCTCAAACCGCCCCAAAACGAGCCCCGGTCCAACCTGTTGAGGAAATTCAGAAGATTAAAATCAGCTTGGCCTGCGGTCAGCCCGAAGGGATGATTTTAGCCGACACCGCCAAAAAGTTTAAGGAAATTGCCGAAGCCAAAAGCAAGGGCAATATCAGGGTTGACCTATTTCTGGGCGGTGCTATGGGCAACGAAGAAGACATGATGTACGCTGTGACGGCAGGCGCAATTGAAGGCCAGTCCACCGGCGGCATTCCCATTAACGCTTACGCCCCGCCTTTTTACTTCATCGACACCCCCTTTGTGATGAAGGATTGGGATCACACCCTCGCTGTCTGGAACAGCCCGCTTGGCGACAGGATGCGCGCCAGCATGGAAGCGGCGGGCAATACCACCCTAATCGGCCCCATTTACCGCGGCCAGCGTCATTTTACGTCGAAAAAACCGGTGGTTACTCCCAAAGATTTAAAGGGTATCAAGTTGCGCATGCCGGTACTGCCGACCTGGATCTCCGTGTGGACGGAAATTGGCGCTTCCTGTGTGCCGATTCCCATCGGGGAGCTTTACGCTGCCCTGGCGACCGGTGTCGCCGACGCCTCTGAAGGTGACCTCACTCAGATTCAAGGATTTAAACTCAATGAAGTCCAGTCCCACCTCTCTCTTACCGGCCACCTCTTCAGCATGGGGTTTTTGGGCTTTAATACCAAATGGTTGCGCGGCCTGAACGCAGAAACCAGAAAAGTGGTCATGGAAGCAGCCAACGATGCGGTCGCCTGGGGCTCGAAAACCATGCAGGGCAAAGAAGAACAAGTAATAAAAGACCTGGAAAAGGCAGGGATGAAAGTCGTCCAGTCGGATAAGGAAGCCTTTGTGAAGGCGGGAACGCCAGCGATGGAAAGGCTGTTTAAGACCCAGTTCAGAGTTACAACGCTGAAAGAAGTAATGTCTTATGCCAAATAGGCTCTAAGTAGCGGGCCGCCGCGATAGGCGGTGGCCCGCTTGCTAAAGAAAGTTATTATTTTTGGTGGAAAGGCTTTGTTTCATGGCGGAAATTAAAGGTGATAACAGCGGCAATGCCCCTTTAGCCTCTGAGATGCAAAACGGTCTTAATATCTTGACCGAATTGAAAAACACCGCTTTCGACCGGGCATTAATGCTGGTCGCGGCGGCGGCCTTCTGTCTGTTGCTTCTTTTTGTGATTACTCAGGTGCTGATCCGTTATGTTACGGTCCATATCGGTTTCTCGCTGCCCTGGACCGAAGAATCGGCCAGGTATCTGCTAATTTTCATTACATTTATCGGGTCGGCCATTGCCTGTCGGAGGCAGGAGCACATCACGATCACCTCCCTGGTGGAGCGTTTTCCGGCCAGGATCAGGCTCGTTTTTGAATTCATCTCCTGTTTGCTGATCATCTTCTTCCTGGCGGTGGCCACCGGCGGCTGCTACAAGTTTACCGTAAAAATGATCAATGTTCCAGTAGGGGCCATCCCCTGGCTGAAAACCGGACATCTCTACGGGATAATAACCTTCGGCCTGGCCTTGACCGCCCTCTATCAACTGCGTTGGTTTATTCATTACGTCTCGGTAATACGCCGGTTATTTTGGGGAAAAGGAGTTGGTAGTCATGACTGAAGGGGTAATGCTGTCTTTGTTTATCGGGATTCTCCTGTTCTTTTTCATCATTGGCGTACCCGTAGCCTTTTCTTTGGGCTTAACGACACTGGCACTGATGCTTTTGGGGGTCGGCGGCATAGGCCTGAATTCCGAGCTCTTGGCGTTACGCATGTTTGGGGGGGTAAACAGTTTTATCCTGCTGGCCATTCCCTTCTTCCTGTTTGCCGGCCGGGTGATGAACGCGGGCGGCATGACGGTGAGAATTTTTGACTTTTCCAAAGCGCTGGTGGGACGGGTCAAGGGCGGTCTCGGCCATGTAAATATCATCGCCAGCATGATCTTCGCAGGCATGAGCGGGACAGCCGTTGCGGATGCCGCCGGCCTGGGGGCAATCGAATATAAGGCAATGAAAGACGGCGGCTATTCCGACGAGATAAGCGTTGGGATCACCGCCGCATCCGCCACCATCGGCCCCATTATCCCTCCCAGCGTGCCCCTGGTCATCTATGCGATTATTGCCAATGTCTCCGTGGGAGGCGTCCTTTTGGGCGGTATCCTGCCGGGTCTGGTCATTGGCGGCATTCTCATGCTGATGGCCACCTTTTATGCCCATATTCATAACTTCCCTTTCGGGGATGCCCGGCGCTGGCAAGAGGTATCCAGGTCGCTGAAAAGGGGCTTTCTGGCGTTGGGCACTCCGGTAATTCTGGTCGGCGGCATTTTAAGCGGCTTTTTCACCCCCACGGAAGCGGCAGCGGTTGCCGTCGTTTATGCCCTAATTTTAGCCATCGTGATCTACCGGGAATTGACCCTGCCCGAGTTATGGGAAATCGTCAAGCAGACCATGATTGATTCGGCGGTGCTGCTGTTGTTGATATCGGTAGCCAGCGCCTATGCCTTTATGGTCATCCGCAGTCGCGTGCCCATTATTTTTGCCGAACAAATTATCGCCATCACCCAGGATCCCCTGATGGTGCTACTAATAATAAATCTGCTGCTGCTGGTGGTAGGGATGTTCATGGAAACCATCGCGGCCTTGACTATTTTGACGCCGGTGCTTCTGCCCTTAATACTAAAGGTCGGCATCGACCCGATTCACTTCGGGCTGGTAATGGTATTTAACCTTATGATCGGCCTGTTGACGCCGCCTTTTGGCGCCGTTCTTTTCGTTTTGAATAAGGCTACGGGAGTGCCCCTGACCCGAGTGGTGAAGGGCTGCCTTCCCTTCTATATACCTCTGGTTGCCGCACTTGTTCTGATAACCGTCTTCCCGTCTCTTACCCTGTGGCTGCCGAAATTGGTGTTAAGCGGGATGCGGTAAGAGGAATTTTTGACTTTTTACGAGATCGTTTTTTTTCGGTCATAAACAATAAGAGGAGAAAAACGCATGAGCTTCAAGGTAGGTTTTATCGGTTTGGGCATCATGGGACGTCCGATGGCCATCAATCTTAGCCGCGCCGGATACAAGCTGTGGGTCTTCGGCCGCCGAGAGCAATCTTTGGAGCCGTTGGTTAACCAAGGGGCTGTGGTCTGCCGGACGCCCGCGGAATTGGCGGCCCAGACCAATATAATTATTACCATAGTCTCCGATACCAAAGACGTGGAGGAGGTATTGTTCGGCCGCGAAGGAGTGGCAGCGGGGGTGCAAAGGGGCTCGCTGATAGTGGACATGAGCACCATCTCTCCCCAGGCGGCGCGACAAATGGCGACCAAGCTACAGTCCCAAGGCGTGGAAATGCTGGATGCCCCGGTGTCAGGCGGCGAAACGGGCGCCATCAATGCGACCCTCTCAATCATGGTTGGCGGAAAGACTGAGGCATTTCATCAGGTTAGACCCCTATTGGAATGCATGGGGAAAAACATCGTTCACATTGGCGAAAGCGGTGCGGGTCAGGTGGCTAAAGCTTGCAATCAGATACTGATCAGCATGACCGTTGCCGCTGTGGCGGAGGCCTTTACTTTGGCCAGCAAAAACGATGTTGACCCGGCCTTGGTCCGTCAGGCTCTTTTAGGTGGATTTGCCTACAGCAAGGTACTGGAGGGCCACGGTCAGCGGATGCTGGAGCGGAATTTCCTGCCGGGGTTCAAAGCCAAACTTCTGCGGAAGGATCTGCGGATCGTGCTCGAAAACGCCGACCAAAGCGGAACGGCCCTGCCCGGAGTCGCCTTGGTAAGTCAGTATATAAACGCCCTCATCGGAGCGGGCGGCGGTGAGCTTGATTCGGCCGCGATGTATTTGGCCGTTCTGCGACTAAACAAAATGGATATCGGCAACTAACTCCGTTAGTTGCAAATGTATCATTTCTAGCCCTTGATGCAGCCTAGCGGCCTAAGCCGGGCCACTTTTTTGGAAATGCCCGCCCGGGCCACCACATCCGCCACCAGGTCCAGATCCTTGTAAGCTCCCGGCATTTCTTCCCGGATGGTTTCCTTGCCGCCAGCCATAACGATGATCCCCTGAGCGGCCAGTTCTTGCGTTACAAAACGGCCTCTGCCATCCTTCATGGCCTGGGTTCGACTCAAGAGGCGTCCGGCGCCATGACAAGTGCTGGCGAAAGTCTCCTGATAGGCCTGGTCGGTGCCGGCCATCACATATGAACCAGAGCCCATATCCCCGGGAATGAGAACCGGCTGTCCCGTTTGCCGGTAAAGGGAAGGCAGATCCCTATGCCCCGGCGGTAAGGCCCTGGTCGCCCCCTTGCGGTGTACGCACAGCGTCTGCTCCTTACCATCCACCGGCAGCGTTTCCAATTTGGCAATGTTGTGGCAGACATCGTAGAGGAGCCTCATCCCCAGCTGCCGGGGGGATTTGTTAAACACCTTCATTATGTTTTCTCTAGTCCAGTGCATCAGCATCTGCCGATTCGCCCAGGCATAATTGGCAGCGCAGGCCATGGCGGCCAGATAGTCCCTGCCTTCCGGCGAATCAATGTAAGCGCAGGCCAGTTGGCGATCCGGCAGGGCCAGACCAAGTTTCTGGACATGCTTAACCATCTTCGCCAGGGAATCATCACAGACCTGATACCCGAGACCACGGGAACCGCTGTGGATCATCACCGCGACCTGATCGGGAACGAGACCAAAGACGCCGGCTATTGTTTCATCGAAAATTTCTTCCACCACCTCTACTTCAATGAAGTGATTGCCCGATCCCAGAGTGCCCAGCTGTTCGCGGCCCCGCTCCAATGCCCGGGGACTAATCTTCTCCGGGTCGGCCGCGGCCATTGCGCCTCCATCCTCGGTGGCGTCGAGATCCGCCTCGGCGCCGTAACCCTGCTTGACGGCCCAGCGGGCGCCTGAGACCAGTACCTCCTGTTCTTCTTTAAGCGAAAGCTTCAGGCGACCCCGCGATCCAACCCCGGAGGGAATGTTCTGAAAGAGGGCGGTCACCAACTGGGAAATAAGCGGCTTTACCTCTTTTCGGGTTAGATTGGTCAACATGAGCCGGCAGCCGCAGTTTATATCGTAGCCGACGCCGCCGGGAGAGACCACCCCGCTGTGCATGTCAAAGGCCGCCACTCCCCCGATCGGAAAGCCGTAACCCCAGTGCATGTCCGGCATGGCCAGGGAATACTTGACAATCCCCGGCAAATGGGCCACGTTGGCCACCTGTTTGATGCTTTCATCACCCGCCATCGACCGCAGCAGCTCTTCCGAAGAATAGATGATTCCGGGCGCCTTCATCTGTCCCTCCTGCGGGATCAGCCAGCGGCATTCATCAATCCTTTGCATCGTCCCTGTTCCTTTTTCTTCAGACATCGAATAGCACCCGAGCCTCCCAACCGCTGGGCGACAACCCAACGGCCAGCTGATGGTAGGTAACCGCCTTGATCTCACGAAACATCCGGTGGCGCCGTGAATCAAACATCTCCCCCCGGAATTGGGCCGTCACCATTGTCTCCTCCAGAGTCACCCGGGAAAAATCGCAAGCCAGGAAGCCTCGGCCCTGATAGAGATAGAGAATCTCCCGGAGGTAATTGACCAAAAGGTCTTCCCAGCTTAAACCTTCCGCCTGGATCGTCATTTCCCTCTTGGGCGCAACCAACCTGAGTTCCGTCATGAGGTCAAAAACCGCGAAAGCAGCATGGGAAAAAAGCTCCGCAACGGAGGCACCGTAGATCAGAACCCCCAGATCAGCCGTGTGGGGGAAGAGTTGGTATCTCATCGGGGCGGCCTCTTGGGATAAATCGTTTATTATTCGAGCTCTTCTCCGTTGTCTTCCAGGCCCAGCCCGCCCGGAGGCATTTCTTCCTCGTATTGCCTGTCCGGCTCGACCTCCCGCTCGGCCCGGACGATTCCGGCCACCCTCTCCTCCGGCTCCAGATCGATCAACTTCACCCCCTGGGTAGATCGATGCAGCGACGGCACCTCTTCCACCTTCAACCTGATCATCTTACCGGTTATGCTAAGCAAAATTAAATCAGCCCCCGCCTCAGCGTGGATTATGCCCGCAACTTGACCCACCTTGGGAACGGTCTTGAGGTTAATTGTCCCCTTGCCTCCCCGGCCTTGCAATGGGTACTCATCAAGGATCGTCTGTTTTCCATAACCCCTTTCACTAACCGTGATGATCGAGCTGCCCTCATTGGCCATCTCCATCCCGACAAGCTCATCGTCCTCGTCCATTCTGATGCCGATAATCCCGCCCGCCTCACGTCCCATTTCGCGAACTTGAGCCTCCTTAAAGCGAATCGCCTTTCCTTTGCGGGTACCCAGCAATACCGTTCCCTGGCCTAAAGCGAGCTGTACGCCCATTAAGTGGTCTTGATCGGCCACATTCATCGCAATTATTCCGTTGGAACGGGGATTGGAAAAGGCGGTAAGCTTGGTTTTCTTTACCATGCCCTTCCTGGTCACCATGATTACCGCCTTGTCCGGAAAAAATTCTTTGACGGGCAGAACCGCGGCTACCCTCTCCTCGGAGGACAGGTTGATCAGGTTGACAATGGCCTTCCCCCGGGCTGCCCGACCCACTTGGGGCAACTGGTAAACCTTCAGCCAGTAAACCTTGCCCCGATCGGTAAAGATCAGAAGATAGTGATGGGTAGAGGCGATAAATATTTTCTCAACAAAATCCTCCTCCTTGGTTCCCATGCCAACCTTGCCCTTGCCGCCCCGATGCTGGCTCTTATAGAGGCTGACGGGATTTCTTTTTATGTAGCCGGCATGGGAGATGGTAACAACCATGTCTTCTTCAACGATCAAATCCTCGATGTTGATATCCTCGGAGCGGGACACGATTTCCGTCCGCCGTTCATCGCCATAGCGTTCCCTGATATCTTTTAGTTCGCCGATCATCACCTCTCTTACCCGGAGAGGATCATCCAAAATCCCCTGGAGATCAGCAATGGTAAGGAGAAGCTCCCGGTACTCCGCCTCGATCTTTTCCCGCTCCAGCCCCGTGAGCCGCTGGAGGCGCATTTCTAAAATAGCCTTGGCCTGGATTTCACTCAAGCCAAAGTTCACCTGGAGAGCGAGGGAAGCATCAGGAGGATTCTTCGCCGCCTTGATAACCGCAATAACCCGGTCAATTGCTCCCAGGGCAATCCGGAGACCTTCCAACAGATGGGCCCGCTCCTTAGCACGGTTGAGCTCAAAGGCCGTTCGGCGAAGAATCACCTGCTTGCGGAAAGCAACAAAACTCTCCAGAATGCTCTTTAAGTTGAATATCTTTGGTTCGCCTTTTTCAATGGCCAGCATGATGATGCCAAAGGTGGATTCCATCTGGGTATGCTTGTAGAGCTGATTTAGGATGACCGCCGATTCCTCATCCCGTTTTAAGTCGATCACCACCCGGATGCCGTCCCGATCGGATTCATCCCGCAAGTCGGAGATACCACTGATCTTTTTCTCCTTGACCAGTTCGGAAATCTTTTCTACCAGCTGCGCTTTATTTACCTGGTAGGGGAGCTCGGTGATCACAATGCTTTCACGGTCGTTCCGGGCGTTTCTTTCGATTAGCGCCCGGGCGCGGACTTTTATTACCCCCCGCCCGGTCTCGTAGGCCGCAATGATCCCCTCCTGCCCGTTGATAAAGCCTGCCGTGGGGAAATCCGGGCCGGGAATATATCTCATCAGCTCTTTGGTGGTGATGTCCTGATTCATAATCAGGGCGAGTGTTCCGTCAACCACCTCCCTCAAGTTATGCGGCGGGATGTTGGTCGCCATTCCTACCGCTATGCCTGATGCCCCATTGAGTAAAATAAGGGGCATGCCGGCCGGCAGCAGTACCGGTTCTGTAAGCGATTCATCATAGTTGGGAACAAAATTTACCGTGTCTTTTTCCAGATCCCCAAGTAGCTCTTCGGCGATCCGGTCCATCCGCACCTCTGTGTACCTCATTGCCGCCGGCGGGTCGCTGTCGATCGAACCAAAATTACCCTGGCCGTCAATCAGAGGATAACGCAAAGAAAAACTCTGGGCCATCCTGACAATGGTATCATAGGCCGCCACATCGCCATGCGGATGGTACTTTCCAATGATATCACCCACAATCCGGGCTGATTTTTTATATGGCCGGTTCCAGCGATTACCCATCTCGTACATGGCGTATAGCACCCGGCGATGAACGGGTTTAAGGCCATCGCGGACATCGGGAATAGCCCGACCGATGATTACGCTCATGGCGTAATCGAGATAGGACTTTTTCATTTCATCTTCAATATTTACCGGCAGGCTTTTCTCAAACAGCAGTTGATCCATAAAAATTACATTTCTCCTTGATATCGAGGACTTCCGGTGACCAGCAGTAAGCCTGCCACCAAAATAATAAGCGGGGACGCCTTAACCATCAATTATTTTACACATCCAGATTCGACACAAAGAGGGCGTTATCGAAGATAAAGTTGCGGCGGGGTTCCACCTGATCCCCCATGAGAGTGGTGAATATTGAATCTGCCTGCAGTACGTCCTCGATCCGGACTTGAAGCAGGGTTCTCTTCTCTGGATTCATCGTTGTCTCCCAAAGTTGCTCCGGGTTCATTTCCCCGAGCCCCTTGTATCTCTGAACCGACCAGCCTTTTTTCCCAATCGTCATTACCTGTTCAATCAGGCCCGACAAACCAGTAAGCTCAATAGTCTCGGTTGGTATCTCGTCTTCCGTCTGGATGCTAAAGGGAGTACGGCCTAAAAAGTTAATCTGGATAAAGAGGTTTTTCAGCTCAATAAATTTTGGCTCTCTAAATCCTTCTCGATCAAATACTGTGGTCATAACCTGGCCGCCGATCCTGGTTTTAACCAACAGGCGGTAGCCCCCATGTTCCTGATCGGGCTCGATTTCGCAGCCGGTCATTGTTGAGGAAATATCGCTCTTGAGCCTGGCCGCAAGCTCCTCCATCAGTTCCTTACGGCGGAAAATGTCTTCCTTCGCTGATTGATAGCAGGCGAGGATACTGATAACCTCCCGATCCTTCCCCTCTCGGGAAAATTTATCCAGAATTGTCTCGATCCTGATTGCCTTTTTTACTATTCCTAAAAGCCGGTGCCCGGAAATATTACCACCGCCGTTTCCGGTCAGAAGACGAATCTTGTTCACTCCGCTTTCGAGCAAAGTATTTTTCATCTCATCTTCGGTATGAACATAAGTATCCTTTTTCTTTTCTGTTATTTTAAAAAGCGGCGGCTGAGCGATATAGAGATAGCCCCGTTCAATCACTTTCGGCATTTGACGGTAAAAGAAGGTCAAAAGCAGGGTCCTGATGTGAGAACCATCAACATCGGCATCAGTCATAATTATAATTTTATGATATCTGAGTTTGGCGACATCACTTTCGTCCTCGCCTATCCCTGCCCCAAGCGCGGTTACTATTACCCTTATTTCCTCGTTCATCAACATCTTATCGAAACGGGCCTTCTCAACATTCAAAACTTTGCCTCGCAGGGGCAAAATAGCCTGAAATTTCCGGTCCCTGCCCTGTTTTGCCGAGCCCCCGGCAGAATCTCCCTCTACCAGGTAGATTTCCGACCTCGCAGGATCCTTATCCTGGCAATCCGCCAGTTTTCCCGGCAATGAGCCAACCTCCAGGGCACTTTTCCTGCGGGTTAATTCCCTGGCCCGGCGAGCTGCTTCTCTCGCCCGCGACGCTTCCAGACACTTATTCAGTATCTGCTTGGCAACGGCCGGATTCTCTTCCAGATATATGCCAATCTTCTCGTAAACAATCCCCTCCACGAGTCCCTTGACATCGCTGTTGGCCAGTTTGGTCTTGGTCTGTCCCTCAAATTGCGGATTTCTCAATTTGACGCTGATCACACAGGTCAGTCCTTCCCGTAGATCTTCACCCTTGAGGGATTCCTTGCCATTTTTCAAAATGTTGTTATTTGATCCATAGTTGTTAAATACTCTCGTCAATGCCGAGCGGAACCCGATCATGTGGCTGCCGCCCTCGCTGGTATTGATATTGTTGGCGAAAGAAAAAATATTATCCATGTAGGTATCGTTGTACTGCAGAGCAACCTCAACCAGGCAGTCATCCCGTGATCCTTCTACAAAAATAGGGTTCTTGTGCAGAACACGCTTATTGCGGTTAATGTACTCTACAAAAGAAACAATCCCCCCTTCGTAAAAAAAGTCCGCCTTTTTGTCGATCCTCTCGTCAATTAGAACAATCCTCAATCCCGAATTCAAAAAAGCCAGCTCTCTTAAACGATTAGCAAGAATATCATAGTGAAAATCAATTTCTTTAAATATTTCCTCGTCCGGCTTGAAAATAATTTTTGTTCCCCGGGTCGCGGTCTTTCCTATTATCTCCAGCGGCCCTTGCGGTACCCCCCGCACATAGGATTGGTTGTAAACAATGCCTTCTCTTCTAACCTCAACTTCAAGAAAGCTGGATAGGGCGTTAACCACTGAAACTCCGACACCATGGAGTCCCCCGGATATTTTGTAGCTGTCATTGGAGAACTTGGCCCCCGCATGAAGCTTAGTCAAGGCAACCTCAACTGCCGAAACACCTTCTGTTTTATGGATATCGACCGGAATCCCCCGGCCGTTGTCATCAACCACAATACTGTTGTCTATCAGAACCTTTACTAAAATGTGATCGCAGTACCCGGCAGCCGCTTCATCAACGGAGTTATCAACAACCTCATAGACCAGATGATGCAGGCCTTCCTTTCCTGTTCCACCTATGTACATCGCCGGACGTGTCCTTACCGCCTCCAACCCTTCCAATACCCTAATACTGTCCGCGTTATAACCTTGCTCCATAATTCTTATTTCCCAGTTTTAAATTTTGCGTATTCGTGAAAAGTCCAACTGCTTATGTTTTAGCCAGCTACTAACTCCGCAACTGCATTATCAGCCCAATATAATCATCACTGTCCGCGGCTGTAATCATATTTGCCTTTTTTTGCGCACTCAGTCTTAATAACACGTTTTCTACCTTAATTACCTCTATTGCGGCAATCAAATAATTAACATTAAAGCTCATATCTACATCCGGCCCGTCATATTTTACATCCAGCTCTTCCTTGGCTTCGCCCAGTTCCTGATTGGCGGAGGACAGAGTCATAAGGTTACCTTGTAAACTGATAATTACCCCATTACTGTCGTCGCTTGCCAGAATACTCATCCTGCGTAATGCATGAAGGACGATATCTTTATTGAAGGCTATCGTGCCGCACCATTCATTGGGTATCACTTTTCTGTAATTAGGATATTGTTCCGCGATTAGACTGACTCTTAAAATACTGCTGCCGGTTTTTAGTATTATTGCCCCGCTATTCACGCAGAAACTTATCTCCCCGCTAGCATTATCCAACTGCCTTCTTATTTCCATCACCCCCCGCCGATGAATTATGATCCCCTTGTCCAGCGTGGACCAATCTCCAGGTGGAACAACCCTTCTCATTAAGGCCAATCTGTTGCCATCGGTACCAACCATGACCAGCCGGCTGGTATCATCCTCAAGAATGAACTGAAAGAATACACCCAATAGGTTTTTTCTTGTTTCATCAGTGGAGACCGCATAAACAGTATTTATAATCAAATCTCTAATAATATCAGCCGATACAACCATTGGCTCCTGTGGAAAATCATCAACGACGGCCATTGGATAGTTTTCCGCCGGCAGGCCGTACATTTTAAAAACCGCCCTATCACAGGAAATACGCGCCACATTGTTGTCACTGATCGAAACATCTACAACATCTCCCTGGCATTCACGGACCAACTCGTAGAGCTTTCTAGCTAAAAGAGCTATCTCCCCTTCTTTTCTGACCTGACATTCATAGCGGGCAAGCAGGGTTATTTCCCGATCGGTCGCCACTATTTTGATTCGGTCCCTCTCGGTGCTAATTAGGATGTTATTAAATATCGGGTTAATTGTCTTTTTTTCGGCAATACTCAACGTCTTTTGAATAGCATCTAGAAAAACGTCCCTTTTTATAGTAAATTCCATAATTACTCCTTTCCATGCTGTGTATCAGGATATGTCAACAATAATTATTGTTTATTTATTTAATAAATATAAAAAAACAGTAGAACTAGTAGGGCCTGCTGATATGTTTGTAATACTTTTTTTATCGTTAGATATTAATATGTAAGTACCTTTATGACCTGTTAATAATTAATTAACGACGGTTAATGATAATTTTTAAAAAGGCCTAAAATACAAACAGCCAGATTCGGTAATATATCATTAACTTTGGGTTATCGACTTTTCAAGGTCATTCACCAGAAGTCGATACTTTTCATCTTTTTCCATGGTCGCCCGCACTTTTTTACAGGCATAAATCACCGTGGAATGATCCCGGCTGCCGATTTTATTACCAATATCAGGAAAAGAGTCGCTGGTTAGTTTACGGGCCAGGTACATGGCAATTTGTCGGGCTAAAACAAAGTTTTTATTTTTACTCACGGATTTGATATCAGAAGCTCTTACTCCGAATTTTACGCCGACCGCCTTGACAATATCATCGATACTTACCATTTCCTGTTTGGTGTCATTAATAATCTTTTTCAGAACCTCATTTACCAAGGACATTTCTATGGATCTTTTGGTCACCGAGGCATATGCGGCAATTCGGGTGAGGAAGCCTTCAATTTCCCGAATGTTCGATTCGGCTTTCTCAGCAATGTAAAAGGCAATATTTTGCGGAATAATAATATTATTTTCTTGCGCCTTTTTGTTGATAATCGCAATTTTTGTTTCCATATCCGGAGGCTGGATATCGGCAATGAGGCCCCATTCAAACCGGGAACGAAGTCGGGACTCCAGATTGGGAATTTCTTTGGGAAACTTGTCGCTGGTCACTACTATCTGTTTGCCGGAATCATGCAGGGTGTTAAAGGTGTGAAAAAATTCCTCCTGCGTTCTTTCCTTACCGGCAATAAACTGAATATCATCAATGAGCAGACATTCTATTTTTCGGTATTTTTCTCTAAACTTGGAAGTAGTATCAAATCTGATGGCATTTATCAGTTCATTCATAAACGCTTCCGCTGATATATAAATAACGTTTATATCAGGATGGGTCGCCAACGTGCGGTGTCCAATGGCGTTTAGCAAGTGAGTTTTACCCAGTCCGACGCCGCCGTAGATAAATAAAGGATTGAAGTTACGAGCTGGTTTTTCCGCAACCGATATCGAAGCGGCATGGGCGAACTGGTTTGAGGCGCCAACCACAAACCGCTCAAAACTGTAATTGGCATTCAAAGACGAATTCACCCGCCTGGTATTATTTTTACTTGCGACCACCGGCAAAGGCGTTTTTACTCCGTTGGCGATATCTCCGCGCTCTTGGGGTTGACCATCTTTCAAGAGTGCAAAATCAAAAGGAATTTCTGTCCCGGCAGTTTGCCTTAAGGCGTCTTTAATTATCTGGGAATAATTATCAACCAACCACTCCTTGAAAAATTTATTTGGCACTCCCAGGGTAAGGCATATTCCATCATTAGAGATGACCTGGAGAGGCTTAAACCAGGTATTGAAATTATGCGGGCTTACCAGGGAGGAAATTTTTTTTAATGCCTTGTCCCAATCGATGCTCAATGGTTTCTGCCTTGTAAACAGTTTATCAACATCTGTTGATAGGTTATTTTCGCCCTGCGGCAAGCTAGAGAATTACAAAACCCCAGGCTAATGAAGCTCAGGCGATAAATTATTTAAGTTTAAGCGTTACCAACCGAAAGAAGTAACGATATCAACCTATTTAGCTCATCCGGGCTTGCGAATTTCATTTCTATCGTGCCTGCGCTCTTGCCTTGTCTTATGGTAACAGGGACCTGAAACGCCCTGGAAACTTCTGTCTCTAAATCCGTTATAAGCGGATCTTTCAAGTTTTTCTTACTTTGCTGTTTGCCGAGCTTTGATATTAAGGTTTCTGTATCACGAACGGAAAGGGATCTTTTTAAAACGGTACGCAATAACTCCAGTTGGTTCCCCGGGTTATCCAGGGATAAAATGGCGCGGGCATGACCGGCCGTGATCCTTTTGTCGGCCAAAGCCTTTTTAACCGGTTCCGGCAGCTTAAGAAGCCGCGTAATGTTGGAAATGGTTGATCGGTCCTTACCGACTCGCTCGCCCACGTCTTCCTGTGACAAGCCAAACTTGTTCATTAGGGTTTGATAGGCTTGTGCCTCTTCCAGTGGTCCGAGGTCTTCACGTAGGATGTTTTCGACCAGTGAAAGCTCAGCGACATCGATATCCTCCGCCTGGCGGATAATGATGGGGACTTCCCGGATTCCCGCGGCCTGAGCCGCCCGCCATCTTCTCTCTCCGGCAATAATCTCGTAACCCTGCTCTGTTTTCCGCACCACAATCGGCTGGAGAATACCATTTTTCTTTATTGACGAGACCAGTTTTTGCTGATCCTCCGGATTGAAATCTTGCCTTGGCTGAAACCGGTTGGGAGTCAGTTCCTCGATACCGACCATCAAGTATGGCGAGTCATGCTGTATATCTTTTAGAATATCTGGCAGCAGGGCGCCCAATCCGCGGCCCAGTGAATTCTTCGGCGACATTTACGCCCTCCCATTATTTAGTATCTCGTGAGCCAGTTCCATATAGGACATGGCGCCTCGCGATTTAATATCGTAGAGGATGCTGGGAAGTCCATAGCTTGCGCTCTCAGACAGTTTAACGTTCCGGGGAATCACGGTTTTAAAGACCTTGGAGCCAAAATGCTTCCTCACATCTTCACTTACCCGGTGAGAAAGGAGGTTTCTCGAATCGAACATGGTCAAAAGAATGCCGCCCAAAGCGAGGGTAGGGCTGAGCCTCGACTTGATTAACCGCACTGTATTAATCAGATTTCCCATTCCCTCCAAGGCGAAGTACTCGCACTGCAGAGGAACAATCAAGTCATCAGAGGCAACCAGAGCGTTTATGGTTAGAAAACCAAGTGATGGCGGACAGTCGATGACGATGTAATCATAATTTTCCTCCAGGGAGCGCAGCAGGGTGCGCAGCACTTTTTCTCGGCCCTCTCGGTTGACGAACTCCACCTCGATACCAATCAAATCCTGGTTTGCGGGTATCATATCCATCAGAGGCAGCCTGGTTTTCACGATTACTTCACCGATCGGTAAATCGCCCGAATAAGCAAGGTAGAGGTTTTTATCGGCTATTAATTCCTTGTCCAGGCCCATACCGCTGCTGGCATTTCCCTGGGAATCGCTGTCTATCAGCAGTATTCTCTTTTCGGCAATAGCCAGGGAGGCAGACAGATTTATCGCCGTGGTGGTTTTGCCGACCCCACCCTTCTGATTTACTATGCTAATGATTTTACGCATAAATTATCGATGTGACGGATGAAATTTCCAGCATGATTAATTAGTGGGTCATATAGCATGAGCGTCTCGCTTTAGGAAGAACTAATTCGCAAGACGGGGCGCCGCCCAGAAACCGGCGGCGCTAAGATGTAATGACAGAATAGGGGCGTCCGGTGCTGATGTTGCGAATGCCGGGGCATTATTTCTTCCTGGCTATTACCAGTATGCGTCGCTCTACTTCAGTTACCTTTGTTATCTCTTCGCAGAACAAAAGGCTAAGGCCGACATGGGGAGCCAGGTTTTGGGCCTCCGCCAGCTCCTTGCCCAGCGCCTGGCCACCCTTCATGGCGATCATTATGCCGTCGCGAGCTAGAAAAAACGAAGCATACCGTACAATATCCAGCAGCTTAAAGGCGGCCCGGGAAATAACCGTGTCAAAGGAATATTGAAATTGAGGGTCGGCCAGCAGCCTTTCTACCCGGTCATTGATGACCGTCGCATTGTTTAGTCTCATCAGGCGGATAACCTGCTTTAAAAATGACGATTTTTTTCGGGACGCCTCCAGCAGATAAAGCCTCAGTTCCGGCATGACAATCTTCAGCGGCAGGCCCGGGAAGCCGCCGCCGGCGCCAATATCCAGTAGGCCGCCCGATTTTTTCTCAATGAACCGGGCGGCCGCAAGAGAATCAAGGAAGTGTTTCGTCCAAAGGTCTTCTTTTTTTTTCAGAGAAACCAAATTGATCTTATCATTCCAGCGCAGCAATTCTTCTTCGTATTTAATAAAGAGGAGAAGCTCCGATTCCGATATATTAACCCCCAGATTAATGGCAGGGGCCACAAAAAGAGGAAGGAGGGATTTTCTTGCTGGGCCATTATCAAGGGTCATGACAGCGGTGTCCCTTTTTTGCTGAAGCTTTTTTATTTATTAATGACGGCGCGGTAAAAAACCCACTTTCCCCTCCCATTGCGGGAGGCGATAACGGGGAGGGGGAGATTTTGGCTTTTTACGAAGTCGCCACTAATACATTAACAAAGAAAAGAGAAATAATCCATTTCCGGTAAGATGAGGGCTGGAAAAAACAAAGCAAGCATTATATAAACACCCTGTACATGGCCTTATAGTGATAGTGCAGGAGGAGAACGTCATGAAAAGAGCTATAGACACCAACATAAAGCCGGATGAAATTACCCCTGAGGAGGATTATCTCAACCGCAGGGAATTCATCATCGGAGCGGGGGCGGCAGTGCTGGGAGCGGCCGCGTCAGACGTCTTTTCACCTCCCTTGGTTCGGGCGGCCGGTGAGCCTACTGTCAAGCGGACGCTGTCGGGACCTGCAGGAGAAGCTCTTACTGATAAGGAAGAAGCCACCACTTTCGTCAATTATTACGAATTGTCGATGGATAAGGATGAGGCGGTGAAATATGGCCGACACCTGCGCACCCGTCCCTGGACGGTAACGGTGGATGGACTAGTCAAGAAGACACGATCCTTTGATATTGAGAAGATTTTGAAAATGTTTCCCTTAGAAGAAAGGATCTATCGTTTTCGGTGCGTTGAGGGATGGTCGATGGTGATTCCCTGGTTGGGCTTTTCCCTGGGAAAATTTATCAAAAAATGTGAACCAACCGGGTCGGCAAAATTCGTCGAGTTTTATACCCTCTATGATCCCGATCAATTGCCCGGTCAGCTTTCTTCGGTGTTGCCCTGGCCGTATATGGAAGGATTACGGATGGATGAGGCCGCCCACCCGTTGACTCTATTGACGGTAGGCATGTATGGAAAAATCCTGCCCGGTCAGAATGGGGCGCCCATCAGGCTGATGGTTCCCTGGAAATACGGCTTTAAAAGCATCAAGTCGATTGTCCGGATGCGGTTCGTAGAAAAAATGCCGACCACCACCTGGATGAAAGCCAGCCCCGATGAATACGGTTTTTACGCCAATGTAAATCCCCAGGTGGATCATCCCCGCTGGAGCCAGGCCCAAGAACAAAGAATTGGCGAGGAAGGCTTGCGCGATACCCTGATGTTCAATGGCTATGGTCAGGAGGTAGCGGCCCTCTATTCCGGAATGGACCTAAGAAAATATTTTTGACTTGTCGCAAGGAGAAACGCCATGAAATCCATTGGTCCCAAAACTTTTATATATCCGACGCCGACGCTGATTATTGGCACTTATGACCAGGCGGGTAAGCCCAACGCCGCAACTGTTGCCTGGGGCGGCATCTGCTGTTCCGACCCTCCATGCATTGCCCTGTCGTTGCGTAAAGCCAGGTACACCTATCAGAATATTCTGGAGCAGCAATGCTTTACCGTCAACATTCCCTCGGTTGATTTTGTAAAAGAAGTCGATTACCTGGGAATGGCCTCCGGCAGGAAGGAGGACAAGTTTGCCCAAAGCGGCCTCACCCCGATCCGCAGCGATCTTATCAACGCTCCTTATATCCAGGAATTCCCCTTTTTCCTGGAATGCCGGCTCCTTAAAACCGTCGAAATCGGGATACATACCCAGTTTATCGGGGAAATATTGGACGTAAAGATAAAAGAAGGCATGGGGGAAGGCGAATATCCAACCGTTGACTCAGTAAGACCCATCCTTTATGCGCCAGGTGTTCAAGGTTACTATGGCGCCGGCCAGTATCTGGGCAGGGCCTTTTCCGTGGGCAAAAATTAATTGACGCCAAAACAATAAAAACGTTCCCACTCTCAAGCGCCCGTTGGGGCGCTTGCCTAATTTCCACTGGTCATAATGTTGCAAAAGCGAAATCCTTATGGTCAGATAAGGCTCTTTTGGCGTTTGATGAGCTGGATAGTGATTTGCCAGGGGTCCCGCAGGAAAGCCATCTTGTCCCCGGAGGGATGAGTAACGATTTCATTAACGGCAGTTGCGCCGGCGGCAAGCAGGCGGTCCCGGGTCGCCTCAATATCGACCACGGCAAACGCAATGTGCAAAACCAGGGGATCGATGGCGCCGTAGTCGGGAGCAGTTACCGCCGGGTTGTTGTAAAACTCGATCATGCTCTGACCTACCTTATCGGCAAGAAAGCGGATGTAAGGTGATTCCGGATCGGCCCGCACGATCTTCATGTCCAGATTGCTAGCGTACCATTCGGCCATTTCGCGGGGATGATTGACATTGAAGGCAACATGTTCTAGTTTCATCGCATCTCCTTTGGAGTTAGTTTTGTTGGTCATATAAGCAAGCGTTCTGGCTGTCAAGGGATACTCACTCCAGGAAAATCGATATCGTTGTCAAGGGTTGAGTTTTGTCAGGCTTTGCGATTACAAACCGGGCCAAATGGCTGTAGAGAAAAAATTTGACGGATAGGTAATAGGGAAAACCATGAAATACGAAGGGATGATCATAAGGCCGCCCAGCGAGGCCCATAGCCTGCTTTTGCAGGTTACCGTGGGTTGCTCGCACAATAAATGCACCTTTTGCCCTACTTATAAAGGGGAAAAATTTCGGATCAAAACAAGGCTGGAAATAGAGGAAGATATTCTGGAGGCCAGCCGGTCAGGCCTTGTAGAACGAGTATTCCTGTGTGACGGCGATGCCCTGATCATCCCCCAGGAGCGTCTGGAGGAGATACTTTCATCCTGCAGCCGCAACATCAAGGGGATCAAAAGGATTGGTTGCTACGCCAATGCCAAAAGCATTCTCCGCAAGACCCCCGGGGAATTGATTCGCTTGAGGGAGCTGGGATTGGGAATTGTCTATTTGGGAGTTGAAACAGGCAATGAGGAATTGCTGCTGAAAATCCTGAAGGGGGCGACCAGAGCCCAGATGGTAGAGTCCGGCCGGAGGATCAAGGAGGCCGGTATAACGCTTTCGGTAACGGTCCTGCTGGGGGTTGGTGGTATAGAAATGAGTGTAGAACACGCCTTTGATACCGCTCGCGTTCTCACCGAAATTGATCCCGACTACGCCGGTGTTCTTACGCTAATGCTTGTTCCCGGAACACCACTGTATGATGATTATATAAAGGGGCGTTTTACGCTGCCGGACAGATTCGGTTTTTTGAGGGAACTGGAAATAATGATTGCCCATTCGGACTTTAGCGACTGTTTCTTCACTTCCAACCACGCATCAAATTATCTGCCAATCCGCGCCCGCATGCCGCGAGAGAAGGGAAAAACCTTACGCCTGATCAGGGAAGTCATTGCCGCGAACGATTCTTGCCGGCTGCGGCCGGAGCGGCTGCGGGGATTATAATATTCCGGTGACAGGATGCTTATCTCTAGATATTTGCTGAGGATGCCGTCACTGTTTCGCTCTTGACACGAATAGTAAGGGTCGTTATGAAGTTGTTGTTTTGGCCTATTGTTTGATGCCCGATCGCGTGCATTTAATTATCGTTTTTGAGCAGCCCGATAGTATTAGTCATGCTTTGGGAGAGGCTCATCGTCGCGACAGGAGGCATATTAATTTTCGACGGAAGCAAAGAAGCGTCTCTGTCAGGAACGCTTTGCCTCCTATCCGCCGGGAGAAAATCATTTCTTGCTGCTGAGCGTTATATTGAGCTGGACCAGGTGCGCGCCGGCTCCGCGAACGAATAAGGTGTCCGATGATGATGAACTTCTTGTCAAAACTGGACAGCTGGGCCACATATTCACTGAATAAGGAAAACGGCGGGTTGGTGACGACGATATCGGCTTCATTGAGAATGCCGATGCATTCCTCACTGCGGAAGTCACCGTCACCTTTGAGATGCGTTACGCCGATATCGTCCGGCGTCGGCATGCTGTTTAGGGCGTCGCCGGTGTATTCGAGTTTGATGGCTTGTTCTGAATCGTTCTGACTGAACAGATCCATCTGCTTGCTCTTGTAGCAGGTGGTGATGAGCTTTTTCAGCCCCAGGCACTCAAAGTTCTTGGTGAAATACTCGAAGAAAGCGCTGACATAGGGGTCGTCACAATTGCAGTACACCACCTTGCCTTTGAAATGCTTACGTTAATGCCGCAACTCCCTCTCAATATCGACGAGTTGTGTGTAGAACTCGTCCTTCCTGTTGCGCTTGGCTGCCTGTAATCCGCTGTTCTCGTTTGCCATCTGGGTCTGATACCTTGTTTTCTCTTGGTCTAACACAGAAATCAGCCGGAACGTAGTGATCGGCTGGATTGTTTGGCCGCTTCTTATGTCTTGGGAAAATACTTCACGTTGTTCATGCCTTTAAAATCTGAATC
>JBBIRO010000038.1:0-30990 GCA_037441775.1 Syntrophobacterales bacterium
CCGCAGGGCAATTTCTATTTCCGGGTCCGGGTTAATGACAATGTTTCCGCGGGGACTGTGATTTCTAACGTCATGGCAATCGAATATGCGCTGGTGCAGGGAGGCGCGGTACGATATACTGCCAGCTCCAACCCTGCGCTGGTTACCGTTGCCCCCTTGGCGGGTGTGCTTCTCAACCCCGACCGGAGTGGAACTTATGATGTGGGTTCGCAGATAGTCTATCCCTTCACCGCACGGAACACCGGAAACGCCCCGGACACGATCGATTTGACGATAACCTCATCTGCCGGCTGGAACTGGGTGATCTGGAAAGATTCCGACGGCAACGGCATCCCCGGAACGGGGGGCGACAGCATCCTGACCGACACCGACGCCGACGGCAGAATCGACACCGGGATTCTGGCGCAGGGTGAAACCATAGCCCTGCTTGCTGTCACGACGATTCCCGCGGGGCTCGCCGACGGCACCGTGGACAACACCGTCATTACCGGTGCCTCCAGCATAAACACGGCGGTAACAGATCCCCAAAATCTGACCACGACCGTCCGGGCTCCCGTTATCTCGGTAAACAAGGTGCTCACCTCGGTGCAGGCGCCGGGCGGCGGTTCGATTTGTACGCCGACCAATCCGACGACCGGGGCTGGTTGCAACATTGTTCCGGGATCGGTATTGACCTATACAATCACGGTGGCCAATTCCGGAAGCGGTAACGCAACCGCAGTCATCATTACGGATATCCTCCCTATTTACACTACCTATAATCCTGGTTCGATCAGTACCGGGTCATCGGTGGGATCGCTGGTTTCGCGAACTGACGCGATAGATGGCGATACCGCTGCCTATAACCCGGGCTCCCGTTCCATATTGGTACCGGACGGTGGGACATTGACCATCGGGGGACCTACCGGTACCTGGGTAGTGCGTTATCGGGTAACGGTGAACTGAGATCGTTAACCATAGGCAAGGGTTAAGGAATTCCGCATGACGATTTTCTGTCGTCTATTTATGACGATAATCGGCTTCAGACTGGGTGTCCGTCTGCTTCTCTCCGCCGTCTTTCTCCTCCTCTGGACGGCGGCGGGATGGGCAGCCTCACCGGCCCCGGGCACGCCTATCGTCAACAGGGTATTCGTGCAATACCGCGATACCTACGGGAATCCTTTGCCTCAAGCAAGCCATTCCATCTCTGTTCCCCTTTCAGCGGCTCCACTTTTAAGCCTTGAAAAAACGGCCGATTCCGATCCCGTGGCCGCCGGGGCCGTTTTCAATTACACCCTCCGCTATGAAAACAGCGGCAATGCGCCTGCGACGGGCGTGTCACTGGTCGATAATCTTCCCCCCGAGGTTACCTTCCAGGCCGCCTCGGGGGCCGGTAACTACGACGCTGTCTTACACCGGGTGACCTGGGGTATCGGGGATCTTTCTGCCGGCCAGGCTGGTATCCGGACAGTCACGGTCAGGGTCGCCGCCGCGCCCAACGGGACGTTGTTTACCAACCGGGCCTCCCTAACCGCAACGGCGGTGGCGCCGGTTTCCGCCCTGCTCATAACCAGGGTGGGCTTGAGCTCTAACATTTTATTGACGAAGCGGGCCAGCCCGGCGACGGTGGGGCCGGGTGGGGTGATTACCTATAACCTTTCCTACCGGAACTTAGGCAATGCCCCGGCACGGGCCGTCCGTATCAGCGATCAGCTTCCCATAGGAACCGCTTACCTGGTCGATTCCGCAACTCCCGGCATGAACCTGGCGGGCAATACGCTCTTTTGGGACATCCCAGAGGTGCCCCCCGGCGGTCAGGGCGAGCTTAGTTTCCGGGTTCGCATCTCCCCACTGGCCCTGACGGGCCAGCAGATAATTAATGTTGCCGGCATCAGTAGCACCGAGCAGTCCGGTCTCTCCAACAGTGTCACCAGCTTCGTTTCCGCTGATGCTAGGTTGTCCATGACTAAGGAGGCATCCCCATTTGTACGCGCCGGGCTTGATCTCACCTATCGCCTGACGGTTGAAAATAGCGGCCTGGTACCATTGACCGGTCTTGTCCTGCGCGACAGCCTGCCTGCGGGCGTAACCTTTGTCGCTGCGGGTAGCGGCGGCAGCCTGACGGCCGGGGGGCAGCAGGTGGAGTGGCTTTTGGGCAGGCTTGATCCGGGATCTAAAAAAACTGTCACACTGGTTGTCCAAGTAGATCGAACCCTGGCGCAGGGTCAGATCATTGAGAACATAGTCCGCGCTACCGCAAACGAAGTACCTCCGGAGGAAGCTTCAGCCCGCTCCACCGTAAACGCGAGGACGCCGGGGACGGTCGAGTTTTTTGACTTAGCCTGGCAACCCGCCTTTGGATACCGGCAGGGCGACTTGATTCGGCTCCAGGTGGTTGATCTTGATCAGAACTTAGATGCCGGGCTTGCCGAAACTATCACTGTTGTCCTGGAAGATTCAAAAACGGGCGATCGGGAGACGGTGATTTTGACGGAAACGGGACCGAATACCGGGATATTCCGAGGCGAGATACAATCTTCCCAGGCACTGACGCAAGCCGGCGATGGTGTTATATCGGTCGTCCAAAATAGCCGGGTTAAGG
Organism: Syntrophobacterales bacterium; assembly: GCA_037441775.1. GTDB lineage: Bacteria > Desulfobacterota > Syntrophia > Syntrophales > CAMTWB01 > CAMTWB01. Next base: position 2,582 of record JBBIRO010000038.1, read on the forward strand.
CGACCTATACCGACCCTCTCGACTTAAGCCCCGTTTCTGAGGATTCGGCACTGATCGACCCCTATGGGATAGTTTTCGATTCGGTAACGGGCAAGCCTCTTGCCGGAGCCATTGCTACCCTGCGTTACTGGGATAATCTTAGCCACCGATGTGACCTTTCTAGTTGGCCGGTGCTGCCGCCGGGCGAGATCAACCCGGCCTTGACGACCGGCGCGGATGGCTTCTTTGCCTTCCCGCTGCTTTACGCGGGCGATTATTGTTTTGAAATCAAACCTCCAGCGGGTTACGTGTTTCCTTCGGTGATCCCCGATGCCCAGCTCCCCCCCGGATACACGATAGGCAACGGTTCCCGGGGCGAGAAATTTACCTTAAGCCCCGGAGATCCTCCTTTAGTCCGCGACATTCCAGTAGATCCTCCCGCCGGCCGGCTGACCATAACTAAATCGGTTAACAAGACCCAGGCGGCAATCGGCGACTTGATCGCTTACAGCATCAAAATTACCGCCGGCGGCGGGGCGCCGGTGAAACGCATTACTCTTACCGATGTGATGCCTCATGGTATCCAGTATTTGCGGGGGGCGTCCCGGTATAACGGCGCGCCGTTTGCCGATCCCGCCGCCCGTGGTGGTAGGACCTTCGCTTGGAACTTAGGCGATCTGGCGCCCGGTCAACAAATGGAGATCACCTATCGGGCAGTGGTGGGGCCGGACAGCATGCGGGGTGACGGCGTAAACACCGCCTCGGCCGCTGGCCAGAGCCTGGATCGGGCCGTTGCCTCCCCCACCGTCAAGGCCCGGGTGAAGATCACTGCCGGGATACTTACTTCGCGGGGGACCATTCTGGGCAAGGTCTTCCTCGATCGCGACGGAAACGGGGTCCAGAATCAGACGCCGAAAAGCCGCAAAACAGGGAAAATTATCGAACCGGGCATTTCCGGGGCCGTTGTATATCTCCAGGATGGAACGCGGGTCATTACGGACAAGAACGGTAAGTTTTCCCTCTCCGGGGTGCTACCGGGAACCTATGTGCTGCGCCTGGACGAATCTTCTCTCCCTCCAGGTTTGGTTTTAGTCCCTCTCTCCAATCGTTTCCTGGGAGACGGGTCTTCCCAGTTGTTGGAGCTGAAGCCCGGTGGCCTTATCCAGGCCGATTTCGCCGTCAAGACAGTACAACCATCGCCGGCTGAAAAGCCTTCGCCGTTGGTGACTCAACCGGCCGGGGTGGTGACGCCAACCCTGAAGGGGGTGGAGGGAGAATACTTAAGCGCTTCCTCGGGGGATCAAACGCCGGGGAGGGACACCGTCGAAACCGCTGCCCAAGTGGAGTCGTCCCTGGAAGGAGAAACCGCGACCGGGCAGGAAAAAGAAAAATCAGGCGCCCTCCCGCTTAAGGAAGGGGCGGTTCGGGCGGAAGGTGAGTCTTCTTCGCCACTTCATGTGTTTGCTCCGCGCCAATGGGAAGAAGAAATCAAGACAATGAACGCCGAGCTCGCTTTTTTGAGCCCGAACGAGGGCGCCACCGGCCTGCGTGACCTGATCCGCGTGGTGTTTAAGGCGCCTCTTGGCACTGAACCGACCCTTTTCCTCAATGGCGAGCCGGTGGACCGCAAGAACCTGGGCCGCCGGATCTCTTGGGAGGAGGGCCAGGTGCAGATCTTCGAATACATTGGCATTCGCCTTGCACCGGGTGAGCAAAATACCCTGCGGGTGGAGATTAGGGATAACTTTGGCATTCCTCGGGGGGCAAGTCAGATTGTCATTTTAGCTGCGGGCGCGCCCGAGCGGATTGTCATTAGGACAGATCATCGGGAACTTCCCGCCGACGGAATCTCGCTTATGCGTGTCGAGGTAGCGGTGCAAGACAAGCGGGGTCAGACCGTTCCCTATGATACGCATGCCACCGTCTCCATCTCCGCAGGCGAAATTATGGAGACCGATGCCGATCCTCTTACGGATGGTTTCCAAATTGCCCTTGTGGGAGGCGTGGGCAGCTTCACGCTGCGCGCCCCCCGCGAAACGGGCGATGCGACGATCACGGCGGTCTGGAGCGACCGCCAGGGAGAGGCGAAGGTCTTCTTCATGCCCCACCTGCGCGAACTTTTTCTAATTGGCCTGGGTGAAATTACCCTGGGCCGCGGTCAGGGCAAGGGGGCCTACGGCTTCCTTAAGGATAATGCCTGGTTCGATGATGGCTTCTACGCCGGCGGTCGGGGGGCCTTCTTTCTGAAGGGCCGGATCTTTGGGGATTTCCTCCTGACGGCTGCCTTTGATTCAGAAAAGAAGAGACGGGACGACCTCTTTCGGGAAAACGACACGACCCTCGATACGGAAGAGAAGTACCCCATCTACGGGGACGAGAGCAAGACCGGCTACGAGGCCCTTTCGGCGGACAAACTCTACCTGAAGCTGGAGAAGAACCGCTCCTATCTGCTCTATGGCGACTACAAGACCGACCTGAACAACACGACGCTTTCGGCCTACAACCGCTCCTTCAATGGCCTGAAGTACGAACTGAACACCCCGCTTTTCCGGCTGAAGGCCTTCGGCAGCCATACGGATCAGACCCAGGTGATGGACATCATTCCCGGCAGGGGAATCTCCGGGTATTACTATCTGACCAAGCGTCCTGTTGTCGAAGGGTCGGAACGGGTGGTCATCGAGGTACGTGATCGCTATCGGCCGGAGAACGTCCTTAGCCGGGAACGCAAGTCGCGCGGTGGCGACTATGAAATAGATTACGACTTGGGCGCGCTTTTGTTTAAGGAACCTATTGGCAGCCGCGACGCCGATTACAACCCGATCTTCATCACAGTGAGCTACGAAAGCCGGGCGGCGGATGAGAAATATTATGTTTATGGCGGGCGGGGCGCCTTTCGGGTTGCCCCCTGGTTGGAGGTGGGCGCCACGGGCCTCCAGGAGGAAAAGGCCATTGGTAATTACCGCTTGATGGGCCTTGATCTTACGCTGAACCTGCCGCGTAAGACGGTGATCAAGGCGGAATATGCCCAAACGAATGGACTCTTTGAGGAAGACAGTATCTTCCTCTGGCGCTCCGATCAGGCTTGGCTTGTCAACCTGGAAAGCGAACCCATGAAAAAGCTCAGGTTTTCTGCTTACTACCGGACGCTGGGCAATTATTTCCAAAACGTCTCCGCCCTGGACGTTTCCCGGGGCAGCACAAAATTTGGCTTTGATGTGGTCTATGAGCTAAGGTCGGACACCCGGCTCCGCGGGCGGTTTTTCGAGGAGAAGGACGATCTCAACCTTCGGACGCATCGGCACCTTTCATTAGGCGGCGAAGCCAGATTTCGGAAGATAAAACTAGCAGGAGAAATCTCCAATGAGTCCCTGACTGAGGGCTATGTCCCCGCCGCTGAGGCTCCCAGGACCCCCTTTGATATTAAACCGGAACTGCCCAGCGAATTGACCGCCGCCCGGATCAATTTGGAGGCCGAACTCAGGCCTGATCTATCACTAATTATGAGCCATAAACAGAACTTGGGCGGCGATAGCTATCAGATGAGCCAGGCTGGTCTCAACTATCAACTCAATAATCTCAACCGTCTTTATCTGCGCCAGGAGTATTATCGCTTTCGGGTCAGGGAAGAAGTACGCACCCTTTTGGGCGGAGAAACCAAACTAATAAGAAACACTGTGGCCTTCAATGAGTACCGTCTCGCCGACGGCGCTGACGGTTCCCGTAACCAGTCGGTGCTGGGACTCCGTAACAAGTTCCTCTTGGGGACGGGAATCACCGGTAACATTTCTGCTGAATACGGCAAGACCATCAGTGGAGCTACGCGGTCTCAAGACCCTGATTCTCTGGCCGCTGCGCTGGGGTTGGAATATCTGGTACTTGACGACCTCAAACTTACCGGTCGGCTGGAGCACCGGCAGGAACTCAGTGAAAAGGGCCGTAATTCCTATCTTGCGGAGCTGGGGGCGGCATATAAACTGCACCCCGATTATTCCCTGCTCATCCGAGAGCGGTTTTTCACTGAGGAAGTAGGTGCTGGAGGGCGGAGTATTTCCTCCCGGACCATGCTTGGTTTAGCCTACCGGCCTCTCTTTAGCAACAGTTTCAACGCCCTGGGCAAACTGGAATACAAGTACGAGGACAAAGCTGGCACTGCGCTTGATTTCAGGGAGGATGCCCTGATCATCTCTACCGAAGGGGTTTGGCAGGCCGCGCCCCGGCTGCAGCTCACTGCCAAGTACGCAGGAAAGCTTTCCCGGGAGGGGGATTTTTCGGTTTACACGGATCTTATGTCGGCAAGGGTTCTCTATGACCTTACTGAACGCTGGGATATTGGGGCAGAGTACCGGGTACTCACTAGTCATGGGGTGAACAGCCGCTTGCAGGGGGGTGCCGTGGAAATTGGCTATCGGGTGATGAAAAACCTCTGGCTTGCAGCGGGCTACTCTTTCGACCGCTTCGACGCCGATCTGGCCGGTGACGGCTATCATGGCGAGGGGCCCTACCTGAAACTCCGATTCAAGTTTGACGAAAAGACTTGGAAGGACCTTAGACGGCATCGCCTTATTTCTTCTGATTCGTAATAAAAGACGATCAAAATAAGGCTAAGCAGAATAAATTCGCGGAAAAACACGAAGGATTTATCGACGTTTTTTAATCTTAAGACTGCGCCTAGTCATCACGTTAATAGTTGCAAAACACATCTGGTTTAGAATAAGATGTCAGGTATCATACCGAGATACTACCAGCGGTAATAATTTGCTGTTGAATCGCCAGGAGGACTTGATGAAAAAAACATTTGTTTTTGCAATGGTTGCTTTTTTTATGATCTTATCAACTCTAAGTTTCGCCCAGCGTGAGGCGCCCAGGCGAGATGTTGCCACACCGGCAATCAAAGTTGGGGTTGTTGATTTCCAGAGGGTGATCAGGGAGTCCCGCTTGGGTAAAAGCACTACCGCCGTTTTTATGCGTGAACTGGAGGCCAGAAGGGCGGCGGTGCTTGCCAAGGAGAAGGACGTGCTTTTCTTGGAGGCAGAGCTTAAGAACCCTGACCCCAAGTGGACGCCGGAAGTGAGAAAAGAGAAGCGAGAGCGTTTGGAGCGGGAAGTCCGTGATTACCGCCGCATGCAAAGCGACACCGAAGAGGACATGAAGAAAAAAGAGGTGGAGGTGACCCAGGCGATCATCGCGGAGATCCGGGAAGTAGTCCGTAACATGCAGAAAGCAGAAGGTTTTACCTTGATCCTGGATCGAGGTGTTGTTCTTGCCTACGACGAGGCTATTGACGTTACCGGCCGGGTGGTTACGCTATACGACGCGACGAAAAAATGATGAATTCGTAATAAGTTGCAAAAAACCTCGAATTCATGGCGGTTTCGTAAAAGTCGGGAAATCCTGCTTTTTGTAATTTTTGCCTATGCGAAAATTATGTCGTGGGTACTTTTCGCAAGTTTTTCTGCTATTCAGTGGGCACAAGCCTCGTAGGCTGAACCAGAAGCTTCTTGTAAAGGGTGATTTAGCACAGCGTAATCATCAGTTTTTTTTACTAAGTCGTCAAGGTTGAATCATTGCCCTTTCCCCAGCGATAATCATTGAATTACTTTTGCTCAAGTAGTATAGCAGCGGCGCATTGTAATGATGTAAAAAACTCGCCCGCGACGATCCAGTATTTTCGCCGCAGGTCAGCAGGAAGTTAATGGAAAATAAAAAAACCTGGTTCAAACTACTCATCGCCGCTGCTTTTATGATGCAGTTCGGCGCCGCGGCGGGCACGATAGGTGTTCCGATTCTAGCGAAAAAACTCTTCGATACCTCATTATGGGGGCTGGCCATGATTGGCATGACCGGCACCTTAGTTTACAGCATTGTTTGTTTCGTTATCGGCGGGTTGGTAAAGCGGCTTGACCACTATCGGATGATGATGGTGGGAACTTTTTTTGTTGCCTCCGCTTTCTTTTTTGCCATTTTTGCTTCCGCCATCTGGCACCTCCTTTTGATCTACGTCGTGGTTGGCGCCGCTGCAGCAATTTTTTGGCCCATGCTGGAGGCGGTGCTGGTTTACGGCGCCAATGCTGATGAAAAAAATAAAAGAATCGGCGTATTCAATATCTCCTGGAGTCTTGCAGATGCTTTTGGTGCGGCTATTGCCGGCGGGCTGTACCTGCTGTGGCCACGCTTGCCGTTTATATTGCTGATCGTATGTTTGATTGCTGTTTTCGTAATGACGCTTAAGGCGGCTGGAATTGCAAAAAGGCAACAGGCTGAAGAGCCGCAGGAAGAAGAAAAATCAGCGCCAAACTACTTACCTCTGGAAGTTCGGCAGAGTTTTGCCAACGCCGCCTGGACGGGAAATTTTGTTGCTCATGGAATAACGGGAATATTGCGTAGCGTCTTTGCGGCGCCCGCAGTTGATGTTTTCAAGATGAGTCCTTTGGGTATTGGGCTTGCGATCGGAACGTTCAATGCGCTAAGAACGCTGACCTTTGCCTTTCTAAGAGAGAGAAATGACTGGGCGTACAATAAAAAAGTGTTTGCCGCCTCCCATGCAATCCTCGCCGCCGGCATGCTTCTGATCCTTGTGGCGGCCTTGCTTCCCACAAACCAGCAGGCAGTGGCGCTCCTATTTTTGGCCTTGTCTCTGGCGGCAGTGGGTTGCGGCGTAATCTACTATTCCAGCATCTACTACAGTATCAACCTCTCGCGGCATGTGGCATCACACACGAGGCTCCATGAGGCGTATCTGGGGGCGGGAGCCACCGGCATGGTCATGGGCGCGGGCGGTTTTCACTGGCTCATCGCTTCTCCTTCTCTTTATTCGTTGTTCGTCAGAGTGGGAGCAGATCCTTTTATTTTAAGTAATTTAAGCCCCTTTATTCTTTCGGCGCTAGCGGTATCGGCAGCTTGGGGCATTTCCCGACGGCTGCTTCTATTAAATAACACTGGCGGCTGAACTTCCGAGAAAATACCCGGCCTAATTTTTAATCGTACTGTTGTTAATTCGCTTAAGCCAGGCAACCATCAGGTAAACAAGAGGGGTGTCCGCCAGGGCGATTATGGACTTGATAGCAAATTGCGCAATGATTACAGGAATAATGCTAGGCCATACTCCGTAAAAGGCGATGGTTATGAAGATAAGTGTGTCTAATAACTGGGAAACAAGCGTGGACGCATTGTTGCGAAGCCACAGGTGACGGCCTTCGGTCTTTTTTTTCCAGAAGGAAAATGCCCAGACGTCGTGGAGCTGGCTCACCAGGTAGGCGATCATACTGGCCAGCACAATCCGGAAATTTGATGCCAGTATCTCCTCAAAGGCAACTTGCCGCGACCAGAATGAGGCCGCGGGCAGCCAAATGGCGAGGTGCACCATTGCAGCCGCTGTAAGCGAGGTGGCTAATCCCGCCCAGACGAGGGCGCTGGCCCTTTTGCGCCCCCAAATTTCGCTTACTGTGTCGGTTATGGGAAAGGTGAGGGCATAGGCTAGGACAGCGGCGGGAACGATGATCCCGTCAGCAAGCGCTACCGGCTTTACGGCCAGGATGTTGGAAATTACGAGCAGGCCAGTAAAAAGACAGCCCAGAAGTAAAAATGCCTTTTCTCCTGCCGGCAGGGCGATTGCGTCAACTTTTTTTTCAAACATGCGTTGAATAGTCCTCCGGATTTAATATTTCTGGGTATAACATATTGTCATGACCAGATAAAACAGCAAGCCTGCTTCTTTGGGAGCAAGAAGCAGGCTTGAGTCGGTCCATTGGTATAGTCAACTAATCGGCCTTTTCAATCCTGACAGCAGAGACTTTTAGCTCCGGTGTTTTGGAAATATTGCAGCATTCCTGATTAGTTAGGATGTTACAGGGTGTTTCCTGGAAATGGAAGGTCATGAAGACCAGCCCCGGCGACACTCGGTCAGTAATGTTTACCTTTGAGCAGATGGTTCCACGCCTAGAAATTACCCGCACCATATCTCCCGGGCCGATTCCCAGCCGGGCGGCGTCGTCCGGATTGATTTCCATCGCCTCTTCTGGGTGGAGTTGATTGAGACCATCGCTTTTTCCGGTCATGCTTGAGGTGTGGTAATGGTAAAGGCTGCGACCGGTGGTCAGGATGAATGGGTATTCGCTGTCCGTTTGATCGGCGGCTGGCCGATATTCTATGGCCGAGAATTTACCCAGCCCACGGCTGAACTGCCCGACGTGAAGTATGGGAGTGCCCGGGTGGTCGGTATTGGGGCAGGGCCATTGCAGGCCGCCCCTTTCCAGGCGTTCATAAGTGATACCACCGTAGGAGGGGGTGAGTCTGGCTATTTCCGCCATAATCTCCTGTGGTGACTGATAATTCCAGTTCAAACCTAAGCGGTTGGCAATGAGCTTAATGATTTCCCAGTCGGGCTTGGAATCCCCGCGAGGCTTGATTGCCGGATATATCCGTTGGACCCGCCTTTCGGTGTTGACAAAGGTTCCTTCCTTCTCGGCGAAGGACGCAGCGGGTAGGACTACATCTGCCAGTTGCGCCGTTTCCGTCAAAAAAATGTCCTGAACCACTAAAAAGTCCAATGCCTCCAGGCATTCTGCGGCATGGTTAACATCCGGCTCGGTCAAGTAGGGGTTTTCTCCCATCACGTACATGGCCCGAACCTCTTTTTTCTCTGCGGCCCGGAACATTTCGGTCAGAGTCAACCCGGTGCGGGCTGAAAGGGGAACCCCCCAATCCTGGGAGAACTTGTTCAGCAGGACCTCATTACTCAGGGGTTGGTAACCTGGCAGTACCACCGGCAGCGCTCCCATATCGCAGGCCCCCTGAACGTTGTTCTGGCCGCGCAGAGGATTCATACCGGTGCTTGGCCTTCCCATGTTCCCCGTTACCAAAGCCAGGTTGGCCAGCGCCATGACATTTTCGGTGCCGCTCGTATGCTGAGTTACCCCCATGGTATAGAGAATGCTGCCCGTTTTGGCCTGGGCAAAAAGTCGGGCGGCCGCAACGATGTCTTCGGCAGGCACACCGGTGATCGCGGCGGCGTATTCCGGGGTGTACTTTTCAACCATCTTCTGCATTTCGGCAAAGCCTTCGGTCCGATTGGCTATGAAGTCTTTATCATGCAGGTCTTCCGAGATGATCACCCGGACCAGGGCATTGAGCAGGGCCACATCGGTGCCCGGCTTCAGCGGTAAAAACAGATTGGCGCAATCGACGAGCGGTATCCGCCTGGGGTCGGCGATGATTAAACTGGCCCCCTTCCGCACCGCCTTGCGAACCCGGTAACCGATAACCGGATGATTTTCCGAGGTGTTGGAACCAATGATGAATATGGCTCCGGCGTCTTCTATTTCCGCGATGGTATTCGTCATCGCGCCGCTGCCGAATACGGTGGCCAGACCGGCCACAGTGGAAGCGTGTCAAAGCCGGGCGCAGTGATCAATGTTGTTGGTGCCCAGCGAGCGCAGGAGTTTCTGGAAGAGATAGTTGTCTTCCGTGGTGCAGCGGGCAGAGCTGATCGCCGCCAGTGAATCGGCGCCGTGGGCGGCTCGAATCTCCTGAAAACGGCTGGAAACCAAATCCAGCGCCTCATCCCAGGATGATTCGGTCAATACGCCTTCTTTTCTGATCAGAGGTTTGGTTATCCGTTCGGGGTGGTTGATGAAGTGATATCCGAACCGGCCCTTTACGCATAGCCGGCCCCCGTTAACCGTGCTTTCGCGGTCTCCCGCGACGGAAACCACCCGGTCTCCCCGGACTCCCAATATGATACCGCAGCCCACGCCGCAGTAAGGACAGATGGACTTGACAGTCCGCGACGGTTTTTCCTGCTTTTTTGGCGCCAAAGCGCCCGTCGGGCAGCGCTCCATACACTCGCCGCAGGATTCACAGATGGACTCGGCCAGTGGCGAATTGCCGAACGTGACTACCGAGTTTTTGTGGCCGCGAAAACCAAAGTCCAGTGAGGCCACCCCGTTTATCTGGTCGCAGGTCCGGATACAGATGCCGCAGAGGATGCAGCGGGTGCGGTCGATATCAAAGAACGGATTGCTGTGATCGGCCGAAACTTCCGGCACCGAGGGGCGCAGCCGGGCCATCCTTTCCTTGGTGATTCCAAGGAAACTTGCCACCTCCTGTAGCCGGCAGCGGCTGTCCTTGACGCAGGTCAGGCATTCCATATTGTGGTTGGTTAGCGCAAGTTCAACTACCATCCGCTGGAGCTGCCTTGATTCCGGCGTATCGGTGCGGACGATCATTCCCTCGGTAACCGGCGCCCGGCAGGCTGTGACCAGCTTGCCGTTGGCCTCCACCATGCAGACCCGGCAACCGCCGAAGGTGGTCAAGTCCGGGTGATGACAAAGGGTAGGAATGTATATTCCCAGCATCTCAGCCGCCTCGATGATTGTGGTGCCCTTTTCAACAGTAATTTTTAAATCATCTATATATAGCGAAACCATTGGATCTTCCCTCCTCGATCAAGTCATTTAGGGGCGCCGGAAAGACAGACAACCGCACCGAAGCGATCCGGACAAACTTCCAGGCAGACACCGCACTTGGTACAGAGCGCCTGATCAATGACGTGCGGCGTTTTCTTGGCGCCCGTTATTGCCCCAACAGGACAGGCCTTAAGGCAAAGCATGCATGCTTTGCATTTATCCGGGTCGATCTCAAAGCGGATCATGGCCTTGCAAACCAGGGCCGGACAGCGATGCTCTCTGATATGAGCTTCATACTCGTCCCGGAAGTAACGGATCGTGCTTAGAACCGGATTGGGCGCGCTTTGACCAAGGCCACAGATGGAACCGGCGACGATGGCTTCGCCCATTTCGACCAGAAGATCAATATCGCCTTCTCTACCCCGGCCCTCACAGATGTCGTTCAAGACTTTCAACATCTGTTCTGTTCCCACCCGGCAGGGGATACACTGGCCGCAGGATTCATCCAGGGTAAAGTCGATAAAATACTTGGCAATGTCCACCATGCAGGTGCCTTCATCCAAAACCACCATCCCGCCGGAGCCCATCATGGAGCCCGCTTCGGTCAATGAATCGAAATCCACCGGTAAATCCAGCATTGCCGACGGCAGACATCCTCCGGAGGGTCCTCCCGTCTGAACTGCTTTGAAGGTTCGTCCGTTGGCAACGCCGCCGCCGATGTCCTCAATGATCTTGCGCAGCTGGATCCCCATCGGTACTTCGATCAAACCGCAGTTGTTGATCTTGCCGGTCAGCGCAAATACTGCCGTCCCGCGGCACTTAGGAGTGCCAATGCTGCTGAACCACTTGGCGCCATGATGAATAATCTGGGCGACGCAGGCAAAAGTTTTGACGTTGTTGAGCAGGGTGGGCTTTCCCCAAAGGCCCTCCTCGGTGGTGCGGGGGCGGGGCAGGGGCTTGGGCATGCCGCGTTTACCTTCGATGGAAAGAACCAGGGCTGTAGATTCGCCGCAGACAAAGGCTCCGGCGCCCGGAAATATTTCCAGTTCAAAGCTGAAGCCGCTGCCTAGTATATTATCCCCCAAAAGTCCCATTTCTTTCGCCTGGGCGATGCCCCGGCGGAGTTGACGGATGGCCAGAGGATACTCGGCGCGGACATAAACATAGCCTTTATTGGCGCCGATCGCGTAACCGGCGATGATCATCCCCTCGATCACTGAGTGGGGATCGCCCTCAAGAACCGATCGGTCCATGAAGGCTCCCGGGTCGCCTTCATCGGCGTTACATATGACGTATTTCTGGTCGCTTTTTACCTGCAGGCAGGATTCCCACTTGCGGCCGGCGGAAAAACCGGCGCCTCCTCGGCCGCGCAGCCCTGATTGCTTGACCTCCTCGATAATCGCATGCGGTGTCATTTCCAGGGCCTTAGCCAGTCCCAAGTAGCCGTCATGGGCCAGGTAATCATCAATGGAGCTCGGATCGATATGGCCGCAGTTGCGCAGGACGACCTTGACCTGCTGGTTTAATTCCGGACGTTCGGCAAGCCTTTTGATTCCGTCAAGATGTGCTGCTCCGGTGCTGCCGACGGCTAGATCGGGCCGTATATTGCCGCGGACAAAGAAATCTTCCAATAGGTCCCGACCTAAATCGGGGGTGATGCCGCCATAGGTGATCCGGGGCATGCCCGGAGCGGAGATATCCACCAGGACTTCATGATAGCACATGCCGACACATCCCACCTGGCGGACAATGGCTTCCTTTCCCATGGCTTTCAGTTTTTCCTCCAGGGCGGATACTACATCCAGTGCTCCGGTAGCCCGGCCGCAAGTGGCCGCGCCCACCATGATGACCGGAAGATTACCCTGCTCCATCTCCTGCCATTTTTTCAAGGCTTTCGCGCGTAATGGCTCAAGTGCTGTGCGCATATTTTTTCAATACCTCCTTCACCTGATTGCTCTCAAGATGGCCGTAAACGTCCTCGCCGATCATGGCGACCGGGGCAATCGCGCAGGACCCGACACAGTTGACCCGCTCCAGACTGAACTGATAATCATCGGTGGCGCAGCCGCAGGTAATTCCCATTTCTCGTTCAAAGGTTTCCATCAGCCGCGCAGCGCCCTTGACATGGCAAGCCGTGCCCAGGCAGACCTTGACGCCATGTTTGCCCCGCCTGGTAAAGTAAAACTGGGCGAAGAAGGTGGCGACGCCATAAATTTTACTGGGAGAAACCTTCATGAAGCGCGCAACTGCCTGCATGGCAGCTTTCGGCAGATAGCCAAATTCAGCTTGAACCGCCTGCAGGATGGGTATCAACTCATGCCGTGCCGGTTGATGCCGCGAGAGGATTTTTTGTACCGCCTGGTCCATATCCGTCATAAATTGAACTCCTTCTCGAATTATTCAGATGTTTGTGCCGGATGCTGTATTTATGAACTAGCAAAAGTCGGAATTACTTCATTTATTATCATTCCCGTCGAGGCGGAAATTCGCTGCAAACAAGTAGTTATATAACCGGCGCAGCCTTAACTACGCCCGGGGGACATTTTTGCAAATCCGTCCATATTGGGAATTTACGTTTAGAAATATTCGTTCCGTTACATGAGTGATAACGTTTTTGTCAAGGGAAATAGCTGCCACGGTGTACGATTTTTTACAAAGTCGTCGAGACGGAATCGTCACGAAAATAACTGCTTGACTACATTAGACCATCGAACTATACATTTTCTGCGACTTTACTGGAAAGGAAAGCTACCATGACTATCAATGTTGCCGTCAACGGTTTTGGGCGGGTCGGTCGGTATATCGTCCGCGCTTGTATAGGAAATGACGAGATAAGAGTAGTGGCAATCAACTCAAGGGCTAAACCGGAGGTTCTTGCTCATCTGCTGAAATACGATTCCGTTCACCGCCGTATTCCAGCCGATGTGGCGGTGGATGGAAGCAACTTGCTATTAAACGGTAAACCCATTGTAATCACCAACACGACCGCAGGTCTTGCCGATTTACCCTGGGGCGCGCTTGGTGTGGACATCGTTCTTGAATCCACTGGAGAGATCAAAAAGAGGGATGTTCTGGCCGGTCATCTGAAGGCAGGAGCCAAAAAAGTCATTCTCGCCTTTCCCAACAAGGACGTGGACGGCACCCTGGTAATGGGAGTGAACGAAGACACGTATGACTCAGGCCGGCAGCACATCGTCTCCAACGCCTCCTGCACCACCAACTGTCTGGCCCCGCTTGCGAAAATCATTCACGAGGAGTTTACCCTTGTCAAGGGGCTGATGACCACCGTTCATTCCTATACTATGGATCAGCGTCTGCTGGACGGCTCCCACGATGACCTGCGCCGGGCGCGGTCGGCCGCGATGTCGATAATACCCACATCCACCGGCGCGGCGGCGGCAGTGGGCGAAGTATTGCCGGCCCTTAAGGGAAAACTTGACGGTTTGGCGTTACGGGTGCCTACTCCCAATGTATCGATAGTTGACCTTACGGTGGAACTGGGAAAAAACGCTACCGCCCAGGAGGTCAATCAGGCCTTGAAAACCGCGGCGCAGGGCCGGATGAAGAACGTTATGTTTATATCGGAAGAACCGCTTGTTTCGGTAGATTTCACGGGCAGTTCATATTCTTCGATAGTCGATGCCCCGCTGACCAAGGTTATTCAGGGGAACTTTTTGAAGGTATTTTCCTGGTATGACAACGAAAGCGGCTATGCGACCCGGATGAGGGATCTGGCTATTCATATCGGCCATATGCTTTAGCTGCGATTCTATCGCTTCAGGGAGTAACTGATGAGAAAACCAATAATTGCCGGTAACTGGAAAATGAACAGGCGTATTGGCGAGTCTGTGGAACTGGCCTTGGCTCTTAGGGAGTATCTTATAAACTACGAAGGGGTCACCGTCATTATCGCCCCGCCATTCACCGCCCTGAAAAGCGTAGCGGAGGTTATAAAAGGGTCACCAATTTGTTTATCCGCCCAGAACGTCCACGAAGCCCCCGAAGGCAAGGGCGCCTTTACCGGTGAAATATCCGCAGATATGCTGACCGACGCCGGCTGCAGCCATGTGATTGTAGGCCATTCGGAGCGTCGTATCATCTTTGGAGAAACCGACCACAGAATCAACGCTAAAGTAAAAACCGGCATCTGCTATGGCCTGACTCCGATCTTCTGTATTGGCGAAACCCTGGCCCAGCGGGAGGAAAATGAAACATTTATGGTTATTGAGTCCCAGTTAATTGAGGGATTGAAAAATATTTCTGTCGATGATATAAGTCGGTTGATTATAGCCTATGAGCCGGTATGGGCAATAGGCACCGGAAAGACCGCATCACCTGCGCAGGCTGAAGAGGTGCATGTCTTTATCCGCCGCTTCATTGCCGCCAAATATGGCGAGGCCACGGCGGGAGTTATACCTGTCATCTATGGCGGCAGCGTGAATTCGGCTAATATCAGGGAGCTGATGGCCCAGGAAAACATCGATGGTGCACTGGTGGGGGGGGCAAGCCTCGACCCATCGTCGTTCATCAAAATTGTAAAGTACTGATTACTTCAAAGGAGTAAAGCTGGTGCGAATATTGATAACATTATTACACATCTTTTCCGCTATAACCCTCATTCTGGTGGTATTGCTTCAGGCGGGCAAGGGAACAAACATGGGGGCGGCTTTTGGCGGTGCCAGCCAAACCGTCTTTGGCAGCTCTGGAGCAGGCACTTTTCTGGGGAAAATGACCACCGGCGTGGCCGTGGTCTTTGTCTTGACATCCCTAAGCCTTTCTTATTTCACCGTGAGTAAAAAACCAACGCTCTTTGACGACAAAGCTAGGCCAGCGGCCGAGAGTCCCGTTCCGGCGGCCGCGCCATCGGTGCCTCCGGCAGGGCCTGCTTCAAAATAATTTTTTTTCAGGAACCTGCCTTGCCGTTGTGTTTGATATTGACAAAACAGATCACGACGCTTAGGGTGGCGGACGATCTGGTACTGAGCAGGTTCTATAAGGAGTATTTACATGCCGAAGTGGTGGAATCTGGTAGACACGCTATCTTGAGGGGGTAGTGGGCCATGCCCGTCCGGGTTCAAGTCCCGGCTTCGGCACCATAAACGATGTGGAATTGTCCGCAAAAAAAGGTGGTTTAGAGCTATCTCTAAACCCCTTTTTTTTGCGTTATGTTGATAATGGCTGGTATTTTTCTATTTATCCACCATTTTATCCGCACCATCCGGGGAGGGGAAGTCAGAGTTATTGCGCTTTGTCCATGCATGTTATCTGGCCGACTGTAATGGAATAGTTATCTTTGTTCCCGCATATCTACTTGACAGACTATTCTGTCCTGATTATGGTCTTAGGGCTAAAAATTACATTTCCTCAACAGCATATCAACGATAATAAGGCGCTTATTAATCTTATGGCGTTTTCCATAAAATAAATTGCGCGACGCCCGGTAGAAATTGGAAAATTGCTTTCCGAATCTGCCAGGTGTGCGGGGGGATATCTAGTAGAGCCTATTATGAGGTGAACTGGTTCCGATGGTATAAATGAACTGCCGATTGTCTTTTGCCGGGATTGGATCGCTTGCATTAGGTTGCCGCAAAATATGTCCCTGATCGAGTTCCTTGGGGACAGCATGTAAGCTGCCCTCCCTTTTGTGGGCCTGGTTATGGTTGATCAAAGTATTAATGTGGCCACCATGAGTGGCATCTATGCAATCTCGCTCGAAAGGAAATTATGATCGAGCGTATCCAGACGCTTACGGATTCGAAAGTGCTACTTATATCCGACAATCAAAAATACGCGGCCCTCGTAGCCCCCGAAGACATTCAGATCAACGGTAAGGTAATCTGGTTTGGGGCAGGGAACTAAAACGATGAAACAGGATTGGAAGCCGCAAAGCTTATTCTAATCCACCACCATTTGTTTCGTCGCGCCTCTGCTACTGGCAATTTATGCTGGATCTAGAAAGATAAAGGAGGAAGATCATGGATATTGAGACAATGACAAGATTCTTTATGTGGTGCACAATAATAAATGGCGGCATACTAATTTTGTGGTCAATATTTTTTATGCTTACGCCTGATTTCGTATATCGCCTGCAAAACAAATTCTTCCCCATTGCTCGTGAAACCTACAACTTGATTATTTACTCGCTTCTCGGATTGTTCAAGATTCTCTTCTTGGTCTTCAGTGTCGTACCCTATGTGGCTTTGTTGATTGTCGCTTAAAAACCATTCCGCGAGCCCTTCAGGTCAAAGTGCGACTAAAACCAATTTTGACGACTTCGTAATAAATAAGCAAAACCGTAATTTGAAAACGGCCCAATAAAGTTGCTTTCGCCTTTATCAGGAAGCGGCAAAGGATGGATGTTCAATCATAAACTAAGGAGAATAAATTATGGATTTGGGTATCGCAGGGAAGAAGGCCATCATCGGGGGCGCGAGCGCCGGTTTGGGCAAGGCGTGCGCGATGTCGCTGGCCCGCGAGGGAGCTGAGGTCACCATTGTCGCCCGCACACGCGCCAACATCGAGGCCGCGGCCGATGAAATACGCGCGGCCACAGGGGTCAAGGTGACGCCTGTGGCCGTTGACATCAATAGCGATGAGGGTCGGGTGGAGGTGTTGAGGCTTTGTCCGGAGCCCGACATCGTTGTCAACAACTCGGGAGGCCCGCCCTTCGGCAACTTCCGGGATTGGGACCGCGCCGCTTGGATCGCGGCGCTCAATGGGAACATGCTGGGCGCCATATTCATGATCAAGGATACCGTGGATGGCATGATCTCTCGCAAGTTCGGCCGCATCGTGAATATCACGTCGAGCGCCGTGAAGGCGCCGATCAGCATCCTCGGACTGTCGAACGGCGCCCGTTCCGGACTTACGGGATTCGTTGCCGGCGTCGCCCGCGAAGTGGCCAAGCACAACGTCACCATCAACAACCTGCTACCCGGCGATTTCGATACGGAACGCCATCAGTCCAACACGCTGGCCATGGCAAAGGTTCAGAACAAGACCTATGAAGAGATGAAGGCGATCCGTATCGCCCAAGTGGCCGCCGGCCGGTTCGGCACACCTGATGAGTTTGGCGAGTATTGCGCCTTTCTGTGCAGCGTGCAGGCAAGCTTCATTACGGGTCAGAACCTGCTGATCGACGGCGGCAAATACCCCGGGACCTTTTGATTCATACGGGGGTGAGGCAAAAAACACATCCGCTTCGAGAAGAATTGATAAGAACCTGTTTTTGGATGTGTTCCCCGCGTTCTGCACCCGTCGCGGTCCTTTCCTGATCGAATTTCGAATCTGAAGTCCGACCGCGCCGGTTGCTGAAAGGCGGGTATATCAGTTTTTAAGTTTTTTGAAATTCTGTCGATCGCATCATTGTGCCGCTCGTGGCGAAGATAAGACTCCGCGGAGTTTGCCCCACAAAATCGCAAGTGCCGGCCAGAACGCAAGGATGAGACCGACGATCATCATCGCGCAGACAAGCCAGTTTGAAAAGAAAACGGTCAGATCACCCTGGGATCCCAATATTGCCTGGCGGAACGAGACTTCTGTCTTGTCACCCAGTACCAGGGCCAGGATCAGCGGCGCCAATGGATAATCGAGCTTCTTGAAGACATATCCGATCACACCGAAGGTCAGCATGACCCAGATATTGAACATGGCATTGTTCACTGTGTAGGCGCCGACCGCGCACACCACGATAATGACCGGGGCAATGATGGAAAAGGGGATGCGAAGGATCGCCGCAAACAGCGGAACAGTGGACAGGACGATGATCAGACCGACGATGTTCGACAGATGCATGCTGGCGATCAGACCCCAGACAAACTCCTTTTGCTCGATGAACAGCAACGGACCCGGCTGGAGACCCCAGATCATCAGGCCTCCCAGCAGCACTGCCGCCGTGGCGGACCCGGGAATCCCTAACGCCATCATCGGCAGGAGCGCAGCGCAACCGGACCCATGGGCGGCCGTCTCGGGGGCAAGCACGCCATCCAGTTCCCCTGTGCCGAACTTATGGCCGTTCTTCGAGAAGCGTTTGGCAAGGCCATAGCTCATGAAGGATGCGGCCGTTGCGCCGCCCGGTTTGAAACCCATCCATGCCCCGATGATCGCGCCTAAAAGCAGCGTTAGCCAGTACTTGGGCAGCTTTTTCCATGTTTGCCAGACGACCTTCACGTTCATCTTGGCATGCAAGCCTTCGAATCTGAGACCCTCCTCCATGCTGAGCAGGATTTCCGCGACGCCAAACAGGCCGATCACCACCACCAGGAAATCGACGCCCCGCAGCAGCTCAGACCAACCGAAGGTGAAGCGGAGCGTGCCGCTGACGTTATCCATGCCGATCTGCGCCAGGCCGAAGCCCAGCATCAGGGCAATGACGGTTTTGAACGGGTCCTTACCCGTGCCGATAAAACTGGCAAAGGTTAAAAAATAGACGGCAAAGAATTCAGGCGGACCGAAGTGCAACGCAAAATTTGCCACCAGCGGCGCAAGAAAAGTGATCATCAAAATGGAAAAAAAGGCGCCGAAGAACGATCCGGTGAAGGAGGCCGTGAGAGCTTCGCCGGCCCTGCCCTGCTGGGCCAGGGGGTAGCCGTCGAACGTGGTGGCCACCGAATGGGATTCACCGGGAATATTGAACAGGATCGATGTGATGGCCCCCGCAAACAGCGAGCCCCAATAGATACACGACAGCATGATGATCGCCGAGGTGGGAGACATGGTAAACGTGAGCGGCAGCAGGATTGCTACCCCGTTTGGCCCTCCCAGGCCCGGCAGTACGCCGACGAGTATGCCCAGTATAAGGCCGACCGCCATCATGCCGAGGTTATACCAGCTGAGTATAACTGAAAAACCATGGAATAGATTGAACAGATCCTCCACTTGACAGTCCTCCCTAAAGGGTTTGCTTCAGTTTATGCAGTTCAATAGCCGAACAGGGATTCCAGCGGTCCTTTGGGCAACGGAACCATGAACTGAATTTCAAACATCCAGAAAAGCATCGCGGAGATACTGACGCTGACCAAGATGATTTTAAGCCAGCCGAACCCGGCCATCGCCCGCATGAAACCGCCGATGAAAAGGGCAGAGGCGACATAGATGCCGATGATCTGGGTGACCAACACATAGAGAAAAGCAGGAATCAGCACGCAAAGCACATGCTTGAAACTGTCCCAGGAAACGAAGAGCTCCTGCTTACCCTTTTTGCCGAAAAACGCCCTGGAAAAAACGACGAGGCTCGAAATACAGATGATGACGCCGATACGGAACGGAAAGTAACCCGCCGTGGGCCCATCAGAGGCCCATCCCATCCCGAGTCTCCGACCCTCTATTATCATCACCACGCCGATGAAGAAGATGACAATTGCCACGGCGGCCTCAGCGACTTTAGAGGTCAACCAGGCTGATCTAGGTTTTCCCTGCGCTTGTTCCTGTTCCATGAACATCCTCCCCTGCTGAGCAGCGAAACGGCACGCCGGACCTGCGGACCGGGTGAAACGACCCGAACCCGCAGGAATCGTCGTGATTCATTTATTTCTGAGCTGTAAACCCGGCTTCGGTCATCAACTTCACGTGTTTTTCCATATCTTTTTTTAGGAAATCGACAAACTCGTCTCCGGTGGCATATTGCCTGGTGAGCGCCATATTCTCGGTATATTCGTGCCACTCCGGCTTGGATGTTACCTGTTTGAGCAGGTCCGCATAGAAGGCAGCCTGTTCCTTGGTTGCTCCCGGTGGCAGGAAGAAGGCACGTAGCATCTGGTAGCTCACATCGATTCCCTGTGACTTGCAGGTCGGGATATCGGACCAGGCGATGTCCGTAACTTTTTTCTTATAGTCCATGGTCTTTTCAGAGAAGACGCACAGGGGGCGCGCCGTACCGGCCCGCCACTGGGCAATGTTTTCGCTGGGGTTGTTGACATTGGCAGCAATGTGCTTACCGGCCAGTTGCGTCTGAGCCTCGCCGCCGCTTGAATAAGGAATGTAGGGTAATTTCTTCCCAACAAATTTCTCGAACGCAACCCATATGATCTGATCTTCTCTTTTCGATCCCGTGCCGCCTACCTTAAAGGTTCCATCTGGCGCCGCTTTAACGGCATTCACAAAGTCCTTCGCTGACTTGTACGGTGCATCGGAATGGACCCACAGAATAAAATCATCCAACGCGACCTTGGCTACCGGGGTGAATTGATCCCAACTGAGCGGCAGATTCTGAGCGATCGGCAGCGTATAGATGAGGGAAAACGCGACCAGGAGCTTGTGAGCATCACCCTTGGCCATTTTTACCTCCATGGCGCCATCGGCGCCGCTCGCTCCGCCCTTATTAAAGATCATTACTGGCTGTTTCATCAATTTGTGCTTGATGATGATGCCCTGGATGGTGCGCGCCATCTGATCCGACGCGCCGCCCGCACCGGCCGGAACGATGAACTCCACTGGCTTGGTGGGTTCCCATGCGGCGGCCGGGGTTGCCATCGCCACACCGGCCAGGATGATTGCTGTCAACAGGATACTTGATGATAACATTCTACTTTTTCTCATTTTTCCTCCTCCTTCTTTTTTCGATTGGTGTTTTCGTTTCATGAAACGCCGGCAAATCAATTTCAACGCGCGGCAAGGAGATCCATTGCCGCCATGATGCCGCCCTTCCGATAGGGCACGCCCGCCAGGGCAAACCCCATCTCCACCCCTGCCAGAGTTCCGATCAGCGATAGGTCATTGAAATCCCCCAGATGTCCGATCCGGAAAACCCGGTCTTTCAGAAGACCCAGGCCGCTTCCCAGGGACATGTTGAACGTTTCGAGAACAACCTGCCGGTAGGCGTCCGCACCCTTCCCGTCCGGCATCAGCACCGTCGTCAGGATCGGGCTGTACTCCTTCGGTTCGAGACAGAGATTCTCGAGCCCCCAGACCTTCAGTGCCCGCCGCGTCGCTTCACCATGACGGGCATGACGGGCGTAGACGTTTTCCAGCCCCTCCTCCTCCAGCAGTCTGAGGGCCTCCCTGAGGCCATAGAGCAGATTCGTCGCCGGGGAACTGTGGAAGAAGCCCGTCTTGTTGGCTGACAGTATCTCATCCCAGGCCCAGTAGGACCGTGGAAGGCGCGCGTTCCTGGAAGCGGCCAGAGCCTTGTCGCTGACGGCGTTGAATCCGAGGCCCGGCGGCAGCATGAGCCCTTTCTGGGAACAGCTCACGGTCACATCCACCCCCCACTCGTCGTGTCGGTAATCGACGGATCCCAGCGAGGAGATCGTATCCACCATGAAAAGAGCGGGATGGCCAGCGCGGTCGATCGCCCTGCGGATCTCGGCGATCCGGCTCAGGCATCCCGTCGAAGTTTCATTGTGGACAACGTTCACCGACTTGATCTTGCGGTCACGGTCCTCGGTGAGTTTCGCCTCGACCAGGACCGGATCGACGCCGTGACGCCAATCCCCGGAAACGAAATCCACCTCCAGCCCCAGACGGAGCGCCATGTTCTTCCACAGGGTGGAGAAATGCCCCGTCTCGAACATGAGGACCCTGTCCCCGGGAGAGAGGGTATTGACCAAGCCTGCCTCCCAGGCGCCCGTTCCCGAAGAAGCGAAGATCACGACCTGGTTTTCTGTTTTGAAGACCCGCTTGCAGCCGGCGAATATCTCCATGGCCAGGGCCCTGAACTCAGACCCCCGGTGATCGATGGTCGGTTTGGCCAGGGCCCGGAGCACCTGCTCGGGAACGTTGGTCGGTCCCGGAATTTGCAAGAAATGACGACCGCTCGGATAAGACATAGCGCTTGTTCCTCCTCATTATTTCTTCCAGTCCGTCCAGGGATGGTCGTTGACGGATGGATCCGCTGCGCGGTTGAAAACCTTCATGATTAGCCCCGCCTTGGCCAGTGGCTCCATCTTTTTGTCCGTATGGATGATCAATTCGGCGCCGAATTGTAATCGGCAGAGTTTCGAGAGAGCCTTCATTGTTGTGGGGCTTCCCGTCACCGGCAGGCAGGGCCAGCAATATGTCGAAACCCCCATCGCCACCAGGCTCAGGGCCTCGCCCGCTTCGGCGCTCCGGTTGGCCTCGGCGAAGCAGGCCAAAATCGGCAGCTCCCTGATGGATTTTTTCGCGGCCGCCGCGAGAGCGAACAGGAACTCGGCGACGCCGCCGTTTTCCGCCAAACCGAGATCGAGGACGGCCGGCAGGTCCTTTCCCGACGCCCTGAGAAGCTCGGCAACCCCTTTGCCGCAGTGCTTCGCGCTCTGGCGGGGGTTGAGGAAGCCGTACTTCGCGAGACTCACACTGGCATCGCCCGCGGAGATACAAAGGATATCCGCTTTGAGAAATTCCTGGGCCAGCGTGACGAAGGGCAGATCCTGGGTGAACTTGACGTTGTTCGTGCCCATAAGGAGGGCGATCCCCTTGATCGTTCCCTTGTTCAGTGCCAACGCGATCTTCTGCACGTTGAGATCCGACGCGGAAAGCCCCATCAGGGCTGTTTCCTTCGCTTCAGGGATATCCCGCACCCGCGAACGGCGTAATGAAAACGCGGCGACGGCCTTATCGACGATTGTCTTGGCAAGTACTTCGGGGCTCTGACCCTTCAGTGTCTCCGCCGGAACGGCCTCTACCTTGTTCTCCTCGGCGATTGCGGCAAGCGACGGATTGACAAACTGGTCGCCGACCACGATTAAATCTACTGCGCCTGTCAAGAGGGGCAGCTCCTGGGAGCCGTAAGTGGTCACCGGGGCGAAGGTATAGGGTGGAAGCAGGGGATCGGTGCAGACGCCCATGACGGCTACCTTTTTCTTTGCCGCCGCCTCGGCGATCTTCACCTTCAAGACCGGCGAGAAGCGCCCGCACAGGAGAATCGTTGCGGTGTCCTTGTTGAGAACACCCATATTGACTTCGATTTCCTCTGCCCCTCCGCCGAAGACGGCCTTCTTCAGCCCGCCCTGGAGCTTTCGGGCGAAGGTGCCAAGGAGCGCAGCCTTTAGAGTCCGGGCGAGTATCTCATCGACGTCGGCAATGCCCCCTTCCGTCTTCTGGGAGGCTTTGAAGAGATCCTTGGCCACACCCTCCGGTACGATTCCCGCCGCATCCCAGGCGGCCATCATCCCCTTGGGAAAGGCCGCCTTCATACCGGCACCACCATATTTCAGAAGGGTATCGATCTGGGAGAGGACCTTTGTTGTCTCCGCCTTATCATTGGGTTTCACCGCCCCGGAAGCGACCCCTTCCGTAAAATCGCTCACCTGATCCAGTGTGGCCATGGTTCCCTTGAGAACCAGCCTCAGCAACGACTGAGCGGTCAGCACATCCTTGTCCTTCCCACAGACGCCCATCTTGTTCGTGTCGCGGAAGGGGTTGCTGATGCACGGCCCCTGGAGGCAGTCGCGGCAGCTTAGTCCCGACTCACAAAAGCCGCACTCGGGGAGCTGTCCCTCGAAGCGGTCCCATGCCAATTTCGTGCCCTTATCCGCCGCTTTTGGCAGGAAGTGTTCCACCGCATTGTCGGCTGTCTTTTTCTGGATGAACTCCATCTTTTATCTCCCTTCGTTCTTTTTTAAAACTTCTTCTTCCGATAGTCCTTTCGTTCCGCA
The DNA here is from genome assembly GCA_037441775.1 of Syntrophobacterales bacterium. Lineage (GTDB taxonomy): Bacteria > Desulfobacterota > Syntrophia > Syntrophales > CAMTWB01 > CAMTWB01. The sequence continues at coordinate 26,538 of JBBIRO010000038.1, forward strand.
AGGGAGAGGGCCCCGGTGGGGCAGATCTCCGCGCAGATGGGATATCCCATGTTCCGGCAGCGGTCGCACTTGACGGCCACCTTCAGGGACGGCGACGGGTCGATGATCCCGAAAGGACACACCATGACGCACATCCAGCAGGCGATGCAGGTCGGCTCGTTGACGTAAACGAGCCCCGTTTCCGGATCGCGCCGCATCGTCCCGTTGGGGCATGCATCGAGACAGGGGGCCTCCTCACAGTGCCGGCACTGCAGGGCAAAAGGCTTGCCTTCCACATAGACCCGCGGCACCGGCTGGGGGGTCTCATGAATCGCCTTGGCCAGTTCCTTGGATGTGGAGCCGATTTCCGTCCCGCACCAGAGCTCGCACTGGTGACATCCCGTGCACTTATCTTTATCCACCATCAGTACCTTCACATTATCCTCCTCAATTGGCAACAGATGCTCTTCGTTAAAACGAGTCTGGGACTCACAGCCCGGTATCCATCAGTTCCTTATATTCCGGCTCCGAGAACCTGTCTGCATTTCTCCTCAGGATCGGAAGCAGATCCATGAAGCTCAGGCGGTCGCTCATGAGCAGGGGGATGGAATCGGCTACGTAGACCTGCTTCCGGAGAAGGATCGACATCAAGCCGGACTTCTGGGTCTGTCCGACGAGGATCGCTCCGATGATTTTTCCGTTCTTCAGGACCAGTTTCTTGTAGCTCTCCTTCGTTTTCACCCGGATCTCCCGGAATTCGTCCTTGTCGGAGACCATCGCGCAGGATTCGGCGTGGGTCACGCCCATCGAGATAGCGGGGATGCCGATGAAATTCCCGATCGAATTTCTCCGGTAGGAGCCGGGATAGGCGGTCTTCCGTCCGGCCATGTTGAGTCCGGCGAAATGTCCCTGCTCGAAAGCACAGGGCCAGATGGCGTTCAGGAAATAAGCGTTGCGGGCAATATCGTGGGTCTCCGCCACGTCGCCGGCGGCGTATATGTCCGGGACGCTGGTCATCATGGTCTCGTCGACCCGGATCCCCTTCATTTCTCCGATCGCGAGCCCCGCCTGGACGGCGAGCTCGATCTGCGGCCTGACACCCACCGACAGGACGACCATGTCGCAGGGCAGCTCCCGGTAGTCGGTGACGACGCCGGCCACGTTCTTGTCGCCCGTGAATCGTAGGGCCTTCTCCCCCGTGTACACGTCGATCCCGAGATCTTCGATCCGCTTCTGCACGATCGCGGCCGCCTCGGCGTCAAATACCGTCGGCATCACCTGCCCAAGCTGTTCCAGTAGCGTGGTCTTGATCCCGCGCCTTGTCAGGCTGATGCAAGCCTCGACGCCGATCGAGCCGGCGCCGATGACCACCGCCCGGGACCCCTTCATGTTGTAGATCCTCTCCGCATCGGCGATGGTCTTCAGGGTGGATACCCCGTCCTTGTCGACTCCCGGAATGGGTGGAACGATCGCATTTCCGCCAGTGGCGAGCAGTAGCTTGTCGAATGCGTATTGCTTCCCGTCGGCGGTCTTGATTTTCTTCGTCTTGGAGTTGACACTCGTGACCTTCATCCCCATGTGGGCCGTCACCTTGTTTTCTTCGAAAAAGTCTGCCGTCCGGAAATTAAGCAGCGGCTTGGACAGCTCTTCCGCGATATAGTACGGAAGGAGGACTCTCGAAAAGAGGGGGGTTTCTTCATCGCTGAACAGGTCAATCGGGGATTCGCGATCGAGTGACCGGATCGACTCGACGGCGCTGATCGCTGCCGCGCTCCCTCCGATGATGATATATTGCATCTTATTCTCCTTTCATGATTGACGGCTATGTAAAAAGTCCGGATGCTGCGTTGCGCGCCAACCCTCGTCGTTGCGACGTACGGTGAAGGGCGCCTCACTCGCCGTTTTTCGCGAGCCTGGCCTGCGGCCTTTTTACGAAGCCGTCATAATTCGCTTTCAGTAAAGGCTGTGGAGCGTGTACAGGGGGAGGAGTTCCTTGAACAGCGCTATTCCCCGAGTCACGTTGTAGTTGCCGCAGGAACAGCATTCCGCCATTTCGATGCAGCACTCTTCGATGGTCCGGCGTCCTCGTTTCACGTCCCTGACCATCTTGCGGACCAGGTCCGAGGCGATCATCGCGTGACCGCACATGCTGACCGTCTGGAGGATCTCGAAGTCGGGCAGCCTGCTGGTATTTCCCCATGTACCGAGGGAATATTCGAGCGAGTGGATGCGCCCCAGTCCCGCTTCCGTCATGCATTGCTGAACCACATCGGTCACGCCGGAGATGATGATCGAGATGCCGGGCCGGTCTTCCTTCAGCTCCTTGAGGAGAGCGACGATCTTTTCCCGGTTGTCAAAGGTGCATTCAACGATCGTTCCGTCGGTGACGCGCTTGAGGATGTCGTCCATCGTTGTGTTGTAAATGTTGCCGGTTTTCATGTCTCCCAGGTTGATCGGGCCGTGTTTATAACAGATGCTGAGAAACTTCTGGGTCTTGGGCGCCGAACCTATTTTGTTAACGCCGGTTGCGGGACAGCCCAGGACGACAAAGTCGTTGCTCAGGCTCTCCCGGGTGCCCCTGCGGTGCAGACTGTGTGTCATACTCTTTCTCCCCCTTTACGGTTCATTGTCGTAGAACTTGAACTGTGGTTCGCCCAGCCCCATATTGTTCTTGCTGTTGATGGAATACCACATTCCCATCTTCTTCAGGACAGGATCAATGGGAACCTCGCCCTTAGGCGGGACCTTCGTGATGACCTCCAGGGTGAATACCGTGTCGAGGGTCTTAGCCACATCCTGAAGGACCTTCAAGACCTCGGGGAGTTTCTCAAGTTTACACTTCCCCTCGATGATGGCCGAGGTGGCCTTTTCGTTGACCACGTCGTCTCGAAGCTTCCCCGTTGTCTTGTCGGACATGAAATGGGTCACGGGATTTTCCGCCGCCAGTTGATACCCGAGATTGGCTTTCATCAGGGCCATGGCCACGGTTTCCACATCGCGGAAGTATGCGCCGACGCCCGGCCTCCCCAGCTCAACGCCCACGCCCACCTCGCCCGGAAGGAAGGTGCCCTTGACGTCGTTGGTCTTCATCTCCTCCGTCCCGCGGCCGGGTGTCTGCGAACCCATGAACTCGATCATGGGATTGCTCAGAACGCCGCGGACTTCGCGGGGCCAGGGCTCTTCCGGCTGGAACAGGGCATTGACAGGGCAGATCTTCGCCCGGAGACACATCCCGCAATCGGTGCAGGCGTCCTGTTCGATCTCGATGTAGACCCTGCCGGGGATCTTGTCGTGCCGCGCGAACGTCTGAATCCGCCCCATCGGGCAAAAGGGAAAACATCTCTTGCATGCGATGCACTTGTCCTTGTCTGCCTTCATACAGCCTCCTCATTTGTATTACTTAAAGCTTTTCTTATACCTCCGACCTGCATTGCGCCGTTACGTTCCCGCCTGCAGGGTGAGGCTAGCGGATTGCATTCATGGTCATCGGGGCGGATACGACCGCCCTGATCATAAGCCCTCATATCGTCTCACGATTCGTCTGCAGCGCATCTTCCTTGGACTGCTGGATATGACTCCGCATCATCCGTTCGCAGAGATCGCTCTCCTTGAGCCGCAGGGAAAGCAGAAGCTGTCGGTGTCCGTCGATTGCCCGCTTAGCCGCGCCAAGATACTGAAGCGTGTCTTTTCGATATCGCAGTACATATTTCCTCATATTGGAGATCAGGCTGTGCAAACGGCGCTTGTCCGCGACCATCTCGTGGAGGAAGTCGTGGAATTTGGTGTTCCAGGTGAAGACTTCTTCGATCCGTTTACGCCGCAGGGCATCTTCCGCCATGTCAACAAGCCGATTGAGGTTTGCGATCTGGTCTTCGGTAATCCTTCCACAGATGATCCTGAGGGTGTAACCTTCCAGGACTGTCCTGAGCTCGAAGAGGTCGTCGATCTCCTCCAGGGAGTCGTGGGGGATGCAGAATCCGCGGGATCCCAGAGGTTCGATCAGGCCGTCCTGCTCGAGCTTGTGCAGGGCCTCCCGTACCGGGGTGCGGCTGACTCCCAGCTCCTTGGCAAGATGCTCCTCCGCGAGGCGTTCGCCGGGGGCAAACCTTCCCGCAAAGATATTTGATTTGATGTGTTCATAGGTTTTCTCCCGGACGGAGATACCATTTTTCCTGGATTTAGTGGGTTGGTTGGCTTCCATTTTTTGTATCCAAAATAGTGTCCATACAACTTTAAAAGAATTGTTATTATATCTCAAAATGCTTGTCAAGGCAAATTATTAGTAATGTAACCTATCAATATAATTACATAAGAAAATAAAATCATTTATCGGCTCGTTAAAACGCTATGGCCTATTTCTTTCCTCGCACCCTTATTTCTGGATACATTCTTTCGCTTGAATCCCTTATGGTCTCATGTTAAAGAATTCCTGAAACCGGGAGGAGAAAACATGCCCAGGTGATTGACCAAAGGA
>JBBIRO010000039.1:0-30083 GCA_037441775.1 Syntrophobacterales bacterium
AACCAGTGACTTCTACCGTGTGAGGATAGCACTCTCCCGCTGAGTTAACCGCCCGCAATCCTTCTATAGACTAGCAGTGGGCAGATTTCAAGAAAAAAATAAAGGCGATAAAAAAAGTACTGCCGCCCCTTGTGGGCGGAAACAGCTGCTGCCTATCGCCCAGGAGGATGCGGGCACAAGGCCAGCGGCTGCGGGGAATTGAGCAATCCCGCCCCCTGCTTACAGCCCCAGATAGGTCTTGCGGACCACCTCGTTTTCCAGGAGCTTTTCGCCGGTGCCCTCGGCGATAATTTTACCAGCGGATAGAACATAGTTGCGGGTGGAGATTTTAAAAACGGCGTTTACCTCCTGTTCCACCAGCAGGATCGTGATTCCCATTTTCTTTATATCTACTATCTTTTCAAACACTTCCCCGCGCATGATCGGGGCAAGTCCCGTTGATGGCTCATCGATGCAAAGAAGCCGTGGATGAAACATCAGCGCCCGGCCAATCGCCAGCATCTGCTGCTCGCCCCCGGAGAGCGTGCCGGATATCTGACGGGCCCGTTCTTTTAAGCGGGGAAAGAGGCTGTAAACCATATCATATTTTTCTGCCCGTTGTCTTTTGTCGGTCACCAGATAGGCCCCGGCGGCCAGATTCTCCTCTACGGTCATTTCCCGAAATGGCCGCCTGCGCTCCGGGCAATGAATCAGACCACGCTCCACGATCTTGTGAGCGGGCAGATTAATAATACCCACGCCATCGAAGGTTATCCCCCCGCTAATCGTGATTTCCCCCCCCGTGGAGCGGCGCTTCATTTCCTTTTCCCAGGCGACCAGACCAGTAATGGCGCGCAGGAGGGTCGATTTGCCGGCGCCGTTGGGGCCAACCAGGCTGACCAGCTCCCCCTGGGCCACATTGAGCGAGATGCCGTTGATGATCATGGCCTTTTCATAGCAAACCGTCAGATCATTAATTTTGAGCAGCACTTTCTATCCCTCCTTCCCCCAGATAGGCGCGAATTACCTCCGGGTTATTCACCACCTCATCAGGCTTGCCATCCGCGATAAGCTGACCAAAATTCAGGACGATGATCCGGTCCACAATCTTCATCAGTTGCTGAAGCTTGTGCTCGATAATAATCATCGCCGGCCCCTCGCTGTGCAGACGTCCGAAACGCCCCCCCTTGTGCAACCGTTTTACCGATTTGGCCATCAAGTCCGTCTCGGCTGGGCTCAACCCGCCGAAGGGCTCATCCAGAAGGAGCAGCTCCGGCTCGGTCGCAATGGCGCGGGCCACCTCCAGGCGCTTCAAATCCCCCTGGGAAAGGGTGGAAGCCTTCTCCAGAGCCATATCGGAGATCCCGGCAAATTCCAGGGCATCCATGGCCTTGGACTCGATCCTTTTTACCCACTCACCCCTTTTCATCGCCCGGGGACTAAGACAGGATACCATGACATTGGCGATAATGGGCATTCGGCGAAAGGGCCGCATGTTTTGAAATGTTCCGGCGATGCCTTTATTCACGACATTCCAGGTCTTCTGGCCGGTAATGTTTTCCCCGCGGAAATGTACCGAACCATGATCGGGCTTGAGTATCCCCAGGATGAGCCGCAAGAGGGTTGTCTTCCCGGCGCCGTTTGGTCCGATTAGCCCGACGATCTCATTTCTCTGCATCGAAAAACTGACATCGTCAATAGCCTGCAGGCCTCCGAAAGCCTTGCTTAAGCCTTTTATCTCCAGAAATAACCCCGTCATTTAAACTTCCTCCCCCTCTTCCCGCAGTTCCCGGCGGGACACCTTGCCCACGTCAGTTTTGGGAAGCTCTCCCCGAAACTCAATGATTCTGGGGACCTTGTAGTGAGCCAAGCGATCTTTGCAATAATCCACAATATCCTGCTCCGAGACCTTGCCCCGGGCTTCCGGTTGGAGCACCACGTAGGCCTTGATGTTCTGTCCCACCTTGGGATCCGGCACGCCGACTACGCCCGCCGCCTTAATCTGAGGGTGCGAGTAGAGAACTTCTTCGACATGACGCGCGAAAACCGAGTAACCCTTGTACTTGATCAAATCACGTTTGCGATCGAAGAAATGGAAGTATCCTTCGTCATCCATGCTGACCATATCACCCGTCCGCAACCACTTCTTCCCATCAATATCAATGAGCACCTTGGTATTGTCTTCCGGCCGCTTCCAATACCCCTGCATGATATTTGGTCCGCTCAATATCAGCTCGCCAACATCCCCGATGGGAAGAAAAGAAGTGGAATCAGGATCGATGATGGCCGCCATCACATTGGGAATCGGCACCCCAAAGGCGCCGGTCTTGGGCCGGTCGATGGGACTGCCGTGACTGATGGCGGAGGTTTCGGTCATGCCGTATCCCTCGCGGATCATGGTACCGGTGCGCTTCTGCCAGCCCTCGATGGTGGATTCATGCAGCATGTCGGCGCCGCAGCCGATAAGCTTCATCCGCTTCCAGTTTACCCGGTCGGTCTTTTCATACTCTTTCAAGTACTCAAAAAGGGTTGGCACGCCGAAGAAGGCGGTAACATTATACCTTTCCACTGCATTTAAGATGTCTTCAATATCGGGCGTTGTAAACAGGACCAGAGTGTAGCCCTGAGCAAGCCCGTTTAACATGACAACGACCTGCCCATAGATGTGAAAGAGGGGCAGAAAAGCGATCAGCGTCTCACCGCCGGGTTCAAAAATGGGCCAGAAATCTCGGGCCTGAATCAGGGCCGAAATCAGGTTCCGATGGGTCAATACAGCCGCCTTGGGAAGCCCGGTAGTTCCCCCGGTATAAGGAAGGGCGGCGATATCTTCGTCCGGGATGATCTTTACTTCGGGAGGCTGGGGCGGATACTTGGCAAGCAAACCCTTAAATTGAATAAGCCCCGCCCGAGAGATGTATTCGGGAGTGGGAATGCGCATCTCGCGGCTCAATTTACCAAAAGCGCTCTGGCCCAAAACCCGCTTGTAAAATGGGAGATATTCGCCGATGCCGGTAATGATCACATTCTTGAGGGCGATACCGGTCTTCTCCACATTGTCGTAGAGGAGATCCTGACAGATGACCGTTTCCGCGCCGCTGTCCGCCAGTTGATGCCTCACCTCCTGGCTGGTGTAAACGGGACTCACCGGCGTCACCGTAGCGCCGATTCTCAAGACAGCGAAATAGGAAATAACGTACTGGGGGCAGTTAAGGAGATAGAGGGCTACGCGATCGCCCTTTTTTACCCCGAGATCGGTCAGCGCCGTGGCTAAGCGGTCTGCCTGTTCGCCCAACTCATGGTAGCTGATCTTGCGGCCATAAAATACCAACGCCGTTCTGTTTTTGTACTGCCGCCTGATGTCCGCAAAAATTTCCGGAATCGACTGGCTGGGTATCTCGATAGTCGCCGGCACCCCCTCGGGATAAAACTTGAGCCAGGGCTTTGAAAAATACTGATCCTTCACATCCATAGTTTAGCTCCCTCAATGAAGATTTGTCGCACATATACGGCAGACCCGCCGGGTGGCGGCATTTCGTACTTTACAACGGGGACACTCCTGTTCAATCTTGTCGCGCACCCAGGGAATCAGGCCCTCCGGCATGTAAAGCAGGATCATAAGGATAATCATCGCATACAGGAGTATTCTTACCTCGGGCAGGATCCGGAGAAATTCCATCAGCGGGTAGAGGATAAAAACCGCCGCCACCGGCCCGTAAATCGTGACGACCCCTCCAAAAACCGCCCAGATCACTGCCTGGAAGGAAAGAGAAACCTCTAAAACCGAGGGACCGGCGATTCTCATCAGGTGAACATAAAGCCCGCCGGCGATACCGGCAAAAAAGCCGCTTAAGCAAAAGGCGACAAGTTTGTACCATACCGTATTGATCCCCGCCGCCCGGGCCGCGATCTCATCCTCACGGATGGCGTGAAAGATAATGCCGGTTTTAGAAGTGCTGATCTTCCACATGATAAAGGTGACTAGCAACATAACCGTTATGGTTATGTAATAGTCGGTCAAGCGGCTCTTGGAAAGGCGCGCCAGACCGGAGATCCCCAGCTCTCCTCCGGTAAAGCCAGGCAAGGCGAAGATGATGCCCAAGAGGATTATGGGAAAGGAGAGCGTGGTAAGCGCCAGATACGTTCCCCGCAGGCGGAGACTGGGAATCCCCACCAAAAGACCGGCCGCAACCGCTGCCAGAGCGCCCAGCGGAATGGTGAGCAGGGGCGGCAACTTGGCATGGATGTTGAGAAGGGCCGCCGTATAGGCGGCAACCCCAAAGAACAGGGCGTGACCGAAGCTGACCTGGCCGGTAAATCCCGAAAGCAGATCCCAACTGGCGGCAAAGATCGCAAAGACCGCCGCAAAAATAATGATACGCAGCAAATATGGATCCTGGGTCAACAGGGGCAACATTAACAGGCCGGCAATAAAGATAATCACCGCCACCCGGCTGGGCAACACCAGCACCTCCCCCCTGATAATCGTCACAAGTTGCCTGAGGTATGTGATAATGATTTCCATAGCCTTATCGCTCCTCCTCAAAGGAGACCCCGAAGAGACCTTCCGGGCGGATCAGCAACACAACAATCATGACGGACAGGGCAACCGATCCCTTCAAAAAAGCGCCCCCCGGCACGAGAAACACCACCAGCACTTCCGCAAAACCAAGGATATAGGCCCCCAGAAAGCTTCCCTTTACGCTTCCCAGCCCCCCTAAAACAACAATGGCCATGGTCATGATGAGCGGGCTTAACCACATGAAGGGATCCAGAACAAACATCGGCACCACGGTCGCCCCGGCAATAGCCGCCAGCATCACCGAAAGCCCCATGGTAATCATCGCCACCTGTTCGACATTCATACCCATCAGATTGGCCATTTCGCGGTCCTGGGCGGTGGTGCGGATGGCCAGGCCCAACCGGGTCTTCTTCAGAAGCCCCCAAACTCCCGCCAGCACAGCGAGCACCATCCCAAAGGTCAAGAGCTGCTGGTTGATGATCTTTACTCCGGCAATGACGCTGAACCCGGGGATCAAGGGCGGCGTCCCCCGGTAATGACCCTTGAAGAAGATAAGAATGACCTCCTGAAGCACCATCGCCAGGGCAATAGTGGCAATAAGCACCGCCGATTCATGTTCCCGGATGGGACTGATCAAAAACTTATAGAAGATGAGTCCTAAGAGGGTAACCATGGCAATCGATAAAAGCATGGAGGCAACCATGGGCACACCCATGTTTTGAGACATAAAGTGTATCCCGTAGGCGGCGATCATGTAAAAGGCGGTGTGGGCTATGTTTACAATGCGGGCCACGCCGAAGATAAGCGAAAAACCTATCGCCAGCAGGGCGTAAATACTCCCGTGGATAAATCCGTTGACAATAATATCCTGCAGCATTTTCCCCTCACGAAACAAGGGCTCACAGTTCCCGGCGCAACAAACACTGAACCAAAAACAGCGCACCAGGAACCGTGAACCGTCGAACCTGTTTACCGCTATTTAACGCTTATTTCCGGTAATGTTCGATTACCCAGGGTGGAATCCGGTAGGGTATCGAACCGGCATAGGTCACGCCCTGCCAGTCAAACGGCCAGACGGTCTTCTTGTCGCCGTCAACCCACTGGGTGCCGATACCGGTCACGAAGCCCGGGCCGAAGGTCACGTCGTGCGTCTTGTCAAAGACCAGCCTTCCCGCCGGTCCCCGCTGATCGATCTTTTCCAGTTCAGTAACCAGCTTGTCGGAATCGATTGTTCCCGCCTTTTCTATCGCGGTTTGCAGGATATTGATGGCCTCGTAGGTGCCGGAGGTGTAGGTGGGCGTTTCACCAAAACGCTTCTGATAGGCCTCCACAAAGGGGATGGTGAACTCGGTTATACCAACCTTCGCATAGGTGTTTTGCGTCATGACATAGTTGCCCTTGCCGCCAGTCGCCGCCCAGAAACCGTCTTTCTGGGCCTCCACATTGATCCCCAGCACCGCCGCAGGGATTTTCAATTCCCCCCACTGTTTCGCAAAGGGGATACCCACCGAGGCCGAAAAGAAGGAGAAGATGACATGGGCCCCGGAGCGTTGGATCGCCGACAGTTCCGCCGTCACATCGGTTGCCACCGGCGAGGGCCGCCAGACCCCGGCCAATTCCATTCCCATTTTGGGGAGGCTGTCCTGGGCTCCGCCGATCAGCGGATCGGCCCAGACGGCCTTTTCGGCAATAACCGCGACCTTGATTTTAGGAATCTTCAGCTCTGTCGCCAGACGTCTGGCCACCATCTCGAGCATCAAAAAATTAGCCCGGACCAAAAAGTTGGAGTTGATCGGCGAAATGCGAAACCAGTATTTGTAACGGTTGTAATCTTTGGTCACCCGGGTGCACAATTCCGGATGGGCGGCCCCCACGCCAAGAAAAATCTTTTTGCTGTCCATGGCAATGTCCTGCATGGCCATCACCGCTTCCGTCCGGAAACCGCCGATGAGAAAATCCACCCGGTGGGAACTGATAGCGCGCTCCACCGCATTAGTCGCATCGGTTAAACTCAGAAATTCATTCGTGTCCACCTTTACCAGTTCAATCGGCCGGCGCGTCTTGCCAACCATGATGCCACCTTTGGCATTGATGCCCTCAGCCGCAATCACGGCTCCGTTCCAATGGCCTTCCCCCTGGGTGAAGGCCATTGGTCCCAAGACGCCAACCTTGATTGGCTGCGCGTAACCCTCCCTTGCTCCACTGGAGACTACGACAAAAAGAGCGAGGATAAACGTCCAGACACAACATAATTTTTTCATGGCTTTCCTCCTTACCGTTAAAGTTGAAAGAAAAAACCCCGACAACTACGCTGTAGCGCCACTTGTTAATTTATCCGGCTATTTTTTCGAAAGGCTCAAGATCAGGACAGGATGGGGGATAACGATAGCAATCAATCCTTTGGCCATGCCTCCCCAAGCATGATCCAATGGCCGAAATATCGTTTATGTAAATATGATCTATATTTTAAGGGTCCTGCTCTGTCAATAATTAATTTAACAATTCCATTGAGTTCAACTTTGTAAAAAGCCGTAAAAACGTAAATATTATGACCGCTTTGCAAAAAGTTCGCAGGTCTTGAGAGCGCAAATCAGTAAGGAATGAGGCGTACTTAGGGTACGCCGCAGTGACGAGGGATGCCGCTTATCGTAAGCATACCGACTTTTTACGAAGCCGTCAGCCCGAAGTGAAAGGCTTTCTTTTTTGCCAGTACGCATACAACGTACCGTAGGCGATGATGTTAATCAGTAAAACGACGAGACCCAAAACAATCTGGACCTGTCTGGTCAATTCTTCAGGATACAGGATGGGCAAAATATAATTGGCGACAAAACCAGTGGAATAGCCCTCCCCTCCCCCCTTGATCCGCAGGAAAATCTCCAGCGGCGTAAGCGGACAGATATAGCCCCCCAGCTCGACTACCACGCCCCACAGGGCAGCTGGCAGATGAATAATCAGCCAGCGCCGACTCCTGAACGCCAGGAGCCCTCCTAGGATGACAAACAGCACAAAGGTAAAATGGATAAGAACAATCAGATCAGCTAAAAGATGAAAGATCACAGCTTCCATAGCGCCTCTCTAAGACCTGAAAAACGGCTGATTCTCCTTTCGATGGCCCGCTTGAGCACATCTTCTTTTCCCCAGATCGCCACCGTTTGTCTTCCCCGGGTGATGGCCGTATAGATCAGCTCCCTCGTCAGAATTGGCGAATCAGTATCCGGCAAGACGATCAGGACATTATTATATTCTGAGCCCTGCGCTTTATGGATCGTCATGGCGTAAATAGTTTCGTTCTCCGGCAAAATATTGAGCGGAATCCTCCGCATTCCCTCCGGATGATCATAGGCGGGGAAAAAGACGCTCAACTGGTCTTCCCGGTTTTCCGGGTCCGGCAGCATAATCCCCACGTCACCGTTGAACAGGCCCAGATCATAGTTGTTTTTGGCAATCATAATCGGCCGTCCGGGATAAAACTGTCCCCTGCCGGCACAAATTCTTTCATTTCTCAGGATGATTTCTATTAGATGATTGAAAGCCAAAGAACCGTACTGCCCCTGTCTTAGAGCGCACAGAATGGCAAAATCACTGAAAAGATTAAAAACCTCTTCTGGCTGGGCGCCTTTTTTAACGGCGGCGAAATATGCCCTGATCCGCGGCAGAAAATAACTTTCCAGCAGCGGGGAGATTTTTTTTGGCGGCGGCAGCTCTTCCCAGCGCAGGCCATCCGTGGGGTGCGACTTCAGCAAGTCCACCGCAGCAGACGCAGCGCCAGCGACGACCGCCCGGCTCAGCCGACCTATGGGGCTTGCCGGCGCAAAGCGGTAATTATCCTTAAGCTCGATCATGGTGTCCTGAATGGCGGGGCCAGAACGGGTCTTAATTCTTTTCAGGTCGCCTTCCTCAAGATAATGTTTCAGCAGCTCGTAGACTTCATAATTGAAAACGTCCTCAGTATCTCCGTGAAGATCAGCAAATACCGAACCCGCCTCAATTGATCCCAGTTGATTGCGGTCACCAAGCAAAAGCAGCGAAGCCGAATCCGGCAAGGCGCAAAAGAGCTTTGCCGTCAACGATATATCCAGCATGGAAGCTTCATCGAGGATCAACAGGTCACAGTCCAGTGGGTCATTGCCTGCAGCAACTAAGGATCCCTCAAGTCGCCCGCGGCCCATAAGCCGATGAACGGTGCTTGCCCGGTTATCCATGTCCAGGTTGCTGCCCGGAGAGAGCAAGGACTTGCTGCTAACTGCCTCCTGTAGCCGGGCCGCTGCCTTGCCAGTCGGTGCGGCCAGCAATAACCCAGATAGTCTGTCGCTGGCCAGTTGCCGCAAAAAAGAAATAATTCTGATTACCGCCGTAGTTTTACCCGTACCGGGACCGCCGGAAATCACCGTCAGTCGATTTACGGCACAAAGCAAGGTGGCGACAATCGGCAATGCGTGCGAGCCGTCAGCCGCATCCGGATATACTGATCTTAATAAATCTTTTACCCGCTCTGTCGGAACATCCTTCAGGTATCCCGCTGCGCCTTCCCGCGCCGACCGGGGAAGGCGACGGCGAATATTTTCAATGAGGGAGGTTTCATATTTAAAATACTTATGGAGGTAAAGGCGGTGAGAATCGTCTAGAATCAAGGGGCGATAGTCTCCTGGCATCCCAACTAGTGAGCTATCGAGGAGCAACTCCCGCCACCGCCTGACATCAGGGAGCACTATATCCAGCGCCGCGGGCTGATTGATGACCCTTAGGCCGGCCATATCCTTCAGATTTATGCAGATACTGCCATCCTGCAGGGCCTTGCTGACCAGGGCGGCGGCGGCGTAAATTGCCGGTGATCCTCCACCTTTCGCCATACGGTTCAGGACGCGGGCAAAGTGGCTGTCGATCATGTTAAATGAGGGGTAAATGGCATTCATGATCATTGCGGGAATAAAATTCGCGACTAAAGTTTTTCTTTGTCAAATCCCGTCGGCTTCGTAAAAAGTCCTGGTGCTTACGATCAAGCAAAATCCATCCCTTCGACGGGCTCAGGGCAGGCTCTTTGCTGGTCAACGCGAGCATTTTGCACCATGCGCGCTCAAGCCTTGCGAGCTTTTTACCGCGCCGGCCAAAAATTGCAGCTTCACGGAGTTCTTACCGCTTTATCAGTCCGGCCTTCCCCCAAGAGCCGCTGCATATCTTGAATCAATCCCGCCGGCGGGAGGTCGTGGTAAACACCAAACTCCCGCCCCGCAAGGGGACAGATACCCCGCAGGAAGAGATAATAGACCCCCCCGAAATGCTCTTCATAGCGGTAGCCGGGAATTTTCAACTCCAGGTGTTGATGAACCGCCAGAGTATAGACCAGGTACTGAAATACGTAAAGTGAATCCACCATTTCCCCAGTCAGGATGTCTCGCCGGTAATCGGTTATTTTTGCGCCCAGGAAGTTTGATTTCCAGTCCACGAGATAATATCGACCACGGAAAAAAAAGATCAGGTCAATGAACCCGCGCATAAAACCACTTACCGGTTGCAGCAAAAGCCTGGGCAGGATCGAGGCAAAAATGGGGTTAGTCTCCCTATAGGGATTAAATATGGCCCACAGTAGTTCTTTATTCAGCCTCTCCAAGGGGTAACAGAAGGACATTTCATCTATGCGGTCTTTTTTCCCTATGGAGCAAAGCCGCATTTCCCGGCCATCGAGCGGCAGGCTTGTCACGCGATTTAACATGGTTAATATCTCTGTCGTCAATGCCCCCGGCAGGCCATGAAGAAGCAGTTTCTCCTCTACAATATTCCTGGTTATTGAGGAGTTTACTTCGGTAAAATCAACGGATCCAATAATATCATGCAGCATCGTCCCCGTCTGGGCGCCCCGGGGTATTGAGTAGTAGCATTCCTGAGCGGTCAAATCTCCTGTCTCCTCATCTTCCGGGCTGTCTGGTACCCAGGATAAAGCCGCTGGGGCATCGTAATCGGGCGCTTCAACCGTCCTTATGTTTAATGAGCCGGTCATTATGTTGCTGGCGCTGGTGACTCGCCAGGAATTGTCTATTGCTCCCTGGAAGCGACGATAGTCAAGACTGGCGGCCGTCAGCGGGTTGCAATGAATCACTGAGGCGCCATCCGGTTCAGGTAGTGCCGATAGGTGGATGCTGTCGCCATATCCTTCGACAAGCCGCTCCATGTCTCTAAGAAAACCCTCTTCATCCGGCACCATACCGTTATGCAGCAGATAGGCGGCGGCAGACCGGTCTTCATTTTTGAAACGTCCCCAGACAAAATATGACCGGTATTTTGCCCGGGTAAGCGCTACGTAAAGGAGGCGGCACTCCTCCGCCAAGGTTTCGTCGCGGTACCATTCCCAATGCCGGGGCAGCGGCGCGGCGGAAAGCCAGCCGGTTGGGCGGTAATCATTTTCTCGATCGTGAAAGGAAAAAAAGTCTTTGTCTAACTCGCCGGCACTCCAGGAAAAAGGGCAAAATACTATGGGATATTCAAGACCTTTACTTTTATGAATGGTAACGATCCGCACCGCGCTATGCTCGCTCTCCAGGCGCAGCTGCTCCTCCCTATTATTTCCTTGCCTGCCGGCCAAAAAATTCAAACCGGCTTCCCGGATTTTTTGTGAGAGAAATAATGCCAGACCTGTGGGTGTCAGGCGTCGCTCTCTTTCTGCCTGGTGTAGCAGTTCCATCAGATGAAGGATATCAGTCAGAGCCCTTTCACCGTTAGCAGCGGCAATGATTTTTTCCTGTGTCCCTTCCTCCTGCAGCAAACGACGGAAAAAGAAGATACAACCATGTTTCTGGGCGGTTTCGCTGTAAGCACGAAATCTGGGCATCCAGGTTTGACGCAGGGTATTTTCACGTTTAATATTATCCAAGGCCAGCGCGTCCATACCAAAAAACCTGGTGCCCAGCGCGGCTATCAGGCGGCTTTCATCTCCGGGCGCCGCAATTGCCGCAAGGATCCGCCCCATCTCCTGGGCCTCGTCAGTATGGTAAACGCTGCCCGCCCCATAGACAATACTTTTGATCCCCAGGATGGCAAGCTTCTCCCGCATCAAGCGGGCCTCATGGTTTTTACGAACTAAAACGGCAATATCGCGCGCTTCGAGACGCCGGCCGTCAATTGTGGCCCTCCCTTGCCCGGCCAGCCGCAAGAGCCGGTCTATTTCCCCCGCCACGGCGATGGCCACCTTTGGTCTGGCACGGGTCCTGCCGATCGGCGACGATGGCCCTTTTTTCGTGTCTGATTCATTCAGCAGGTACCAAATTTGCAGCGGCGCCGGCGGCAGGCCGATCAATTTAAGACCAGATTCCCCCTTCTCATCTAAGGCTAACGAAGGTTCAAAGACAATATCTTCATTAATGAACGGGGCGGGGCGGTTGCTGAAGATACGATTAACCGCTGCTATAAGACGGCAATCCGAACGTCGATTGACCCTTTTGGTATATTTCGCCGCTGTCTCACGGGCGGCTTTTAGGTAGGAAAAAACATCGGCGCCGCGAAAGGCATAGATCGCCTGTTTAGGATCCCCAATGTAAAAAGTGCTGATTCCGGCCTCGCTGAAGAGCTTCCGAAAAATAGCATACTGAATTTCGTCAGTATCCTGAAACTCGTCGACTAATGCTGCCATATACCGCTGCCGGATTACTGCCGCCATGTTTTGACCGTTTTTACTTTCAAGAACCTGCAGAACTTTAAGCAGCAAATCATCAAAGTTCAACCCATGTTGTTCCTCCCGGCGGCGGGCAGCCTCCCGCCTGGCCCTTGCGATCAGACCAAGGGTCAGGTCATGAAGGTACCCATTAAAAGTCTGCTTTAGTTCGTCATAGGCAAGATACAGCTCCTGGGCCAGACAAAAAATCTGATCTTCCGGAGTCTCCCTTCCTTTGTTGGTCTTTTTTCTCAGGTAAGAGGAAGTGATCTTTTCCCAATCATCCGGCAGGGGAAAATGCGGACTGGGGCCACTGAGGAAACCATCAACGGCGGCAAGCACAGCTTCGGTCTTGTCGGGAGCAAATACACCCTGGTTGAGGGCAGGGCTCAGGATTTTTCCTCTGATCCGATCCCGGCCTCTTTCCCACTCTGATTTGAAAAACATCAGCATCTCCAGATAGCGATCAGTATCCCGCTTAAGGTCTTCCCTGATAACGCCGTTTTCTTGCGGCATAATCTCCAGGTAAGGATTCTGGAGCGCGTTTTTGACCAGACTTCTTAGTAATTTGGGTTTGGTCCCCTGCCGTAAGGCATAGGCCACAAATTCCGGTAGCTCATGATAAAAAGTCCGGCGGTAATGATCATCAAGGATCTGATCTAATAATTCATCCGCTACATCCAGCGCCTCAATTTCAAAAAAACTGCCTGACTCGAAGGCGTAATCCGCTAGAATCCTCAGGCAAAAACCATGAATGGTATAGACCGCCGCTTCATCGAAACTGCTTATGGCATTAACGATGCTCATTAAGGCAGCGGGCCTTTTTCCTGCGACTTCATAAACGGCAGACATCTCTTCAAGCAAGGGATCATCAACCTTGATTCCCATAAAGCAGTCGCGAGCGCTGCCCAGACGCCGCCTGATCCGATCCCTGAGTTCGTCGGTGGCCGCCTGAGTAAAACTCACTACCAGGATATTGCGCGGGGCAAGATTTTTCTCCAAAATCAGCCTTAGGTAGAGGTCGGTCAACGCCCAGGTCTTGCCACAGCCGGCATTAGCCTCAATCAGGGCGGCGCACTCCAGGGTTATCTTCAGAGGATCAAAAGTATTGCTCATAAATGCTTAATCATTACCTCAAATAGCGCCAGTGAGGTTGTCGCAAATTCTTCATCGATCGGATTTATTTCGGAAAAACATTGCCGCAAGCAGGGTTTTTTTCCGACACCATATTTTGAATCATCGCCAACCCATTGCAGCCGCGCCGCCTCCAGGGCTTCTCGCTCAGTTTTTTTCCCGGTAATTACCGCCAAAGCGAAATCCCAGGAGAGATCGCCAAATAGCTTCAAGGGCGATCTCAGCCCTCCCCGGTACCACTTCAGGAGATCCCGCAGGATAAGTTCCGGGTCTGGCGGGGGCCGGTATTGCCAGGTCTTATCCCGGGTAACTAGCAGCGTCCTTCTGATTTCGACCGGTTTTTCCTGCAAAGCCGCCAAAGGAGGCTTAACATGAAGCTCCCTGCCCGTTTGGGCCGCATTCATAACAACATGCTCGACCCAGGCGCCCAACAGATCTCGGCCATCCGTTTTTCTAAAGCATTGAATCAGCCGATAGTCGGCAAAAAAGTTTTCCAGCAGCCCATTAATCAAATAACCATCAATCTCGATTCCCACCGGGAGCTTTTTGGCAACCGCGTCGCTCCGATAGCTGCTCAAGCGGGAAAAAAACTCCTTAACATCTTGATAACGCTCATTATAATCTACATCCCCAATTGCGCCATGAGGAAGCATCCCCATAGCTCTTATCAATTGCAAGGCATCTTCCGGCGGCCTGCTTTCAGGTTCCAGCAGCAGTTTAAGAATCCTCTGATCCACCTGGTAGCGGTCCAGCCCGGCAAGTTCGAATTTCTCCTTAGCGCTGACGTTTTCTTCACTGTAAAGATAAATTCCCAACCTCTTTTGCAGAAAATACCGGGCGGGATGACGAAAAAAACGCACCAGGTCTTCAACGGTAATTTTTTTGAACTCATCCGGAGCATCAGGCAATGTTCCCCGGATAAACCCTGGCTGCCGCTGCAAATCTGATTCCAGAGCACGGGCGGTCAAGCAATTATGCCGGGAGTAGCTGAACAGACGCGGCTTTTCCAAGCGCCGGGCGTCATCTCCCGCAAAAAAGTAAGAGCGGTGAAAAGGTTGCCGGGGATGCCTGGTTACCATCCAATCTTGCGCATTGTTCTGAGCGTTAACCCTTGCGGTAAAGGCCTGGTCAATATAATCCAGTAGTTCAGAAACCGTAGCCGATGGGGGAATTATAGTGTCATCATAATGGCTCTGGCCAATATAACTGATCGACAGACAATCTCTGGCCGATAAAATGGTCTGCAGAAAAAGATACCGTTCTTCGTCTCGCCGCGACGGATCACCCGTTTTGGGCTTTTGCATGGTCAAATCAAAGCCAAGCCGCAAGGACTGACCGGGGAAAGCGTCATAATTCATCCCTAAGAGCCAGATGACGCGACTGGGGATGCCGGCCATAGCAGTAAAGTTACAGAAAGTAATCCCGCCGGTAACAAATCCAACCGCGGAGGGATTGGCCAGTTTCTTTTTTAAATGGTACTTAAGTGCGGCAAAATCAATTGGCCGCTGAAAGCCGGCCTCTTTTTCGATTAAGGCCAGGCCCCTTACCTCCCTCAGCAGGCGATTTAGTTCTTCTTGTTGCGCCTCTCCCGTAGGACGGAAGATATCGAGCAGGTTGAACAAAAATTGCGACCACTGAGATGGGGTCTTGTCATTTTTAATTTCCGCCGAGCCATTGAAGAGCATTTCAATAAACTCCGCCATTTTGCCCAGGGTTGCCGCTAAATCTCCTTCAACCCCGTCATATGGCATGATACCATGAAAGAGGCGACCCTCTTCATAAGAAAAGGCGTATCCCAAAAAGAGCCTATCGAGACCGGCCTGCCAGGTGTTTTCGTAAATTGACGGTAAACCTATAGCTTCCTTGCTTTTGGCATCCTGGCCCCAGTGGATCCTGGTTTCTATCACCCAGCGGCGGATTATTCTCGCCTCCTCCTCAGAGAGGCCAAATCTGTTTCTGATTGGTTCTGCATCCAGAAGTTCAACAAAGCCAGGGGCATCATGGCGACTCTCCAGCAGATCCAGCAGCTTCAAGAAAGTATTGCCGATAACCCCATCCGCATAATCGTTGCGATTGGCAATGGAAAAAGGGATCCGGGGGGATTCGGCATCGCCGCTGGGGCGAGATTTGTAAGAGGAGAAAACAGCTTCGATAAAGGGCGCGTAGGCTTCGATATCGGGAGCGAGAACTAAAATATCTTTAGGTTTCAATCCTTCGAGTTGCTCGAAAAGGAAAAGCAGGTAATCATGCAGAACCTCAATTTCCCGCGAGGGACTATGGCAGGAATGAACCATAAGCGAGCAATCCCCGGCATCGATTATCGTTTTACTCGCTGCCTTCTTCCCCCTGTCTGTTAAAGTAAAGATATCTTGCTGGATATACCCCAGCATATTTGTGGCTGGCGGCTCCTCCGAAAGATCATGCTGGTGGAGATCAAGCTCCATCAGGGAGGCGAGAAAATGCCGCCCACCCCGGCCCAGCGAGGCTAAAAGACTATTGCCGCTCTCCAGGTACAGGTCGTTTGGTTCGAACTGCCGTCCCAGGCTTTTCTCACTGATCAGCCTGACCTGGTTGCCGATTTCCCTCTCGGAACGGATATCGGCCCAATATTCCCTGGAGGGGTTGAAAAAAAAGAGGTGGACTTCAATATAATTGGATAGCTCCTGAATTATATCCCGGTAAAATACAGGCAGAACGTTTATATTTACCAGCGATATCCGCCTGGGAAGGGCGAAAAAGTCAATGCCTTCCTCTTTTAATTGCCGAAAAAAAGCGTCCCGCGAGGCCAGGGGACTTTTTCTTCCTCCCGGAGGATACAAGCCCAACCAGAATCTGGCCTGCCAATCCGCATCCCGGCTGCTTCTGCCTAACGTCTCCCAGGAGCGGATTATTTCGGGCCGAAACAGAAGGTACTTGTCAAAAGTCTCAGCCAGACGTTCGGCAAACTGCAAGAGCTTTAACCAGGAATTATTCCGTTGCGCTGCAGGAGATGGGCCGCCTGCCTGGGTGATCCTTGACCAGTCGGCGATATAGGCGTCCAGGCCATCACCGCCTTCCGCTAAGCTCCGTGAGAGTAAGTCCAGCAGCCTCCAGGTCTCCGATGCCGGTAAAAAATGAGAGAATTTTTTTTCTTCCGATCCGTTCAAGCGCGAGAAGAGTTCACTGGTAAAAACACGAGGAAAAATGAAACGCGTATTCGCGCAGATTCCCAATCTCCGGGCAAGCTCCAGCGAAAGCCATCTTCCCATCCCCACCCCCGGGATTAAAATGGTCTCCTGCTCAAGCGGCGAGCCTAGAGGGTCAGCAAGCAGCCGGGCCAAGCTATCGGGCAGTTTTTCAAAGCGATTACTGTAGTACAGGTGCAAACCGGGCATGCTCGTTCCTTGGAAGGGCAACATTAGTGCTTTGCCAACTTCAGACTGGTTAAGCATCTATGACAATAAATATAACTTTTCAAGTCTGACGACCTCGTAAAAAGTCACCCAATAAAATATTATTATGGCCAAAATTGTCCGGTCTATGCTAAAGTTTTCGCCCTGAGCGCTTATTTAAGCGCAATCCAGGAAAGATTATGAAGGAGGAACCAAACATGCGGCGGCTGACACTTATTACGGGGTTTTTTTTGATGCTTCTCCTGCTGGTCCATTTTTATCCGGCTCCCAGCAGCGCCAACGACAAGGTTGACCCAAAAATCATTTTCGAACAGCGCTGTTCCAAGTGCCACAAACTGGACAGATCAAAGCCAATCGAATCCCCAGAGATTTGGAAAACGATCGTCGATAGAATGGCTAAGAAGCGCAACAGCGAAATTTCCGCATCGGAGGCCATACTTATCACTAAATATCTACAGGAAAACATGGTTAAGAAGTGACATCTGACTCAGGGGCGACCGGCCGGTCGCCCCTGAAACTTCAAAAGGTTCCTAACCGCGCTTGAGAAAGGTTGCCCCTATCCAACTCCAGTTGAGATATATGTGAGTTGAAACCGCTATTATCAGCAGCAGTCCCCCGACCTGGTGAATTGACTTGAACAGCGCATAGGGTATAAATTCCTGCATAAGCCCAGTGAGCGCCTGACTCAAAAAAATTAGCGCCAAAGCCGGATTAACTATCCTAAGGGCTTTAGCCTTGCTCATAATTCTCGCCTCCCGCGGTGATACTTAAAAACAAGACCGGCCATCATATCCGCCTGCCCCGTTCCGCCACAACCTCCAGAGATAATCCTCCCCGAACCTGTTGCTTCAATGTCACCCGGCAGTAATCTGCCCTTGTCGCCGCTGAAATATCCTCCGCAATGGCGGAAGATAAAGTTTCCGCAAACATGGCCTCATTGCGGAAGCTCCAGAGGTAAAGCTTAAGGCTTTTACTCTCCAGGCATAGACCCACCGGATGGTAGTATATCTCTATATTATAAAAATCGGGCTGGTTGGTAATGGGACAGTTACAGGTAAGTTCCTGGGAAGTGAAGGCAACTGAAGTCACTTGTTTCGGGGCGGCAAAAGTTTCTAACTCCCGCGAGGGACCGGAAACCAACTTCCCCAGGGCCTTGAATGGAGCATTATTTATCTCAGTCTCTCGTTTACCCATGTTCGCTATATCATCCCTTCTTACAATAGAAAAAACATCGACGATTATTCCCGGCCGGGTTGATTTGATTGTTCGCCCAGAGAAACTTTTTCAGTTCCTTAAGGGAGATTTCACAGTCCGCGATGATCTGTGAAAAATTGCCCCTGCCAGTTGTTTCGGCGGCGCGGCCTGCTGGCAATGCCGTAATCGGCCGGCATGAAACCCAAGCGCCCTGATGGACGGTTTAAACCCCGCCGGATTTGTTTTCGGTTTCCATTAGCATTGCTGTCTTGCAATTGGCAAGCTTTGTTACGGGGCCAAGAGGGGCCACGGTCTAGTTTTAGGAATCGTCAATGCTTACGGCAAGAGACCTTCCTTACTGATTTGCGTGCCAAGACTGGCGATCTTTTTACAAAGCCGTCCTAATATTTAAGTTTTTACTACTATTTACGAAGTCGTCAAAAATAACTTGCATATTTGGCTTATCTGTTCTAGATAGCGCGCCAGTAATCTATCAGGAGATTGTTATGTCGAGAGTTTGCGAAGTATGCGGCAAGGGCCGCATGATGGGAAATAATGTAAGCCACGCCAACAACAAAACCAAGAGAGTATTTAATCCAAACCTGCAAAAGATCCGCTGCATTGATAACAATAATAAATCCGTGCGACGGATAAAGGTCTGCACCAGGTGCATCCGTTCGGGTTTCGTTAAAAAAGCACTATAGGTTTACATGGAATCCGCTTTGGCGGATAGCGGTTAGCGCCGGCAGCAGAAAATCACGATAGTCTGCCACGAGATTCATGCCGTAATCCAGCATTGACGCCATTTGGCGTTGCGATTCAGGGTCGTTCTTTTCCATTCCAAATTTCTCAAGGCAAAGTTGTATCCGACCCTTATCAGCGAGAATCTCCCTCATACCGTCATAAGTGCAGATGCGGTTTATCTGTTGAAGGGCATCGGACATGGTGTTGTTGGCAATGCCAAATGTCTGCGACAAAAAAAGGCTTAGCTCTACCTGATCACCGTCAAGCATCCCTCTTAGTCCATAGTAAAGAGACTCGAGCAGCCCGTCATTTCCCCTATCGCGGCAAAGGACCATATCAAAAGCCATTTCGATCAGCATATGTGACTCGTAACTGGCGAGAGAAACATCTATTTCCTTCCCGGTCCGGCAGTGTAAATCCATTACCGGCGCCATGAGAGGCCTGCCCTTAACATACGTGAATCCCGGGGAGTCTGCTAGAAAGCCGCCGGTTTTTTGTTCACTTATGGCGCCGTAATGCGAAAAGTCATCCAAGAGCATGTGGAAGCGGATAAAGGACTCTCTGTTCTGAATCAAAGGACTGCTGTCAAAGCGCTCAATGCTGTGAGTCATTTCCGCTGTTATTTCCCGATGAACTGGAAGGATGTCTGCTATTACATTGTAAGCAAAAAGGTCAGGCTTTACAGTATTGTAACCAAGATGCTTCAAGTATTCCTTCATGATCCAGGTGTGTGTCAGCATCAGCATTAGCTTTTTCCTTCTCCGACATTAAATCAAAATCAACTTCCCGCAAAGGGATATCTTGCGCGAGCGCCTTAATTGCCGCGTTAGTTTCCCCGAGAAAGCCAGGCATGATGGAAACCGACAGCCAGCCGCGGCGGCTGTCGATGGCGGTGACATTCACCATTCCTTCATAGCTCTCTAGGATGAATTGAACATAGGCCATATCTTTACGTTTTACCACCAGGACCCGTAATAATGGCTCACGTTTTGAATCACAGTAGTCTTGACAGTGATAATCAGCCATTTAACTTTCGTAATTCCTTCTTTAGTACCTTCCCGATTAGATTTTTAGGCAAAGCGCCGATGAAGGCCACTTCCTTGGGGGTCTTGAATCTGGTCAACGTCTTGAGGCAATGTTCCTGGATCTGCTGTGCAGTGGCTACTCCATTTTGCCGGAGAACAACGTAGGCCTTGATATCCTCGCCATAGATGGGGTCTTTGATCCCAATCACCGCCGCCTCCTGGACCGCAGGGTGAGTTAGAATAACCTCCTCGATTTCCCGGGGGGCGATGTTCTCGCCGGCCTTGATAATCAGGTCCTTTTTCCTTTCAGTTATGAAGAAATAACCTTCCTCATCCTTATATCCGACATCGCCCGTATACAGCCAGCCATTTTTCAGTATCTCGTCGGTTTCCCGTGGTTTATTCCAGTAGCCCTTCATCAGCATCGGGCCGCTAATTACTATTTCTCCTGGGACTCCTGCGGGAAACTCCTGCCCATCGTCGCCGATGACTTTCATTTCCACGCCCTTCATAGGAAAGCCGATGGATCCCACCTTCTTCTTCCCGGTCAAGGGGTTGACTGAATTATTGGCCCCGGCCTCAGTCAAGCCCCAGCCTTCAATAATCTCAAAGCCAAATTTTTCCTTAAATCCCAACCAAGTCTCCATACTCAGAGGCGCCGAGCCGGAAATCCAGTATTTCATTGAGGTCAGGTTGTACTTATGGGGATCAGGGTGAAACAGCATGAATATATACATGGTAGGCACCGCGGCCATGAGATTGACCTGGTATTTTTCAATAGCGCTGAAAATGGCATCAATATCAAAGGTATCACAAAGAACTGCTGGACCTATATCCCGCAGAAAGCTGTTGTTGGCGGTGGATATGCCATAGGAGTGGCACAGGGGAAGCACCAGGAGACTGCGGATATCAGGCGGAAGTTCAATCGACTCTACCTGCATTTTAGCGTTAGCGTAGAGGCTCAAATGTGTGTGCATGACTCCCTTGGGGCGACCGGTTGTTCCGGCAGTGTAGACGAGCGCCGCCACATGTTGATCATCAACATCTTCTATCGGTAATTTATCCGAAACATCCTTGAGCAGTGACTGATAGGAGTGATAATTAGGCAAGTCCTGATCTTCAATCAGGATTACCTCTCTGATTCGCCTGGACTTTGATTTGCAGACCTCGATCTTCGGCAGATAATTGACGCTGCTGATTATTACCTCCGCTCCCGAATCCTCGTAGATATAGGCGGTCTCTTCTTCCCCTACCAGATAGTTAATGGGAACGATCACCGCGCCCAATTTCCATACCGCCTGAAATGCTTGGAGAACCTCCGGGCAGTTGGGCATCTGGAGAATTACGCGGTCGCCTTTCCCTACGCCAAGTTTCTTGAGCGCGTTGCCCAATCGGCAGGAGGATTGGTCCATTTCCAGATTGGTGAATTCCCGGTCTTTAAATATGATGCTCTGCATCTCCCCCTTCGCACTGATCTTGTCCACGGCTAACCTGGCAATATTCACGGCTCCCTCCCATTATATTTATTGATCCGATTTAATTGACGGCTTCGTAAAAAATACCAACGGCGTTTTTCCCGTCTTTTTACGAGGTCATCACAAAATTGACGCCCTCGTAAAAAGTCAGAAAATCCCTCTCCCTTTAAGGCAGAGGGTTAGGATAAAGGTGATAATAGCCCGAATTTTTGAGCTTATCTCCCCCCTTATGCCCTCCAACAAGGTGAGTGGTCCCGATTGCGGCGGGCTTTGCCATTGTAGCCCCTACGCTCCTACATATCTTGCATAAAGGGATCTGGCATAAGCCTCATCGGACGTTCCCTTGACCAGCGCCCGGCCGTCGGGAAAAATCACCAGTTCGTATTGGCCAGTTGTAAAGTGGAGGAGATAACCGTTATTTATCGTGCGTCCTAGCGGGGCAAGCCTTTCTTCAATCTTTTCGAGAGGCAGCGTCATCTTTTGAGCGGGTGAGACCTGTACCATATTCCGTCCGCAAAGATAGGTGGCCTGGCATTTCATTTTTCCAGCGAGGAGCGGAAAAATCCCCCGCTGGCAGACGGTGCAGCCATCCTTCCTTTCGATCCGGACTTCGTTGAATCTGTTTTCCCAAAGATCGTAATAACGCAATTTGTCGTTTAGGTATTCGAGATTTCCCGAAAGTATCTTCATTGCCTCCGCGGCCTGCAGCGACGCGATAACACTGGCAATGGGGCCGATAACTCCCGCGGTATCACAAGTCTCCGTCAGGTGCGGGAGCTGGTCGCCAAAAATGCAGGCCAGACAGGCGCTCTTCCCCGGAATGATGTTGAAGGTCATGCCGTAGCTTGCCACACATGCCCCGTAGATCCAGGGAATACCTTTCTTGACTGCGACCTCGTTGACCAGATAACGGATTTCCAGATTGTCGCCGGCATCTACGATCAGGTCCATGCCGGATACGATATCTTCGATATTATGGTAGTTGACATCTTCTATGAGTGTTTCATAGGTTATACCGGAGTTAACCTCCCTTAATCTTGCCGCCGCCGCTTCGGCCTTGGGAAGAAAGCCTCGGGCATCTCCTTCGGTAAAAATGACCTGTCGCTGGAGATTGGTCTCTTCGACAAAATCACGGTCAACGAGCCGCAAGAAGCCAATTCCCGCCCGGGCAAGAATACTCGCAGAAACCGTTCCCAGAGCGCCCAAACCAATTATGGCTACCCTTCCCGCCAGGAGACGTTCCTGCCCTTCCCTGCCCAATGGCGGGAAAAGCATCTGTCGAGAATAGCGGTCGTAATTGATCTGGTTCATCACAAGACTGTACCCTATCCATATCGTTTAGCAACGGGGCCGGCATCCGGCGGATCAACTAGCCAATAGGCTAACACCATAAGGCAAAAAGGTCAACTCCAGGTTTAAGGAGTGTCAGTAACACGTGATATGTCCGGTTTGGGGGTGCGGCTGTTTTCTTGGACTGTTCTCTTTGCGGCTTACGCTGTTAACAATGAATTTTCTTGCCGGACGCTTTCATCATCATGATTCATTGTTGAGATATTTCTCTTTTTATTCTAAGGCAAAAAGAGCCTGCAAGAAGGCATGAAAGGGGCATTATGGCCAAACTGACCCTGGATGAATGGATTGCGCGCCTGAAAAAAAATAAAAGCTTTACAGCCAACGCGGCGGCGGTAGTCGATATTCCCGCCAAATCGGGCGATTTTGAAGACTATTCGCCTTGGGTAAACCCGCGTCTTCGCGACCTGTTGGTGAAACGCGGCATGAAGCGCCTCTACAAACATCAGGCGCAGGCGATGCGTTTTATCCGCGGCGGGCAGGATGTTGTGCTGGTGACGCCCACGGCCAGCGGCAAGACCCTGTGCTACAATCTGCCGGTTTTACAACGAATTCTCGATGAGCCGGAAACGCGGGCGCTGTACATTTTTCCCACCAAGGCGCTGGCGCAGGATCAGATGCACGAGGCGCACAGCCTGATTACCGATTTGCGGGCCGACATCAAAACCTTCACCTACGACGGCGACACACCCGACGACGCCCGCCAGGCCATCCGCCGCCAAGGCCACATTGTCGTCACCAACCCGGACATGCTGCACGCGGGCATTTTGCCCCACCACACCAAGTGGCAAAAGCTCTTCACTAACCTCAAGTATGTAGTTATTGACGAGCTACATATTTACCGGGGCATCTTCGGCTCGCATTTTGCCAATGTCATCCGCCGCCTCATTCGGATTTGCCGCTTCTATGGCGCGAATCCCGTCTTCATCTGCTGTTCGGCCACCGTGGCTAATCCGCGCGAGCATGCGGAAAAAATTCTTGGACGGCCCGTGGAGCTCTTGGACAAAAGCGGCGCGCCCACGGCGGCGAAAACCTTTGTGCTGTATAACCCGCCCATCGTGAACCGCGAGCTGGGCATCCGTCAGAACGCCATGACGCCCGCGCGCAAGATCGCCTCGGACCTCATCGGCAATCACATTCAGACGATTGTCTTTGCCACCAGCCGCCTCAACGTGGAAGTGCTGACAAAATATCTCAAAGATGAATTTGTGAAATTCAAGCCGCTTGCCGATCACTTTGTCACCGGCTACCGCGGCGGTTATCTGCCGAATCTGCGGCGGGACATCGAAAACGGCCTGCGCAAGCGCGAGGTTATGGGCGTCATCAGCACCAACGCGCTCGAACTGGGCATCGACATCGGCAATTTGGAAGCCTGCATCATGACGGGATACCCGGGATCGATTGCCAGCACCTGGCAACAGGCCGGTCGCGTGGGAAGGCGCTCTGGGCACTCTCTGGCGATCCTGATCGCCCGAAGCAATCCGCTGGATCAGTTCATCATGGAAAATCCGGATTACTTCTTTGCACTCTCGCCCGAGCATTGCCGGATCAATCCGGACAATCTGCTCATTCTTCTGCACCATATCAAGAGCGCGGCCTTTGAGCTGCCGTTTGAAAAGGGGGAAAAATTCGGCGGCGAAAACCTCGAAGAATTCTTGCAGTACCTGGAAGAAAAAGGCGTGCTGCACCGCGCGAATGATCGCTGGCACTGGGCGGCGGAAAGCTATCCGGCCGACGAAGTAAGCCTGCGCGCCATCAATCCGGAAAATGTTGTCGTGGTCGATACCACCGAAGCGGGGAATCACAAGGTCATCGCCGAAGTCGATTGGGACAGCGCGTTTACCGCCGTGCACGACGGAGCGATTTACATGCTGGCCTCCGAGCAGTACCATGTGGACAAACTCGATCTGGAACGCAAGAAAGCTTACGTAAGAAAAGTCGATTCCGATTATTACACCGACGCCATGACCTACACCAACGTGCGCGTGATCGATTCCTTTGACAACGCCCACACCGGCGGCGCGATTGTGGAGCACGGCGAAGTGCAGGTTGTCCGCAAGGTGGTGGGCTACAAGAAAATTAAATTCTACACCTCTGAAAATCTGGGCTACGGCGATGTGAACCTGCCAGAAAAAGACATGCACACCACCAGCTACTGGTTTACGGTTCCGCGCGACCGCCTGCGGACGCTGAATTTCACACCGGCTGAAGTGATCGACGGTCTTTCGGCGCTTGCCTACACTCTTCAGCATCTGTCGGCCATGTTTTTGATGGCGGACACGCACGACATCGACCGATCGCTGGGCGACAAGTCCGGAGAATGGTTTGTAAGCCAGGGCAAAAACGGCCGAGTCATCACGTCGTTTTCCTCGGGCCGGCCGCAGACGCTAAACGCCATCGAAGGTCCGCGCAGCGACGAATTTGATCCGACCATATTTATCTTCGATTCATACCCCGGCGGCATCGGGTTTTCGGAACTGCTCTATAACCAGCACACGCAACTGCTCGCCGCCGCGAAGACTTTGATTGAAAAATGCCCCTGCGCCCACGGATGCCCGTCCTGCGTGGGCCCCACGCTGGAGGTTGGGAAGACGGCGAAGGAGATGGTGCCGAAAATGGTTGAACTCATTTTAGAGAAAGGCTGAAATAAGGGACAGGGTTCAAGGTCGATAGCGGATGGTGTCGCCCCGCATTCACGGGGTAAACTCCGTGACGGGGATGGTATGACGGCAAACTGGAGAACCACCCTCTGCCCCGCCAGCGGGGGGATAAAAGATCAAGTATGAAATCGATTGATAAGTTAAAACGCCTGACCGGCGAACACATTTCTCCGCAAACGGAATTAACGAGACCAGCACACCCTTCAACGCCGGAAAGGCAGGAACAGCTGGCCGATTTACGCCGGCGGATTGAAAATGTCGTGACGCGCTCGCAGGCGAAAGGCCAGGCGGCTCTGTCGAAGCGGCAGGCGCGTGGGAATCGGCTGCTTGCGGAGATATTGAACGGCACGGAAGTGGAAAATGAGCACGGCCGCTTTTTTCTGGTCTGCCGCACGGCGCGCGGTTCAAGCCCTCACGGGCATTCCACCATCCATGACGCGGAGCATTTCGATACCCAGGCCGCCGCGATGCTGGCCAACAATCCCGTCATCGGCGAGCACCGCTCATCCGATGCCCTTTTTCTGGATACCGAAACCACAGGTCTGTCGGGCGGCGCCGGCACGATGGCCTTCCTCATCGGCCTGGGCTGGTTTGAGGGCGGCCACTTCCAGGTGCGCCAGATTCTGGCGCGCGACTTCAACGAAGAGGCGGCCGCTCTGGCGTATTTGCAGGACATGGCCCGGCAAAAGAAATATCTGGTGACATTCAACGGCAAGGCCTTTGACATTAACCTCCTGACCACGCGTTTTATTATGAACCGGATGCCAAGCGACCTGGCATGCCTTCCGCATCTGGATCTTTTGCATCCGTCGCGCCGCATCCTGGGGCACCGCCTGGAAAACAGCCGGCTGGTCACGTTGGAAGAACAGATTCTTGGCCTCAAGCGCGAAGGAGACATTCCCGGATGGGAAATCCCGCAGCGTTACTTTGACTGGCTGAGACGGCGCGACCCTGCGCTTTTAGCGGAAGTATTTGAGCACAACCGGCTGGATGTGATTTCCATGGCCACGCTCACCGCTCACCTGGCCGATATTCTCACGGCACAGGCTATAAACGCACATGCGCATGAAGACGATTACCTGGCTGCGGCGCGCCTGCTTTTAAAGCGGGCGCATGCCGAAGGCGCGCGGAAGATCCTCGACATATTCCAGTCGGACGCCTGTTTGGAATTCTCGAAGGAGTCCAAAAAGAAACTGGCGCAACTCAATAAGCTAGCCGGCCGGCTTACCGAAGCAGGCCGCATCTGGGAACAAATGGCCGCCTGCGATCCCGTTGAATTTCATGTTGTTTCAGAACTTGCCAAGTTGATGGAACATCGCCAAAAAGATTTTGCCCGGGCCGCGGCAATCGTTGAAAGCGCGTTTGCGCGCAATAACACATTTTCCGAAGATGAAAAATCCTCTCTGGCTTACCGGCTGAAGCGCCTCCATAACCGCCTGAACACCCCGCGCCCATAACTTAAGCCGCCTGAAGGCTCCGCTTGTTCATTTATCAGCCGTATTCAGGCCGTCGCGGCTAAACTCGCCGGGCGATACGATTTCCGTAAAAAGATGATACGGCCAGGGAGAACCTTGCCCGCTACATCATCAGGGCATTGTTCTCCCAAAAAAGTGTGCGGTATCAGGATCAGGAGGGGAAGGTCGCCTATGCTGCCAAGACCTGCCCCGGCCGGCGTTTCAAGCAAGTCCTAAATATGGGTGCAGGTGATTATTTCCCTTTGAAATTGGCCTCGCGCCGTTCCATGAACGACATGACGCCCTCCAAGGCGTCTTCGCTCTTCATGATGGGCATGAGATCGGGGATGAGAAGCGCCAGGGCGGCGGCCTGTCCCTCAGCGCTGCTGATCCGCGCCGACCTGAGAGCCGCCATCACCCCAAGCGGCGCGCGTTTCGCAATGTCCATGGCAATCTCGATTGCGCGATCCAGCTCTTTTCCAGGCTCGGTCAGTTCCTGAACCAATCCAATCCGGTACGCCTCCGCGCCGCTGATTTCGTCGCCGGTGAGGAGATACCTCATGGCGTTGCCCCAGCCGATCTCCTGGAAAAGCCGCACCGTGCCGCCGCCAACCGGGTAAATGCCGCGCTTGACTTCCAGGAGGGCAAGCTTTGCGTCCGTTGACGCCACGCGAATATCCTGGGCCAAAAGCAACTCGAAGCCAATGGTATAGCACCGGCCACGAATGGCCATGACGACCGGTTTGCTGCATCTTGCATTCAGATCAATGCCGAGTGGATGGATACAACCCGCAGGAATCGACCACTTGCCGCTGGCAAAGACCGCCGCCCACTTGTCCAGCTCCAGACCAGCCGTAAAATGCTCTCCGTGTGCAAAAAGGACTCCACAGCGAAGCTCCGGGTTTCTGTCTAATTCGCCATAGGCAAAGGCGAGTTCTTCGTACATCTCCAGGTCAAAGGCATTCCGTTTCTCCGGGCGGTTGAGCCCCATGAGAATGACGTGGCCGCGAATTTCAACGGTAATTCTGGTATAGTCCATGGCTGATAGCACCTCATTTATTTAATCAGGGTCTGCCGCTTACCGCGCACTTGTAAGTAACCTTAAAACAGGCTCTCATCAATAGTTCCAGTGTCGTTAAGTGGGTGTAGTTCCGGTGACCGTATGCCTAACTGCGCGTTTCTTTCTTTTTGGGGCCTGGTTTTCGACAAAAACCCTCAATCTCTTCCCCGGGGGCGTCGCTTTCCAAAAAAACTCGCCAGTCATTAACAAACGTGATTGGGCATCAAACAGTCACTCCACCGCTTATCGGGAAAAAGATCAATGAGACCCATGGTGGCCACCGCTTTCCAGTTCCTGATCTGACCAGGATGTACCTGGTATTGACTGGCCAGCTCCGCCGATGTCTTTTTGCTCACTGATCGCTTCCAATGCAACCTTGGCCTTAAATGACGGTGTGTGCATCCTCCTCAAATTCTCCACTTGGTCATCCTTCATTTTGCTCCCAAGTGTAACTTGGCACACTGTTCATATTTTGGGGTCCAACATATACCTCGTTGAAAAAATACCGCCTGATTAAGAAACTTCTGCTAAATCCTTAATGTCCGAGATGTTCAGCTCAAGCATCTTTATGTTGGCCATGATCTTTATTATGTTGCGCCGTACCGCCTCATTTGACCCGCAGATGGCCATAACGTCTTGGGCGGCCTGTCTGAGACCAGTTATTTTTTCGTCCAGACGGTCAATCATTTCCTGATTTTCCAAGGTTTACTCCTTTGTTCTCAAGTCCTTGAACCGTTTGGCCTTCACCCCGTATCGGGGCAGAGTCCCGCCGGGATGGACCTCCACTCGATAACCAAGATTCGTCACTACCCGCAGTTGATCCTTCAGTTGAGACAGAATTCGCTCTTCCTGGCCTTCAAAGCCGGGATTGATTTCCACTTTTAGCAGGATGTCGTCGATGTCCGCCTTCCTGGTTACCACTACCTCATATTCATAGGAGAGTTCGGCAAAGCTGCGCACTACATCCTCGATCGCAGTTGGGGCCAGCAGCACCCCCTTAACCTTGGTAATGTCATCCTCCCGGCCAAGAACACCGCCTGCAATCGAGCGGAAGGTGCGACCGCACGCACAAGAGACATCAGACCAGCAAATCACATCCTTGGAATCAAAGCGGATACATGGCTTACCCAGCCGGTCAAAGGCAGTAATGATCATCTTACCCGGTATCCCGGGTTCTTCAATAATCGCACCGGTTTTTTCATCTTCGATTTCTACCAGGAAAAATGCTTCATTTACATGCAGGTCAGTTTGTTGGTGGAGACAGGAATAGCTCCATGCCCCTATTTCCGTGGCGCCGACATGATCGAACACGCGGCAGCCCCAGGCCTCCTCCATGCGTTTTTTCGTGGCGACAATACTGGCCCCTGGCTCGCCGGCACAGGTGATCCTTTTGATAAACAAATCTTTCGCCGGATCGATGCCCATTTTCCTCGCTGCATCTGCCATCCCTAAAACATAGGTTGGCGTGGCCATAAAGGCGGTACACTTCAGTTCCTGCAGCTTCAAGATACGCGCCTGAGTATCCAGCACTCCGCCCGGGACAACCTCGCAGCCCAGCTTCTCGGCTCCGTAATGACCAGCCCAGAAGGCCACAAAGATGTTGTAGCCAAAAGGCATGAAAACACGGTCAGTATTTCGGTAGCCCTGCGCATATAGAATATAGGCCCAGCTTTCCGCCCACCATTCCCAGTCCTGCCACGTATCGGCCTGATAAACCGGCATACCCGTGGTGCCGCTGGTTTGACGAAAGGCCGTCACCTCCGCAAGAGGCACAGCCAGAATATCCCCATAAGGAAAGGGGGGACGGCTCTGAACCTCTCGTAACATCCCCTTGTCCGTCTGGGGAACTTTCCTGATGTCCTCAAAGGTTTTGATGTCTCCCGGCTCCAGACCCGCCTCCTGATAAAGCCGGCGATAGAAAGGAGAGTTTTCATAGGCCCAGGCAAAAATCCGCTGAAACTTCTTAAGCTGCAACGCCCTAAGCTTCGCCCGGGGCAAGGTCTCCAGAACGGGGTTCCAGTAAGGGGCAACGTGATGGACCACACTACTCTCCTTTATTGGTCAGTCTTAGATAAAACGAGATGTGACTTTCTACCTATCCACGGGGCTTCATTTATGTGCTAGCCACTATGGTCAACAGGAAAACAAAGTCAAGGCAAAATTGACGACTTGGTAAAAAACGGCCAAGATTGAGTCTTAAAGTTGCCGCGCTTAGAATAAAGGATATAATGCTATTTTCGCCCCTTGTGGGCGGGACTCTCGCATTGCATATGGCCGATGGGGCCGCGGGCACAGCCGCGTGGAGCGCGCATACATTTTTCTTGTGCTCTTTGCATCGCCAATCGCCCAAGGCGCCGGGGAACCATGCGCATCATCAGCTTCATCGAAGACGCTCAAGTGATCCGGGCCATTCTCGAACATCTGGGCATCTGGCTTGTCTTAAGCAAGGCCG